>CAZMOK010000007.1:0-72973 GCA_964567785.1 uncultured Bacteroidales bacterium | reverse complement strand
GGTGATTCATCTCCAATGCACACATATCCTCCCCAGAAATAAGGGTGTGACTTGAGCCGGGTCGAATTTTCAAGATAATCAAGTTTGGCATTCCTCAATGCTACATCCTTTGGTAGTCCTTCACTCATGAAATTGTAAAAACTGCCCATAATAGTGCTGCCTGCGCGATCCTCAACGGTCCAAAGCGTCATCACCACACTTGGTATACCGGCATACATAAAGGCCCTGGCAAGGCTCATGATCCCTTCGCCTTTTTCAAGTTTTCCAGATCCTGTATTACAGGCGCTCAGGACGGCCAGGTTGCCGTTGAGGTCCATATTGTATAATTCGTATATGTTGAGGAAGCCTTCCCTCAGGCTGTCTTTCTTAGTAGTAAATACAAGCTTTGAGAACAATGGATTTGACCTGTCGACCAGGGTGTGCATGGCCAGGTGTATGATCTCGTAATCGGGGGCGTCTTCAATGAAATTCGCTTCATTGGCTTCAGCCCCTTTATAGCTTTTGCCCGGATATTGCTCAAGTACAAACCCTACTTCCTCCTCGGCATAAGGCAGTGGCAACAGAACCTCCCTGTAGTTTTCGGCCAGTTCTGAATTGTTCGGGTCAAATTCATCATAAGCGGGCGCAAAGGCAAGTACCCTTTGACGGGCGGATTGATTTTCATTCTCTTTGCGGAAGCGCTCAAAAGAAAGGGAGTAGGAATACCTGATGGTTTGATCATCAATAAGATAGCTCAGGTTTTTATAGTCATCCCTCATTTTGAACAGTGTGTCTTTCAGAAGAAGGTCGAAAGAAATAAAGTTCAGTTCCGCATCCGGGATAATAAGCAGTTCATTACCGCTTATGAATTCATTGGCAGGCTCAATGATCTTTTGGTACAGGTAATTGCCAATATTTATGAAGTTGATAAAATCTTCCGGCTGGTAATCGAGTGTGGGTGATTTTTTTGAGAGATCATGAAACCGGTCTATCGATTTGAAGAAGTTCGTATCCACTTTTGAACTGATACATTCGGAATGCTCATTGTTTATGATAAAAATATATAAAGTTGTATCCGCAAGAACATATTCAATCATCGTTTCCCTCTGGTTTAATGATTTCTTCACCTCATCGGGATCCGCTATTTCATTAGAATATTTCAAAGCGGAAAATAACGGGTATTCTTCTGTTATCCTGTCTTTCAGCTCCTCAAGCTCAATTCTGTATCTAAAAAGGGTCTTGTTCCAGTTTTCGATCAGGGCGCTGTCGGGTTTGCTTTTAGTGGATTCCTCGTGGATCTTCTCGCTGTAAAAGCCTATATTCAACTGCAGTGCTTCTTCCCTGTCGAGCAGTTCTTCCGGTACATTACTCAGGCTGTGTGCCCTTGCCTCTCTCAGGGCGTCCATGAGTAAAGATGCCTTGTTCCATTCCGCCAGTTCGATCATCTTGGTGAAATAGGATGAACGGCCGGTTATTGAGTATAGCTCGTAAGCCGTTGCTAAAAAATCTGTGATGATCTTATTGCTGTTTTGCGATAAAAACAGTTTGCTTTCCTCGTTCTGAAAAGTATTCCTGATCGTATCTATGAGCCGGATGTTCAGGTTGTATGAATTGTAGCTTGAATACAGGGATAGTGTGTCAGAGTTTGCACTCCTGTATTTTAAATAGAGAGTATAGGCCTTTTCTGTCAAAGCTTCCAGCGTTGTCAGATCAGGAGCTACGGTTTCAAATTTGGGGTTTTCGTGAATATTCTCATTATTAAATAAGTCTATTGAGGCTATCATGCTTTGCTGATAGTAATAGAGAGCACTATCAAACAAGTTCTCATTTTGGTAGTAATTGCCTATAATGGTATTTATTTTGGCAACATCCCTGTTCTTTATTCCGAAAATTTCCTCAAAGATTCTTTTGGATTCGAAAAGATAGTTTAATCCTGTTTTCACTTTTTCCTGATCCAATAAACTTATTCCATAATAAAGATAACCTAGTGCAATGTCCTGGTTGCGGCTGCCTAATATATCTTTAACAGCGCTAATGGATCTGTTAAAAAAGGAATTTGCCTTTTCGTATTCTTCCATATTGGAGTAAAGCTTTCCAATATTTCTGTAGGCCCTTATGGCTTCTACACTTTTTCCTATCTCAATGGCTTTTTGATAATAGTGGATTGCCTGGCTGTATTGATTCTTGCGCTCAAAAAGAAATCCTATATTATTGAGTATGGTTTGAATTGTAGATTTATAATTACTTGAATGATTTTCATAAATATTTAAAGCGCTCTGAAAATATGTTAATGCTCTATCAAAGTCACCTTTTGTCAAATAATAATTGCCTTGTATCTGATAAATATAAGCTAACCTTGGACTGTCAGGCGGGAAATGAAGCTTATATATTTTTTCGGCTTTTTTAAGGTTATTGTAAGCTGAATCAATTTTTGAGACCAGAAAATAGAAATTGGCTATGTTAAAATATGTCCTGGCCAGCGAGATCGAGTTCTGGTCGTACAGTATTTTCTTAATGGCCAGTGAACTGTGAATGTATTGTTCCGCTTTCACATAAAAGCCTTTGCTGGCATATATAATGCCCATATTCTGGCAGGCGGATGCGAAATCCTCATTTACGGTATCAGATTCAGAACCGGCAATACTGTAGGCCTTTTCGTAATAGAAAAGAGCCGAATCAAGGTTTCTCTGATAGAAGAAATAATTGCCAAGATTGTTATAAGTTTTTGCCAGGTTGAATGAAGCACTGTATTTTTTCATCATTTCCGGGTCGGATATTGATCTTTCAAGCAGGTACCTGGCCGTGTCGAGCTCCTTCATGCTGAGATAAACAGTGCCTGTAATCTGGTATATTTTCGCAAATAGCAGATCTTCGTCAGCGCTTCCTTTGGCAATGACCATGCTGGAATCTATTATTTCAAGCGCTTGCTCATACTTTGAAAGCTTAAGGTATGATTCGGCTATCGCAAGCAGCGTGGAAACCTGCTGCTCCTGGTCTCCTTTCTCAGCATAGTAACCATAAAGCTTTTCCCTGGTGAGTATGGAGGAGTCATAATGACCGCTTCTTAAATACCTGAGAGCTTTTTGCTCAAGGGCTTGCGGATCAAAAGTTTTCTGTGAAAGGGATGGTAAACCTTTAAATAAAAAGACAGTCAGTATAGCAAAAAATATAACTTTTTTAATATGCTGATAGCCCGGAGTGTTCATCTTATTAGCTGGATATGGAACAATCCCCTAAAATAAAAAAAAAGAGTGTCGGTCAGACACTCTTTAATCAGAAATTACATTCTAAACTTAATTGAACACCGCTTATCTAAGTTTAATCATGGAGCCTGATTCAAAAATATTTTTTCCTTCGTTCCACAGGCGGTAGTGGTAAATACCTGCGGAGAGATCCGAAAGGTCAATATTGACCTGTTGTCCGGCATTTCCACTGACATTGATATTGAATTCCTTAACAATGTTCCCATTGCCATCATAAATGGCGAATACCGCATTATTTGTAATATTATCGGATGATATCCAGAGATTGGTCCTGTCGATGAACGGGTTCGGGCCTACTTTCAGGTTAAAGGCAGTTGCCTCCTGATCAGCGGCCGGTCCTATCTCCAGATCATCAAACTTAAGGGTTACATGGTTAGCGATTTCTCCTTCCGCACCAATGAAGTGTGTTCCTGAAATATTGGCAAATCTAACGGCGTCTGTACCCTGAACATTAAGTTCGAGTTCTATTACTACATTCTCAACATTTTTCAGAAGATCAGAATCGACCCAGGTAATAAGTAACTGGTTGCCTTCAATGTTGTACTCCACTTGCAGTTCACTGGTTACACCAGTGACTGTAACGCCTTCAGGAATGGCCAGGTTGAGATGGAATCCACCTAGCGCATCAGCCGAGTTGATCTCAACGGAGTAACTATAAGCTTCAGATGCAGGTACGGATGCCTTCAGGTATTCAACCGGTGTATAGGGGAAATTTTTATCAGGAATGAACAGGCCTCCAACGTCTCCCGTGGAACTTGAACCTATTCCACCACCGCCGCCGCTTCCTCCATCCCTGGAGGAGGTTACGCTGACAGGAACAGTTTCAAATACCCAGTCGCCTACGGGGAAAGGATAGCCGTAGTTGAACCATCCGACAACGATAGTGAAATAATCATCCCAGGTCACAACCCCGTCTCCGTCAACATCGGCGGCCAGCTCCTGGATGTCGTTGAAAGTGTACATGTTGTATAGATTCAACATGATCAGGAATGCGTCTCCGAGGTCTACGCCACCTGCAGGCAGGTCGGTAGAGGCCGTCATGAGATAATCGCCGGGTGTAACATTGTTAAAAACGTATTCCCCTGCTGCATTGGTTGCACAGGAATCAAGAATGTTGTTGTTAAGGTCCATGAGGTAGACAGTAGAGTTGTCCATACCCCAGTTGTCGTGATAAGTAAGGGTTCCTGTAATTTGATTCTGAGCAGTTGACGAGAAGGCTCCGAATAAAAGCAGCAGTAAAATTAACTGAATGCGGTTAGTAACTTTTTCCATGATTAAAAAATTTTTGCGGTGCTCGATGATTGTCTATAGTATCAAATGGATACCTTATTTATGTCCATTTATCACAGAAAATCATGGAAGGTTATACGTTTTTTCAAATTTTTTTCAATTTTTTTTAAAAATTTTATGAAAATATGTACGCTTATTCGATAGAAAAGATACAATGTTCAACTACAAAAATAATACAGAAACATTCCAAGATCAAAGAAAATCATATTTTTGTTTCCAAAGCCCGGGGAGTCTGGTTGTAATTTTTTTAACAATCTGCTTATAACCGTATTACCTTTTTGGCAAAATCTGATAAAATTCAGTACTAAATGATATACTACAGCGATGAAGATATCCTCAGTGGCCTCAAGGTCCAGGATAGAAGTGTAGTTAACTATGTATACAAGGAGTTTTTTCCTACTATCAAGTATCTGATCACAACTAATTCAGGGAGCGAGATAGATGCCGAGGATGTCTTCCAGGATGCTTTAGTAATCATTTTTAAAAAGGTAAGGTCGGATGACCTGATACTTACAAGTTCTTTTAAAACGTATTTGTACTCGGTGTGCAGGAACCTTTGGCTTCAGAGGCTTGATAAAAAAGCTTTCAGCAGTGAGTTCCTGGAACTGGAAAATCTGAATGAACTGCAGGATACCATCCAGTTTGAATTCACCGATAATGAGAACGAGAAATATAAGTTGTTTCAACAACACTTTCTCGAGCTCGGTGAGGATTGCCAGAAAGTGCTGAAGTTGTTCCTGCAGAAGGTGCCCTTGAAGGAGATCGCTGATCTGATGGGTTTTAAAAGTGAAAAATACGCCAAGACTCGTAAGTTCATGTGTAAAGAGAAATTAAAGCAACAGATTATAAACGACCCCAGGTTTAAAAAATTAATGGAAGAATGAACGAACAATTAAGGTATTCAGAAAGGATCGAACATTACTTCGAAGGAGAACTCGATGAAATTGCCATGAGGGATCTTGAATCGGAAATGGATTCAAATCCCGGGCTGGCTTTTGAGTTCAAATTGGAAAAAGATTTGAATGATGCACTAAAAGATACTGAAGTACTGGATTTCAGGGCTACATTGATCGAAGCCCAGGAGGATTTCAAGAAAGATCGATCCAGAAAAGGCGTTATCAGGCCACTCACGAGAAAGTACTGGTATGCAGCTGCATCGGTTATTGTATTGCTGATAGTCGCCGGTTCCATACTTCTTCTCAAACCTTCAGGGTATTCAAATGAGAAGCTGTATGCCATGTACTACGATTCTGGCGAATCCATCAGTATTACCAGGACAAGCGGTGCAAATGTTGTAGAAGCCCTGCTGCAGTTCCAGAACAAGAATTTTACAAAAGCCTCTTTACTCTTCACCGAATTGATGAAGAATGATCCTGACAATATTGCCCTGAAGTACTATTCCGGTATTTCAAATATGGAAATCAAGGATTATTCCGAGTCGATAAGCCTCTTCAGAGATATAGTCAAAGAAGGGAGTACCCTCTATAAGGATAATGCCGAATGGTACCTCGGCCTAAGTTACCTGGTTACCGATAAAAACGAAAAAGCCAGGGAACAATTCGAGATGATCGCTGAAAATGAAGGCCACGATTTTAACAAGGATGCCATAAGCATACTTCAGAAAATGGCTAAAAACAGTGGCGATACAAATTTTTTAAATAAAATTTTATTTTTTGTATTACCTTTTTGATAATATCTGATTAACTATAGGTTGAAGAAATAATTTATTTGTTTTTTCATGATTTTGGGTTTAAAGTAAAGAGTGCGAAAGCACTCTTTATTTTTTTATGTAAGTCCTGTTTTATTTGCTATTCACATTTATTTTCCTCACGGCATTTGCCCGGTGAGGATTTTTTTTACCTTAGGCACCTGTATGAATAGCAATATGCAGGATAAGCCAACTTATACCTCAGCCTTTCTTGTTGTAGTCGGGTTGTTCTTTATGTGGGGTTTCATGACAGTTCTCAATGATATCCTCATACCTTACTTAAAAGGAGTATTTGAACTGAACTATGCCAGGGCCATGATGGTACAGTTCTCTTTCTTCGGTGCATATTTCGTAGGATCATTAGCCTATTTCATTATCTCTGCCACAGCCGGCGACCCAATAATGAGAATTGGATATAAGAACGGGATATTGATAGGTCTGCTCATCTCTGCATTTGGCAGCGCCCTTTTCATTCCTGCAGCCAATTATAAAATGTATGGTTTTTTTCTGACGGCCCTTTTTATAATGGCACTAGGCTTTACAATTCTACAGATAGCAGCCAACCCTTATGTGGCAATACTCGGTTCTGAAAAGTCAGCTTCCAGCCGGCTTAACCTTGCCCAGGGATTCAATTCGCTTGGAACAACCATAAGTCCGCTGATAGGAGGATACCTTATATTTAAATTCTTTATTGGCCCCGAAGGCAGTGCCGATGCGGTGAAAATGCCTTACCTGGTCTTCTCTATTATTTTTCTGCTGCTGGCTGTATTTATAAGGTTCAGCCACCTGCCCCGCCTGACAAGTCCGGTTAATATCCAACGGTCGGCAGGAGCTCTGAAATACTCTAATCTTACTCTTGGAATCATAGCGATCTTCATGTATGTAGGTGCCGAGGTGAGCATAGGGAGTATATTGATCAGTTATCTTGGGCTTGAAAATATAGCGGGATTCGGAGAGGCCGAGGCAAGCACCTATGTTTCTTTTTACTGGGGCGGACTGATGATAGGAAGATTTCTGGGTGCTGTTTCACTGGCTGATTTTTCGAAAAAAGGGTTGAAGTATTTCCTGATGTTAGCTATACCTTTGGCAGCGTTCCTGGTTATCTGGTACACCAATGGAATACACATCGCTTTAATATACAGTGTTTTTCTCATAGTTAACCTTGCGGCCTTTTTCCTCGGAAGGTCATTGCCCCACAGGACCCTCTTCCTGTTTTCCCTCATCAATATTTCCCTGCTGGTTATTACCCTCAGCTCAGAAGGGAAAACAGCTATGTGGTCTGTAATAGGTATAGGCCTCTTTAACTCTATCATGTGGTCCAATATCTTCACTCTTGCCATCGAAGGCCTGGGAAAATTTAAAAGCCAGGGATCCTCCCTTCTGGTTATGGCTATTCTCGGAGGCGCTATCATACCGGTAATCCAGGGTGCAGTGGCCGACAGCTATGGTGTCCATGCATCTTTTACCGTTCCACTTTTTGCCTTTGCCTACCTTGCATTTTATGGTATAGCAGGCTATAAGAAAAGAATTATAGGCACTTTGAAAAATGCTCAATCATGATCAATAGAAGGAATTTCATTGCGAGATCGCTGGCGGCAGGTGCAGGAAGCCTGGCACTGCCCCTGGCAGGTTTTTCTTCGCCTTATTTAAGAATATCCCAATCAGGATCTTCAGGAATACCTGCCGTTATTTCTACCTGGAACAGTGGCATACCTGCCAATGATGAAGCCTGGAAGATCCTCGGTAAAGGCGGAAAAGCACTTGATGCAGCAGAGGCCGGAGTGGGTATCATAGAGGATGATCCTGACAATATGAGCGTTGGATTGGGAGGGCTGCCCGACAGGGATGGCAAAGTGACCCTTGATGCCTGTATAATGGATCACCTTGGAAATGCCGGATCAGTGAGCTTTCTTCAGAATATCAAAAATGCAGTGTCTGTTGCCCGGAAAGTAATGGAGGAAACACCTCATGTAATGCTCTCCGGTGAAGGTGCTTACCAGTTTGCCCTGGAACAAGGGTTTAAACACCAGGATCTGTTAACTGAACAATCACTCAAGGAATGGGAGCAATGGAAAAAAGAAAGCCGGTATAAACCGGTCATAAATGTTGAAAATCACGATACGATCGGTATGCTTGCTATCGACAGCTCCGGTAATATTGCTGGAAGCTGCACCACCAGCGGTGCAGCGTACAAGTATCACGGCAGGGTAGGAGACTCGCCAATTATCGGTGCGGGAATGTACGTGGATAATGAAGTTGGCGGCGCTGTTGCCACCGGCCTTGGTGAACTTGTTATGAAAACTCTTGGGTCATTCCTGATCGTTGAATTCATGCGCCGGGGAATGCTGCCACAGGAGGCCTGTGAGGCTGCAGTAAAAAGGATTACCGACAAGCTGCCCGATTACAGGAAATACCAGGTGGGGTACCTCGCAGTTGATAAGTCGGGAAGCCATGGAGCATACTCGATCCATAAGGGGTTCAATTATGCGTTTATGAACCGAAGTGGCAATAACCTGCTTGATTCTGATCACTTCATAAAAACTTAGGAATGAAAAACGTCTTATACCTTATTATATTAGGAGTAGTATTTTCATCATGCGGGGGTAGTGAAAGTGGAAAGATAACTGGCTATGTGAATACATTCATCGGTACCGACGGTCATGGTCATACATACCCAGGAGCCACCATGCCTTTTGGAATGGTACAGCTCAGCCCTGATACCCGAAAGGACAGTTGGGACGGTTGTTCAGGGTATCATTACTCCGACAGCACTATAATGGGGTTTTCTCACACGCACCTTAGCGGCACAGGTGTCGGGGATTACGGTGACATACGAATCATGCCAATGACAGGCAATTTGCTGTGGAACCCCGGGGATGAATCAAATCCCGGGACAGGATACAGATCACGGTTCAGTCATGATGATGAAAGTTCCCAACCGGGATATTATTCGGTAATGCTTAAAGATTATGGGATACATGCCTCATTCACTGTCACTGAAAGGGTTGGCCTCCATAAATACGAATTTCCTGAAGGCCGGAAAAAATACATTTTAATTGATCTTGTGGAATCGATAACCAGCGACAGAATAATAGATCTGGAAGTTGAAATACTGAACGACCGGGAGATCAATGGAATGAGGAGAACAGACGGATGGTCGGATGACCAGTATGTCTTCTTTCACGCCATTTTCTCAGAACCTTTTGTTGAATCAGGGGTCATTGTGAATGATTCGGTCATACCTGGCCTGATGAAGGCTTCCGGTACCTCAGTCAAGAGTTGGGTGAGCTACAATGAGGACAGCGACGATGAAGTGTTGGTTAAAGTTGGTATATCCGCTGTGAGCAAAGAAGGGGCTGCCAGAAACATTGATGAGGAAATGCCCGGATGGAATTTTGACAAAATAAAGAGAAATGCCCTGAGAGTATGGGAAGATGAGCTATCGGTAATAGAAATTGAAGATGATCGGGATGACCTGAAAACCGTCTTCTATACCGCCCTTTATCATTCATTCCTTGCTCCCAACCTGTATAACGATGTGGATGGTAGATACAGGGGACATGACCTTGAGGTGCATGAAGACCCCGGTCATGAAATATATACCGTATTCTCACTTTGGGATACATACAGGGCTGCCCATCCCCTCTACACCGTTCTGCAGCCTGAAAGGGACCTGGATTTCATTAAGACAATGCTGGATATATATGATAAGGGAGGGCTTTTACCTGTGTGGGAACTGGCTGCAAATGAAACAAACTGCATGATCGGTTATCATTCCATACCAGTTATTACCGATGCATATATTAAAGGTATAGATGATTTTGATGTGGAAAAGGCATACGAGGCCATGAAAAAAAGCGCCGGCCAGGATCATTTCGGACTCAACGCTTACAGGAAATATGGTTATATACCCGCAGATGTTGAAGGGGAATCAGTTTCGAAAACCCTTGAATACGCATATGATGACTGGTGTATAGCCATTATGGCCAAAGCATTGGGAGATGAGGACGGCTACCGGGAATACCTTCAAAGGGCTCAATACTATAAAAATCTGTTCGATCCCGATACACGTTTCATAAGGGGAAAGAAAAACGGTGCGTTTACAAACCCATTTGACCCGACAGAGGTCAATTTTATGCTTACCGAGGCCAATACATGGCAATACACTTTCTATGTGCCCCACGATATTTCAGGCCTGGTCGATCTGATGGGAGGTGATGAGGGTTTTGAAAGGAAGCTCGACGAAATGTTTTCTTCTTCTCCCGACCTTGCAGGCAGACAGCAGGCCGATATTACCGGACTTATCGGACAGTATGCACACGGCAACGAGCCCAGTCACCACATGGCCTATCTTTATTCCTTTATCGGCGAGCCTTTCAAGACACAGAAGGTTGTCAGGCAGATTATGGATGAGCTTTACCATGAAGGCCCGGCAGGGCTTTGTGGAAATGAAGATTGCGGCCAGATGTCGGCCTGGTATGTGTTCAGTTCTATGGGTTTTTACCCGGTAACACCAGGGATGGATTATTATGTCCTGGGAAGTCCCTTGTTTAATAAGGTAACGATCCACCTTCCAAACGGTGAAGATTTCGTACTGGAAGCAAAAGGCACCAGCAGTCAGAACAAATATATAATTGATACAGAGCTTGACGGTGAGGGGTATACTAAAAGCTACATCTTTCATGAAGATATCATGGGAGGCAGCAAGCTTACATTCCTGATGGGAACCCGCCCCAACAGGAACTGGGGATTCAATCCGGAAGACAGGCCTGTTTCAGTTATCGATGATCACCTGATTACGCCTGTTCCTTTCATCAGGACTGATAACAGGATATTCAGGGATAGAATGGTATTTGCTATCGACCATATCAACGATTCGGCGGTCATCAGGTATTCAACGGGAAAAACCATGCCGGGAAGGTATTCTCCTTTATATAACGACTCTATCACAATAAACAGGGATGTGAAGATCAATACTTACGCCACCTTACAAGGTAAAATCCCAAGTAAGGTGATCAGTGCGGAATTTTTCAGGTTACCACATGATTATACCATACAGATCAAAAATCCATACAGCAGCCAGTATACGGGTGGCGGAGATTTGGCCCTTGTTGATATGATCAGGGGAACAGATAATTTCAGAACAGGTGCCTGGCAGGGGTATTATGGCGTAGATATGGAGGTTATCATAGACCTAGGCGAGAGAAAGAGGGTCAAATCTATTAAGGCATCATTCCTCGAAGATCAGGACTCCTGGATTTTCAAGCCCGAGGAAGTGATCTTTGAAGTCTCCCAAAAACCTTACGATTTCAAGACAGTTGCAATTATAAGGAACAGATCGCCTGAAAGAATGAATGAACCGGTAATACACGAGTATTTAAAGACACGCATGAGGCTTACTTCAAGATATATAAAGGTGGTTGCCAAGAATATTGGTGTATGTCCCGAATGGCACAAAGGTGCAGGCAACAGAGCCTGGATCTTTGCAGATGAGATAACAGTTAATTAGTTTAAGCAGATGTATTATATGAGGGGATATTTTTTGAAGATCTCCTCCGACCTCATCAGGATGTCAACATATTGCGCCCTCCTGTATGCGAAAGGCTCCTTTATATTTTTTCTCGACAGCTTACCCCTGAACTCATCAAGTTTGGAATAGCCCTTTTTATCCATCCATGCTTCAATGTCTTCCAGCATTTTTGTAACCTGCTTCGGACCATGCTTATAGATAGTGCTTACTGTCTGGACACAATCGGCGCCTGCAAGTATCATCTTTATTACATCATTACCGTTTAAAATGCCGGTATTGCTGCAAATACTGGCTTTGACATTATCGTAGAGCAGGCCTGCAAATCTCAAGGGTAAGCGGTTGTCCTGTTCATTGCTCAGAATATAAGGATAATGCATCTTTTCATTATCCAGATCGATATCAGGCTGGAACAAACGATTGAACAACACAAATCCATTGACACCTGCCTTGTCCATTTCACCAAGGCAATAAAGGGGGTTGGTGTAAAACTCACTTAATTTAACGCTTACGGGAATTTTAACAGATTTTTTTACCCCTTCAAGGGTATCAAGCTGTTCTTTCAATATGGAATTGTCGTCAAGATCGAATTCCCTGGGTACAGAATAAAAGTTTAGTTCAAGCGCATCGGCACCAATATCTTCGAGTTTTTTGGCATACTCGTACCAGGTATCGTCGTAAACGGCGTTAACGCTGGCAATCAAAGGAATATTGATCGATTGTTTAAGTTTAGAGAAATTGAACAGGAATTCTTCAGGACCGGCATGCTCAATATTGGGAAGCATTGAAGAAGACATTTCCGGATGACGGTCACCATAATCTTCCGAACTTTGATGGTGCTCAAGGTTTTCGAGCTGGATCTGCTCCTCAAAAAGTGACTTATATACAATGGCAGCAGCTCCTGCTTCTTCCAGCTTTTTAACAAAATTTATATCTGTTACGAGATTGCTCGCCCCAATTATTATGGGATTCTTGAGTTTTAAACCCAGGTAATTTGTTGTCAGGTCCATGTTAAGCCTTTTATAATTTACACTCTGTTTTTCAAAATCTATTCGGTAAAAATATATAAAGGCGGCTTAATACACAAATACGGTTTTCCAATTTCTTCAGTAAAATCAGGTTAAGACTTTCGTTTTGAGCGTAGGTTCAAAGGCTTTTCCTATATTCTTGAGCATCAACGATATCAATAATAAACTATTGAATCTAAACTCATTATAAATAAGAACGTACGTGTTATTTTTGTAACAATAGAACAGACATACTGGATAGATTTTATTAATTTCGTTCCAGTTTATTTCACCATAACTCGTATACATATCTAGCATTAAATCAGTTTGTTATGAAAAAGAAAAAATTTATTACCTGCGACGGTAACTATGCGGCATCGCATGTAGCTTATATATTCAGCGAAGTAGCTTGCATCTATCCCATCACCCCATCATCCACCATGGCAGAATACATTGACGAATGGGCTGCACATGAAAGGAAGAATATTTTCGATGATGTGATCAATGTAACAGAAATGCAGTCGGAAGCGGGAGCTGCCGGGGCTATGCACGGAGCTTTGCAATCCGGGGCACTTTGCTCAACATTTACTGCTTCCCAGGGGTTGCTGCTGATGATCCCGAACATGTACAAAATGTCAGGCGAATTGCTACCGGGCGTTTTTCATGTCAGTGCAAGAAGTTTAGCGGCCCAGGCTCTTTCAATTTTCGGAGATCACAGCGACGTTATGAGTACGCGGCATACCGGCTTTGCCATGCTTGCTACAGGAAGCGTGCAGGAGATCATGGACATAGGAGGGATAGCCCACCTGGCATCAGTAAAATCGAGGGTACCGTTCCTTCATTTCTTTGATGGTTTCCGTACCTCTCACGAGATCCAAAAGGTTGAATATTTTGAGAATGAAGACCTTGAACATCTTTTCGACTTCCAGGCAGTACAGGAATTCCGCGAAAGGGCGCTGAACCCTGAACATCCTGTTACAAGGGGTACTGCACAGAACCCGGATATTTATTTCCAGTCGAGGGAGGCCGCTAACCGCTTTTATGATCCCATACCCGATGTGGTTGAAAACTATATGCAGGAGATCACAAAGCTAACCGGGCGCGAATACCACCCGTTCAATTATCACGGCGCTCCTGATGCCGAACATGTGATCATTGCCATGGGGTCTGTTACCGATACAATTAAAGAAACGGTTGATTACCTTGTCGCAAAGGGCGAAAAGGTAGGCCTTGTCACTGTTCACCTTTACAGGCCTTTCTCAGCCAAATACTTTTTTAAAGCGATTCCGGAATCCGTTAAAAGGATAGCCGTACTTGACAGGACCAAAGAACCGGGGGCTAACGCTGAACCGCTGCACCTCGATGTAAAAGATCTGTATTACGGTAAGGAAAACGCCCCATTGATCGTGGGAGGGCGCTACGGGCTGAGCTCAAAAGATACAACTCCGTCAATGATCATATCGGTTTTTGATAACCTGAAAATGAAGGAACCCAAAGACCGTTTCACTGTCGGAATTGTGGACGATGTCACCTACCTTTCACTTCCGCTGAAGCCAGACGTGAGCACCGTGCCGAAAGGTACTTTCGAAGGTAAGTTTTACGGACTTGGTTCCGACGGTACTGTTGGGGCCAATAAGAACTCGATCAAGATCATAGGTGAAAATACCGACAAATACTGCCAGGCTTATTTCGCCTACGACTCCAAAAAATCGGGAGGTATAACCACTTCGCACCTGCGGTTTGGCGACAAACCTGTCCACTCTTCGTACCTTGTAAGTTCACCTGATTTTGTTGCCTGCCATGTACCGTCATATCTCGATAAATATGATATGCTCAAGGGGTTGAAGAAAGGGGGTACATTCTTACTGAACAGCATATGGGATAAGGAGGAAACAAAGAAAAGGCTTCCTGATTCCATGAAAAAATACCTGGCCGAGAACGATATCAATTTTTATATCATCAATGCCACCAGGATTGCAGAAGAGATCGGGCTGGGCTCCAGGACTAACACGATAATGCAATCAGCATTTTTCAAGATATCCAACGTGATCCCTTACGAACTTGCCGTGGAACAGATGAAGTTAATGATCAGGAAGACGTTCGGGAACAAGGGAGAGGATATCGTAAATATGAACAACACCGCCGTTGACAGAGGAGGAGATGTTACCAGGGTTGAGATACCAAAAGAATGGAAGAAGCTCAGCGGTAAGGATAAAAAGGAAGAGCTGAATGCTCCCGATTTTGTAAAGGATATCGCCTACACAATCAACCATTTGAAAGGGGACGACCTTCCTGTAAGTTCTTTTGTCGACAGGGAAGACGGCACATTCCCCCCGGGCACCACAGAATTCGAAAAAAGAGGTATTGCCGTAAACGTCCCGGAATGGCAGGTTGAGAACTGTATCCAGTGTAACCAGTGTGCCTATGTTTGTCCGCATGCCTGTATCAGGCCGTTCCTGCTTACTGATGAGGAATTGGAAAAGGCTCCGGAAGGTACCGAAACACAGAAAACAAAAGGGAAACTGGCAGGTTATAATTTCAGGATACAGGTAAGTGTGCTTGATTGCACCGGTTGTGGTAACTGCGCCGATATCTGTCCTTCCAAAGAAAAAGCCCTTATAATGGAGCCTCTGGGATCACAAATGGATGAGGTGGAAAGATGGGACTATATGGAAGAGAACGTCACCTATAAAGAAGACATTGTGGAGAAAGATAAATCGGTAAAGAACAGCCAGTTTGCACAACCACTCTTTGAATTTTCCGGTGCCTGTGCGGGATGTGGTGAAACACCTTACATCAAGTTGATAACACAGTTGTACGGGGAAAGAATGATAATCTCCAATGCAACCGGATGTTCTTCCATTTACGGAGGATCGGCGCCTTCTACACCCTACCGTCAGCATCATGAAAGCGGTCACGGACCGGCCTGGGCCAATTCGCTTTTTGAAGACAATGCTGAGTATGGATTCGGCTTTACCATTGCTATCAGGAAGCTGAGGGACCGCATGGCCAACAGGATGAGCGAAGCGATGAGCAACGGTATCGACGAGAACCTGAAAAATACTTACCAGGAATGGATTGAAGGCATGAATGACGCAAAGCTGTCAAAGGCAGCAACAGACAAGATGCTTCCGCTCCTTGATAAATCAAAGGACAAGATTGCCAAAGAGATACTTTCGCTCAAACAATACCTTGTAAAGAAATCGATCTGGGTATTTGGCGGTGATGGATGGGCATACGACATAGGCTATGGCGGGCTTGACCATGTAATTGCCTCAGGAGAAGATATTAACCTGCTGGTTCTTGATACCGAAGTCTACTCAAATACAGGTGGTCAGGCTTCTAAATCGACACCTGTGGGTGCTGTTGCGAAATTTGCCGCCTCAGGAAAGAAAGCCAGGAAAAAGGACCTTGGAATGATGGCCATGACCTATGGCTACGTTTATGTTGCCCAGGTTGCAATGGGGGCCAGCTATAATCAGTATTTCAAAGCCCTGAAAGAGGCGGAAGCCTACCAGGGACCTTCGATAATAATCGCATATTCGCCTTGTATCAACCACGGTATACGTGCAGGCATGGGCAAGACCCAGGAAGAGATGAAACTTGCCGTAGATTCGGGTTACTGGCAGCTTTACAGGTATAACCCGGCTCTTGAGTTCGAAGGAAAGAATCCGTTCATACTCGACTCGAAAGAACCCGACTGGAGCCAGTTCAGCAATTTCCTGGATGGCGAGGTCAGGTATACTTCGTTGAAAAAGGCCTTCCCTGCTGAAGCAGCAAGGCTTGAAATAGAGGCTGAAAAAAATGCCAAATGGCGTTATGAAAGCTATAAGCGATTAGCAGCTATGGATTTTTCGAACTAACATGATACCTTTTTCTTCTATATTTTTGAGCCGGATTTAAAATGATCCGGCTCTTTTAATTTATAAAACGATTAACGGCATGAAAAGACTAATTCTATTCCTGGCGCTCTTTGCAATATTCTCCAGTTCCTGTCAATTTCAAGGCGAAGACGAATACACGCCTTCCACTAATGAGCGGATGCTGATGGCGACACTCTATCGGCAAAAGGCAGCGGAAAATGATGCGCTTTACCTTCAGGCGTATAACATAGCCATGATAATGATCTATGATGAACTCAATAAAACAGTGGATAAGAAGCGCGCTATTATAACTGATATTGATGAAACAGTTCTTGATAACAGTCCATACCAGGCTAAATGCATACTTGAAGGCATCAGTTATCCCGAAAAATGGGATGAGTGGTGCATGCTTTCCCGGGCTCAGGCTCTTCCCGGATCGCAAAAGTTCCTGAATTTTGTTGCCTCAAAAGAGATAGAAATATTCTACGTAACCAACCGGAAAGAACATCTCAAAGGAGCTACGATCGAAAATCTTAAAAGAAGGGGGTTCCCTTATGCCGACAAGGACCACCTTTTTATGAGGACTTCCACCACCAGCAAGGAAAGCCGAAGAAACCGCATTGAAGAAGATTATCGCGTGGTAATGCTGTTGGGCGATAACCTCGGGGATTTTTCAAGGGTTTTTGAAGGCCGGTCTGCTGAAGAAAGAAAAGAAATGGTTGATAAGCTGGAATCAAGCTTCGGCAGAAGATTCATAGCATTCCCCAACCCCATGTACGGTAGCTGGGAGAATGCCATATATAATTATAAAACGGATACTACAGCAAAGGCGAAAGCCGCTATGAGGATCAAAGCCCTCGAATCGTTCTGATCTGTTCTATTTGAGCCTTATTTCAAAAGGCAGCCGTGCCTGGGTTCCTTCCATCTCCTGCACCTTTTTAAGGTACTGGTATATGTAGTAGTTATCACCCAGCTCATTCACAAGTAAACGGGTTTTGGCATTACCTGAAATTTCTTCGATCAGTTGCTGGAAAGGATCTTTCTGACGAGGCAGTTCATACAGGCGATAATCTTCGATATCTGCCATTTCAGCGGCGATATCAATTGCTCTTTGCATTCCGCCTATTTCATCAACCAGGTTATTCTCAAAAGCATCTCTGGCTGCCCAAACCCTGCCCTGGGCCAGTTCGTGCACCTCATCACGCGTCATATCCCTGCCATCGGCCACCAGGCTGAGAAAATCTTCATATATCATGCCGATCTCACGTTCCAGAACTTGTTTCTGATATTCTGGCAGTGGTCTGCTTACGGTCGGGAAATCGGAATTTTTGTTCGTATTGGCATAATCGAAGGTCATTCCGAGCTTGTTGTTGAAAAAGCCTTTCATATTGGGGATCAAACCAAAAACCCCGATTGAACCGGTGAGGGTCATTTCATCGGCCAGTATTTTATCTGCGGAACAGGATATCCAGTAGCCTCCTGAGGCAGCCAGGTCACTCATGGATACGATAACAGGCTTTGTATCATTTGCTAATTCTATCTCCCTTCTTATAACTTCTGAGGCAAGCGCATCACCACCCGGTGAATTGACCCTCATCACAATGGCTTTTACCTTATCGTCTTTCCTGGCCTTCCTTATGGCCTTGGAGATCCTTTCGGAACCGATGGTCATGTCATCTCCTTCACCGCCCATTATCGCACCCACGGCATAAACAACGGCAATTTTTTCACGGGCAATCCTTTTCTTTTCCTTGTCGGGGAATGTAGCGTCAACATAATTGCCCATCTTAACCATTTCAAGATCGTCATCCGGTTCGATGCCTGCCAGCCTTTTGAGTTCGGCAGTCATCTCATCGGGATGGAAAAGTCCGTCGACTATAAACAGATCCGTTGCCTTTTCCGCATTTAGTGCGTCAAGGTCATCAGCTATCTTGTTCAGTTCTTCAACTGTCATATTCCTGCTCTCGGCAATATCTGCCGACATCTTGTTCCAGATGCGATTAATGTAAAGCTCTATCTGTTCTCTGTTTGCCTCACTCATTTTATCGTAAAGAAGAGGCTCTGCAGCACTTTTATATTTTCCGGCCCTGATAACTTCCACGTCAATATCGAGTTTTTCAAGGGTGCCTTTTATGAAGAGTAGTTCGGCATTTATACCTTTCAGCTCGACCATGCCATCGGGATGGAGGTAAACATGGTCAGCCGCAGAACCCAGGTAGTAAGCAGTCTGTGTGAGAATATCAGCATAGCAGACCACGAATTTACCTGATTCTTTAAAGTCAAGGATCGCCTGCCGCAGCTCTTCAAGAATGGCAGTCCCTGTTGGAACAACAGAAAGGTCGAGATAGATCCCTTTGATCCGGTCGTCCGTTGCAGCTTTGTCGAGGTATTTCAGCAAATCGTTAAGGCCAAGTGCTTTTTCAATGTCAAACGAAGGTCCGAAGGACGGGAACATCTGTTTCTGGGTCCTGTCATTGACAGGGTAATTCACCTCCATTTTAAGGATCGAGTTATCCTCCACTTCATATGTCTCTTTCTCGGCAAAGGAAACGATTGAAGCTATTACTGCTATAAAAAGGAAAAAAGCGATGATAAGGGTTATGATAAAACCCAGCATCGATGCGAACATAAATTTGAAGAAGTCTTTCATGGTATTTTATTTTTTATCGTAAAACTTAAGTTCAAGCTTTTGGCCGTTGAAAACGGCATATGAAAAATTCGTTATCCAGTCGCCCAGCAATATCAGGCGTGAACCATCGCTGAGCTCTTTGTCGGTAGGAAGGTGCCTGTGACCGAAAATGTAATAATCGGCTTTCATGCCTTGTTTCACAAGACTTTGTGCATATTTATACAGCATCTCATCTTCTATCCGGCTGCCTTCTTCTTTCTTCCCCTCTTTTATGATATTGGCTGTCCGGCTCTTTTTTGAGAAATACAGCGCCATTCCGGCGCCGATATCAGGATGAAGCCACCTGAAAAGCCATTGGTTTATCCTGTTCTCAAAAACTTTCTTCAGGAACTTATAACCGTTGTCGCCCGGCCCGAGCCCGTCGCCGTGTCCAAGATAAAACTTCCGGCCGTTAAAGTCAAACACCTCAGGGTGGCGGTGAAGGATGATATTTATTTCTTTTTCCAGGTAATTGAAAGCCCAGATATCGTGGTTCCCTTTGAAAAGATGAACAGGGATGCCTGCATCGGTTATTTCGGCAAGTTTACCCAGTAACCTTACATATCCTTTTGGAACCACACTTTTGTATTCAAACCAGAAATCGAAAACGTCGCCCATGAGAAAGATCCTGTCGGCCTTTTCCTTGACATCATTCAGCCAGGAAACGAGCTTTTTCTCTCTTTCAAGGCTGCTTTTGTGGTCGGGAATGCCCAGGTGAAAATCTGACGCGAAATATATATTTTTAGATTTTTCCAATTACTGAACTGCCTGGTTTGTTAATAAACTACAATAATACTAAAATAGCTCCAGCAGTGAAAGCCCGGTTATTCAAACAATCTGCTTATACGTTCTTCAAGCTCTTGTAACTTACCGGTTTTCATTATGATCTTTCCATCCCTGTCGATCAGAAAAATGTAAGGAAGATTTTCCGGAAGATTGTACATAAAAGATACAGGGGAACCCATCCCTGAAAGATCACTTACATTGATCCATTCAAGCTTATCGATTTTGATTGCTGCTTTCCACATTTCTTCATATTTGTCAAGTGAAACAGCATATACTTTCAAGCCTTTGTTTTTATACTCATCATAGAGTTTAACCAATTGCTGATTGGCTTTCCTTGAAGGGGCATCTGATGATGCCCAGAAATACAACACTACCGGGTTTCCTTGCAGGGAGCTCAGGTTGACCGTTTCGCCAGAGGGCGTTTCGAGCTTAATTTCAGGAGCCTTCCTGCCTGCGGCAAGCCTTTCGCCGGCAAGGTTCTCAACCCTTAAACGGTACCGTGCCTGTTCAATCCTGAAATGATGATCCTTAACATGCTTGTTTTCAGGATATAATTCCATCAATGCGGAATCTACCAGGGCGAATATCTCAAAATCGTCATATTGGTCAAAAACTTTTTCTGTAACAAACCTGCGGTTCAGCATGATAAGGTTTGCCAGTGAAGCAGGCTCTGATCTGACCAGGTTTGTCACGTATGCTTTATGCGCGCCTACCAGGGAATCAAGAATTTTTGTGTAACGGCGATCAGTCAGGGCCTGGTTAAAAGAACGATCGAAAGCTTTGGCCTGTTCTTCAAGCTTTGCCTTTCTCTTATTGTAAGCCATTTCGAAGTCCCTGAGCTTCTCTGATCCCTGCGATCCCTCCACTGAATAGCCGGTCCTGATATTTTCCATATCGCTGCGGATAACTACTTCCTGCCCCGGCTTCAGGACCAGTGTGAGGTAATTGCCCTGGTCCAGCTTGAGAAGGAATATCCCCGGTTGCTCAAGGTCCATTGAGTGCCTGAAACAACCATCCTCATCAAGTTTTAACGTATCGAGAGGTATAAAGGTACGCACCTCCACTTCATTAAATATCAATCTTTTACCCGAAAAATTGGAAAAACAGCCTTCAACCCGTGTATTATCCCGGTTAAAGAGGATTTGGTGGCAACCCGTTAATGAAGTGATCAGGAGTAGAATAATTAGTATTTTGAGGGCAGTACGTTCCATGATCTCAAACCTCTGTGACGAATTCCTTTATGATTGTTGTAAGTTTTGGTTCTGCAAGGCTGGCCGCATCTATGACATCATCATGACTTATTTTGATGATCTTTCCCTCTACACCAAGGTCTGAAATAACGGAGAACGCAAGTACTTCCAATCCTTCTTTACGGGCTGAGATAACTTCGGGAACGGTTGACATGCCGACTGCATCAGCACCTATGATCCTGAGGTGCTTGTATTCTGCAGGAGTTTCGAAAGTAGGCCCGGTAACACCTGCATAGGTTCCTGTTAAATGTCTGATGCCTCTCTTCCCTGCTATCCGTGAGGCAAGTGATACATAATCCTTATTGTAGGCATTGCTCATGTCGATGAACCGGTTGCCTTCTTCTTTTTTAAAAGGGCCTGTCAGCGGGTTATCATTCATAAGATTGACATGGTCTGTTATGACCATTATGTCACCTACATCAAATGACGGGTCCAGGCCACCCGAGGCGTTAGACACTATTAATGTTTTGATGCCAAGGGATTTGAAAACTTTAATAGGATAGGTTATGTTATCCATGGAATACCCTTCGTAGTAATGGTGCCTTCCTTTCATGGCAATAACAGGCACCCTGTTAAGATGCCCGAATATCAGTACGCCTTGATGTCCCTGTACTGTGGATTGCTGAAAACCGGGCAGTTCTCCATAGGGGATCTCCGTATCAATATCCATTTCACGGGTCAGGCCTCCCAGCCCTGTACCCAGTATAATTGAGATTGCCGGTTTTAATTTCGTTTTCCTTGATATAATATCAATGCTTCGGGAAATATTTTCTGACATATTCCAATACACATTTATCGAACCTGGCATCATCACATTTATGGAAATTCACCCTGATTGGAATGTAATATATCGGAAGATCGGCAAGGGAACTTGAAAATTCCGGACGATGCAGCCTCATGGCATCTTTTTCGGTTGTGTAAATAATTTTATTACTTGCAAAGATATCATTATATGATTCAATGATCCGGTCGAGGTCGTTGCTTTCATACCGGTGGTGATCGGGAAACTCAATTGTGATCAATTCGTGGCACTTATTGCTCAGGTATTCCTGCAGGGGGTAAGGGTTCGCTATACCTGTAAATAGCAGGATGTAATTATGCTTCTTTTTTCTGAGTGAAGTTTGCTTTTCCGGGTAGAGGGGCAAAGGTTCATCATATGAAATGTAGGAAAAGAAAAGTTTCTGATTGGCTCTTGGTTTTATTAAATTCTGGATCCTTCTTCTGGTAAGGGGCGAAAGGACCCTGGGAGTCTTGGTGACTACAATGATATCAGCTCTTTTGGCATTTTTACCGGGTTCCCTGAGTCTTCCGGTGGGCAGCAGGTAGTCTTCCTTGTAAATGTTATGAAAATCTGTCAGAAGAATGGACAGGCCGGGTTTGACATAACGGTGCTGGAAGGCATCGTCCAGAATGACTAAATCAGGTTTCGGATCAAATTTCCCCAGTTTTTCAATGCCCCTGGTCCTTTTAGAATCAACAGCAACAATTGTTTTATCGAATTTCCTCGAATACTGCAGAGGCTCATCACCAATCTCCCTTTCAGTCGAATCTTTTGATGCTACTATGAAACCCCTGGTCTTTCTTCTGTATCCCCTGCTCAGTGTGGCAATTTTGAAATTTTCGCGCAACAGCCTGACAAGGTACTCAACATGAGGGGTTTTTCCGGTGCCACCCATCGAAAGGTTGCCTACTGAGATAATAGGAAAATCGTATTCGGCCGGTTTGATGATTTTCAGGTCGAAAAGAAGGTTCCTGACAAATACCACGAAACCATACAACAACGAGAATGGAAATAGTAGAATTTTCATGAATCCGATTGGCTGCAATTTACAAATAAAATAGGAGGGATGAGTAATGTTAACTTTAAATAATTGTAAATAATAAACAAATCTATACGCAAATCAATAAAATCCTGACAGATAATAGATCAGGCAGATGTGAAGCCAATATAATATATATGTGCTTTCTGCTGTTCATTTATGGTTAACTTTGAGGAAAATATCACGAAATGAAAATATCTGAACTTATCAGGCCGATCGAGGAGCTGGCGCCACTTTCCCTGCAGGAATCGTACGATAATTCAGGACTTTCGGTAGGCTCACCCGGTCAGGAGATTGAATCAGCCTTAATAACCCTTGATGTTACGGAGGAGGTGGTTGATGAAGCAGTAATGAATGGCTGTTCCCTGATAATATCCCATCATCCGGTCATATTCGGTCCGCTTAAAAGTATCAACGGAGATTCTCAGCTAGGCAGAATTGTGATGAAAGCTATTAAGAACGATGTAGCACTTTACGGAGTGCATACCAACCTCGATAATGTTACTGGTGGGGTGAATTCGATGATCGCAGAGAAAATTGGATTGAAGAACCCCTCAATACTGAAACCGGTTAAAGGGTTGCTCAGGAAGCTGGTTACTTTCTGTCCGCACGACCATGCGGAAAAGGTCAGAAAAGGCGTGTTCGAAGCCGGTGCGGGAGTAATCGGCAATTACGACAGTTGCAGCTATAATGTAGACGGTTACGGTACATTCAGGGCCGGTGAAGGCGCAGATCCATTCGTAGGCGAGATAGATAAAATACACCATGAAAAAGAAGCCAGAATAGAGACCATATTTCCTAAATACCTGGAGAGGGTGGTCTTGAAGGCGCTTTTTGAGTCTCACCCTTATGAAGAGGTAGCTTACGACATATATCCCCTGGAAAATGAATTTCCGTTTGTGGGCGCCGGTATGGTGGGTGAATTAGCTGATCCTGAGAGTGAGGAGCATTTTCTCACCAGAATGAAAGAGGTTTTCGGGGTTCCTGTAATCAGGCATACCGCTCTGAGGGACGAAAAGGTCAAAAGGGTGGCATTCTGTGGCGGTTCGGGAAGCTTCCTCATCTCACCGGCAATTGCATCCGGCGCGCAGGTATTCCTGACAGGCGATATTAAATATCACCAGTTTTTTGACGCCGATCACAAGATCATCATTGCCGATGTAGGGCATTTTGAGAGTGAACAGTTCACCAAAGATTTAATTTTTAGGATACTTAAGGATAAATTTCCTAATTTTGCACTCCGAATTTCGAAAACTGATACAAATCCCGTTAATTATCTCTGAAATATGGCAAAGAAGGTGGATTCAAAGGGTGTAACGACCATAAAACAAGAAGAACCAACCGACGAAGCGGTAAAGAAAAAGGTTGAGAACACGCTGGTTTCCCTGTACAAAATTCAGCAGCTCGATTCCCAGATCGATAAGATCAGGATGATCAGGGGGGAGCTGCCTCTTGAGGTACAGGATCTTGAAGATGAGATCATAGGTCTTGAAACAAGGATCGATAACTACAAATCGGAAGTGGAATCCCTTGAACAGTCGATAAACGACAAGAAACAGTCGATCAAAGACAGTGAAGCCCTGATAAAAAGATATGAAGAACAGCAGATGAATGTAAGGAACAACAGGGAGTACGACTCGCTGAGCAAGGAGATAGAATTCCAGTCACTGGAAATCCAGCTTGCAGAAAAAAGGATCAATGAATATTCAGAATCGCTTGAAAAGCGGAAAGAAGAAATTGCCAGCGCTGAAGAGATCCTCTCTGAGAGGAGAAAAGATCTGGATGTAAAGAAATCGGAACTGGATGACATCATCGAGGAAACCGAAAAGGACGAAAAGGATGTGGCCAAGACTTCGGAGAACCTGAAAAAGGAGATAGATGAAAGGCTTTACACGGCATACAACCGGATACGCAAGAATGCAAGGAATGGCCTTGCTGTGGTACCTATCGAAAGGGATGCCTGTGGGGGTTGTTTTAACAAGATCCCGCCGCAGCACCAGCTTGATATAAGGATGCATAAAAAGATCATTGTTTGTGAGTATTGTGGTCGTATTCTCGTGGATTCGGAAATTGCCGAAGCCGTTAAGAAAAAGTAAAATAACTGATTATCAATCTTTAAGAAAGCTGCCTGATCGACAGGCAGCTTTTTTTGTAACCTTATTTCCCGTTCCGGCGTCAAATAATTGGTTAACTTTAATTCGCAGAATTTAGAATGGAAAATCACAAAGGGATATACAGGAGCCGTACCGATGTGGTTATCGGAGGTGTGGCAGCAGGAATTGCCAATTCACTGAATATTGATCCGGTCGTTGTCAGGCTGATCTTTGTTCTGTTATTGATTTTTGGCGGTTCAGGCCTATTGCTTTATATAATTCTGTGGATTGTGCTTCCGGAAGAAAGATTAAACCAGGCTCAATCATATTCTGAAAATTCAAGAAACATGGAAACAGAACCCAAAACAAATCCTGAACGTGAAAAAAGGGCAACACCAAATGCTCCGCCCAAACAGAAAAACGACGGAAACCTCATCGCAGGAATCATATTGATAGCCCTGGGCGCCATCTTTCTGCTGGAAAGGTGGGTGAGGTGGATCGACTTTGCCGACCTCTGGCCATTGATACTCGTGGTTGCAGGGATTGTACTGATCCGGAACAGTTATGTTAAATCAAAATAACCAGCCATGAGCTTTAAGAATGCATTCTGGGGGATCTTGCTCGTTGCCATAGGGGCATTGTTCCTGCTTAAAAATCTCGACCTCATCTATTTCAGCTGGTGGGATATGTGGCGTTTGTGGCCGGTGCTGCTTGTGTTTATAGGAATTTCGATCCTGCCTGTCAAGGCAGGGATCAAAGTGTTATTATCCCTGGTAACGGTCCTTATCGCTGCCCTGATATTGATCTCAAATCCCTCCTGGGGCCCCCGGTGGCCTTTCGACATTCGATGGGAATCAAGGTCGGACAGGACAGAGGAACGAGAAGGAAGACGACTTGAGGACCAACAGATCTCGGAGGCTTTTGATCCGGTCACAACCGAGGCTCTGCTTGATTTTGACGCTGCAGCGGGTGATTTCAATATTGATGGGATCACAAGCGACCTTTTTGAGTTTGAAAAAGAGGGCAACCTGGGCCAGTACAGCTACTCGCTTAAGGATATGGGCAGCAGGAAAGAAGTGCATATTACACTTGACAAAGTCAGGGGCAACCGAAGGAGTATCAGGAATGAGGTAAACCTAAGCCTTAACCCCACTCCGGTATGGGATATGAACATCGATGTAGGGGCCGCAGAGATAGATCTCGACTTAAGGGATTTCCAGATAAAAGAATTAAACATCGACGGGGGTGCCTCGTCAGTGGATATCTATCTTGGAGAACTCTATACTACAACCACAGTAAATATCAATGCAGGTGTTACCTCAATTACCGTGAGGATACCTGAAACTGCCGCTTGTGAACTCAATACAGATGCTGTGCTGACAGCAAAGAACCTTGATGATTTTACCAAAGTAACATCAGGAACCTACGTAACCGATAATTTTGAAGATGCTGAAAAGAACTTCGTTATCAATGTAGAGGTCGCCGTATCGAGCCTGACAATACGAAGGTATTGAGAGGTATTCCGGATATGCACCAGTACCGGATACTTGCGTGTGATATCCATTTCCTGAATTGATTTGTATTTTAGGATCGTCAGACCTATTATTTGTCTATTTTTGTACATTCTGCTAAAAATAGTTAGTGTCT
Organism: uncultured Bacteroidales bacterium; assembly: GCA_964567785.1. Lineage (GTDB taxonomy): Bacteria > Bacteroidota > Bacteroidia > Bacteroidales > JAGOPY01 > CAZMOK01. Next base: position 46,072 of record CAZMOK010000007.1, on the reverse strand, counting down.
GATGAGAAAATTACTGCTTATCGCTTTCTTTACTCTTATTTCGAACATTTTACTTTCTCAAACGGGTATTATTAGGGGGTTCGTATATGAAAAAAGCACCGGGGAACCTGTCATATATACCAATGTGTATCTTCAGAACACAACCTTTGGCGCTTCAACAGATGTAAACGGGTATTTCCAGATCTCAAAAATTCCGCCGGGCGAGTACACGCTCATGGTAACCTATCTTGGTTTTGATACACTCAGAATGCCTGTTTATGTTCAGGCCGATGATATCATCACGGAACAGATCTATCTTACCGGAGGCACGGTGAACCTCAAGACTTTTAATGTGTCGGCTGAAAGGATAGAAGCCACAACCGAGACCAGGACTTCAGTTGTCAAGATCACCCCAAAGGAGATCAACCAGATACCCTCCATTGGTGGCCAGCCCGACCTGGCCCAGTACCTCCAGGTTTTACCGGGGGTAGTATTTACCGGTGACCAGGGTGGCGAGCTCTATATACGGGGAGGTTCCCCCATTCAGAACAAGGTATTGCTTGATGGAATGACCCTTTACAAGGCATTCCATTCAATAGGTCTTTTCTCTGTTTTTGAGACTGACATTATCAGGACGGCGGATATTTATACCGGAGGTTTCGGCGCTGAATACGGCGGCAGGATATCATCTGTGATGGATATACGGACACGCGACGGCAATGCTCAACATATTTCAGGTAAGGTTTCCGCCAGTACTTTCGGGGCCGGACTGCTGGTGGAAGGCCCGATTGTCAATCCTGTAAAGAACGAATCGGGCGGCGGCTCATCTTTCATACTTTCTTTCAAGAACTCATACCTTAAGGAAACATCCAAAACCCTTTATGATTACGCAGATACAAACGGCCTTCCATTTAATTTCACCGATATATACGGCAAACTGACTCTCAACTCAAAGAACGGCAGTAAAGTGAATTTCTATGGCTTTCATTACAGGGACAATGTGGATGATTTCAAGGCGATTTCAGACTTCAACTGGAAATCCACCGGCTTTGGCACAAACTTCCTGGTCATTCCAGGGCGTTCACCGGTGCTAATAGAAGGGCACATAGCCTACAGCGAATACAAGATGGCACTTACCGAAGACGTGAGCCCTGAAAGGACAAGTTCGATAAATGGATTTGACGTTGGGCTCGATTTTTCATATTTCTTCGGAAGGAACGAACTGAAGTATGGTATACAGCTTCTGGGGTTTACCACTGATTATTATTTTATAAATGCAGCCAACAGGGTAATCCAGCAACGACAAAACACCACCGAAATAGCTGCTTTCTTAAAATATAAAGCAGTTGTTGGGAAATTTATAATAGAACCGGGTTTCAGGCTGCAATGGTACGCCTCCCTCTCGGAGATGTCGCCCGAGCCAAGGCTGGCAATAAAATACAATGCCACTGATGCTTTCAGGATCAAATTTGCCGGGGGTATGTATTCCCAAAATTTGATCAGTGCCAGGTCCGACCGAGATGTTGTGAACCTTTTCTACGGCTTCCTGTCGGGACCTGATAACCTTCCGGCAAGGTTCGACGGTGATGAGGTAACTTCAAAACTGCAAAAAGCATCCCACCTTATCCTTGGATTTGAAGCCGATCTTTCAAGTAATCTCAAAGCTAATGTGGAAGGATACTACAAGTACTTTAACCAGCTTACCAACCTTAACAGGAACAAAATATTTGATGAAAACAAAGCTCCTGAAAAACCTGACCTTCTTAAAAAAGATTTTATCATAGAAAAGGGAAATGCTTATGGCATAGACTTTACGCTTAAATACGAGGAAAGGCGTTACAACCTCTGGGCGGTTTACTCTTATGGCATTGTCGACAGATACTATGAAAATATTGAAGGTGAGCTGGAGCATTATCATCCCCATTTCGATAGGAGGCATAATGTGAACCTGGTGGCCACCGTAATACTCGGTGATAAATTCGACTGGGAGATCAGCGGCAGGTGGAACCTTGGAACCGCTTTCCCGTTCACGCAAACCCTGGGCTATTATGAGAAGATCAACTTTGATAATGTTTACACCGATTATACCGACCAGAACGGTGAACTGGGCTTTCTGTATGCCGATCTTAACGAAGGGAGGCTTTCTGATTATCACCGCCTCGACATCAACATAAAAAAGAAATTCCTTTTAAGCGCACGTTCATCCATAGAAGTTGATGCCAGTGTGGTGAACGTATATAACAGGAAGAATGTTTTTTACATCGACCGTCTTACGCAGGAGACGATTTACCAGCTACCGATAATGCCCAGCCTGGGCGTTACCTGGCGTTTTTAATGTATAATCAACGATCAGGCCAATATGAAAACCGGTATTTCTTACAGGTATTTGCTGCTTATCCTCGCAGTACTGCCATTTACATCATGTAACAACGGAAAAAAAGAGATTTCTATGAAAGCTCCCGACGCAAAGAAGATCAATAAAGAACTTACCATTCATGGTGATACCAGGATTGATCCCTACTACTGGATGAATGAAAGGGAAAACCCTGAGGTTAAAGCATACCTGGATGAGGAGAATGAATACACAAAAGCGGTTATGCAACATACCGGGGAATTGCAGGAAGAACTCTATGATGAAATTGTGGGGAGGATTAAGCAGACTGATATGTCGGTACCTTACAAGCTGAACGGCTACTATTACTACACAAGATATGAGGAAGGCAAGGAGTACCCTATATTCTGCAGGAAAAAAGGCACTCTTGAGGCAGGGGAGGAAATCATGCTTGATGTGAATAAAATGGCCGAAGGTTACAGTTATTACCAGGTGGGAAGCCTCAAGGTGAGCAGCAACAACAACCTGCTTGCATTTTCGGTGGACACCCTCAGCAGGAGGATCTATGATGTTTTTGTCAAAGACCTCACAACCGGGGAGATACTTCCCGGAAAACTGGAAGGCACATCGGGTAACCTCGACTGGGCCAACGATAATGAAACACTCTTTTATGTGACCCGTGACGAGACGCTGAGGCCAGAGAAGATCTGGAGGCACAGGATCGGAACAAAACAAAATACCGATGAACTGGTTTACCACGAATCAGATCCGGCCTTCACCACAGGGGTTTATAAATCCAAATCGAGAAAGTATATAATCATAGGAAGCTTCAGCACACTATCAACTGAATACAGGTTCCTGAAGGCTGACAGACCGTATACCGAACCGGCAGTTTTTCAGCCCAGGAAAAAAGACCTTGAATATTACATAGGTCACTTCGAAGACAAGTTCTATATACGCACAAACCATAAAGCTCGGAATTTCAGGCTGATGGAAGTGAGTGAGAAAGAGACCGGGATCGATAACTGGAAAGAAGTGATCCCTCACAGGGAGGATGTATTGTTGGAAGATTTCGAGCTTTTCAAAGGGTATCTTTCCCTGCTCGAGCGGGATAATGGTCTTACCCGGATAAGGGTCATCAACCAGAATAAGAATGAGGATTATTATATTGATTTCAAAGAGCAGGTCTATCTTACATACTTCTCAATGAATCCCGATTTCGACAGTGAGTTGCTGAGAATAGGATATACCTCCATGACCACCCCCAATACGGTTTACGATTTCAATATGAGAACACGCGACAGAGAATTGCTCAAGCAACAGGAGGTTGTTGGCGGATATGAGCCGGAGGGTTACTTTACCGAGCGTTTATGGGCCGAAGCGGATGACGGAACCAGGATACCTCTTTCTGTAGTTTACAAAAAGGGCCTCAAAAAAGATGGCAGCAATCCGCTATTACTTTATGGGTATGGTTCGTACGGTGCCAGCATGGACCCATACTTCAGCTCAGTGAGGCTCAGCCTTCTCGACAGGGGATTCGTTTTTGCTCTTGCCCACATAAGGGGAGGGGAGGAACTGGGACGTGACTGGTATGAAAACGGAAAACTACTTAAAAAGAAGAATACATTCACTGACTTCATCGATTGTGGGAAGTATCTTATCGAAAAGGATTATACAAGCAGCGACAAAATGGCCGTTATGGGAGGAAGTGCCGGTGGATTGCTGATCGGCGCAGTGGTGAATATGGAGCCAGGGTTATTCAGGGCTGCCATTGCAGCAGTTCCTTTTGTTGACGTTGTTACGACCATGCTGGATGAATCGATACCTCTTACAACGGGTGAGTATGATGAATGGGGAAACCCTAACGAGGAGAAGTACTATAAGTATATGCTGTCGTATTCGCCATACGACAATGTGAAAGCACAGTCATATCCTGCCATGCTCATAATTACAGGTTTTCATGATTCACAGGTACAGTACTGGGAACCTGCCAAGTGGATTGCTAAGCTACGGGACCTCAACACCGGTGAGTACCCGCTCTTGCTTTACACAAATATGGATTTTGGGCACGGAGGTGCATCAGGACGTTTTGAGCGTTTTAAAGAAACTGCCCTTGAATACGCTTTCTTACTTGACCAACTTGGAGTTTATAAAAAGTAATTTCTTAAGTCAGTTTTTCTTTCAATCTTACTTGATCTCGAGCTTGAAACCGGTCCCGTGTATATTCTTTATGGAAATGCTGGGGTCGTCTTTCAGGTACTTTCTCAGCTTGGCGATAAAAACATCCATGCTCCTTCCGATAAAATAGTCATCATCGCCCCAGACCGACTTAAGGGCTGTTTCGCGGGTCAGCAGTTTGTTCTGATGCTCACAGAGAAGTTTAAGCAATGCATTCTCTTTTCTTGTAAGAGTTTTATCCTGTTCCCCCTTGCGCAGGATCATGTTTTCTGAATCGAATTCATATCTTCCGATATTATAGATCTTCTGTTTACCGGCAGAATTAATGATCTCCTGCTGGGTCTCACATCTTTTAAGTATAGCTTCTATCCTGAGGCTCAGTTCTTCTGTGCTGAAGGGCTTTGTAATGTAATCGTCACATCCTGTCCTGAAACCTCTAATGCGGTCTTCCTTCAAAGATTTTGCTGTAAGAAAAATGATAGGTACTGTTTTGTCGATCTGCCTGATTTCCTCGGCCAGCGTAAAGCCGTCTTTCTTCGGCATCATTATATCAAGGACGCAAAGAGAAAAATCATTGTCGTTAAATGCATGATAGCCCTCTTCGCCATCTTTACAGAGGACGATATCATAGTTTAGCATCTCAAGATAATCCTGCAGCACGAGGCTGAGGTTGGGATCATCCTCAACAAGCAGTACTTTAGTTTTGGTTTTGCTCATCATCGTGCACTGGTTTTATATCGAAAGGTAAATATATATCAAATCTGCTTCCCTTTCCAAGTTCACTGCTTACTTTTACAGTACCCTTGTGGGCTTCTATAACGGTCTTAACATAAAAAAGCCCCAGTCCGAAGCCCTTGGCATCGTATATATTGCCGGTAGGGACCCTGTATAACCTCTTGAAAATCAGTCTCTTATTTTCCTGACTTATTCCTATTCCTTTGTCCTCAATGGAGATGATGATCCCATTGTTTTCATTTTTAGTGGTTACTGTTACCTCAGGACTTTCGGGAGAATATTTGTTGGCATTGTCGAGGAGGTTGGTAAAAACATTCCTGAGGTGTTCCCTGTCGCCATAAACATTGAATTTCTTTGCATAAAGAACAGTAAAGATCACACCATTCCTTTTCTTGACTATGAGGTTATAGTTACTTACGGCTTTTACAAGGATCTTATGGATATCGATCTCCTTTATTTTCAGTTTCAGGTCCCCCTTGTCGAGCAGGGTCATATTTAATATATGCTCAACATGGTGTTGTAGCCGGGCATTTTCATCAAATATCACTGAAGCGTACCTTTTAGTTTTGTTAGGGTCTTCATAGATCTTCTTTCCCATAAGCATTTCACTGGCGAGCGATATGGTTGAGATAGGGGTTTTGAGCTCATGGGTCATGTTGTTAAAAAAATCGGTTTTCATTTCCGATAAATTCTTTTGCCTGAGGAAAAAATTGATCGTAAAGTAGAAGGCTAACATGATGACTATCAGGAATACCACTGTAAGCACCAGCCATAACAACATGTCGATAAGGATGATACTGCTCTGGTTGGAGAAATAGGCAGACAGTGCATACCTGTCGGAGTCACGGAAACCGGTAAGGCGTAACTGGTGTTTAGAATCAATGATCTCTTGATTATAATTACCATAATTACCGGTTACTATTGTGTCCTCCTTTCTGTCGATAATTGCATAATAGTAATTATCTATGATCTTCATGCAGCTAAACTCATCCTTTATGGAAGTTACAAGGTGTTCTTTCTTTACCTGCTCAATTTTAGGGATATTCGACCAGGGGGAGCTGTCATCCGCATCAACAAGCTCAAGAGAATATCGCATTTGCAATTGGTTAGCCACACTTTTCAGGGCAATGAGCACTGAGTTACTGAATTGTTCCTCTTTCAGGTCGTAAGCTTTCTTCACCCAGTAAACCTGGGTTATGGCTATCCCCAGAAGAGATGCATAAGTGACCAGGATAATGAGGGTGATATTTTTTTTCATCAAGACAAATTTAGCCCTTGTGAATCAGAGCATTATTATATTAACGTTTCGTTAACAGTTTTTAACAAGCGATTAACAGGAAGGGGGAGGATGACGCATTACATTTGTCATGTCAACTTAAAGATCTAATTAACAATCTCTAAAATTCAAAAGTATGAAAAAAGTAGTTCTCGCACTTGGCTTTTTCACATTCATTCTCTTCGGCGCTGTTACTGTTGATAATGTCTCAGCAGCCACAACAGGAGTAGAAATTGTTGAACTTGACAAGGATCCGGCCAAGGATGGTGACAAGAAGAAGGCAGAAGTTAAGGAAGAAAAAGCTTGTGCTAGTGCTTCTAAGGCTTCTGACAAAGGATGTTGCGCTAAGGCATCGAAATGCGGTGACAAAGCATCCACTGCCATGGCCTCAAAAGGAGACTGTGCAAAAGACTGTTCAAAAGAATGCCCTGATAAAAAGTAATTTTTTTCAATTAATTAATTTGGTTTTTGGCCTCCCACTTAGCGGTGGGGGGTTTTTTTATGGACCATGAAACCGCCTGGCTGAAAAAGAATTTCAAGTCTGAGCTTCAGGATATAGATCCTGCCGGTATGTCATTCACGGTTTTTAGTATCGATGATAATTGTTACAGGGCCACTGTTGACCAGGCTGACATCCATTCTGGCGCCAAATTCACCCGATTCAGCTTTTTTTCCCGTGAATTGGGAGATCTTTTCCTTGAACGATCCATACAGTGGTATGGCTTTTTCCGGTGCTGCGGCTTTAATGTATGAAGGCCGGTTACCTTTTTTAGTGCTTGCGTGAAGGGTAAACTGGCTCACAACGAGTATCTCTCCCCCCACATCATTTACTGAGAGGTTCATTACACCTTCTGCATCATCGAATATCCTGAGCTTCGATATCTTTCCTGCCAGCCATTCAATGTCCTCTTCATTGTCTTCATCCACGATTCCCAGAAGGATCAGTATCCCCTCGGCTATAATGCCTGTAGCCTTGCCGTCGACCTTCACTTCTGCTTGCTTTACCCTTTGTATAACTGCTCTCATTGTTGTTATTCTTTAATGAGCACCTAAAATATAAAAATAGGCTCAGAGGCTACGGGTAAAGCCTGTATTTCTTTAATATGTGTTCTTCATAGTCTAAATTGTTAGTTTTGTAGATCAATTTATCACAAATGACAAGGCTGAGCGTAAACATTAATAAAATAGCAACTTTGAGGAATGCCAGGGGTGGAAATATCCCTGATGTAATAAAGGCTGCAATAAAATGCCAGGAATACGGTGCCGAAGGTATCACTGTACATCCCCGGCCTGATGAACGCCATATCCGATATAAAGATGTGCGGGAATTAAGGCCGGTTGTGAAAACAGAATTCAATATTGAAGGAAACCCCACAGACGGTTTCATCAGCCTGGTTCTTGAAGTAGTCCCCGAACAGGTTACGCTGGTACCCGACGACCCGGGCCAACTGACCTCTGATCATGGCTGGAACACGATCAATTACAGGGATTTCCTCAGGGATGTCATAAAAACATTTCAGGACAAGGGGATACGAACTTCCCTGTTCATTGATCCCGATGCTGAGATGATAAAACATGCACCGGAAACCGGCACCGACAGGTTGGAGTTGTATACAGAAAGTTATGCAGCCGGTTATAAAAGTAACCGTGAAAAAGCCATCAGCCCATTCGTTGAAGCAGCGAAACTGGCCATGGATGCTGGCCTGGGGCTTAACGCCGGCCACGACCTGAACCTTCATAATCTTGGTTTTTTCACTAAAAAAATACCGGGTCTACTTGAAGTTTCCATAGGACACGCACTTATAAGCGATGCACTGTATTATGGCCTTGAAAACACTGTTCAACTATACAGGAGAGAACTGATGACCTGATGAACCCCGACAAAAGAAAACAAGCAGAAACTATATTCCTGGTGCTGGCAGGGTTGTTTGTAGCTGCCCTGGTCACCGCTAACCTGATCTTCCAGAAATTTTTCAGCTGGGACCCTTTCGGCATTTATGAGTTCAGGCTATCAGTGGGTTTAATCCCTTACCCTGTCACTTTCCTGGTTACGGATATTATTTCAGAAGTTTATGGCAGGAAAAGGGCCAACAAAGTTGTCCTCGCAGGGCTGTTTGCAAGTGTTTTCATGCTGTCGATCGTAATAATCTCGAACATTGCCCCTGCTACCGACTGGTCCCCTGTTAGCGATGAAGAATTCAGGCATGTGTTCGGGTTCACTTTTATTGCCGTAGCTGCATCAATGGCCGCTTACCTTATAGCGCAGTTCTTCGATGTGCAGATCTTTCATTTCTGGAAGAGGGTTACAAAGGGAAAGCATCTCTGGTTCAGGAACAATGCTTCTACCTTTGCTTCCCAGTTCATCGATACTTTTACGGTCCTTTTTTTACTTTGCTCCTTTGGCGCCCTGGAATGGAACCTCTTTTTCGGATTGTTATGGAACGGTTTCCTGTTCAAAGTAATGTTTGCCCTGCTTGATACCCCGGTTATATATCTGTTTCTCTATTTCTTCAGGAAATACTTCAACCTTGAAGGGTATGGTGCGGAGCTAAACCTTGACAGGATAAAATAATAGATTAAACAATAAATCAGGCTTTTATGGATCTTTTTTACAGAAAATACGGAGAGGGTAAGCCTTTGATCATCCTGCACGGAGTGCTGGGAATATCTGATAACTGGGTAACCTATGGCAGGCGGATGGCTGACAAAGGCTACGAAGTATATATCCCTGACCAGAGAAACCACGGTCACAGCCCGCATCACAATACCTTTAATTATTACGCAATGGTGGATGACCTTGGTGAGTTCATAGATGAACATGACCTCAGATCGCCTGTCATAATGGGCCACTCGATGGGTGGAAAAGTTGCCATGCGATATACCCTTGAAAATCCCGAAGTTGTAAAGGCCCTGGTCGTTGTTGACACAAGCCTGAGGACCTATATGCGTTTCGGATATCACAGATCATTGATAGATGCCATGCTTTCTGTCGATTTTGATAATGCGGAGAACAGGAGCGACGTTGAGGAGCAGTTGAAGGGGAGCATCAAGGACCTCAGGATAAGGCAATTTCTCCTGAAAAACCTGCATTGGAAAGAAAAGGACAGGCTCGACTGGCGTTTGAACCTGAAGGCGATAAGGGAGAACCTTGAGTCAATGTACGATGGGGTTTTCTATTCAACAAGGTTTGATAACCCGGCGCTTTTCATAAGGGGAGGACAGTCAGATTATATTCTCGACGAGGATATTGCACCTATACGCAAGAATTTTCCCGATGCGAAAATAGCTAAGATAGATAACGGGACCCATTGGGTGCATGCTGATGAGCCCGATGAGTTTTTTGAAATTACAAGCCGGTTCCTGGAAAAAGTCGGTTGATATCTTACCCTGCAAGTTCCATTGTTCTCTTTCTGAATACCCTTTTTGATATGGAAATACTCAGCTCGTAGAGCCCCATCAGGGGTATAACCACCATGATCTGGCTGAAGACATCGGGCGGGGTAATTATGGCCGAGAGCAGGAGGAGAATGACGATCATATATTTCCTGTTCTTCTTCATAAAGCCGGGAGTGAGCAAACCAACCCTGGTAAGGAAATACACCAGTATCGGAAGCTCGAAAACAATTCCTACGGCGAATGTCACAGACACAACAGTGCTTATGTATGAGCTCAGGGAGATCGTGTTCTCAACGTTACCGCTTACCTGGTAGGTGCCAAGAAAGTGCAGCGTAAGAGGAACTATAAGAAAATAACTGAAAAAAACGCCGACCAGGAACAACAGGCTGCTAACAATGACAGCGCCCCTTGAGTGTTTTTTTTCCTTTGCATAGAGCGCCGGCTGTACAAATCTCCATATCTCGTATATTATGTACGGGAATGCAAGCACGACTCCCGAAATAATGGAAACGTACATGTGCGTGAGGAACTGCCCCGACATCCGGATGTTGATTATGCTCAGTGAGAGATTGTCGAGGCAAAGGGCTTTTACATTGAGTATTTCGGAAAGCCTGCAAAGCAGTCTATTGGTAATAAATTCTGAATCTTTAGGTGCCAGTATTATCTGGTCGAAGACCAGGTGCCGGTTGAGAAAGGCAATCACGGCAATAACAAGCACTGCCGCAATGGATCTCACCAAATGCCAGCGCAACTCTTCAAGGTGCTCCCAGAATGACATCTCCTTTTCATCCTTCTTGCCACCCTCTTTCCTTTTCTTGCTTGAAACCGTTTCTGCCATGAAAAACAAAAATAGTAAATAGAGTGTTCCACATGCTTATTTATAATGATTTTGAAGAGCTATATATTGGCTATATCATATTTGAGTGTTATTTTTAGATTGTAAATGAGTTCTTTGGAATAAAAAACATCCATACGCCATCAGGCATATGGATGCAACTTATGTAGAATTATTAAGTGGCTGAGTAGTTATTTAGCGTTCTTTTTTCTTATTACACTGCAACAATTATTATACATACAGATACCGAAAATAACCACTGCTGCTATCAGAATGAACATAACCATCTTGTGATAAAAAAGCGTTGTAATTCCGGCACAGCAACCCAAAAAACCGGCGATAATAAGGAAAATATATCCCAAAAAGCCGATAAAGCCAAAAAGTATTGCAAAGTTTGCCAGTGTATGTCTCATATCCGAATGCTTTTAAGTATTTATAACTACAATATAAAATTACGATTATACATATATAATTCTACATATAAATAAGTGATATTTAATACAAAAAGGCGTGATATGCATCCCTCATGACTGTGATAATTAATATATTTGTGTGTGATTTATGTCACAATAACTATAAAGTAATTAGTTGGTGAAAAAGCAGGAATGTAAGAATTGTTCTATAAAATCAAGGGCTGTAGAAACCCTTGGCAATAAAGAGCTGGAATTTTTGAATGAGAATTGTGCTGAGGTCACCCTGAAAAAGGGAGATAGCATAATTCATCAGGGCAAGTTGTCGTCGCACATAGCCTATATCAAATCAGGACTGGCAAAAATACACATGACCGGTCCGAGTGGAAAAGACCAGATCTTGAAAATTATTGCTCCCGGTTCATATATAGGACTTCAAACCATACTGTCGCAGAAGATACACCGGTATTCAGCATCAGCACTTATGGATTCGAGGGTTTGTTACATTGACAATTTCTCTTTCAGGCAATTACTGAAGAGGAACCCCGAATTTTCCTATGAAATAATCATATACCTGTGTCAGGATGAGCTTTCTTATTTCGAGAGGTTCGTAAACCTATCCCAAAAGCAAGTTAACGGTCGCCTTGCAGATGCGATACTCTTTTTTGCAGATGAGATCCACAGGAAAAAGGAATTCGATTTTATACTGACCCGCAACGACCTGGCTGCATGGATCGGCGTTACAAGGGAAAGTGTAACGCGTGCATTGAAAGAATTATCTGATATTGGTGTGATCAGGATAGATGCGAAGGACATCGGGATACTGGATTACGAAAGGCTGATCAATATCAGCCGTAACGGATAATATCAGCACCCCCCTTCAACAACGGTTTTTTTCTTCTTTCGGATGGGTACGACCATTTCAGGCTGATCAGCCGGAGTTACTTCAAAATCACCCCCACTCATCTCTTCCATGGTACCTGCAAAATCAAACATGGGCTCTTCTACCATATATTCAGGTATTTCAGGAAGGTCGTAGAGATTGAGGGAACTGGTTGAGTAGTAATCGTAACCACCCAGCATAACTTTTACATTACTGTATCCGAGCTGTCGGAGCAGCATCCAGCCTCCGTTGGCTTCCAACTGGTCTTTACCATAAAGGATAACTTCCAAGGAATCTTCAGCAAGTTTATCGAAGAGTTGCCTGTTTTCGTATTCCAGCAGATCATGGACCGGGATATTGACAGCATTGCCTATATGGGCGGTCTGGTAGGAGTGAGGGTCCCTCACATCCACCAGGAAAAAACCTTCATCTTCTGTATCTGCAAAATAAGCTACATCTTCGGGGTAAACCTGGTAATCCGACATGGCTGCCTTCTCAAGCATCTCCTCGGTGCTGAGCTGGTAATCAATGTCGGAAGGTACGATCAATATATAGCCTGCCACAAGGATCACAATGATCATTATGAAGGCAATAACTGAGTTCAGTGTTCTCTTACCTTTTTTTTCCATATCTAGCACCCTCCTTCAACAACGGTTTTTTTCTTTTTCCTGCTTACGGTTACCTTCTCTGCTTCCACTTCCGGAGGCTCAATAGTATTGCCCCCAGTAAAAAATTGTGCAGCGCCCCTTCTGAAAGAATAGAGTTCAAAGGCTTCCTTAGGGGCAGTCTGGGGAGGTGGCACAGGGTTCATCACTGTCCTGAACCATTCATTAAGTCCGCCCTTCATAACAAAGATATCTTTATGGCCCTGCCTTCTCGAAAGGATCCAGGCTTTGTCGGCCTTAATGGATCCATTCGAAAAGAAAACAACATCTTTTCCGTATTGCGACAAATATTCCTGCCATTGATCCATGAGAATCTCTTTAAGCGGGATGTTAAAAGCACCAGGCAGTGTGAACTCTTGATAGTCGTATATGGACCTGACATCAACGAGGAAGAGTGAAGGGTCTTCATTTACCAGCCTTTCTGCAATCATGTCGGTGGTCAGGAACCTACCGGGATCAATGATCTCCTGCAGGAGGATCTCAGGTTCCAGGTCATCAGATTCTGACCTGTCGGGCAGTATAACGAGAATGAAACCCAACAGGATCAATATGGCTGCACTGATTACGTATTTCAATTTCATGGATCTCATTTTTAATATTCAACCTTTTTCACCCGCTGCTGCAAATAAGAAGTAACTGCAAAAATGGCAACAGCTGCAATGATCAGAAGAAAGATGAAGAGTTCGCCTGAAATACCTATTGATTCAAAGACCTTTATGGGGCCAAGTGATTTGTTGAGGTACATGTTTTCTATCAACGGATAAACTTCTGAGAAGACAAATATACCGAAGAAGAGCCCGACAGAAAAAACAAGGGCATCTATCTTTCCAATAGCTACGGCACAATAGCTTGTCCCAGGGCAATACCCCCCGAATGAAAAACCGAGCCCCATTACGATGCCACCGATGATGGCGGATGTGAGGTATGTAGGGTGTATGTAAAGCATGGAAAAGTCGAGTATACCAAGGTAATCAAAATAGAAGATGCCGACCATAGCAGTAATGGCAGCGGTGAAGAAAACCCTGAGCACCACAAAGTCGTATCCGAAAAAAGTCCCCATTATTTTCCGGGAGGAAGAGAAGCCTGAGGCTTCAAGTACAAACCCGAAAGCCATGCCCAGCAAAACGGCCAGCACATTGTTCCAGGCAGGATCTATTATTTCATTTGGAATTAAAGGTCCCATATTATATAGAGTTTATTATATCCAGATTTTTCTGAGTAACCACGCAAAAATAAAGGCACTCCCAAAGATGCTGAGCATAGTAATGAAGCCACCGAGCGAAAGCACGGCCATTCCGGAAAGCGCTGCGCCGCTGGTACATCCCCTGGCAAGTTGCGAGCCGATGCCAAATAGCGAACCACCTATAAAGGCATAGAGCAGTCTCTGGCGGGAAGTGATCTTTGGTGAGTGTTCAGTTTTTACCCTGAGCCTCCCTGCCAGTGCGCCTGAAAGAAAAGCACCGGCAAAGATACCAAGTACCTCGAACACGAGCCAGGTGTTGAGCGGATGTGAATCATCACTGATGAAAATGCTGTAGTAATCCGACTTTTCTGCATGTTTGGGGGCCACTGACTGAACGGCTGCCACAACAGTGCTCTTGGCAGCCCCGCTGGCACCCAGTCCGCGTCCTGTTACGTAAAAAGTGGCAAGCAGTACCAGCCCGAGCAAAAAACCGCCCAGGTATGGGTTGATGTACTTTGTGCCATCTCTCTTTTTATCAATCATATTCTTTTAAGTATTTAATATAAATATCTTGTTATCTGCCCTGCTTCAACCATTATGAACCTAAAGACCAACCCTCCGAAAAGGATCAAAAGGGAAGGGATTGCAACGGGTATCCTGTATCCCACGAGCTCAAGAACCTCCAGCAGTGCCGGGAACACAAGGCCGAATATCACCACAAACACCCAGAATGATACTGTGAAGGGTCCGCCAAGGAAAAGCTCAGCGGCTGCAATCTGCACACTTGAGGAAGCCAGAAAACCCATTATCAGATGTGTAATGAAGAACAATTCAACAGTGATAAGGATCAGGTCTATCCTTCCCATTACCTTTCTTTCGTAGTGGTTTTTCGACATCCACATTATGGTGGCCACTCCTGTTGACATACCTGAAACAAGGAACAGTGGCCCAAGTATGGAGGTGTTCCAGAGGGGTCTGGCATTAAAGGCTGAGAGCAGTATACCGGTGTAAATGCCTAGTATCACTGCAAGAACGATTATAACCCATGCAAGGCCTTTCCTGTTTCTTATAACCCAGGCCTCAAGTAGATCCATAAATCTGAACTTCCATTTCCAATTAGGTATTACCTCTTTGATATAGCTGGCTACCCAGAGCATTGACAAAGGTGTGATCAGCATCAGCACCCAGGCTCCCCATGACATTGGTGATTCCAGCCTGATCGTCGTGTAAAGTTGCCAGAAGAATAACTGGTGCTTGAGGTCGAGAAAGAGCATCACCAAGCCTATTACCAGTGCACCGGGAACTATGAAAGGGGCCCACTTTGTTGTGGTAGCCATTTCCTTTTCCTTCCCGAGGATCGTGTATAATGCGGCGAAGAAAAGGATACCGGCTGCAAGGCCTCCAAGGAAGAGGTATATCGGTATCTGCCAGTGCCAGATATTGAGATAGGGGTCAATATTTGGTATGTCGCGTCCGCTAACAAAAAGTTCTTCTCTCATGTTATCAGTTTTTTCAGACTAAAAAATATACATGGGGTATGGTGCCTGCTTCCGGGGCAAGCACTTTATATTTCCTGTTTTTCAAGATGTTTGACACTTCGCTGTTCGGATCGTCAAGGTCGCCGAAATACATGCATTTAGTCGGACATACCTCTACGCATGCCGGCTTCTGGCCCTTAGTGATCCTGTGGTTACAAAATGTACATTTGTCTACATACCCTTCCGGGTGTGAGTATCTTGAATCATATGGGCATGATTGGATACAGGCGCCGCAGCCAATACATTCATTGGGTGTAACAAGTACAACTCCGCCGTCTACAATATGGCTGGCACCCGTAGGGCAGCATCTCACGCAGGGTGCATTTTCACAGTGATTGCATCTTTCTGAACGAAGCTCTATTTCAACGTTCGGATAGCTGCCATCAACGGTTTCGGTAACCCAGTCACGGCAGTAACCAATGGGCACATTGTTCTCGGTCTGGCAAGCAACAACACAGTCGCTGCAACCGACGCACTTCTTAGTGTCTATTGCCATGGCGTATCTCATGATCTATCCTCCTTTTCAGGTTCTTCGGTTAAAAAGGTTACGAAATTGCCTCTCATACCCGTTCCGCCCATTATCGGGTCGGTCATAACATTTGTTATAAGGTCGGAGTCGTTGGTGCCCTTGCCATAAGCACGGCTGAGTTTCTTTATGCGATGACCGAATCCATGGACCATATAAACAGAGTCCCATCTTATACGTTCGGTCACCCTCACTTTAACGGGAAAGTATGAAACCTTACCGTCCTGATTCTTGAGCCACACATACTGGTCTTTTCTCAGGCCCCACAGGTCGGCAACCCGTGGATTTACCCAAACCGAATTTTCTTCCATAAGGTCTGTCAGGTTAGGGTTATTGGCCGTACGACTGAAAGTATGCATAGGCGCCCTGCCATAAATCAGGCGATAGAAACCAGCAGGTGGCTGAGGGTGTGGCGTGTAAACAGGCATTGGGTCAAAACCAAGATTTGCCAGGTCGGTTGAATACAATTCAATCTTACCCGTATTCGTGTTGAACCGGTACTTCTCGCCCGGAGCAAGATAAAGCGGACCTGATTGTCTATCGAACTTCTTTATCCCAATTTTCTGCATTTCCTCAAGTGAAGAGCCGAGCTTGTTCAATTGCCAGTCGAGAACCTCAGTATAATCTTCATAGTTGAAGTAATCGTCCAGTCCGAGTTCTTCACCTATTTTTTTGGCAATCCACCAGGCCGGTTTCGAGTCGCCTGCTGGTTCGGCGGCAGGCATCCTCAGTGCAAGATAGGGTTCCCTGTGGGGGGAATTACGCAACTCGTCGTATCTTTCGAGATAGGTGCACTCGGGAAGGACCACATCTGCATAGCTGGCTATTTCCATCGGCATAGTATCACAAACAGCCAGGAAGTCGAGCGAATCAATGGCCTCCATTAGCGATTCCTTGTTCGGCATTGTCATGGGCAGGTTTGTCCCTGTTACGATCCACCCGTGAATCCGGTGCTCAGTTTCCGGTGGGCAGGATGCTTCAACAAGTGCATTGGAAACCGACAGCCCTGCGAGAGGATATTTACCATTGAGCACCTCTTTCCATGACCATTCTGGTTTAGGGTACTCGGGATGGGGATATTCCGGTACACTTATACCTTCCTTAAAATAAAAGCCACCCCTGCGTCCCCAGGAACCAAGCAGGGCGTTCAGGATTGCAATGGCTCTCGATCGCTGCGTGTCGTCACCATACCATGTCACATGCCTTCCCGGGTGAATGATCACCGAGGGTGAGGCGTCAGCCATTTCCCGTGCACTTTCTCTTATAAGTTCTGGTTTAATTGTAGTAATGCCATAAGCCCATTCAGGGGTCATGTTCTCAACGTGCTTCCTGAGCTGATCAAGACCAAAACCATATTGTTCTATGTATTCTTTGTCGTAGAGTTCTTCATAAAGCAAAACGTGTATCCAGGCCAGCAGGAGCGCCATATCGGTGGCAGGCTTTATCGGAAGCCAGAATTTTGATTTTGAAGCAGCCGTAGAATACCTGGGGTCCACTGTTATGATGGCAGCGCCTTTGTCAATTGCATCTGACATTTCCTGGACCTGTCCGTTATGCATGTTCTCACCTATGTGTGAGCCAATAAGAACAAGGCACCTTGTATCTCTTATATCTGTTGGTTCGGGTGAACCAACACCGGCCCCGAATGTAGTTGCAAAACCAACTTCCCTCGGCCCCCTGCATTGTGCATAAGAAGGGGCTGTAATGTTCGAAGAACCATAGGCCTTCAGGAGGTGGCCAAAAAAATGCCCTGATGACCCATGGTTGAATACGGCCATTGATTCCGGACCATACTTTTCCTTTATCTCTTTCATCTTTTCGGCAACCAGCCCGAGAGCTTCATCCCAGGAGGCTTCGCGGAAGGTTTGTTTTCCGTCTTTTTTAACCCTGATAAGAGGTCTCTTCAGCCTGTCTTTATCATGGTACATTCCAACACCACCTGTGCCCCTCGGACATAAACGCCCGTTACAATGGGGATCATCATAATTTCCGTAAAGGCTTTTTATTTTTCCCTGTTCATCCAGATATGTCCACCCTGCACATTTCCAGAAACAGACCTCACAATAGGTAGGATACCTGGTAAGCTTTGGCAATGAACTCTCCACCTCTTCACCGGAGGAAGAGCCCAATACCCAATTCATGGATGTTGTAGCAAGGGCCGCTCCTCCAACGCCAAGAGCCGATATTTTGATAAAATCCCTTCTGTTAGCCATATATTCTGATATTGAAGGATTATTCCGTTTTGTAGTGTATTATCTGTTATTTTTGTAACAGCACAAATTTAAAAATAATATATAGTTTTATCTATATTTAAGCATCTTAAGTTTAATTGTAAAAATATTGAGAATCAACTATTTAAAATAGTAATTAATATAAATTATTGAACTATCATTTTGCAAGATCCATAAAGTCAATACTTTATAAAATTATTTTGACAAATTCTAAATTGCGGGGGATAGTTGTAAAGAACAGTCAATCAGTATTTTGATGGTTATTGATAATAGTCATAAAAAAAACGGTCTGCTGGCAACAACCAGAATGATTTCATGCATTTATCAGTCAAGAGAAGATGTATGAGGACCTAACCTGTTTATTATTCTGTGATAGAAGAAAGTGAAAGGGAAAACTGAAATATCGAGAAAAAATTTCATTAAGGCACTGGGCTATTTGCTTATGCTCCCTTTAGCAGGCGCCTGGTTTTTCATGGCCCGTAAAACCGTTTCACATCGTGAAAATCTGACCATGCGCATAAACATAGATTCCATTCCACAAGGTACAGGCCTCTCAGGTAAAATAATAACGGTCAGGAAAGAGGATAAGATAGAGATCCTGTCGACAACATGTACACATTTAGGTTGCAGGATCACCAAACAGCACAATGATATTCTTGTGTGTCCCTGCCACGGTTCACGGTTTTCGGCCTCAACAGGCAATGTGCTCAAAGGACCGGCAGAAAACAACCTGAAACAATTAGAATTCACGCGAAGTGGAAACCAGATAATAGTTAAGCTTTATTCATGAAGCTGAAAAGAATAGCAAAGCTCATAAAATTCGATACTTATGGTTGGATGGCAGTCTCATCGCTGATCATTTGTATAATATCAGGTGTTTTGCTGGCTATTCCCTACGATGTTGATGATCCGTATGGTTCACTAAGCCTTATGGTTATAGAAAATCCTGCCGGTAACCTTTTCAGGAACCTGCACTTCTGGAGTGCGCAGGCTTTTCTGATATTGACCATAATCCACATTTTTGATCATTTTTTTCAGAATACCGAAGAAAATGTCAGCGGCGGAGTCTGGTTAAGGCTTACCCTTACCATTGCCATTGTTTTCTTTGCCATGCTGTCAGGTTTTATACTCAAAGGGGATGCAGATGCCCTTCAGGCAAGGAGGATCTTTTCCGGATTGCTCTCAGGCATTCCCTTTATAGGATATTACCTGGATTATTCATTACTGGGTACCGAAGATGATTTCCAGTTGATCTATGTGCATCATATTGCCACAGCAACTATTTTAATTATTGCTTTCACCTATGAACACGTCAGATCGGTCTGGCCCGACCTTTTCAGGTTTCTTATTGCTTTTTTCCTGTTGATCATCATATCCTTCTTTTTCAGGGCGCCCCTGCACGATGGCTATGAGCTCGCAACCAAGGGTCCATGGTATTTTACAGGTTTGCAGGAGATCCTTCACTGGATGGCCAATCCGTTGCAGATCTGGTGGGTGTTTATTCTGCTTTTCGGTCTTTTTTACCTTGTGAGGGTATTAAGGCAGGGGCCTAACAAGATACTCAAACGTTCTTTGCTTATTATCGGACTTGCTTACCTTGTACTGACACTTATCGGTTCCTTTTTCCGGGGTGAGGACTGGTCCTGGTCTTTACAGGCAGGGAAGAACGGTAATCTGTTTTCAGTTGTTTATCACCCCGTCAATACAAGTTTTCCGGAGGAATATACTGACGGCATTTCACTGACAGAAAAGACCGGTGAAAGGTTTGAGGGATGTATGGTTTGCCATGAAGGAATGACAGGACTTACGACTTCACACGATCCTTCTGCAATTGGGTGTGCAAGTTGCCATGGGGGTGATCCTTTTACCATGCATAAGGAAAGGGCCCATAAAGATATGCTCATTGTTCCGGGTAACCTTGCAGATGCCCGAAGAAGTTGTGGTACTGCCGGTTGCCATCCCGAAATAACATCCAGGGTGGATAATTCGATCATGACAACGCTTAGCGGGATGGTAAGTGTAAACCGGTATGTGTTTGATGAATCTGAGTCACTTTCAGTTCTTTCACATATTGAGGAAATAGGGCACACTCCCGCTGACGAGCACCTGCGGGATCTTTGTGCGCATTGCCATCTCGGCCACCCCAAGGAAGAGCCCGGCCCCATTGGCCAGCTATCAAGAGGTGGCGGTTGCAATGCCTGTCACCTCAATTATGATGAGCATTCGCTCAAATCCCTTGCGGAACGGGAGAATTGGCTGAAAACCGGGGAATCGCCCCGGCATCATCCTTCACTTTCGGTTGCCATCAGCGACGACCACTGCTTTGGCTGTCACAGCAGGTCGGGCAGGATCTCATTGAGCTACATGGGACTGCATGAATCTCTTATGGACTCGGATAAACTTCCACCGGGTCATGATTATACGGTCCTGGACGACTACAGGGTGATGGTGGATATGCCCCCCGATGTTCACCATCAATCCGGGATGTCATGTATAGATTGTCATATATCCTTTGGTTTAATGGGTGATGGAAACCTCTATCACCATAAGGAAGAGCAGGTGAAGGTAGGGTGTGAGGACTGCCATTTTTATGGAGATCCTGAAGTGGTAACAACCGGTTATCTTGACTATGAAGCGGCAAAGATTGCCGCACTCAGGGGATTCAACAAACCCGGCGGGTTATTTATCAGGAGCAGAACATCAGGGTTGGCTATGGTTAACACGGTGGTAAAAGAAAGTGAATACTTTCTCAGGGGAAAGAACAATGATACTATCTATCCCTTATATCCTCCTGCCGATGTGTGCGGAAAAACAGAAGCCCACAGAAACCTGGATTGCAATTCATGCCACTCATCGTGGGTACCGCAATGTATTGGATGCCACAATGCATATGATAAGGAAGCCGCAGGTTTCGACCTGTTGGAATACAGGGAGAAAAAGGGCGAGTGGATCGAATTTGTCGGGAAATACCTCGCCGGGGAACCTGTTCTCGGTGTGCTGGACGAAGATGGAGAAAATAAGTTAATAAGCACTTTTACACCGGGAATGATCTTGACAATAGACAGATCCGGGTTTCCCGGCCAAGCCGGAGCCCCGGAAATATTCAAAAGGCTCCATTCGCCGATATCCCCTCATACAACTTCAGCCGGCTCCAGGAGCTGCATATCATGTCACCTCGATCCCCTGGCAATTGGCTATGGCAGGGGTGAACTGGTCTATAATACTGAAGGGGGTAAGGGTGTTTTCAGTTTCGGGAATAAATATGCACCGAGAAAAGAGGATGGTTTGCCGGAAGATGCCTGGATACCCTTCATGACCGGGAGGACCGATCAGGCTGCTACCAGGCCGGGGGCCCGCCCGTTCAACGTTGCAGAACAGCGAAAAATCCTGCTCGTAGGCAGTTGCCTGCACTGCCACGAAGAAGAATCGGAGATAATGCAGCGATCGCTGTGGGATTTCAGCTCCGTACTCGAAGAAAGATCATCTGCATGCATTCTGCCTGCATGGTATTTTCAGGATTGATCTTTGATTTTCCAACTGTTGTTTTCAAGGGTTATTTTTTCCAGCCCTTTATCAGAACCTTTCCCATCAAATTCAATCCAATGATGAGGAAGCTTTTTGTATTCTGAAATACTTTCCTTGATGTCTGTGTTACCCTTTCTGTTGAGGATCAGGAAAAGCCCCGGCTCAACAACCGTTCTAAGCCATCCCGATTCGCATACCAGCGGTGATGAATTGTCGATATGCTTTATGAGTGTCCTGAAGGCCTTCTCTATGTTCATGTCCCATACCTGTATGTAGTAGACTTCGTGAGCCCCTGCATCCAGCATCCTCGAGCTGTCTTTTACAGTGCCTTGTTTTGATTCCTTAACAATTACAAAATCTTCATTCTTTTCAACGATGATTGCATCATCGTCCAATTCATGAAAATGCGGGGAGATCTTGATCCCGGTTATTTTTTCGGGAGATGAGAACCTCCTGATGATATCACAGGCCAGGGTAGTTTTGCCGGCATTCCGGTTAGTACCTACGATTATTAATGCGTTTGGAAGTTTGAGCATAGAAGTTTCATTTAGCCTTATTGTTTTTCCCTTTTTAAATTGAGCACTGCTCTCTCCCCGGAAATTCATTCAAAATCTTTCCTGCTGCTTTTAGGTCGCTTTCCGTATTTACATTGAAAAAGTAATGCGGGTGGAAAAATTCCTTGTCGATAGGGAGCCTGATCCGTTCAACCGGGATTTCATTAAAGAGTTCGGGCAATTTGAAGTTTCCTTTACCGATATACCCCTCCAAATAAGGAAGGATGTCTTTATGATAGATGGCAGCCATTGGTTCAAAGTGGTCGTTACGGTACCAGGGGACTGCAACCAACGAGTTTTCCATTTTTCTCAATAACAGATCGTAAAGATGATGAGTTACGAAAGGCATATCGCAGGAAAGGACCAGGTTTAATTTGCTTTTGCTGAAATGAAGGCCTGCATGTATTCCCCCCATCGGGCCTATGCCATTGTGGATATCTTTCACTACCGGTTTGCCAAATTCCTGGTACTCCTCAGAGTTTGAACTGATAACAATATTGGCAGTGCGTTTTTCAAGGGTGCTTATGGCATATTTGACCAGGGGTTTGCCATTAAGTTTCACAAGGCCTTTATCGTTACCCATCCTGCTGCTTTTACCGCCTGAGAGTATAATTGCCGTAATATTTGTATGGCTATGGGACACAGTGGCAAAATTACAACAACATATAAAAAGGGGATAAAAAAAACGGCCACGTTCAGGGCGAACGTGACCGCGTGAGATACCTGTCAGGTTATTACTTCTATCGGAATAAGAAAACTTTCCCAACCGAAACCCTATCATTCACAATTACTTTCACTATGTAATAACCCGGTTCGGTCACCAATGGGATTACATTGAGACTTTTATTTTGAAGGTCTTTATAAGCAATTACCTGCCCCATTGTATTATAGATCAGAACTTCACCTTCTCTCACTTCATTCTCTGAACTTACATACACCTTATCATGGTACGACCATATTTTAACATTATGTTGTTTCTCAGGTTCCGGAGTGGATGCAGTTATGGAAGGCACGGAGTTCCCTGAGGAGCCATCATATATTTCAACCATATCTATTGAGATGTCTGACCTGTAGCCTCCGCCTCTTACCCCCCTGATCCTTATTGTTACAGGTGCTGCAGTATTGTAGTTGATGAGGTCGAGTTCAATATTTTGATAAGAGGAGCTGTAATAGCTTTGCTGTTGTCCGCTTATGCTCCAGACACTGTTATGCCATTGACCGTCATAAATATCAATGTGCAGTGAACCCATTGTGCTTCCATACATATGATAATACAGTGACAGTTTTGGCCTGCCCAGGTTACTCAGGTCAAACTCCCCTTCCAGGTGTGCTTCAGCGCCTGAATACAATCCTGAGGCTTCTGTATAGATGTAATAATATCCGTCGTGCGCGCTGTTCGGGCCGGTCCTCCATGATGGAGTGTAACCGCTGTTCCTGGTCCAGTCGAAATTATCGTTAACAGATTGCACCCATAGCCCGAACCCTTCTTCAAAGCTTTCAACATAAGGATATACAGATGGGGCTGTGTTCTCCTCTGTGGTGAATCCCCACTTAGGACAGGAAATTGCTGGCCCGCCTTCGTTGTAGGGGACTACTTTCCAGAAATGATCTGTCTGATAAAGCATTCCTCCGGTAGGAGAGTAAGAAGTAACATTACCCAGGTCGGTACCGTTTTCTAAATTCGACGGTGGGTTGTCGGTTCCAAAATAGAGGAAATACCCGGTAGCATTCGGGACCGGCACCCATGACAAAGTTGTGTCTACAGAAATATTTATTGACCCGTGCGGGGGGTGTATGGGTATGGTTGCCGGAGGAACATTCATAGTAGTGAATGACCAGGTGCCGCAACCGGTAGCATCCCCTTCTGCATTGTACGGAATTATTTTCCAGTAATACATAGTTCCGGGTTCCAATGAAACCGGTGGTGTATATGTTGTGACATCACCCAGATCGGTTCCGTTCTCCAGATTTGTTGGCGGGGAGTCGAATCCGATGTAAATCTTGTATCCGTCGGCATCAGGAACAGCATCCCAGGTTATATCCGTTGTTACTAATACATCAGTTGCTCCGTCAAGCGGTTCAACAGGATTGGTACAGGAGGGTGGCTGAGGTGATGAATTGCCTGTCAATTCTATGAGATCGATGGCAATATCGCTAGACCATGTATCTCCGCCTCCATTTCCGACAATTCCCCTGAAACGGATTTTGATATCACTCATATCTTCCCAGGCAGACAGGTCGACTGTGGCGTTAAGGTATGGGTCTGTCTGGTTAGCCTGCTGAATTCCGGTGATACTCCATACATCGTTTATCCAGCTTGAACCATCGTATACATCCACATGTAGTGATCCCACATCAGTTCCTGCCATATGATAATAGAATGAAAGTAAGGGACTGGTCAAGCCTGTGAAATCAAAGGAGGCATAAATATTTGTAAAATCTCCAAGAACCCTGGGGTTTGATGCTTCAGTAAACATATAGTATGAACCATCATGGGCTGCTACAGGGCCAGTACCCATCGAGGGGGTTCCCCCGGTATTCCTCGTCCAGTCAAAATCATCGTCGGTTGCCTGGCACCAGAGGCCCATGCCGTCTTCCCAGCTTTGTGAATATGGGAAGGTACTTATTATATATTGACTCGGGTCGATTTCTTCTATTTTTACATCGTCGAAGGTGAAACCATCGCTGCCAGTGGTGGAGGTTGAAGGGTAGTTATCTTCCTGACCGAAACGCAACTGGAAAGTCTGAGTTGGGATTTGTCCGTTTGTTGCAAGAATAGCATCAATATCTATACCTGATACATGCTTCCATACACCCGGGGTGCCCCTGTTATTATAAAGATCGTATATCTCTATCCAGGGGTCGGCATCGCTGCCTCTCATCCAGACCCTGTCATTTGGACTTGACTCCTCTCCATGGTTCATATAGTAAAACGAGAGTTCAAGATTCTCGCATGTTGAATAGTCGAAAAGACTGACTGATGCAATGAGGTAGTTTACAGAAAAAGCCCCGGACGGATGAGCATCAAGTGTAGCTGCATTGCTGCCGCTGTAATAGTAGCCCGAACCGGCATCAAAGCGAAGGCGTCCATCGACCGTTTTCTCATACGACCAGTACTCAAGATCATTGATCTCGGAAGTATTATCAGTGAATGTAGTTACAGGACCAACACCTTCGAAGTCTTCTATCCAGGGAAGGCTGAACGGAACCGGGTCGGTTACTACGACGTATCCATATTTGATTTCGGTATCGCTGCCGTATTGATTAGTAACGGTGAGCGTCACATCATAAGTGCCCTGCTGGTCGAAGGTAACTTCAGGGTTTTGTGATGACGCGCTTGTGCCGTTTATGAAAGTTACGGTTGAAGGACTGAACGACCAGTTCCAGGTATCGGGATTGTAATTTGAGAGGTCGTAAAAATGAACTATCTCCATGGTTTCGGGTGTGGTTTCATCTGCGGTGAAATCTGCAACAGGTGGAACGGGCGGTATTGATGCAACAACACCGTCTATTATTATAGAAAAGGCCTGTGTGCCCCCTGTCAGCGTTCCGTCGTGATCTACGGTAATTGTGTAATCACCTGCAACAGGACTGTCAATATATACGACTTCAACATTATCCACATTGTTTTCGCCTGTGTTGGTAGCAGCCACTGTTGGGTTGTCCCTGTCCATCTTCCATGGATAGAAGGTATTCGAGGCATATGTAAGTCTGAGGTCAAGGTCGTTGACAAGCATAGGGTCAATTGGATCAAGCTGTGCACTTACCGGTGTTCCCGGGGGGTCGGTCCAGCAAATGGTCACTTTTAGGGGTTCTGTACCATCAGAGGTAATAGTCCTTGTATAGGCAGAACCGTCAGCCAGGGTAAGCTCATCGATCACGTTGAAAGTCTGATCTTCAGTGATCTTTTCGGCTGCTTTTTCTGTGTTCATCAAGCCCCAGCCAAATTCGTAATCCGGTCCGTCCCATCCACCTGCCTCATCAGCCGTGGCAATCACAAGTCCCTTGAGGGTTGCTGCCCTCATGTAGTTTCCTGATCCGTTCTCATTTTCCCAGTGCTCTTGAAGAAGGGCAAGGGAGCCGGTAACTGAAGGAGCCGCCATGGAAGTTCCGCTGAGGGAAACATAGTCGTCGTCGGAACCTGAATCTGTAGAATACAATGAAACACCGTTGGCAACTATATCAGGCTTTATCCTGCCATCATCAGCAGGGCCCCAGGAGCTGAATGAGCTCATGACCACGCTGGATGGACCAGAATATCCGCCCGGGATATCTTCAACTGCTCCAACAGTCATAATATTCTTTGAAATACCTGCATGGCTTATACAGTCATAAGGACCGTCCTGAGGGTACTGGCCCCCCGTAGGTCCGTCGCCCCTGTCATTTCCTGCAGATTTCACTATGAGATAAAAAGGAGCATCAACAGCTATCTGGTCCCAGCTCTGGGCCTGGCTTTCATAAAAACCAAAAAGGTAGTCCTCATCCTCACTGATAGAGGGATTGCCATACCACTGCCAGCCACCCGAATATACCCATCCGCGGCCATAGCCATATGAGTGGTTCGACATCAGTGCGCCTGCAGCGGCTTCTGAGGCCATCTCCGATTCATCATAGCTCCAGTCGAATGCCCTCAGGTCTGCAGCAGGGGCCATCCCTTTTGCACTGGCATCAACGCCTGAAGCCATTATGGTACCTGCAGTGTGAGTTGAATGGTAGTGATTGGTGGAAGCCCCATCACCCATTGTAACCCTGCCGCCAAATTCCTGGTGCGTAGGCCTTGCTGCGCCTGCATCCCATTGCCTGGGTGTAATGCCTGACCCGTCGAGGTTCAGCCCTGAACTTCCACCCGGTAATACATTGCTGGTAGCAATGGTTGCAGCAGAGTTCACATTATGAGTAATGTAATACTGCGGCCTGCCAAAATCATCAATGAACTGGAGTTCGAAGAAGGTACCTTCTTCATTTTGAAAACTGACCGGAATATCGTTTTCACTGGCAAATTCCAGTGCCTCTGCCTTTTGCTTCTGATATTCTGCCTCTTTTTCTTTAGAAAATTCCTGAAGTGCCCGGAGGTTGGTAGTTTCTTGTGCTGAAGCCTGGTAAGCAAAGGTCAAGACTGTCAGCAACCCTAGTACAGTAGCGATTCTTTTCATTTTTTGGCGATTTAATTAGTTTAAATGAGTTCATGAGCATGGTAGTGGTACTGAAAGGTTTTATCGCTATGTGTTATAATGATTTATCATTTTCATCAAATTAAGTAAGACGGATTTTTACTATTTAGAAATATTCTAAAATGGTTGACTTTTAATTGTTCGTAATTTTTGCCGGGTGACACAGTGGTCAAATGAAATTATTCCTATTTTTTACGGTCATTAATTGAAAAAGTTTTTTAAAATTTCATTAAAGAACTGAAAAACAAATAATTATAATTATCAACATAATTTCGTTTCTACTCCTGGAAATGCTCAGGCAAATGCTGATTTTAACACTTTACCTGACTTTAGTTAACCGGGGCGGGGGGCAGTATTACCACGTTTGTCAACCTTTGAGAAGGTTTTTAACAATTTCGGAGTTGTGTTGGAGACATCTAAACTCATATTAAGTATCTTGCTACTCGATGCATTGAACATAAGGAACAACATAAATTGTTGTAAATCAAAAAATTAAAACATGAAAAAATTGGTGGAAAATACTTTGAGGGATAACTGTCGCAGTGCGAAAGTAGTTGATAAATACATAGTCGCACTGTTGATGATCATATTTTTTTTCGCATTTTCTGCAAAAGATAGTTTGTCGCAGGACAGGCTTACCGGAAAAAAATTTGCCACACGATCGGAGATTATCAGTCCGAACGGTATGGTTGCTACCAGTCAGCCCCTGGCAACACAGGTGGGGATTGAAATATTGAGGTCGGGTGGAAGTGCTGTTGATGCCGCAATCGCCGCGAATGCTGCTCTTGGGCTTATGGAACCTACCGGCTGTGGCATAGGCGGTGATCTTTTTGCCATAGTCTGGGATGCGGAAACCGGTAAACTATATGGGCTGAATGGCAGTGGCAGGTCACCCAACGACCTGAAGATCGATTATTTCAGGGAAGAAGGGCTAGATAAGATCCCGGCATACGGACCTTTGCCTGTTACTGTTCCGGGTTGTGTTGATGCCTGGTTCGAACTTCACGACAGGTTCGGCACACTTTCTATGGACATTGTCCTGCAGCCTGCCATAGATTATGCCCGGCAAGGATTTCCCGTAAGCGAACTGATTGCTTTTTACATGGAGCTGAGCGCATCCAGGCTGAAACAATTTCCGGGCTTCAGCGAGGTTTTTATGCCCGGAGGAAGCACCCCAGGAAAAGGGGAGATCTTCAGGAACCCTTCACTGGCAAACACTTATAAGAAAATTGCCGCTGAAGGCAGGGATGCATTCTATGAGGGTAAAATTGCTGAAACCGTTGTTGAATATATCCGGGACCAGGGAGGGTTCCTTTCCATGAGCGACATGAAAAACCACGAGTCTGAATGGGTGGAGCCGGTATCGGTCAATTACAGGGGATATGATGTGTGGGAATTGCCTCCCAACGGGCAGGGGATCGCAGCGCTTCAGATGCTGAACATTCTTGAGGAATACGATATATCCGGTATGGGTTTCGGCAGTGCTGAATATCTTCATTACCTGGTAGAAGCAAAGAAACTGGCATTTGAAGACCGTGCAAAGTATTATGCCGATCCAGATTTTAATGACATACCGGTAGATAAGCTTATTTCAAAGGATTACGCCTCAGAAAGAAGATCATTGATCGATCCTGAAAGAGCTGCCATGTCGGTTCCGGCGGGTAAAATTGAAACCGGTAACACAATTTACCTTACAGTTGCAGATAAAGAAGGCAATATGGTATCCCTTATCCAGAGCAATTACCGTGGCATGGGTTCGGGGATGACCCCTCCCGGCCTGGGTTTTGTTTTGCAGGACAGGGGAGAGCTTTTCAGCCTGGAAGAAGGTCATTTTAATGTGTATGAATCCGGCAAACGGCCTTTCCACACCATCATTCCGGGTTTTGTCACCAAAGAGGGGAAGCCTTTTATCAGCTTTGGGGTGATGGGAGGGAGTATGCAGCCCCAGGGCCATGTCCAGGTCCTTATTAACATCATTGATTTTGGAATGAATATCCAGGAGGCCGGAGATGCACCGCGGATGCGTCATGGCGGCTCATCCCAGCCAACCGATGAAAAGATGTACGATGGGGGTACAGTTTACCTTGAGACCGGGTTCGGTTATGAAGTGATCAGGGAATTGATGATGAAACGCCACGATATTGAGTTTAGCTTTGGCGGATATGGAGGATACCAGGCCATAATGTGGGACGAGGAAAACGGCGTTTACTACGGTGCGTCTGAATCGAGGAAAGACGGACAGGCAGCCGGATATTAGAAGGCTGATGGCTAAAAATATATAATAGAATCAAACAGCCAAAAGCTAACGGCCATCAGCCCTTAAAAAACAGGCAGCTATCGCCATAGCTGAGGAAGCGGAAATCGTTTTCGAGTGCGAACTGGTATGCCTTTCTCCAGTCCTCCCCGATGAATGCCGCGATAAGCAGGAGAAGTGTTGAGCGTGGCTGGTGGAAATTAGTTACCATAATATCGGGGATAGCGTATTCATAACCGGGGGCTATTATCAGTTCAGTGTTTCCCTGTAATGTGTCCAGCCCTTTTTTGTCAAGTGTATCAATCACATTCTCAAGTGAATCTGCGGGTGAAAGCCTGTGCCTGTGAAGTTCTTCGTACGGTTCCCATTGCGAAAGGTCCATCTCGGCAATGTCCGGCTTGTTCAAAGCCCATTTAACACCGAGCCAGTAAATACTTTCCACCAGCCGGGTGGTGGTAGTGCCCACTACAATTTTAGGGTTATCAATTTTTTCATGCAATTCCAGGAGTACGTTACGGGGGATCGAGACTCTTTCGCTGTGCATTTTATGCCCTTTCAGCTCAGGTGTGGAAACAGGCCTGAAAGTACCGGCGCCAACATGCAGCGTAAAAGGCAGTCTTGTTATATTTTTTTCTGACAGTTCCGATAAAACCTCGTTGGTGAAATGCAGTCCGGCTGTTGGTGCAGCGACCGAACCGCTGTTTTTTGCATAAACTGTCTGGTAGGTATCCCTGTCAGATTGTTCAGCCTCTCTCTTAATGTAAGGCGGCAATGGGATGATACCGAAAAGATCGAGGACCTCTGCAAAAGTCAATTCGCCCGGATACCAGCGGAACCTGACCCGTGATCCGGCTCTTCCTTTGTCAATCCTTTCGGCAATCAGTTTAACTTTCCTGCCATCATTGTTTGACGTCATTTCAAGTTTTCCTGATCTCCATCTCCTTGAATTTCCTACAAGGCAGTTCCATGTACATTCACTTGTTGCTGAAAATGCCGGTTGATATTCTCCGGAAGGTTCAACTGGCTCAAGGCAGAATATCTCAATGAGGCTTCCGGTGCTTTTCCTGAAAATAAGCCTCGCCTGTATGACCCGTGTCTCGTTAACAAGCAGGAGGGAATTACCGGGCAGAAGGCGGGTAATGTCACGAAAATAATGGGCGCTTAAATCACCCGAACTGTATACCAGCAGTTTTGACCTGTCCCTCTTTTCCACCGGGTAAAGCGCTATCTTTTCCTGTGGCAGGTCGTAAGTATATTTCTCAATATTGATATTTCCCGGGTGTTCCATAAACGCGTAACAAAATTATGCTAAACCACATTAATAAGTAAAGCCCCCTGTGAAAACACAGAGGGCTGTGAAAGATGAACCAAAACTCTGACAACAGAGTTATTCGATAGGTAAACCTCTGGCTACCCATTCATTATACGCTCCATCGTATACTTTTATGTTCGGGTATCCGAGAATTTCAGCAAATGCCACATAACCGGCTGCTGCACGGACACTGGTCAGGCAATAGAATACAGTGGTTTTGTCTTTGGTAATACCGTGTTTGGAAGCTATTGATTCCAGTTCGTCCTTGCTCTTAAAAGCGCCGTTCTCATCAAGAAGGTCTTTGTAGTTAAGATGTATAGCCCCTTTTATATGGCCATCACTCTTTTCGGAAGTGCCGTTGTATTCTTCAAGGTCTCTTGAGTCGAAAACAAGTACATTGGGATCAGAAATATTGTTTTTTACAAAGTCTGTGCTTACAATTATCGACTCATTCACTTTCGGTGTAAAAGTGGTTGGCTTGACATTGGTTTTGCTTCTTGTAAGAGGCACCCTTGATTTTTTCCACAGGTCCATATCCTTATGGAGGATCCTAACATTATCCGCGCCCAGGTAATCCAGGATCCAGTAAACCCTGCTTGTATATTTGTTCGAGCCGTCATCATAGAGTACAATGGTGTTCTCATTGTTCACGCCATTCTCGCCGAATATCTTTGCAAGTTCTTCGGGGCTCTTGATCAATCCTTCTATTTCGCCTTCCTTATAGAGTGAATTGTGGGGAACGCTGACAGCTTTCATAATGTGTGCCTTTGCATAGATGTCGGCTTTGTTGCAATCGACCACTACCATATTTTTATCTTTTTTACGAAGGCTCATGAAATCGCTTGCACTGATAAGCTGCGCCTGAGCGGAGCTGACAAAGAAAAGTGTTATTAGTGTAAATAATATTGAAGATGTTATTTTTTTCATTTTTAGTAAGTATTTATTTGGTTTTACAATTTTAAATAAAATATCAGCTACTATGGAATGACTGCCTGTACCTGTACCTGGAGTTGGCTCTGGTAGTGTTTTACAGGGCTTTCATCATTATTGATGAGATAATTTACCTGCACCCTCGACCAGTCGTTCAGGAAATAGTTAAAGCCTAATGTCCAGGTAGTTACCATATTGTCTGAGGCATTGTCAACATCAGGGGTGAAGTATTCATACTTCACAACAGGCTGCAGCCTGATTGGTGTCATGTAAAGGGCCTGGAAAAAGTATCCGCTTTTAGTGAAATCACCCAGCACTGGTGTTGGGTCCTGTCCGCAGCCACCACCTTCGAGGGAGGATCCTTTATCCTGTCCGTAGATGTATTCACCCTGAACAATGAAATTGGCCATTTCAAAATGTACATCAGCGCCATAGCGGGTCCTTTCGTCTTCTTTTTCAACATCTGATGAGGCCGGTTTTTGTTTTCCGGTCTTAAAGCTTCCGCCTATCTTCAGCCATTCCCACGGGGAGACAACCACCCTGGCAACAATATCCTTACCCAGGTTATCGTCGAGTTCGTTGATGCCGGAGCCATTCATTACTGCAAGATGCCACTGGAGAACATTAGTATGTTTTCCGAGCTTATCTCCGGTGCCGCCCCAGACCATAAGACCCATATCGCGGAACGGGCTTGCCAGTTCGCCAACAACCCTCGATCGGTTTATAGTGTGAAGCATATGGCAGGGAGTTGAAAGCTCCAGTCCGAATGGAGCTTTGTACTGACCAATGGTAAAGTTGGCCCAATTTCCAAGACCGGTATATGTTACAAAAACATCACACAGGTACGGACCGCCGAGAGTAGGGCTAAATTCTGCGGAAGCATAATAGGTAATGTCATAAGGGATATTACCTGTTACACCAAAGCGTGCCCTGTTGAACAAGAATGAATTTTTATCATCGATGGGTGCCCCTTCCATATCTACGCCGTTCATGTCCATATTGAACTGCGGTTGGGCAAATCCTATAACTTTAACAGTTTCATCACCTGAGTCCATACAACCCTGTGAGAATGCCTGGCCTGAAAAGAGGATCAGAGCTAACACTGCTAATCCGGATAATATCTTCTGCATGATCTTCAATTATTTAATGATTTTTGATAAAACTGAAAGGGTAACCCGGGTCTCTGCACCTGACGGCCAGCCACCTCGAATTACCCTTTTCAAAGAACTATGTCATGAAAGCTTAATTATTGGCTCAGTTTGAATCCACAACCGGGTAATCAGTTGTAGGAGTGCTGAATTTATGGCCTTCCAGGTCGTCGTATATCATGCCATTGGCGCCAAAGGTTAGGCTCTTGGCGTCGTAACCGAGAACTTTCAGGTAAGCGGTTATCATTGAAGAGGTCTGGCCTGTCCAGCAGTAAGTTACTACTGTTTTATCCGGATCGAGATATTTGATCTCATCACCACTGATCGAGAGCGGCTGAAGCCTGTAGGCCCCTGAGATATTGCCGTATTTGGTCACATCGGTTTCTGCCCAGTAGTTGTTGATGCAGTAAGAAGAAGGATCGTCCAGAACAGCGGTGTTGGCCACGCTATTGAAACCATCTTCGAGCAATGTGGCAATACGCTGGTTAAGGATATTTACCCCATCATCGTAGCTTGAGGTGATGGTTGGGTATTTGTTGAAATCAATTGAAGCTGCAATTTCACCGGGCGCGGCGATCCAGTTTGCATTGCCTGAAGCTACATTGCCTACTTTACTGAGCCATGGATCAGAATTATTGGAGTTCCATCCGCTCATTCCCCACTTCAGTACTTTCGCATCTGTATATCCGCTAAGGCGCAGTGCAACAACCGCATGTCCTGCAGTCTGGCCTGTATAACAAACAACGATAATAGGTTTGGTTGCTTCTGAGGCAACATCCAGCACATTGGCCAGCGTTGTATTCCTGGCGCCTTCAATGTGTCCGTCGTCGAAATCTTCCTGGCTTCTTAAGTCAATAAAGAAATAATCGTCGGTCGACTTTCCATTTACTGCCGATGCAGTGGTGATCCAGCCGTCAAGAATATCGTCAAGGTCCATGTTGTTGTCGACGAGGTAGTCTTTCAGTACTTCAAATTTGTTATCCTGTGGTTGCGGATCGTCTTCATCGTCTTTATTACAGGAAGTAATAACAAAAAGAGGAAGCAGTGCAAACAGAATAGAAAGATTAAATAGCTTTTTCATTTTAATAAGTTTTTAATTAGTAAATCTTTTTATGGTTCATCCCTTATTGTAAGTAGAATATTGTTAAATTATTCACAGCAAAACTATATTAACTAATTGTTAAGTCGGGTATGCAGCAATAGGGTATAGAAGATGAAAATCATTGTTTTAGATCAATTAAAAACTGATTTGGATCAGTTTCCTAACTGTTTTGTTTCGTATTTTTGCATTTCGATACTTAAATATGGCTAACAATAAAGACTATAAGAACACCTGTGCAACGTTCCTCAGTGAGGTAGCATGCTTCAACCTGCTAAGTGATGAGGAAAAGGCCCTTGTTGAGCAAAACTCGGTTGAGATCACCTATAAAAAAGGTGAAACGATCTGCAAGCAGGGGACTTTTGCTTCCAACATTATTTTACTGGAGGAAGGATTGGTAAAGAGCTATATTGAGGGAAAACCCAGGAACCTGATCCTTACTATCACGCCTCCGGGAAGGATGATAGGCCTTCCATCGATATTTGAGGGAAACAATACGTTTCTTTATTCTGTAAGCACTTACATAGACTCCCGGGTAACGCTTATCGATATAAATGTTTTCAAACAGATCATCCGGCAGAACGCACCTTTTGCGTCAAGGATAATTGATATTCTCAATGAAAACACCTCTCAGACATACGGGCGGTTCTATTGTCTTGTAAGCAAGCAATTGCACGGAAGGCTGGCCGACATATTGCTCTGTCTTGCGCAAAGGATCTTTAAGAGCGACAGCTTCGACCTTCCCTTGTCGAGGAACGACCTTGCCGAACTTACAGGAATGTCGACCGAAAGTGTGATCCGTATTATGAAGGATTTTAAGGACGAAGGTTACCTTGCGGTATGCGGAAAGAACATTACCTTAGTGGATCCGGATAAACTGCAACGTATCAGCGAAATCGGCTGACGTGGTTTTAAAAAGCGATGATCAGGCATATACCCAATATTCTTACTTTAGTTAACCTGGCCCTGGGGGCCTCATCCATACTATTGACACTTTCGGGCTATCCTCTTTTAGGGGGGTGGTTCATAATTTTTGCCGCCATTTTCGACCTTTTCGATGGACTTGCAGCCCGCCTGCTGGATGCCAAGAGTGAGATAGGGAATATTCTCGATTCACTGGCCGATGTGGTTTCTTTTGGCATGGCCCCTGCAGTGGTAATTTATCAATTGCTTGAACAAACAAATCATGTCGTGGGTATTCCCGGGGAAGGGCTGCCTCTCTTGCCATTCATTTCCCTTCTGGTTGTTGTTTCAGCAGCCTGGCGGCTGGCAAGGTTTTCAGGCACAGAATCGGGGACAGACCATTTCAAAGGACTGCCCGCACCGGCCGGAGGACTGTTTATAGCATCACTTCCACTGATCAAGAACCGCTATTCTGATCTGGAGGCCCTGTTTGCTATTCTGTCAAATCACTGGGTCCTCATTGCTGTGGTGTTTGTCATTTCTGTGCTCATGATCTCGAAGATACCCATGCTAACCATGAAGTTCAAAAACTTGCGGTGGACCGAGAACAGCTCCCGGTTCCTGCTTATCGGCCTTTCGTTAGTCCTGGTGATTTTAATTCAGTGTGCCGCATTACCTTTGATCGTTTTCAGTTATATATCATTGTCGTTAATAGAAACCAAAACAATCAGAAATTAATTGAAGAAGCTATGAAAAGAAAAAATTTGACCCGGTTTTTCTCCTTTTTCATGATCTTCATGATCTTGCCTGCTTTCATTCAGGCACAGGAGGAGGATAAAGAGGAAAAAAAAGGCTATGAATTTACGGTATTGAAGGAGATCCCCGTAACCAGTGTCAAAGACCAGCACAGGTCGGGCACCTGCTGGAGCTTTGCATCCACCTCATTTTTCGAAGCCGAGCTTCTCAGGCAGGGAAAAGGTGAATACGATCTTTCAGAGATGTTCATCGTATGGAATACATATTATGACAAGGCCGAGCGCTACATAAGATGGCACGGAAATGTCAACTTCGGTGCCGGAGGTGCTTTCCATGATGTGACAGAGATCATAGACAATGTCGGGATTGTCCCCGAATCAGTTTACAGCGGCAAGGTAATCGGTGAGGAAGGACATGTCCACGGAGAGATGGACGCAGCGATCAAGGGTTATATGGACGGTGTAATGAAAAACAAGAACAGGAAGCTGACGCCTGCATGGAAGGAAGGCCTCGCAGGAATCCTCGATGCTTACCTGGGTGAATACCCCGACAGGTTTATCTATGAAGGAAAGGAATATACTCCGGGCACATTTGCGCAGAGCCTCGGCCTCGATATGGATGACTACATTGAAATAGGTTCATATACGCATCATCCTTTCTATGAAAAGTTCATAATTGAAGTGCCTGATAATTGGATGCTGGATGAGATATACAACGTGCCGCTTGAGGAAATGATGGAGGTTATTGACAATGCACTGGAAAACGGTTACACCGTAGCCTGGGGCGCTGATGTCAGTGAAAAAGGTTTCTCGTGGAAGAATGGTGTGGCCATTGTTCCCGAAGCCGATCTGGATGACATGACCGGGACCGAAAGGGAAAGGTGGGAAGCCCTCACCGAAAAAGAAAAACAGAAAATGCTGTATAAATTTGAAGGCCCCGGCAAGGAAAAAGTGATAACACAGGAGATGAGGCAGGAAGCATTCGATAATTACCAGACAACCGACGACCATGGAATGCATATTACCGGCATGGCCGAAGACCAGGACGGTAATGAGTATTACCTTGTAAAGAATTCATGGGGCACCGATGGGAATGATTACGAAGGCTATTTTTATGCTTCAAAACCATTTGTTGCTTACAAGACCATCGACATAATGGTGCATAAAGATGCCATACCCAATATTATTAAAGAAAAGCTTGGCTTTTAGTACTTAAGTTTATTAACATCTTTAATTTAAAAACCGGGACAACAGTTTCCGGTTTTTTTTTATCCTCCTCAGCAACTGTTATTTAGAGCAAACAAAAAATAAGGAACGTTGTTAGTATGGATACATAATCTTTGTACTTTTGAACTTCCCATTTCCATAATATTTATTAATCAATATTCATACATTAATTGGTTAAACCACTATGCAAGGAGAGAAGATCACAATAAGCAACGGGAAGCTACAGGTACCCGATGAACCAATTTTACCTTTCATCAAGGGCGACGGCACTGGCCCTGATATATGGGCAACTTCGCAGAGAGTTTTTGATGCCGCTGTAGAGAAGGCTTATGGAGGTAAGAGGAAGGTCTACTGGAAAGAGGTATATGCGGGTGAGTTTTCATTTAACAAATCCGGAGAATGGCTTCCTCAGGAAACAGTGGATACTTTCAAGGAGTACCTGGTAGGTATTAAAGGTCCGTTGACCACACCGGTAGGTGGCGGTATCAGGTCGCTGAATGTGGCACTAAGGCAAACGCTTGATCTTTATGTTTGTCTCCGCCCCGTAAAGTACATAACCGGTGTCCCCTCCCCGGTCAGGAAGCCTGAAGACGTTGATATGGTTATCTTCAGGGAAAATACAGAAGATATTTATGCAGGTATTGAATGGATGAAGGGAACTGATGAGGTGCAGAAAGTAATCGATTTTATCCTGAATGAAATGGGAGTAAAGAAGATCCGTTTCCCCAAATCTTCAGGAATTGGTATCAAGCCGGTTTCGGAGGAAGGCACGCAACGCCTTGTGAGGGCTGCGATAAACTATGCCATCCATGAAAACAGGAAATCGGTTACACTGGTGCACAAGGGCAATATAATGAAATTCACCGAAGGTGCATTCAAGAACTGGGGGTACGAACTGGCCGTTTCGGAGTTCAGGGACAAGGTCATTACTCAACGCGAAAGCTGGATACTCGGTAATGTTGAAAAAAATCCCGGTATAACGGCTGAAGAGAATGCCCGTGCCGTCGAACCGGGGTATGATATGATGACAAAGGACCAGCAGGCAACCATACGTCAGGAAGTGGAAGAGGCCTATAAACTTATTCCAACCCATGGCGATGGAAAGTGGAAAGACATGATCCTGATAAAAGACACGATAGCTGATATTACGCTTCAACAGGTCCTTACACGTGCAAATGAATTTGATGTAGTAGCAACAATGAACCTGAACGGTGACTATCTTTCGGATGCCCTGGCAGCCCAGGTAGGAGGGATAGGGATTGCCCCCGGGGCAAACATCAATTACGAGTCAGGGCACGCTATTTTTGAAGCAACACACGGCACGGCACCAAAATATGCCGGTCTGGATAAGGTTAATCCGGGCTCGGTTATCATATCGGGCAGTATGATGTTTAAGTATATGGGATGGAACGAAGTACATGACCTGATATGGAAGGGTTTAGAAAAGACTATTTCGCAGAAAAAGGTCACTTACGACTATCACAGGCAGATGGAAGGTGCTACCTTGCTAAAATGCTCGGAATTCGGTACGGCCATCATCGAAAACATGTGATATTCAATATAATAATTTAAATTTCTGATACAAATGGCAGGACTTAAAGAAAAGCTTCACGAAAAAATAGAAGAATGGCGCCCGCGTACAAAGCGCCTCATGAAAGAACATTCCGATGTAGTTGTAGATGAGGTTACTATTGGAAAGATTCTTGGCGGCATGCGGGGGCTTAAATCACTCGTAACAGACATTTCTTACCTTGATCCCAATGAGGGTATCAGGTACCGCGGGTACACCCTACCTGAAGTATTTGAGAAACTGCCAAAACCCAAAGGCGCAGAAATGCCTTATGTGGAAGGATTGTTCTACCTTCTCCTTACAGGGGAGGTCCCGACCGAATCGCAGGTTTCTGACTGTGTCGACGAGTTTGCAAAAAGGAGGATCGTACCAAGGTACATCTACGAGCTGATCGATTCTTTTCCCTGTTGCAGCCACCCGATGACGATCTTTTCTTCCGCCATTATATCAATGCACCGCGAATCTTTCTTCACGAAAAAATATTTTGCAGGCATCCCCAAGGAAGACCACTGGGACCCGATGTATGAAGATTCGATGAACCTGCTGGCAAAGCTGCCTGAAATAGCAACATATATTTATGCAAAGCTATACAAGGACGGGCAACGTATCCAATCGAACCCTAACCTCGACTTTGGAGGTAATTTTGCATTTATGATGGGTAAGGACAAGCCCTATGATGATGTTTCAAGACTTCATTTTATTATACATTCCGACCATGAAAGTGGAAACGTGAGTGCCCATACAGGTCACCTGGTTGCAAGTTCCCTTTCAGATATCTACCTTTCCATTTCGGCGATGATCAACGGTCTTGCAGGTCCCCTTCACGGACTGGCGAGCCAGAATGTGCTGCAATGGCTGCAGGAACTGGTCGACAGGATGGGAGGTCAGGAGCCATCAGAGGATGAGATCAAGCAATTTGTATGGGATACGCTTAATGCCGGTATGGTAATTCCCGGTTTCGGCCATGCAGTATTGCGTAAGACCGATCCCAGGTATTCCATTCAAAGGGAATTCAGCCTGAACCATCTTAAGGATGATACACTTTTCAAGTATGTGGATATACTTTATAAAGTAGTGCCTCCGATACTCCTGGAACAAGGGAAGGCCAAGAACCCCTGGCCTAATGTGGATGCCCAGTCGGGCATAATACAGTGGCATTACGGTGTAAAGGAATATGACTTTTACACTGTCCTGTTCGGTATCGGAAGATCAATAGGTATTGCTGCAAACGTTATCTGGGACCGGGCCCTGATGTACCCGCTCGAGCGACCAAAATCGCTGACCACCGAAATGCTTGAAAAAATCGCAGGCATCAAAGATCCTGAATAAAAGTATGGTTTTTCAGAAAGAAATATCCTTACCTTCTTTTACAAGAGGCTTTCACCTTATCACCGGGCATATTCTTGATAAATTTCCGGAACTGCCTGACACAGGCCTGATGAATATTTTCATCAGGCACACCTCAGCCGGGCTTACCATTAATGAAAATGCCGACCCGAGTGTAAGGGATGACCTTGAAACTATTTTCAACAGGATGGTCCCGGAGAACAACCCTGATTACATCCATACCACCGAAGGACCGGACGATATGCCTGCCCATGGGAAATCATCAATTACCGGATCATCGCTGACCATTCCCATTACAGGCGGAAGGTTAAACCTGGGTACCTGGCAGGGGGTCTATCTTTGCGAGTTCAGGAACAGGGGAGGGGGCAGGAAGATCGTTGTTACCGTTTACTCGTAACTTTAGGGAGTTCAACAAAGAAGGAACTCCCTTTTCCGGGGGCTGAATCAACCCAGACCTTTCCGTCCATTGCATCCGAATATTTTTTAACGATTGCCAGGCCAAGCCCTTCAGGCGGTTTGTGCTGATCCTGCATAGTTGTTTGTCGCTCATAACTACTGAAAATTTCCCCGGCCTTGTCTTCCGGAAGACCCGGCCCTTCATCAGTTACCTCAAGAAGTATCTTCCTTTCCTGATCAGAAAGATTGATACTTATTTTCCCTTCAGCGGGGGTTGCCTTAAAAGCGTTTGAGATCAGGTTATCCACAATCTGCGTGAAATAGACCTTGTTTAGCTCTGTTTCTGTTTTGTCGAGGTTGCTGGTAACTTCTATCCTCTTTTGGTCAAGGAGATAGCCGTAATTTTCTATCAACTCTTTTATAATAAGGTCGGGTCGTATTTTCTGATATTTGAGTTCGAACACCTTAGAGTCGATCGAATCAACATCAAGTTCCTCATTTACAAGGTTGTTGATGCGCCTAAGAGAATTTGAGATCACATCAAGGCTTTCTTTCCTGATCTCTGTCCCTTCATCGCCATCCTCTTCCTTCATCATATCTATAAGGCACAGGCTGCTGGTAAGGGGGTTTTTGATCTGGTGCACAAGGATGCTTATAAGATGATTCTTTTCCTCATTCAGTTTTGTGAGATCATAATTCTGCTGCTCAAGCTGCGCTTTCTGATCTTTGATGGATTGATTGCGTGCTTCTATCTGCTCTTTCTGTTTCCGGATTTTCAGGTAAGACCTGGAAAGCTTTTCTTCCAGTTCGTTCATCTCCCTCATCCTGCCTATCAGAACCTTTAAGACTCCGCGGAGGATGTTCTTGTTCCCTTCGGCTATGCCATAAAAATCTGATTGAAGTATTTTCAGTACCCTGCATTTTTCTTCAGCGGTTACCGTGGCCGATCTTTTTTCTTTGTCTATCAGGGCATATTCTCCAAAGACCTCCCCCTGCCCAAGCTTTGCAAGAACATGGTTGCCATCGTGTATCCTTACCGTACCTTCAACCAAAATATACAGTGCATCACCCTCATCCCCTTTCCGGAAAATCTTCTTTCCTTTAAGGATATGCATCTCCCGGGAAGAACCTGCGAGCCCGTAAAGTATTTTTTCATCGACTTCACTGAAGATGCTAACCTTTTTGAGGATTTCAATCTTCTCTTCAATATTCATCTTGCTAATCGGTTTCCTTTTGTTTTTAGGTGAACAAAGTTATTGAAATATGGAAATTTTTCGCTATTCTGCACTGTTGTTAAGGTCGTGGATGAATTCTTCAGAATGGCTTATAACATCGGGAAAAAAGGCGAAAAACTCTTTTTCGTATTCGATGTAATCCTTTTTAAGGTCCTTTACAGCATGCTCCATTCCTGACCTGAACTTTATCCGGCGCGACATACCCATGAAAACCCTTTCCATAACATCGAAATGCCGGTATCCTTCGAGCCAGTTCTGTGTGATCATGAAAGGAAGTATCCTTTTGGAACGGGCCGGGAGCTTGCCGTAGTTGTTTATCAGCATTTTATAAGCTTGCTGGACAAAAGTTTCCAGGGCAGTTTCTGAAAAGTTATTCCAGTTGATGGCCAGAAAGTGATCATAGTAAATATCTACGATGATGCCTGAGAATTTCCGGTAATTTGGTATCAGCCTGGTAATACTCGATTTTACGACGGGATGCTGGTCAGTGTATGTGTCAATGGCACGATGCAGCCTGATGCCGTTCTGTATCCCGGGCGGATATTTAAGCAGG
This sequence comes from uncultured Bacteroidales bacterium, assembly GCA_964567785.1. Taxonomy (GTDB): domain Bacteria; phylum Bacteroidota; class Bacteroidia; order Bacteroidales; family JAGOPY01; genus CAZMOK01. Next base: position 3,926 of record CAZMOK010000007.1, on the reverse strand, counting down.
GCCCTGCCTTTAACTGCATCTGCAATGAAATTACCGAATCGCAGTTCTTCATCTTTCCCGGATAGATACAGATGTGCCAGGAAATTCATTAAGGTTTAACGGGTTTGAAGGTTAAAAATTTCATATTACCAAAGGTCGTCAAAAACCTGTAATAATTGTGATATAGGGGCCTCATAAATGGTTTGGTATTGGTTAAAATTCACTACTTTTGCTTTAATACCAATTGTTTTATTGAACTATAGATCTAAATGCAAAACCTATTATTATTGGGAGACGAAGCGATAGCCCGGGGGGCTATTGATGCTGGGCTTTCAGGTATTTTTGCCTACCCCGGAACACCATCCACAGAAATAACCGAATACGTAGAAAGTTCGAAAGAAGCTAAAAGCGGAGAGGTGAAGGCCAGGTGGGCAGCCAACGAAAAAACCGCGATGGAAGCTGCAATGGGCATGGCCTATGCCGGTAAAAGGGCAATGGTATGCATGAAGCATGTGGGGCTCAATGTTGCCGCAGATGCTTTTATCAACGCTGCTATTACGGGGACTAATGGTGGTCTTATCGTCGTTGCCGCAGATGACCCTTCCATGCATTCTTCCCAGAATGAGCAGGACTCGCGCTTTTACGGCAAATTTGCCATGATCCCGGTCCTGGAACCGAACGATCAGCAACAGGCCTATGATATGGTGAGGTATGGATATGAAATTTCTGAGAAATATGGTATACCGGTGCTGATGCGGATCACGACACGCCTGGCACATTCCAGGTCGGGTGTTGCCACGCAACCGAAATTGCCGCAAAAAGAAGTGAGCCTGCCCGGCAACCCAAAACAGTATATTCTTCTTCCTGTAAATGCCCGCCGCCAGTACAAGCAACTTCTTAAGAACCAGGTCCTGTTCGAGCAGGCCGCTGAAGAATCACCATTCAATGAATATTTTGGAGGGCGGGATAAGTCTGTTGGGGTAATTGCCTCAGGGATAGCTTACAACTACCTGATGGAGAACTATCAGAACGGCAGTTTCAGGCATCCTTTGCTCAAGATAGGGCAGTATCCCTTGCCTGAAAACATGATCAGGAAGATATATGATGAATGTGATGAGCTTATATTGCTGGAGGAGGGTTATCCGTTCATTGAAGAACAGTTGAGGGGATTTCTGAACAATGGAAAAAGGATCAGGGGACGGCTCGACGGTACAGTACCCCGCGACGGTGAGCTGAACACAAATATTGTGGCCCGGGCTTTGGAGCTGGATGACACGCAGGGTATGCCGGTACCCGACCTGGTAACGGCCAGGCCTCCTTCTCTCTGCAAAGGCTGTCCTCACATATATTCCTATAATGCCCTTAACGAGGCACTGGAAAGGCATTCAAAAGGCAGGGTGTTCTCAGATATTGGATGCTATACCCTCGGGGCGCTCGAGCCTTTCAATGCCATAAACACCTGTGTCGATATGGGTGCTTCGATAACAATGGCCAAAGGGGCTGCCGATGCAGGTTTCCTTCCGGCAGTGGCTGTAATTGGGGATTCCACCTTCACCCATTCGGGAATGACGGGGTTGCTGGATGCTGTAAACGACAACACACCCCTGACTGTGGTTATCCTCGATAATGCAACAACAGCTATGACCGGCGGGCAGCAATCGGCTGCAACAGGAAAGCTTGAGGCCATATGTGAGGCCCTCGGCGTTGAAAAGGAACATATCAAAGCGATGAACCCGACGCCCAAGCTCCACGAGGAGAACCTTGCAACAATGAAGGAAGAGATCGAATATAAAGGTGTTTCGGTCATAATTCCGAGGCGTGAATGCCTGCAAACAGTGGCCAGAAGGATAAGAGAGGAGAAAAGAAAGAAACAACAGGAATTGATGAAGAAATAGGCTGGTTTGTACCCGGCTTTTATGGAACAGACATAAAAACAGTTCAGATGAAAAAAGATATTGTCCTGGCCGGAGTAGGAGGCCAGGGAATTTTGTCGATAGCGGCCATCATAGGAACGGCTGCGATCAAGGCAGGAATGTATCTCAAGCAGGCTGAAGTCCATGGAATGAGCCAGAGGGGAGGAGACGTCCAGTCGAACCTCAGGATTTCGGAAAAGACGATCCATTCAGACCTGATACCATTGGGAGGCGCCGACCTCATCATATCCATAGAACCAATGGAAGGGCTCAGGTACCTGCCCTTCCTTTCTGATAAAGGGTGGCTCATAACCAATACAAAACCACATATTAACATTCCTAATTACCCTGATATAAAAGATGTGATGGCTGAAGTGGAAAAAGTTGGCAACCACATTGCCGTCGATGCTGACGTCATCGCAAAGGATGTTGCAAATGCCAAAGCAGCCAATATCGTCATCCTTGGTGCGGCCTCACCGTATCTTGGCTTTACAGAGGAACAACTTGCTGCAGCCATTGAGAGCATATTTGGGAACAAAGGTGCCAAAGTGGTGGAAAGCAACCTTAAGGCGCTCAGGGCCGGAAGGGAGTTTGCCCTGAGCACTGCCTGACCGTTTTGGGTATTCTTTTGTTCAGCGGCAATCATACCGGTATTTTTCCGTTCAACTCTATCTGTTGATAAAGACAGCAAATTAATACCTGCCGGATAAAATGCATGTATTAATTTTGATGCTTCAAAAATGATGAACAGAAGGCTTCTAATCATTGGCATATTTGTGGCGGCAGCTATAATTCTGGCTGTAATACTGGTACGGACCGCATCTTCACGTAAAGGCGGCTCACCGGGAGGCGTAAATGCCCCGGAAACCTACGAGCCCAGGATGATGTATGGAATTAACGTTGATACTTTATTTTATGAACGCGCCAGGGTGAGAAAGAACCAGTTCCTGAGCGATATCCTGCTGAAATACAATGTTAGCTATTCTGTGATCGACAGGCTTGCAAGGGAATGCAGGGATGTTTTTGATGTCCGGAGGATCAGGTCGGGATATCCATATACAATAATAACCACCAACGATTCGCTGGCGACCCCACTCTATTTTATTTACGAGGAAACGCCTACTTCCTATGTCGTTTTTACATTGAACGACAGTATCTATGCCTTCAGGGGCGAAAAGCCGGTGAACGTGGAAATGAGACAGGCCTCAGGGGTCATTAATTCTTCTTTATGGGAAACAATGATAGAAAACGATACTGATCCGAACCTTGCCAACGCATTATCGGAGGTTTTTGCATGGACGATTGATTTTTTCGGACTGCGAAAGGGGGATCATTACAAGGTCTACTACGAGGAGCTGATGGTTGAGGGAGAATCGATCGGCCTGGGCAAGATCAGGGCAGCCCTCATTAACCATATGGGGAACGATCATTACAGTTTTTATTTTGAAGGGGGTGAACAGGCCGACCATTTTGATGAAGAGGGTGGCAGCATGCGGCGTACCTTTCTTAAAGCCCCGCTCAGATTCAGAAGGATCAGTTCAAAATTCTCATATAGCCGTTATCATCCTATTCTGAAGATCAGGAGACCGCACACAGGCGTGGATTATGCTGCAAGTGCGGGGACTCCGGTATATTCTGTAGGTGAGGGAATCGTGATCGAAAAGGGCTGGGACCATAAAGGGGGTGGTAATTACATTAAGATCAGGCATAACGGCACTTATACAACCCTTTATATGCATCTGCAGGGTTTTGCAAAAGGTTTAAGGACAGGCATGAAAGTGCAACAGGGTGATCTGATAGGTTATGTCGGAAGCACAGGGATGTCAACGGGTCCTCATCTCGATTTCAGGTTTTATCGCAACGGCAAACCTGTTGATCCCCTGAAGGTTGAATCACCTCCCGCCGAGCCTGTCGATACGGCATATGTTGATCAGTTTTATTATCTCCGCGACAGCCTGAAGGCCATTATTGATTCCATTCCTGTTCAAAACATCTAGTCATCCGATGAATAAGTTGGAAAAGATTGAATCAGCT
>CAZMOK010000006.1:0-74568 GCA_964567785.1 uncultured Bacteroidales bacterium | reverse complement strand
GCTTTGGGAGCAGGAGGTCGCAAGTTCGAATCTTGCTACCCCGACAACTGAAAATCAAAGCCTTGCACGAAAGTGTGAGGCTTTTTTTTGATGAATACCCCCCCGCTAATGATCAGCGTAGTTAATCTTATTGCCATTGGTAAATAAATGCCCCATGAGCCCATGGCCCCGTGCGAACATGTGCAAATACCTAAATCTCTCCCCGCTGGATCTTTACAAAAGGAGAGGTTTCGCGGTTCCTGTAGCCATGAAGGGTAATTAACAGGAACAATAACCCGGACATGACAATCGCCGTAATGGCAATATTCTCATTGGCAGACCATTGTCTTACAGCTATCGCTACAAGCGCCCATATCCCCACCCCGGCTGCCTCACGAAGGTTCCTTGTGAAAATGAGGAAAATATAGATCAGGGTGGCTGAAATAATCATGATGATTGCCCAGGAAGGCTCCGTAATGCCGAACATTCCCCAGTCAATGCTCGTAAGATAGACAGAAATGTTGGCCACTGTGGCAACAATGATCCATCCGAGGTAAATGGTGATAGGCCACCAGACAAAAGCAATGACCCTTACCGGGGCGTCCCAGGTCTCAAGCCTGAGACGGAACATCAGGACAAGGAGGGTGACAAGCATTAGAAGGATGACTATCACAGAAATTCCCAGGTACCCGTTCAGCCATACATAGATCCAGGCCGCATTGAAAAGGTTGTTGAGGATGAACCATATACCGGTTTGTTTCAGTTCATGGTCGTCATTATTTTTGACCCAGGCATACCACTGGTAAGCAACAAAAGCAATGAGCATCAGGTAGATCAATCCCCAGATGCCGAATGCATATCCAGCAGGGGTGAAAAGTGTATTGTACTGTGCACTTACCGCACCTACGGTTTTGCCGTCAAAGAAGCCTGTGCCCGACAAATAATTGACAAAAAGCGCAGCCAAAAGGCTTAATGTATTCAGAATAAGAAGTAGATATTGTTTCATTTCCGCGTGTTTTAAACATGAATGTACAAATAATACCGGTAATGAAGCGGGGTGCCGGCCTGGCTCAATCACCGGTTAAGTCCAGCAATCTTTCCAACTCATCGATCCTTTCGAGAAGGTCAATAACCAGTGCGGCGCCGGGCAGGCTTAACTGGAAGTCCCTGCTGATCCGCTCTGCTTTTTTCACGCGTTCGACTGACGTAAATTCAAAACGCCACTCGCTTTTGGATCTTCCCCGGGGATCCAGCAACCCTTCTTCCACCATCTCAATGACCCGGTCGGATCCAATGTGGCAATAGTTGCACAACTGGATGAGGGTGATGTCATCTTCTTCATCAATGATCTTGCCGTGATGCACTCTGAACAGGTCTCTTTCCATGGTTTAGCCTCCGAAATTTGCGCGTGGGTTAAAATTCAGGTCCTTCATTTCTTCATACATCTTCCTGGCCTTTTCGGTATTGGCGGGAGGCAGTGCGATCTTCAGGATTACGTAAAGGTCGCCGGGTGTTTTTGAAGGAATGCCTTTTCCTTTGATCCTCAGCTTTTTGCCTTGTGAAGAACCGGCCGGTATCTTCAGTTTTATGCTGCCTCCCGGTGTGGGAATGGTAACAGTGTTCCCCAGGGCAGCTTCCCATGGGGCAACGGGCAGGTCTGCATAAAGATCGGCCCCTTTGGCCTTGAAATAGGGGTGTTTTTCGAATTCAACTTTGATATACAGGTCACCGCTTTCACCCCCGTTCATCCCGGGGTACCCCTGCCCGGCCAGCCTGATCTTCTGTCCGCTCTTGATGCCTTTAGGTATCTTCACATCCAGGCTGACCGGTGTGCTGACAGTTCGTCCATCAGGGGATATGTTACGCCGGTTGAAGCTGATCCTTCTGGTGGCACCCTTGAAGGCATCTTCGATCGGGATCGTTATGGAAGCATCAATATCTTCACCTTTCCTTCTTACCCTTTGCCTTGCCGACCTTCCACTGCGCCTGCCGCCCCCGAAAAGGAACTCGAAAAATTCGCTGAACTCACCTGTGTCGCCAAACCCTCCGCCAAAGTCAAAGCCACCACCTGCGCCAAAACCGGTATCCTGGTATTGCTGGCTGTACTGCTGCTGGTATTCTTCCTGCTGCTTGCCGGCTTTCCAGTCAGCGCCGTACTGGTCATAAAGCTTCCGTTTTTCCGGATCCTTTAGCACCTCGTAAGCTTCGCCTATCTCCTTGAAGCGGGTTTCAGCCCCCGGGTCTTTGTTGACATCCGGATGGTATTTTCTGGCAAGTTTCCGGTATGCCTTCCTGATCTCATCAGGGGAAGCATTTTTGTTAACACCAAGTATTTTATAATAATCTTTGAACTCCACTTTTATGCTAATTTTATTTCCGAATTATAATGACAATGTCCCACAGAACGAAGGGATCCTTCCGCTCCGTTTTATATATCTAATTGTTTCCAATGTAATAAAGACCGATCAAAATCCGTACCGTTTTTATCAGTTGTTATAGTCATAAAAACCTATATATATTTGTGGATGTATTTCAATAAGCTGATGAAAATTAAGTACCTTTAATCTTATCTCTTTAAAGCCTGTTTGATTTTGGACACGGAAAATAAAAGGATTACTGTCAGTGATGATGCTACGAAGGTTTTACGGCTTGTCCTCTATTACGATATTTTCGACCATCCGCTTTCGGAAGAGGAATTAATGGAGGATTGTTCCATATCGAATGCTGAAAGGGACTGCCTTGAATCCCTCGTTGGTGAAAACCTCATTTATAAGCTCAACGGATATTATTCTGTTAGAAAGGACCCGCAGCTTTCAACCAGGAGAAAAAAAGGCAGGGAGAACACCACGAAAGCAATGCCCAGGGCGCTCAGGATGGGCAGGCTTATCAGCAGCTTCCCTTTTATCAGGGGGGTGGCGTTAAGCGGTTCAATATCTAAAGGTTACATGGACAGTTATAAGGATGTGGATTATTTCATCATCACAAAACCCAACCGATTGTGGCTGGCCAGAACGCTTCTTGTGATCTATAAAAAAATATTCCTGTTGAACTCCTTCCGTTTTTTCTGCCTTAATTATTTCATCGATGAGGAGAATCTTGAGATCAGAGATAAAAACATTTTCACGGCCACTGAAATAAATACAATGATACCGGTTTCCGGTCATAACCTCATCGGTTCCTTCATGCGTTCAAATTCATGGGTTGAAGAGTATTATCCCGGTTACCCTCAAAATAAGGTCCCTGATAATGAAGAATCACCAAATGGCAGGCTAAAAAATCTTTTGGAAGGGATATTAACAACCCTGGCGGGTAACTGGATGGATATTCTTGCCATGAAATTCCATGTTTGGTACTGGAAGAAAAAATACCGTAACCATGAAAGGAACCTGCTGGAAAAAAGTTTTCGCCTGAGCAGGAACGAAGCCAAGTATCATCCCGGCGACTTTCAGAACAGGGTTCTGAGCGCTTTCAGGCAAAGGGCCTCTGAATTTGAAAAGAAAAAGAACGTAAAAATTGATTATGGGGAATAAGGTATTGCTGACACACTCTTACTTTTATCGCTTCGATCAAAAGCAATGGAAGTCGAAGCGGTATTACCCGCCCCTTGGAACTCTTTACGCAGCATCGGTTTTGAGAGGGGAGGGGAGTGATGTTGTTTTTCACGATACCAACCTCACGGAAAGCCCTGAAGAACTGGCCCCCTTGCTTGAAATGCATCAACCCGGTCTCCTCGTGATCTATGATGATGGTTTCAACTACCTCACTAAAATGTGCCTCACAAACATGAGGGAGGCTGCCTTTGAAATGATCAGGATGGGGAAGGAGAAGGGCTGCACTGTTATTGTTTCCAGTTCCGACTCAACGGATCATTACCGGGAATACCTTGGAAAAGGCGCCGATTACATTATTCTCGGAGAAGGGGAGGAAACACTCCGGGAACTGTTCATCGCTCTGCGCAAAAATAATATTGATCCCGGTGAAATACAGGGAATAGCTTATAAAGCCGGTGACAAGGTTATCAAGAACGAACTGAGGCCTGTTATCCGTGATCTCGACAGCCTTCCCTTTCCTTCGTGGGACCTGGCTGATCTGGATCTTTATAAATATATCTGGTTGAAAAACCATGGCTATTATTCTATCAACCTGGCCACTACAAGAGGATGTCCCTACAATTGTTCATGGTGCGCAAAGCCCATCTATGGATATGAATACAATTCAAGATCGCCTGAAAATGTGGTAGAAGAGATGAAACTTCTGATCAATACATATGGAGTGAGCCATTTCTGGATCTGCGATGATATTTTCGGGCTTAAAAAAGGATGGATGGACAAGTTCAGGAAGCTTGTCGGGGAAAGCGGCCTCTCTTTTACATACACTGTGCAATCGCGGGCCGACCTTATTTTAAAGGACAGGATGGCTGAAGACCTGGCAGCTACCGGGGCGGATACCGTATGGCTAGGTGCGGAATCAGGTTCACAAAAGGTGCTCGATGCAATGAACAAGGATCAGACCGTGGAACAGATTGTCAGGGCAAGGGAATTACTGAAAGATCATGGTATCAAGGCGGCTTTTTTCATCCAGTTCGGTTACCTGGGTGAAGAGCTCGAGGACATCAGGGAAACCATAAAAATGGTACTGGGTTCCATGCCGGATGACCTGGGCATTTCAATATCATACCCCCTGCCCGGCACACCTTTTCATGAACAAGTAAAAGAAGAACTAAAGGAAAAAGCCAACTGGAAAGATTCGGATGAGCTTGCGCTGATGTACACCGGTACATTCCCCCCCGAATACTATAAAAGACTTCACAGGTACACTCATAAACTATACAGGAGAAGGCAACGCCTGCGGCTCCTCAGGCGCGCACTGGTAAAACCCTCGATGTGGAATAGAGAACTGTTCAGGTACCTGATAGCAGTTGCATATTATTACCCGGCCATCTGGGCCGACAGGTTAAAACTGAAACAAACAGGCGGCATCTGATACTATGGAAAGCTCTTTTGACCGGGTAGCGATCAATTATGACCATGAATTTGTCAATTCCCCCATTGGCAGGCATCAGAGGCACAGGGTTTGGAGCTTCCTGGAAAAATATTTCAGGCACAAGCAGACCCTTGAAATCCTCGAGCTTGGCTGTGGTACCGGGGAGGATGCCCTCTGGATGGCCTCGATGGGACATAATGTTATGGCCACCGATGCTTCGGAGAAGATGATAGAGATCGCTGCAGGCAAAGCAAAGAGATCAGACAATAAGGCAAACGTTTCCTTTACCATACTTGACCTGGAGGATCTTAATGCTTATCCCGAAGACCGGAGTTTTGATATGGTTTTCAGTAATTTTGGAGGGTTGAACTGCGTAAGTCCCGGTACGCTTGGGACTATTATGGACCAGGCTTTTGAAATGCTGAATCCCGGGGGAAGATTTGTAATGGTATTAATGTCGCAATTTTGTCTTTGGGAGTGGTTCTATTTCACGATGAAAGGAAACAAAGAGGCTTCAGCCAGGAGAAAAGGCGTCGGTCCGCTGGATGTCAACCTGGGCGGATTTGCCGTAAACACCTGGTTCTATTCCCCGGCCGGAATTAAGGCTTTAGCAGGGGAAAGATATCATGTGAGAAAAATCAGGCCGGTTGGTGTTTTTATCCCTCCTTCGTACCTCAATAATTATTTCAGGAATAAGTCCCGCTTGCTGGGCCTGCTGAACTATCTCGAAAGATTATCAGGTGGGATTGGCAAATTGGCCGGTATATCGGATCATTTCCTGGTTGAACTGGAGGTACAAAAATGAATGTATTGCTGGGCCATGGTTATTTTCTCAAAGAGGATAAGGTGGAAGAATCCGTCATGATGCCCTATCCACCCCAGGGGTTGCTCCATATTACAACATACCTGAAGACTAAAAATATTGATTGTGAGATATTCGATTCAACTTTCAGCAGTTACGATGAATTATGTGACTTTTTACTGAAAAATAAACCCCGTTACCTTGGGCTGTATGTGAACCTGATGACCCGGGTCAACATCGTTAAAATGCTGGAATTCATTAAAAACTCCGAAGAACTGGATGATATTGTTGTGATCCTGGGCGGGCCGGATGTGAGCTATCATACCGGAAAATACCTTGACCGGGGCGCTGATTATTGCATAACGGGGGAGGGGGAGCATACATTTTACAGGCTGATCATGCATCTTGAGGGAGATAAAAAGGGCCCTCCTGCTTCTATACCCGGTATTTCCTATCGGGATGAGAACAATGAAACAGTTTATACCGGAGAGCCTGGACTGATTGAAAATATTGATGAGCTGCCCTTCCCGGATTTCGGATTGATAGACATTGAACCGTATTTTTCAACCTGGAAAGAAAATCATGGCTTCACCTCAATGACAATAAGTACCATGAGGGGTTGCCCGTATTCCTGCCGCTGGTGCAGTAAAGCGGTTTTTGGCAGGACTTTCCGCCGGAGGTCACCCGAAATGGTCGTCGGTGAACTTGAAAAACTTCAGAAAAGATATAATCCCGACAGGTATTGGATTGTAGACGATGTATTCACCATCAGCAAGGAATGGTTGAAGGGCTTTACGGATGAAATAAAGTCCAGGGGCCTGGAGATCAGCTATGAATGTGTTTCACGAGCCGACAGGATGGATGACGAGGTAATTGCCCTCCTGAAAGAAAGTGGGTGCAACACGCTCTGGATCGGGGCCGAGAGTGGTTCCCAGAAAGTCCTTGACCTCATGGACAGGCGGGTGGAAGCTGCCAGGGTCAGGGATATGATCAAAGCCACGAAGAGAGCGGGAATAGAATCTGGGACCTTCCTGATGCTTGGATACCCTGGTGAAACAGAAAAGGATATTGTTGAAACTGCAAAACACCTGCGTGATTCACTTCCCGACCTGCTGACCATCACAATGGCCTATCCCATTCCAGGCACCGCACTTTATGCAGAAGCAGAGAAAGCCGGGTTGAAGGTCCCGGGTGAATGGGGTTGTTATACCGACCGGGAAATAGATTTCAGGCGCACCTACAGGCGAACTTACTATACACATGCCATAAGATACCTGCATCATTCTGCGAAGGCCGGTAAAGCACTGGCAAACAGAAACATGACCCGAGGTGTCAAACACTCATTGATCTGCAATATTTCAAGGGTACTTATGGCCGTTAGCAAATGATGATAAAAGATGCGCTGAGAAATATCCGGTCTGAAAGAAATGGGGTAGTTTACCTGGGAGAGACTGGCCGCTTTAAGGATTTTGAAGAAAAATACCTCGAAGTAAGGCAAAAGGAGGGCCGTGTATTCGGGGACGACCTGGTCAGGAAGCTTCCATATCTTTTTGACAGTCACCCGTTAAATAAGGAGTGGTTGTACAGGGCTGATACCCTGGATCGTTTTTCCGGGTACCTGCTTAAAAGGAAAGGAGTTTCATCAATGCTTGACCTGGGTTGTGGAAATGGATGGTTCATCAGCAGGATAAGGCCTTTTCTTTCTTCCACTCTGTTTTTCGGCCTCGAAATAAACAGGACAGAGGTTGAACAGGCTGCCAGGTTATTTTCGGCCACCGGGACAGCCTTTTTGTATGGGGATGTTTTTGAGGAAATCTTCGAGCCCGGCTATTTCGACCTTATCGTACTGAACAGTACCCTTCAATATTTTTCAAACCCATGCGAACTTATTGACCGGTTGCTTGATCTGCTGAATAAAAAGGGGGAGATCCATATCCTCGACAGTCCTATTTATAAAAATGAGGCTGAAAGGGATGCAGCTTCTGAAAGGAGTGATGCATATTTCAGTGAGATAGACAGCACAAGTATGATGAACCATTACCACCATCATTCTTTTGATTTTCTTTCCTCTTATCATTCAACAATTCTTTACAATCCTTACAGTTTGAAGAGCAGGTTGTTAAGGCGATTGGGATATCCTCTGAGTCCTTTTCCCTGGATCCGGATTGAGAGATGACATCCGGAAGACATCTAGATGACATCCGGAAGACATCTAGATGACATCCCTGGTGTGATAGATATCTATAGCCGCGATTGTCGCCAATGCTCCGTAAAACAGCACTGACGCCTTGTCGGTATCAATGAAGGAATTGAAATTCCCGTGGAAAATATAGGAAATGAAACCAATGAGTACCGTGAGCACTAACCATTTAATCGCTTTATCCTCACTCCGGTGGAATATCCTTATGGCTTTTGCTGTTGCGATGTAGATAAGCAGAAGAAAGATGATCAGCCCCGGGAGCCCCGTTTCCGACAGGTACATCAGGTATTCGGAATGAGCATTGCCCTTTTCACCGTGGTTTGTGCTGATCCGGGTCATCTCGGTGGTCACCTGGTACCTTCCGTAAACGAACATATAATTTCCCGGACCAAAACCGGTTAACGGCCTGTCATTAAACATCCTGAGTGCACATTGCCACCTGTTGATCCTTTCAAGGTTGGAGGCGTCGGTCTGAATGTTGATGACCGATCTCATATGCTCGCCCACATCCTCATGCCGGCTTACTGAGTCAACTTTCTCAGCGTACAGATAAATATCCCTGCTGTAATAAGCCAGCACGGCTGCGCCTGCCAGAACGAGCAACAAAAGGTGGATTGCCCTGAACTTCAGATAAACAATAAGCGCCCCTGACAGCGCCCCCGCAAGAATGCTGAGCCAGGCAGCCCTTGAGAATGAAAAAAATTCGCCAGTGATCAACAGTATAGTGAGTGGAATGAAAACAAATCTCCATTTTTCAGTCATGCCGAACCATCCGGGCCGGAGGCCGAAAAGTATAATAACAGGAAGTATAAAAGCAATGCATGTTGCATAAAGCGTGTGATCGTTATAGAAGGGCAGGGGCATTAAAAATGCGACCACCTTGCTGAAATCATAATGTGAATGGTTATAGATTGTCCAGGAAATGGGGATTATCAAACCTAAAGCGTATAGGATCCATACCGACTTCATGTTTTTCCTGTTACTGAAAGCTTCCAGGAAGAGGAAATAGAAAACGATGATAAAGATCAACTTGATCAGTATTCTTTTGAAGGAAATTAGCGGTATTTCAGCCAGCATTCCGGTGTAAACCGACCAGCCGAGATCGAGCAGAATGAGTACCGAAAGGGGATGCCTGAGTGTTGTCGTATCCACTTCCTTTTCCCTTACCACTGCATAGACCAGGAATAGTACAGCTATTGCCAGTACTAATGCCTCTGCAGGGAAAGACAGGATTGAACCCCCTCCAACCGGTATCTTTACCGAAAGGGGTATGATAAAAGCGGTTGCCAGGCCCAGTAATTTCAACCTGAAAACAAAAAAGAATATGGCCATTGGCAATAAGGCGAGCGATGATGCAGCAATGACAAGGTTCTGTTTATCATTAACCAATCCATAGGTAATCACTGTCAAATAGATAAGCAGGAGCAGTGTAACCATTATATTGACCGGTATTTTTTCAGCCAGCCGGTTCATTCAGCCTGGATTTTATCGACAGAAATTTCTCATAAAGGGCCAATGCCCCCACAACAAGTAAAAGCAACGGCGCAGTAATGATGAGCCCGTTTTTCAGTAAAGAAGGGGATACTTTTTCGTATGAAGGTTCTGCTCTGTTGATAACATAGACAGAGGGGATGGGATTACGATAATTCTGCTGTGCGTTCTCATATTTGTACCTCAACTCGTTCAGAAGCACCTGCTCGTGGGTGTAATCGCTCGATAGCCTCTCAAGGAGTATGCTGTTGACAAAAGGCTCGAAATCATTTGCCGTGTTTTCATATTCCCTGGTAAGTTCATTTAACTGTTCTATATCTGATCGCAGTTTGTAGGTCAGCTCCTCATATCTTTTCTTGATGTCGTCAAATGTTTCAATCTCTGTTTCAAGTCTGTTGATCTTCCGTGTAGCTGCTTCCAGCCTGGCTTCTGTTAGGATCAAAAGGCTGTCCTTTTCAGGCAGTGATCTTTTGTATACGTCATATTTCCCCTTTTCACCGGAATAGGCGCTTCTGGCTTTGGTGAGTTCTGAGCTCAGGGTTTCAAGGTGTGTTTCAAGATCATAGAAATTATAGCTGTTCCTCATTGAATCCAATTCGACCCTGTACCTGTCTATTTCCTCCGACTTATTCCTGATCTGCCGGTAAAGGAGTTCCAGCGATCTTGAGGTATTGTGATCACGAAGGTTGTGTATGCTGTCGACAAGTTTGTTTATATGCTTTTTTTTGCTGAAATAGGCGTTTTCGTAGTGTATTAGCGACTGGTAAGTATTTGATTTGAAGATGCTTTCCCTGATCTGGTCAATATCTTTTATCACTGTGTTCACAATATCGGCCGATAGCTGCGGGTTATTTGTCACTGCTGTTATTTCGATCGACATATATCTTGTTCTTTCGAAGTTCAGCATATCCTCATACTCTTTCCTGAAGTCGTCAGGCCATCCTGATCTGGATGTATCAATTTCGAAGTGCTCTACAAGATTGAATTTATTATTCAGGGTGTCCCTTACAATATCTGATCTAAGTACCTGCATCAGCCAATCGGCGTCGACTTCATAGCCAAACTGCGGTTCAACAAGGATCTTTTCCGGGGAGTTGGTAGGGGTTGGGAAGATGATGCCCGAAGACCTGTACTTTGGCTCCATCAACCATGTTGCGACCAGGGTGGCTGCAACGGCAACAATCAGGGTAATAATAAGTGTCACCCTGTATTTGACCAGGAATCGAATGAATATCAGGCCATCCCGGTCGGCATTCTTATCATTGATCATATGCAATTAAGTTGATTCAAACGAAGGTATTAAAAATTAACAGTGATCAGTGATCAGTGATCATAATTGAGATCTTTTAATATAAGCTATAAAAAGGTCAATTATTCCCGGGATATTCTGGGTGCAGCATAAACAATGAGTCCTGGATTTGAGTTCCGGGAGATTGTCTTTTTGCTAACTCATATCTGAAAGAAGCCCAGTGATTCCTGATCCAGATACCATAGCTTTTGCTCTTCATAAAAGTCAGGTTATTTATCCTGTAGTGATTAAGGGTGCCCTTGCACATCTCGCAGGGCTCAAAGGTTGATATTACCTCAAGTTTTTCCCTTTCCAGGTCAAGGAATTCCCTTATTCCAAGCTTTTGAATGGCATCGTTCAAGGCATTGATCTCTGCATGACCACAAATATTTTTATCCCTATACACTGTATTAAATCCTTTTCCTATTATCTCGCCATCATACAGAACAAGAGAGCCAACAGGCACATCACCTGATCTTAATGCTTCCCCGGCAAGTGAGAAAAGCTCTTTACTGTTCTGCTCATCCAGGCTGGAAATCCCACGTATCTTATAAAATTGGGTGTTAAAGGCAATCAGTATTAAGAGGATCAACAGTAATATATTCAGGAATATGGATATTCTTAAAGCCGGTTTATGTTTCATTATTTTTTTCAGAAATATAAGAAAATGTTTGAGGGGAATAATGAAAAAAGGCGTAAAAGCCCTTTCAGGGCGTTTACGCTTTAACAATACTTATTTCGTGCTGTTATCTTACCAAAATCTTTCTTGAACCGGAACAGGATTCCCCTTCAAATCTTAACAGGTATAGTCCGGGAGCCATGCTTTCAGTGCTCAGTATGTATTCCTTGATCGAAATATCCTTCCTGAAGACCAGCCTGCCTTTTGAGTCGGTAAGGATAAGTGTCCGGATCATTTTTTCAGAGCGTGTTTTCAAGTTCTTCCCAGGCATCAGCAGGCGTAAGCATGGGTGTTGAACCAGATACAATAATAAAATCTTCGGGGTTGGTACCGGTAGTTGAAAAACCAATTTTATACCTTTCCAGGCTATAGCTGTCGGTATATGATTTAACCCGGAAAAAGAGTTCTGAATTGTTTCCCAGGTCTAAAAAGCGGGGTAATCAGCCAGTTATTGTTGTTAGTAGGTGGAATGCTGGAAAAGCAGGCACCAAACTTTTCTCCTGTTAGATGAATTAATAGTTGAAAGCTTTCTAAATAAAATAATAGGTGACATTTTCCGTTAGTTATAACTTAAATTAAACATAATACTACCTTAACTTGTTAGAATCAAGTATTTTCTAATTTCGCACCGGGCTGATTGAATGAAGAGGTTCCTATATATACTTGCAGGCGCAGTATTTTTGGTCTTAACCTATATTTTACTGAGCAGTACATTTCCCAAAATGGCTGACAGGATCCCTCTCCTGGTCTTCCTTTTTGCAATAGATTTTTATCTGTGGTATTCCATCAGGAAAGACCTGAAAAAGATAAAGGCCTCCTGGAAATACGGTATTACTTTTCTTTACTGGTTACCGTTTGTCATGATGGTAGGCATGGGCCTTGCCCTGATCGTAAAGCCTTATTATACATGGACTGGCGCCTTTGCGATTTATGCATTCGGGATATCTTTTGTTATTTATATTTCCAAGTTGCTGGCGGTACTGTTTTTCCTGATTGTGGACCTTATCCGGATCGTTGATTTTTCTTTTCGCTTTGCGAAGGCAAAAAGGCAGAAGAAACCCTTTAACCAGGAAGCAACCACTATGAACCGTGCCAGATTTCTCAAAACTATGGGCCTTGCCGGGGGAGGTCTTTTACTTAGTGGTATGCTGGTAGGTGTTATTAAATGGGCATATGATTTCAGGATAAGGCGGGAGTTTATCAGGTTACCGTCACTGCCCGCATCCTTCGATGGACTGAGGGTAGTACAGATCTCCGATCTTCACCTTGGTAGCTGGATAAGTTCCGATCCCCTGGATGAAGCTGCAGAACTAATTAACTCTCTGAACCCTGACCTGGTGATGTTTACAGGCGACCTGGTCAACTCCACCACTTCCGAAGCGATCAGGTTCAGGGATTCACTCAAAAAAATAAAAGCCAGCCAGGGGATCTATGCCGTGCTGGGTAACCATGATTACGGCGATTATGTGAACTGGCCCGACGACGAGGCAAAGAAAAAGAACCTGCAGATGCTTTACGATTTTTATGAAGGGCTTGGCTGGAAACTGCTAAATAACGAAAGTAACGTTATAAAGAGGGGAGACGATAAGATAGCCATACTGGGCGTTGAGAACTGGAGCAAGAACAAGAGATTCCCTCAGTATGGCGATCTTGATAAGGCCCTTGCCGGCACAGAAGATTTACCTGTGAGGATACTTTTGTCGCACGATCCTACTCACTGGGAAAAAATAGTCACTGAAAAACATCCGGAGGTCGATCTCACACTTTCCGGTCATACCCATGGTTTCCAGTTTGGTGTTGAATTCAAAGGATTCAAATGGAGCCTCGCACAGTATATGTACAAATACTGGGCAGGGCTATACGATCTTACAAACCGCGGGAGGCAACAATATCTTTATGTGAACAGGGGGCTTGGCATGATAGGATATCCCGGCAGGGTAGGCATTCTTCCGGAGATCACACTGCTAGAGCTTAACAGGGCCTGAACCTTTTGAAATTGGTTTTGTCAGACCGTAAGTTTGTGCATCTCTTCAAGTAAAAACCAGTCTTTAATTAAATCGGATTTATCTTCAGGCTCGCTTTTATGCCTGAACTCGTTCGTTTTGTTATTGTAGATATAGTCGCTGCTCCATTTCTGATAATTGACTGCCACATCCCTGATTGCTTGAAGTATGTAATCAAGCTCGTCATCAGTCATTGTAGGGTGCAGCGATAACCTGACCCATCCGGGCTTCAGCGATAAATCGCCGGAACTGATCAGGGAGGTTATTTCATGTGATTTGTCATAAGTTACATCTAGAAGGTAGTGGCCGTATGTCCCGGCACAGGCGCAACCACCCCTGACCTGGATGCCGTAAATATCGTTCAGCAATTTCACGGCCAGGTTGAAATGAATATGGTCGAAATAAAAGGAGATCACGCCAAGCCTTTCCCTGACGTTTTCCGCAAGGATGTTTAGCCCCGGGACATTTGGGAGCACTTCAAAGGCTTTACCGGTAAGGTGTTTTTCCCTTTCCTCAATATTCTTTGCACCCATTTTATTCTTCAGCTCAAGCGCCAGGGATGTTTTAATAGCCTGCAGGAAGCCGGGTGTTCCTCCGTCCTCCCTTGCCTCAATGTCATCAATGTATTTAAACTCACCCCATGGGTTGGTCCAGTCAACGGTTCCGCCGCCCGGCTGATCGGGCGGGCCGTGTTTTTGATATAATTTTTTATCGAAGATCAAAACCCCTGAACTGCCAGGGCCACCAAGGAATTTATGGGGAGAAAAGAATATGGCATCCAGCTTTTCCATGGGGTCTTCAGGGTGCATGTTTATATCAACGTAGGGAGCAGATGCGGCAAAATCGATAAAAGCCACCCCACCGTATTCGTGCATTAACCTGGCCATCTGGTGAAAGGGTGTGTGAACTCCGGTAACATTTGAGCAAGCAGTGAATGTGCCTATCTTGGTTTTGCGGTCCTTATACTTCTCAAGTTCCCTTTTCAGTTTATCGAGGTCTATCAAAAGGCCGTCGCCGGGGGGGATCTGGACAACATCACCAACTGTTTCGAACCAGGAAGTGTGGTTTGAGTGATGTTCCATGTGGGAAATGAAAATAACCGGTCGTTCACGGTCCTGGTTGCATTCGTCGCGGTTGAGATAGCCACAGGTTTTGAGACCGAGAATCCGTTGCAACTTATTGACAACGGCAGTCATTCCAAAACCTGCAGTGATAATGGCATCATCATCAGAAGCATTTACGTGCTCTTTGATCTTTTGATGGGCAATGTGATAGGCTTTTGTCATCAACACACCCGTTTCACTGGTTTCTGTGTGTGTATTACCTATAAACGGGCCGAATGTGTTTATCAGTCTGTCCTCAATTGGCCTGTAGAGCCTGCCGCTGGCTATCCAGTCGGCATAAACGATCTTCTTCTCGCCATAAGGACCGTTGAAGGTTTGATCTATCCCTATAATGTTATCCCTGAAAGGTTTGAAATAATTCTCCATATGAGGCAGGATTTAGTAACACAAAAATATGAAAAATCGTCGATATGTATAGTGATAAATTGACAAAGCCTTAATAATCAGTATGATGTGGGCTTATTTAATCCGAATTGGAGATCTGCATCAGTCCGAGTTCCAGATCGCCTCCTTCTGGATATAGCGTGATCCAATTGTTGTCTTCGCTGAACCATTTATACTGTGCGCTGATCCTTACGAGGAATTCATTTTCTTCACTGCCCGGTGGTACTTTTACAACAACTCCTCCGTTCTTGGCACTTCCTTCACCAAAGCTCAGGATGACCTTGTAATCATTTTCAGATTTGTTCGTAGCCTTGAAAAAGATGTAGTTCGATTTCCTGTTTTGAACCGGCACCGGTGGAAATGTGAACTTCTCCGTGGTATTGTTCTCAATGAGCAGGGGTTCGCGGTTTACATCCACAATAGCCCTTTCGCTGAGCAACTTCATAATATTCCGGATCATCTCCACAGGGTATGCTTCGTCGGATTTGATCATGGCAGCTTCCCTGTAAGATTCAATGGCGTTGTCGTATATCTTCGACGCATAGAATTTGTCGGCATCGGCAATTGCCTTGTCATATTCTTCCTGCAGCACCTGCCTCCTCAGCATTATCATCTCGTTCACTTCTTTAAGCCTATCGACCGGATATGTTTCCCGGGGCTTTAGATCGGAAGCCGTCTCATAGTTAAGCTTGGCCATTTCATAGTTTTCCTGCTCGAAGAAATTATCGGCTTTGGCGATGGCAAGCTCATAGGCCTTCTCTTTTTGCTCTTCGAGTATTTCAAGCTTTTCCTTGATCACCTCGATCCTGGTCACAGGATAAGTTTCTTCCGGTTTGATTTCAAGTGCCTGCCGGTAGGCTTCCAATGCAGGCTGAAATTCCTCTGATGCGTAAAGTTTGTCGGCTTCTTTAATAACCTTCCTGTAATCTTCTTCGATCTTTTTCAGCCTTTTTTCCTCTGCTATTAACGACTCTATTTCTGCAATCCTGTCGAGTGGATAGCTCTCACCGGGCTTAATTGAATTGGCCCTTTTGTATTCAAGGGTGGCGTTCTCCCAGTCCCTGCGCTTAAAATGATCGTCAGCAAAGGAAATTGCTTCTTCATATTCGGTATTGGCCGCCAGAAGGGTTTCCAGCTCTGTGATTTTATTTTTCGGGTACTGTTCTTCAGGTTTCAGCTCGAGGGCTTTTTTGTAATTATTGATTGCGCTTTCGTAAAGTGCCTGATCAACGTAGCTGTCGGCAAGGGCTACAGCTTCATTATATTCTTCCTCAAGGGCTTTTGCAGCAGCAATTTCGTCGAGTTTGCGCTGCGACTCCAGGATCTTTTCTTTTGGATATTGTTCATCAGGTTTCAATTCCGTTGCAACATTGAAAGAAGTTATTGCTGCTCTGAACTGGCCGGCACCCAGCAGACTGTCGCCATTCGATACGGCCATGTCGTACTTGCGTTGTATTTCTTCTTTCCTGGCAATATCCTCTAATATGGTATTCATTTCCCTGATCTTGCCGGCAGGATAATCTTCATCAGGCTTAAGGGCCTGTGCAGCTTTATATTCAGCCAGTGCTTCTTCGTATTTTGATGATCCGGCCAGCTCATCAGCGCGGGCTATGGCCTGGTCATACTGCTGCTGTTTGGCCTCTGCCTTTGCAATATCTTCAAGTATGCGATTGATCTCACTGATCTTTTCACCGGGGTAAGTTTCACCAGGCTTGATCTCAGAAGCTGACCGGTACTTTTCCATGGCCTTATCATACTCTGTAGCATCGAAAGCTTCGTCGGCTGCCGCTATAGTCTCTTCGTACCTTGTATTCAGTTCATTCTCCCTCGCTATTTCAGCAATAGTTTCTTCCAGTTCGGTAACCTTCCGGGCAGCGTAGGCTTCATCGGGTTTCAGGTCAAGCGCTTCTTTGTATGATGTGAGGGCAAGGCCATAGTTTTCGATGGTAAGTAGGCTGTCAGCCGATTTTATCAGCTTGTCGTATCGCCTTTGACGCTCCTCTTCAACAGCAATTTCATCCCTGATGATCTCGATCTCTCTTATCATTTCCTGGGGGTAGATCTTGTCGGGGATCACTTTAGCCGCTTCCCGGTAGAGCTCAATAGCCTCCTCATATCTATTTTCATTGTAGGCTTTATCGGCTTCCGCAATTATGTCTTCATACTCATTCTTTATCTGTTCATTCCTGGCTATTTCGTCAAGAATGGAATTGATCTCATCCAACTTAGTGGCCGGTAACTCAGCATCAGGCTTGAGCTCAGAGGCGATCCTGTATTGTTCAAGAGCTTCCCCGTATTCCTGGCTATCAAGGTATTGTTCGCCCAGGGCCAGGGCTGTATTGTAACTTTCTTCAAGTTCTTCGGCGTCGGCTAATTTTCGCTCTATTTCGTCAATCTTCTGGCCGGGATAGGCTTTTTCGGGCATCAACGCAGCAGCCTGGCTGTAGAGGGTCCTTGCCAGTTCAAGGTCATTTGCCTCAAAGGCCGAATCGGCTGAAAGTATAAAGTCATTGTACTCAGTTTCAAGTTCAGCCATGAGCTCGAGTTCTGCTATGATCCCTTCGGTAACAGTTATCCTTTCTCTCGGATATTCCTCTTCTGGCTTAAGCTCCCTTGCCTGTTTGTATTTAACAAGGGCTTCTTTGTACTTTTTATCACTGAAAAGCTGGTCAGCCTCTGCTACCAGGGGGTTATACTTCAGGTCAACAGCTTCCTGCCTGTTTTTTTCGGCAATCAGTTCATTTGTTTCCTCAATTTTATCTTTCGGCTCCTGTTCGTCAGGCTTGAGCTCTGCTGCCAGCTTGTATGCAGCCAATGCTTCCTGGTACTTTTTCTCCCGAATCCGCATCCCGCCGGTTGCCATTGCGTCTTCGTATTGCTGATCTGCTTCCTGCTGCCTTGCTATCTCAAAAAGGTTTTTATCAATGAGTTCGATCTTCTCTTTAGGGTAGGGTTCATCAGGTTTGATCTCTGACGCGGCCCTGTATGTTGCAGATGCTGCCTCGTAGTCACGGCTCTCAAACTCTGAGTCGGCTTTTGCAATAAGCTCCTTGTACTTGTTGTCAAGTTCTTTGGCCCTTTCAGCCAGCAGAGACTCGATCTCATTTATCTTTTCATCAGGATAGTTCTCTTCAGGGTCTATTTCTGCTGCCTGGCGGTAAGCAAGGATGGCCTCTTCATATTTCTCTTCAGCAAGCAACCTGTCGGCACGCGTAAGCTCTTTAATGTAGGTATCCCTCAATCCGATGATCTCGTTGATCATGGTGATCTGGTCGAGCGGGTACTGCTTAGCGGGAAACATTTCTGAAGCCTTCCGGTATTGCTCCCTTGCTTCTTCATAGTCGTCGGCATAAAAGAGCTTGTCGGCGCCGGCTATAAGGGCCTCATAAGTTTCCTCACGGCTTTTGAGCTGCTCCAGTATATCGTCAATCTCACTTATTTTTACCTCTGGATATTGTTCAAGCGGCTTCAGTTCCCTTGCTTTAACATATTCCTCGCGGGATTCGGTGTACTTTTCGTCCTTATAAAGCTGGTCGGCTTTTGCAATGGTCTGTTTATAAGCTTCCTCCTGGGTTTTTCTGAGGTTTGCCAACTCATTCACCTTATCGATCCGTTTCAATGCGTATTCAGCGCCGGGCTTGAACGACAGGGCCTTTTTATACTCCTTCAGTGCGTTTTCATAATCTTCTTCGCTGAATAATTCATCCGCTTTTTCAATGGCCAGCTCATAGCTTGACCTGTTCAGGTCTTCGATCTCGGCCATGGCCAGTTCTGTACGGTCGATCATGTTCAGTACATAATCATCATCGGGATGAGTTTTCAGCACCTCCTCGTATTTTTCTTTTGCCTTCAGAAATTCCTTGCTGATATAAAGCTGGTCTGCTTCCTCGATTATTGACGTGTAAGAGTCGTATTCCTTTTTAAGTAGTTTAACCTCCTCCAGCCTTTTTGCCGGAAAGGCCTCGCCGGGCTTGATCTTAATGGCTTTATTCAACTGGACCAGCGCTTCATCATACTTTTCCCTGCCAACAAACTCTTCAGCCAGTGATAGTGCATTCTCATACTCATCTTCGCTGGCCCTTAATGAATCGAGGATAGTTTCGGTTTCCTCAATTTTTTCGGCCGGATATTTTTCACCGGGTTTGAAAGTAGCGGCCATCTTGTAAGCATCCAACGCTTTTTCATAATCTTCGTTTATGAAGAACTCATCACCTTCGGCAACGCTTTTTGCATATCCCTCTTCAATTTCACGTCTCTCCTTCAGTATACGTTCAATTTCATCTATTTTTTCGAGGGCATATTCTTCATTGGGAAGAATTTCCAGGGCCTGCTCATACATTTTTCTGGCAGCCTCATAGCTGCCTTCGTTGAACAGGTCATCGGCCAGGATTGTCTTCTGTGCATATTGCTGGCTCTTTTCAAGTTGTACTTTTATGAGCTCGATCGATTCTGCCAGTTTTTCTTTGGGGTATTCTTCATCAGGCTGAAGCTTACTGGCATACTGATAGGATGCCTTGGCATTAATGAAATCACCTTTCTCAAAATACTCGTCTGCCTGTTCAATAGCCTGGCGGTATTCCTCACCGGTCGACTGGCCCTGTGCCTGGATCAACGTAAGGGATATAAGCAGAAGTAAAATGAATTTGATGATTGTATTGAGTTTCATGCCTGGTCCCGGGAATTTATGTACAAAAATAGTCGCCTGCAGTTCTTTTTTTTATCGTCCGGAAATTCTTTTTTAACAGTTGAATGTGTATTCCGGGGATTGCTTGTCTTTTTCAGGAAAAATAACGAATCCGCAAAATTAATATTGTCAGTTTCTTTTCAGGAGGAGTGGTGGTGAATTTATGTTGAAAGCATACCGTCGGAGATTATGAGCCTGCGATCCGACATGCCTGCAAGAGCATGATTATGAGTAACAACAATAAAGGTCTGCCCGAGTTCGTCACGCAGTTTCATAAACAATTTATGCAGCTCTTCGGAATGTGAAGAGTCAAGGTTGCCTGTTGGTTCGTCGGCAAAGACAATCCCGGGCTTATTGATCAAAGCCCTTGCAACGGCGACGCGTTGTTGTTCCCCTCCCGAAAGTGCAGAGGGCTTATGGTCTTTCCTCTCGTCAAGATTGAGGAGCCTGAGCAACTCAAGGGCTTGTTTTTCAGCCCCCTTCCGGGAGGACCCTGCTATGTATGCCGGTATGCAAATGTTTTCAAGGGCAGTAAATTCAGGTAACAAGTGGTGGAACTGGAATACAAAACCGATATTCTTGTTTCGGAATTCAGATAGTTCCTTATCCTTCAAGCCGGTAATACTTTTACCCAGGTAGAGAACCTCCCCTTTATCGGGGCGGTCAAGTGTGCCAAGTATGTGCAGCAACGTTGACTTACCTGCCCCCGAAGCGCCAACTATCGACAGGATCTCACTTTTCTTCACTTTCAGGTCGATATCCTTGAGAACCTGTAAGTTGCCGAATGATTTTGTTATTCCTTTAGCTTCCAGTATCATTTCATGACAAATATAGTTTATTTCCCTTTTTCATGTTTCATGAATAAGAGGTATACGAAAGGAATAAAACCGATATTGCCATAGCGGTGATCAAATGAAGATATTTAACTATTTTTGCGCAAAATCTCCAAAAGTCAAGCCGGATGAACTTACACGAATATCAGGGAAAATCAATCTTGAAGAAATACGGGGTTCCCGTACCAATGGGCATTGTTGTGTCAAATGTGAAAGATGCCGTAGAGGCAGCAAAAGAGATCGAAGCAGAAGCCGGCTCCGGCAAATGGGCGGTCAAGGCACAGATCCATGCAGGGGGACGGGGAAAAGGAGGTGGTGTGAAAATCGCCAAAACTCTTGATGAGGTTGAGAATTATGCAGACCAGATCCTCGGGATGACACTCGTTACTCCACAAACAGGTGAAGAAGGAAAGCTGGTGAGAAAGGTCCTGATCGAACAAAATATTTATTATGACGGCCCCTCCGAAATAGAGGAATATTACATGAGCGTGCTGCTCAACCGGAATACCGGAAGGAACATGATCATGTATTCTCCCAGGGGAGGTATGGACATAGAGGCTGTTGCCGAAGAGACCCCTGAGCTGATCTTCAAGGAAGAAATAGACCCTTCGACAGGCATTATGGGCTTCCAGGCCCGAAAGGTTGCCTTTAACTTAGGCCTGAGTGGGGATGCTTATAAATCGATGGTAAAATTCGTGACAGCTCTTTACAATGCTTTCGAGAAATCCGATTCAAAACTTTTTGAGATCAACCCGGTGTTCAAGACCTCAGATGACAAGGTATTTGCAGCCGATTCCAAAGTTGCGATCGACGACAATGCACTTTACAGGCAACCGGAAATAGCTGAGATGCGGGATATCTTTGAAGAGGACCCCATTGAAGTGGAAGCCAGCAAGTTTGATCTAAGCTATGTAAAGCTTGATGGAAATGTTGGTTGCATGGTGAACGGGGCCGGCCTGGCGATGGCTACAATGGACATGATCAAGCTTTATGGTGGTTCACCGGCAAATTTTCTTGATGTGGGAGGGACTGCAGACGCCAAAAGGGTGGAGGAAGCATTCAGGATCATCCTGAAAGATCCGAACGTAAAAGCCATCCTGGTAAATATTTTCGGTGGTATTGTAAGAGGCGACCGGGTTGCCCAGGGGGTTGTTGATGCGTACAAGAACATCGGCGATATAAAAGTTCCTATTGTTGTTAGGCTGCAGGGCACCAATGCCGAAGAAGGAGCAAAAATCATTAATGAATCAGGCCTCAAGGTTCATTCAGCGGTTCAGCTAGAAGATGCTGCATCACTTGTAAAAGAAGTGCTCAGCATATAGAGCTTAGAGTTTAGAGTTTAATTATTTTTCATTGTTCATTGCGTCACGCGCTTCGCGTTTTGCAACTTTCAGCCGTTTATTGTAATTTTATTCCTGTATTATAATCATTTTTCAAAATCCGGGTCATTTGGGATATGAAATGGAGTTTCTCTTTAATATTGGCATTTTTATTGATTTCGGGCAAGGCAATATCCCAGGGGGCTGAAATGTATGAAAGAATGGAAGAAAGAGAGAGAATGGTCCAGACTCAGATTATTAACAGGGGGGTGGATGATACTGCTGTTCTCAGGGCAATGAGGGCTGTCCCCCGACATCATTTTGTGCCTGATCAATACAGCAGGGAGGCTTATAGTGACTATCCGTTGCCGATCGGATCAGGGCAAACCATTTCCCAGCCATATATAGTGGCATTCATGACCGAGGTCCTTGATCTGCAAAGAACCGACAGAGTGCTGGAGGTTGGCACCGGCTCAGGTTACCAGGCTGCCGTCCTTGCTGAGATCTGCGATAGCGTTCACAGCATTGAGATAATTGAAAATCTTGGTGAAAGTGCAAGTAAGACACTTGAAAAGCTCGGTTACGATAATGTTTATGTCAGGATAGGCGATGGATACAAAGGATGGCCTGAGGCGGCTCCATTTGATGCAATAATCGTAACGTGTTCACCTACTGAAGTCCCCGATCCGCTCGAAGAGCAGCTTGCCGAGGGAGGGAAGATGATCATTCCGGTGGGCAATGTGTATTCACAGGAACTTTACTTTCTTCGTAAAGAGAAGGGGAAATTAAAGCAAAAACGCGTCCTGCCTGTAAGATTTGTGCCTATGATCCGCGAAGACGGGACAAAATACTGAACTAGAAAGGAATGTCATCGTCAGTATCTTTCATTTCGTTCAACTTTGAAGGAATAGTTTTCATATTACCGTTGGAGTCGTCTGTTTCATTGAAATCAATATCGAAATCATCTTTGTTAAGGTCTACAAATTTAGCAAGCTGATTGATAAACCTGAGTTTGATATCGGCCAGCGCACCATTACGGTGCTTGGCAATACTGATATCAGCCATGCCGTTTGTCGGGTTCCCTTCCTCATCTTCATCAATGCGATAATATTCAGGACGGTATATGAACAGAACGAGATCGGCGTCCTGCTCAATGGCTCCTGACTCCCGCAGGTCGCTGAGGATAGGCTTTTTTGATCCACCCCGTGTTTCAACGGCCCGGCTCAACTGTGAGAGAGCAAGGATCGGTACATCCAGTTCCTTGGCCAGGCTTTTCAGTGAGCGGGAAATGTTACTGATCTCCTGCTCGCGGTTTCCGCTCCTGTTGTCAACTGCGGATGTCATAAGCTGCAGGTAATCCACAAAGATCATCTCAATATCGTGCTGGGCTTTTAGCCGGCGGCATTTTGCCCTGAGCTCGAAAATGGAGAGGGCAGGGGTGTCGTCAATGTATATCGGTGCATCAACCAGTTTATTGATCTTTGAATTCAGTTGTGTCCATTCATATTCCTGGAGATCACCTTTTCTGAGCTTCTCTGCCGGCAGTGATGATTCTGCTGCAATAAGACGGGTAACAAGCTGTACCGACGCCATCTCAAGTGAGAATATAGCAACCGGTTTGTGGAAATCCACGGCCATATTCCTTGCCATTGTAAGAGCGAATGCAGTTTTTCCCATACCTGGCCGGGAAGCAAGAATGATAAGGTCTGATTTTTGCCATCCGGCAGTGACCCGGTCAATCTCTGTGAAGCCTGACGGAATGCCCCTGAGGTTTCCGTCCTGGTCTTTGGCTTTCTGAATTTCATCTATGGCGCTTTTTACCAGCTCGGGCATGAGCGTGTAATTTCTCCTAAGGCTGTTTTCGCTTACACTGAAAAGGTTTTGCTCCGCTTTGTCGAGCAGGTCGAAAACATCGGTTGTGTCTTCAAAAGCATCCTTTATGACTTCGGAGGATAACCTGATAAGTTCTCGCTGTATGTGTTTCTGGATAATGATACGGCTGTGCTGCTCTATGTTGGCAGAGGAAGCAACCCGGTTGGTCAGTTGGGTGAGATAATAGGCCCCACCTGCTATTTCAAGCTCGCCGTTGCTTTTAAGTTCGTTTGTAACAGTTAAAATATCAACCGGTTCGGATTTACCGAACAGTCTTGTTATCGCCTTGAAGATCTTCTGGTGTTGTTCTTTATAGAACATTTCATGATTAAGGATATCAATGACTGCTGCCAGCGCATCTTTTTCAAGCATAAGCGCTCCCAGTACAGCCTCCTCAAGATCGACTGCCTGAGGGGGTATCTTTCCGTGCTCATATATGGCCCTCTGAAGTGTGCTTTTCTTTTCTCTCTCTCGCCTGGTGGTAGTTTTGGAGTCTTCTGTAAATGATTTTCCCTGGGTGTCTTCCATGCCCCCAAAAGTAGATATTTTGGAAGGCCTCATGGAGGATGTCATCCTACTTTTAATAACAAAATGACGGTGAAAAAAATGTTGATAATTCGATGGTGGAAAGGCATGGTTTTGGCCCTTGTAACAGGGAGCCTAATAATCAATGTTTTCACCGTCGAGGGTGACATATGTTTTGAGTAGGTTGGCCGTCAGGCAGGAATGTATAGGAAGTATCCCCAGAATATCACCTCTTTTAACCCGTTTAAAGAATTCGTTTGTTGTCTTGATAATCCCGTGATCCTGCGTAATCCTTGCCAGGTAGGTGCCTTTGACCGGTTTTGTCCATTCTTCACCCTCATAAAGGACCACATAACCGTATATCCTGTCACCGCTGCTTTTAAAGAGGAAGTCCTTGGAAAGTTGTGCCGCTCCCCCGTATATTACAATTTCATTTCTTTGCGGGGATTTGGCAATTACCGGACAGGCAACTGAGAGCCCGATCTGGTCAATACTGCAGGCCCCGATTGAATACTGCATAAGGTCGTAAAAAATGAAATTCCCGGGCCTGATTTCATCAATACCGGTAAATTTCTGAACCAGGCTGCAGGAAGGTGTATCACCAATGGAGATCTTCATTTCCGGGACGTCGTCCTGGAAATGTTCGCGTATATAATTCATTTTTAATACAGTATCGTTATATATTTCGATGATCTCCGTACGTGTTTCCACGTGGTAGGTTTGACCGGAATGAGTGAGCAAACCTATAAATTCCAGCTTTGAAGCTCCTTTTATAAATTTGATGATCTCAGAAAATTGTTTGAGGTCTTTCCATCCGATCCCGGATCGGTTATAGCCTGTATCGACCTTAATATAAACCCCCACTCCATAGATGAGGTTGCCTTCGAGAAATTGAAGCGCTTCTGCTGATTCAGTGACTATATGAAGATTCAATTCCTTGGCAAGCTCATTGATCTCGGATACTTCAAGTATGTTAACAGGAAGGGATATGGTTATATCCTTCCAGCCGTAATTACAGAATTTCCTGGCCATCGAAACAGTAGAGACAGTTATTGAGTGGATACCGGCTTTCCTGAACCAGTTGCCTACCAATGCGGATTGATGGGTCTTGAAGTGAGGCCTGAAATCCACATTGCTTTCCCTGGCTTTTTCTTTCATATCTGCCAAATTGCGCAGGCACTTCCGCCGGTCGAGGACCATCGTTGGCTTAGTAATCTGAAGCATCAGCATCTGTTTCTGATTATTGTTTCAAGTTCATGCTTTCCCAGTTCAGCCGGATTATGTTTTATGCCGGTTTCTTCTATGATATGAGACAGGTCTCTTTCCCTGATGCCGTAATTCCCAAGTTTCGGCATCTTCAGTTCTTTAGTCCACTCAAAGAGTTTATTTACCAGTATATCAAGGGGATCACCTGTTTCTCCGTTGCTATTTTTCATCATCAGAAAGCCAATCTTCCTGTATTTTTCAAGGGCAAGGCTGTCAGGAGAATTTCTCCGCAGGATCTCAATATTCATTTTTGTGCTTTCTGCAAGCAACATCCCGCATATAACTCCATGAGGAATATTATGGTAACCGCCAATGACAGAGGCAAAACCATGAACAACACCAAGTCCGGCATTGGCAAGTGTTATCCCCGAGAGCAAAGCGGCATAGCTCATGCCTGTCCTTGCCTCAAGGTCGGAATGGTTTTTATATGTCCTGACAAGCGACTTTATGGCTGTTTCCAAACCTGAGTATGCTAATGCATCCGTTAAAGGTGAAGCATTGAGAGAAACGTAAGACTCCAGCAACTGTGTGAAGGCATCCATTCCACAGGCAGCCGTTACGTTGGAAGGACAGGAAAGAGTGAGCTCAGGGTCTATAAGGGCGATATCAGGGACAAAATTGTTATGCCTTATTGATTTTTTAAAACCGGTTTTTCCCACATCACTCAAAACGGCATTTTTAGTTGTTTCGCTACCGGTACCAGATGTGGTAGGAACGGCTATGAAGGGCACTTTTTTTCCGGAGTGCTGTTTTCCGGTCCCCACTCCTTCCAGGTATTCATAAACAGA
Source organism: uncultured Bacteroidales bacterium (assembly GCA_964567785.1). Classification (GTDB taxonomy): domain Bacteria; phylum Bacteroidota; class Bacteroidia; order Bacteroidales; family JAGOPY01; genus CAZMOK01. Next base: position 48,348 of record CAZMOK010000006.1, on the reverse strand, counting down.
GTGCAGGTCGGGGAGCATGGCCGACATAGCCTTTCCGGAATCAATGACACTGCCTCCCCCAATGCTTACAACTACATCAGGCATGTGACGCCTGAATTTGCTTGTAAGACCATCAATAAGCATTGGGGAGGGCTCTTCTGAGATCCCGATAACCTCGTACCTGAAATTATTTTTTTTCAGGTTGTCTGAAAAAGTTTTAAAGAATGGTGATTCCCTGAGTGACCTGGCCCCGGTCAGTAACAACATGTGATCTCCATACCTTCGGATCAGCCCGGGCAACTGCTGGAAAGATCCGTTCCCGAAAATGATCTCAGGCGTTGATGCAAACTTGAACGACCTTACCATTGGGAAACAGAATTAGGTTCAATGACTCTATGCCTGATCCCTTTTCTTGGCTTTGCCATCCATTCGGCTACCATATCTTTCCATTTGAGATAGTGCCTGGTTTTCTTGTGCGCAGCAGCCGATTCTTCGTTTTTATAGGCTTCATACAGTGTAAACCTTTTAGGGTCATCAATATGCTGCAGGATATCGAAACGGAGATTGCCCTCTTCTTCAACTGAATGTTTGTGATTATACCTTGTTATTTCTATGAATGGCTCAAGGAACTCCTCTTTTACCTTTATTTCCACAATCGTGACTATCATGTTTTTTCGCTGTATTTATCTTTGTCAGAAAAGTATTTCATGAACTGAACCCTTTCGTAAAGGGAAGGGTTAGCGGCTTTTTCCTGGCTCAACAATCCCCTGAATTCATCAACACTATTAAAATCTTTTCTTTTCATCCATTCCTTCACATCATTGGTGATCTGCTTGAGGTATTCAGGCCCCTTCTCATATAATACAGAAACCACCTGGGTCACAGTTGCTCCCGCAAGTAATTGCTTTATTACAGCCTCTCCGCTGTGAATACCGGTTGAGGCTGCAAGGTCGCACTGTATCCTGTTTGCCATAAGGGCGATCCAGCGAAGTGACCGGAAAATATCATGCGGATCACTGAGTACATTCGAGCTGGTAACTTCCATTTTTTCTGTATCAATATCAGGGTTGTAGGTGCGATTGAAAAGTACAATGGCAGCAATATTCGTTCTTGAAATTTCCTGGAGGAAAGCAGAAAGGTTGGCAAAGTAGGGACTCATCTTTATGGCAACCGGAATTTTGATCGCGTTCCTTACCATTTGGATGATCTCAAGATAGGTCCTTTCCACTTCTTCAGCTGAACGGTTCAAATCAGATGGCAGAATGAATATATTCAGCTCCAGTGCGTCTGCACCTGCCTCCTGTATTTTCTTTGCAAAATAGGACCATTCGTGCGATGATGCACAGTTGATACTGGCTATTACAGGTATTTCAGCCTTCTTTTTTGAGTCAACTATCAGCTTGATATAATTCTCAATGTTTGATTCCTTGATCTTGTAATCGAAATAATCAAGATAGTCGTCCTTGTAACGACCCGGCGCTTCATGCCGAAGCACTTCCTCGTATTCCATAAGAATTTCTTCCTCAAAGATAGATTTGAGGACAACAGCACCGGCCCCTGCTTTATCAAGTTTTTCAATTTTTTCTGCTTTATCGGTCAATCCTGAACTTCCGATAATTATGGGTGACTTGAGTTCGAGACCCATGTATTTCGTGGTTAAATCTGCCATTATTCTGATTTTTTTTTGTTGATCTAAAGCAAATTTAATGAAAAGGGACGATCAATAAGAGAATCTCATAAATAACTTTACGACGGGAAGTCAGCTCAGTTATTTTATACCAGTATGATCTTTTCTTCGGGGAGTATAGGCATGCCCTGGTATCTAAGAAATACCTGTGCAATGGCCACAACGTCCTTCTGGCAATATGCCGCTATACGGTCAAGGTCTTTTTCTTTCCAGTACACTTTCCATACTTCACTGCCATCGATATCATCTTTGGGCGTGGGTATATTGAAAATGGAGGTCAATAGCTCGAGTGAAGTGTAATTTTTATGGTCGCCGAATTTCCATAGTTCCATTGTATCAAGGTGCTGCACTTCCCAGGGTTTCTTTCCGTGCAGGTCGAGTATACGGGGTATCCGGATGTCATTTACCAACATTCTCCTTGCTATGTATGGAAAATCGAATTCCTTGCCGTTATGTGCACAAAGCCTTTTTTCATCAGTGCAGAAGTGGGTGTTCAGTAAACCTGCAAAAGAAAGGAGGAGTTCCTTTTCATCGTCGCCGTAGTAGGATTTCAACCTGAAAATATCCTGGTTGAAAAAACCGGCCGAAATACAGATTATCCTGCCAAATTCCGCATAGATACCTGCCCTTGGGTAAAGATTATCAGGAGTATCCTCTTCTGTCCTCTTTATCCTCTCCGCTTTCTTATCCCACAGCTTTTTCATGACAGGAGAAAGTTCGTCATAAGAACCATATGCAGGGACAGTTTCAATATCCAGGAACAGAATATTTTCGAGAGATACATCGTTTATCATGATAATTTCCTATTTTCAACTGTTAAAGATATTAATAATCAGTTTTCATTGTATAGAACAGGACATATTGCTTTCCTGCTGATTTTGCCGGTTCTTATTATACTCGCTTCAGCCTGCAACAAACAGGATGACTTAAGCCGGCCAAGTGTTGATATTGCAGAGCCTTTAGTCAACAAAGAGTTTTCTGCTGGTGATTCAGTGAGGGTTCTTGCCTTTGTTTCAGATAATATGAAATTAAGCAGTATCCAATTGTCACTTGTAAATGACCAGTTGGTGAATCTGACCACACCCCGGTTATTTTATCCCGATGAAAGGGAATTTACCATCGATCTTAAATACCCTTTGGATAATACTACACTGGAAAACGATAGTTATGAGCTTCTTATTATTGCAAGTGATGGTCTCAATACAACCAGGATGTTCCGTACAATAAGGGTCAGGGGGCTTGAACAGGATCTTGAGAATATCATTATCGTTAAAAAACTTAACAGCCAAATATCTGGAATAAGTGTGATGGATCCCTCACTGAGCCTTGATACAGCTTTCAACATTCAGCAGCGGTATGGCCTGTCATCTGTAAGTTCCAGGTTTGGGCTGTTCTTTTACATCAAAGCATCACCCTCGGTGATTACTGCCTACAATACCTTTAATTATGACCCTGAATGGGTGAAGAATGCTACAGTACCCTATCCTGAATATGTATTTGCCCGGTCAGGCGAATATTTTTATGTTTCAACCGGGAATGGTGATCTCTTCGGTTTTGGAATGGAAGGCGAAATTGTGTTTCAGACCACAGCACTGGAACTTTTCGTTCCTGAGGTTTTTCATGTTTTTGACGATCGTTTGGTTGCTGAACAGGTCTCAAGGAACGGCCTGGAGAGATTCCTTATAATCTATTACCTGGAAACCGGCATTGAGCAGAACAGGATCAATATCAGCACTGACGTGGCCGGTATAAGTTCCAGCCAGGGGCAGGCACTGGTATTCCTAAATGAAGGCCTCGACGGGGTGGTGAGGTCACTTGATCCGAATAAGTTTATTTATACAGAAGAACAGAGGCTTGAAGGTATTAATATCTCTTCAGTGACCAGGATTGATGATAGGGTTTTTCTGGTGCTGACAGATAAAGGTATCTTCGAATACGATCACTACCTTAAGGTGGTTACGGATTACAGCAACCTGGAAGCTGACATTCTGAGGTATGACCCCTATAGCAGGAGTATTTTCGCTGCCAGGGGAAGTAAATTGATCATTCTTGACTATGACAGTGGAAACGAACTTGATATGATTGAGCAGGGAAGCGAGATTCTCGACATGCACCTCTTATTTAATAAGTAACCTGGTATTTGAAAAAGATCCTGAAAATAACCGGCGACGGGAGTCATACCTTGTATGATAAAGGTATTGACGACCATTACCACTCCACATACGGTGCAATTACAGAAGCGGAGCATGTCTTTATAGAGAATGGATTCAGGTGGCTCGCCGGCAAAGGGATAAAACATATAAAAATATTAGAGACAGGTTTCGGCACGGGACTCAATGCGTTACTTTCCTCCATAGAATCTCAGAAATGGGGGATAGAAGTTGATTACTGTACTTTTGAACTTTATCCCATTGAGAAAGACATATATATAAAACTCAACTATGGTGAAATAATTGATTTTCAAGGAGCTGAAGAACTGTTGCTTATGATGCACAAGGCACCATGGGGTGATGGCATACAGATCAGCGATGATTTTAAATTCAGAAAGATCAGGGCTGACTGGAGGTTTTATAATATTGAGAAAGACTTCTTCAACCTGGTATATTATGATGCCTTCGGGCCGGATCTCCAACCACCAATGTGGAAGAAAGAGGTTTTAACGTCGACAGGAGAGTGTGTTGTTCGGGACGGCATTCTGGTAACTTACTCAGCGAAGGGACAGGTCAGGAGGGACCTAATAGAAGCTGGTTTTGATGTGGAGCGTTTGCCCGGGCCAAAAGGCAAGAGGCATATGCTAAGAGCAGTAAAAAAATAGCGTTGAGTGTTTAGTTTTTAGTGTTTAGTTTAAGAACCTATATTACCTCAAAATAGCGCCTAACTACTGACTTACAACAGATAACTGATAACTGATAACTGATAACTGATAACTGAACACTGTTCTACCTTATCGTGAAATCTTCAAAATTATCCGGCGGTGCTTCCTGGAGAGAGACATCATCCACCCTTGCCCATGTGGGTCCCTGGCGGACAAGTGTAAGGAATGTATTAATCACATTCTCCTCAGCTTCAGCCTCAATGTATACATCGCCATTGGGTAAATTTTTTACAAAGCCATTCACATTCAGTTCATTAGCTCTTTTATTGGTGAAGTGCCTGAACCCGACATTCTGTACTTTCCCTTTTACTGTTATATTAAGATGCTTCATGAATACCTATGGGTTTAATCGTTTCATTATCATTCCTTCAATCTTAAGAAAAAGTTGATGGGGATCATTGGTCTGCCATGAAAATTCATTGAACCTGCCGCCAAAAGCAATGTAGTAATCCAGGTTGCAGTCGCGGAACTCATTGATTACATGTTCCCTGAAATTAAGTCCGACGATCCAGCCTTCTTCAATTTCATCAAACCATTCCTGGTAATAGTCCGGGTCGTCTGAATGGAAGTTCAGCACATTTTCACCTATCAGTATGAATTTATCGATCCCGCTTTCCATTAGTACCTCGATCACATTTCTTTTGAGGTACATGATATCGTTATGGATGGCATCGTTCCATTCGCCGATCATTTCAATAATACAATATCCATCTTCATAATTAGCATAAAGTATTTTAAGGTAGAGGGTTGAAGACCCCATTTCGTCCCATTGCGGATGTATGCAGTAATCGTAAATAGCATGTGTGAATTCGAATTCACTGTAATCCCTTCCGTAGAAGGGAGATCTTTCGTCTTCAGAAGCAATATACAGATGCCGCCAGGTATAATATGGTTCAATAAAATGCATCAGATGGCCAGTTTTATTCCGGGAATACTTTCCAGCCTTTTGTAGAGGCTTTTAAAAGTGCTGTTATTGTCCACTGTTATGCTGACAGTGAAGCAAACATAATTTCCTTTTTTGCTCAGTCGTTTTTCCCAGTGTGAAAAGGGAATTTCCAGCTCATAAAGCCTTCTTGCTACTTCAACTTTGTTTTCTTCATCAGGAATTGTTCCGTCCATGAATACTTTAAGGTCATAGCTAACCGGAAACTCTACTTTTTCTTCATTGAATAAGTTATTTCTGTTTTGATGTTCTTTATTTTCAGACATAGTCTTACCTTAAGATACAAAATTAAAAGCTAAAGCTAAGGGAGATCCTCCCGAAAAAGTGATGTTTTGCCCCGGTGAACTCGGGAGAACTGTACAGTTGTTCGAGGCGAAGTTGAACTATACTGTAGGATAGGTTGACACCGGCAGAGGGAATGAACAGAAAGCGCTCGATATTACTTTCAGGAATGACATAAACACTCGTTCGGTTAAAAAGTCCGCCCTGAAGGGTTGCATCATATCCTTTGGCCCTTCCTGCAAGGTTGAGGAAAAGATCATATCTGAATTTCTTTCCTTTATTCTCAAGGGGTGTGTAATATTTGAATGTAGAAAGCTCATTTCCAAACCTCATAACAACTCCCAATGCTACATCTGTAAACAAAGTTCCTATCCTACCTGAAGCAACGGTAACGAGCTCGAAATTATTATCACTAATGATTCCTTTAGAAAGATTTACGTTGTAATTAACTACTACATCGTTGTTTACCTGGTTGATCCATCCGGATGGTTCCAGTGAATGAAAGATATCCTGCGAGAAGTTACCTAAAGCAGCAGGCCCTATCATCCCGAAATATAATTGTGATTTTGTACGCAGCGTCTGTTCCCGGAACAGGGAGGTTTTTGAAAAACCAATACAAAGATAGGCAGCAAAGGGCCTGTCTCCATATTGTATTTCAGGGTCCTCAAGATCATAAGGTGTGTAGAGGTCCTGTATTACAGAAAAACCATAATAATCTGTACTTTTTGAGGAAAAGGGCAGGAGCAGGTGCCGCGTAGGCAAAAAAGAGAATACCGGGTGGGTAACTTCCAGTCCAACTCCACTTGTATAATAGTAATCAGTTAAATTAAAAAGGTCGTTACCCATAATAATGGTGATCATTCCAAGGTCCGGAATATCTCTTTTCGAAAAGATTTCTTTACGGAAACCTCTTTCATCCAGTGAGTTGATAGTACGTTGCTCCTTGAGGCTCAGGTTCCAGGCCGTCCTTTTACTGACTTTAAATCCCCGGCCGCTATAATCAGCAAATTCAATCTTCCCTGTATTTACCTGAGATTGTTTATTTCTGATTGTCAAGGGACTAAAAGCATGTCTAATTTCTTTTGCTTTTAGTGGTTGCATCTCTTTTAAAGAATCCCGGTTTACAGTTGCCGGGGTATTTGCAGGAAAATAATACCACAATCCGGCGATCCCGGCCAGAAGCAAGATCATGATCAGGGCGTATGTTACTGTCTTTCGCAACAAAACTATGGTTGATGACTAAAATATCTTGGGATATTTAGCCGGGTTGACTTCATGCATAATATTGTAGACAGAGTCGAAAACATCTTCTGCGTTCGGGTTGCTGAAGTAGTCGCCGTCGGTACTATAGGCTGCCCTGTGAGCTTTGGCAGTGAGGGTGCGTGGTTCTGAGTCAAGATAAAAATACCCTTTCTGTTCTTCAACAACTTTCTGCATCATAAATGCCGTGGCTCCGCCCGGTACGTCTTCATCGAAGAAGAGCACCCTGTTTGTTTTTTTCAGCGATTCAAGTATAACATTATCAAGGTCGAAAGGCAACAGGGTCTGGATATCTACAAGTTCTGCGTCAATCCCGAATTCCTGCAGTTGCGATGCAGCGTCCTCGGCAATTCTCACACAGGAACCATAGGTAACTACTGTAATATCTTTACCTTTCTTCAGTATTTCGGGTCTTCCGAGCGGCACTGTAAATTCACCTATATTGGATGGCAGTGGCTCGTAGAGCCTGTAACCGTTGAGAGGCTCAATGATCAGTGCAGGCTCGTCCGATTTCATTATTGTATTATAAAAACCCGCCGCCTGTGTCATATTCCTTGGAACACATACATAAACACCTCTTATGGAATTAATGACCATGCTCAGGGGGGACCCTGAGTGCCAGATACCTTCAAGCCTGTGCCCCCGTGTACTGATGATCATCGGGGCTTTTTGTCCGCCCCTGGTCCTGTACTGCAATGTTGCGAGGTCATCGCTCATTACCTGGAGTCCATAAAGGAGGTAGTCGAAGTATTGTATTTCGGCAATGGGCCTTAGTCCTCTCATGGCAAGACCGATTCCTTGTCCGATGATTGTAGCCTCGCGAATGCCTGTATCAGAAACCCTTATATTACCGTACTTTTCCTGTAAGCCTTCGAGTGTCTGGTTAACTCCGCCGATTTTACCGACATCTTCACCAAAGATCAGTGCTTCCGGGTATTTCTCAAAGATCCGGTCGAAGTTGAGCTTAAGTATTTCCCTGCCGGGGATCTTCTTTGCATTTTTCGGTATTTCAGCCTTTATTTCTTCAACCTTGTTTGCTGAGTGTTCCGATTCGCTCCAGAGATGTGAGCTGTAGGCTAACTGGTTCTGCGTTTGGGCTTCATCCCTCCATTCCATTACGTTCTTTTTCAAAGAATGCTGTGGATCGGAGCAGTGATCACAGATGAGCCTGAGGATCTTTTTTCCTGAAGACATGATATCTTTCCAAATGGGCTCTCCAACCTGGGCCAGTTCCTCTTTGATGGCATTGATCTTTGCTGTCTTGGCGCAGTTACAGGTGCTTATATCCACCATATCGAGAAAAGAATCCCTTTTTTCCTTAAGGGGCTTCATATAATGATTCCAGGCATTCTTCTTTGCCTGTTTGGCTCTTTTCTTCGCTTCGTCCTCAATCTTATCAAGCTCTTCTTCCGTTGCGATTTTCTCCTTAAGGACCCACTCCCTCATTTTGCGCAAACCATCATATTCGGCTTCCCATTCGAGCTGTTCCTTTGTTTTATATCTCTCATGAGATCCGGAAGTGGAATGTCCCTGGGGTTGTGTACATTCTTCGATGTGAAACAAAACAGGGATGTGCTCCCTACGGCATCTTTCAATGCCTTTTTTATACATTTTTCGCAATCCGGGGTAGTCCCATGCCTTGCCTTTAAAAATGAGGTATCCTTCGCCTTTGCTGTTTGCTTCGAAACCTTTAAGGATATCTGATATACTACTTTTTGTTGTTTGGAACTTTTTGGGAACTGATATTCCCCAGCCGTCATCCCAAACCGAGACAGCCATTGGGATTTTAAGAACTCCGGCAGCATTTACTGTTTCAAAGAAATGTCCTTCCGAAGTGGATGAATCACCTATTGTTCCGAATGCTACTTCATTGCCTCTATCGGAAAATTCTTTGAAGGAGGAGAGATCTTTTTCATTACGATATACCCTGGAGGCAAGTGCCAGTCCAAGAAGCCGGGGCATCTGGCCGGCGGTGGGGGAGATGTCGGCCGAGGAATTCTTTTGCTTTATCAGGTTTTTCCATTCACCTTTTCCATCAAGGCTCCTCGTGGCAAAGTGGTTGTTCATCAATCTGCCGGCTGTCTGGGGATTGTATTCAAGATCCGTATCACCGTAAAGCTGTGCGAAGAACTCTTCCAGGCTCATCAGTCCGGTGGCGAACATGAAAGTCTGATCGCGATAATAGCCTGATCTCCAGTCACCATTCCTGAAAACCCTTGCCATTGCCAGTTGAGGGACTTCTTTACCATCACCAAAAATGCCAAACTTAGCCTTTCCTGTTAGAACTTCTCTTCTCCCCAAAAGACTTACCTGCCTGCTTTCAATGGCTATCCTGTAATCGTCAAGTACTTCTTTCTTAGAAAACCCTGTAGTTTGCTTTTTTCCAGATGAGGCTTTTTTTTCAGCTACTTCCCGCATATCAACAATATTAGTATTTTGACTAACAAAGTTAAATAATTTTGGTTTGTTAGAATTATTCTAAATTGTTGATAATGCTAAGTGGGGGAATGATATTAACGTACCGGAAATAAATTATAATTATTGAAAACCAGGCCTGAGAATATTTGTAAGAACCCTGCTTTACTTGTCATATGGACCTCATTGGAATTTTCAGCGGCTGTGAGTTCTTTTTCATAGCGCTGAAGTCCATTTTCGGTCATAATGAACTCTTTTTCTTCCATGTAATAACGTGAAAACTCATTTCTTGTACTCAATATTTCTGACATATCTCTTCCGATCCTTATCCTTTGTCCATGCGGCAGGTATAATTTCAGGTTCAGTTCCTGGTCTCTCCATACTTCGTTGTTGGCAAGTCTGAAATGATGGTCCAAAAACAGGGTTGAGTCGTTGAAACTGTAATTATAGATTATTTCCCTGGCCCTGGACTCCGCATCGAACTTGGTCTTGCCCCTGGCTTGTGTATAGAGTACCAGCCGGCAGGAACTGTCATCCGACAGATGGAAGGTAAGATCAGGCTTACCCAGAGCTTCAAATTCATAACCATTATCAGTAATTATCCAGTCTCTGCTCATAATCAAGGCATAATCCCTCTTATCAATTGCAGATTCATTACTGATAATAATCAAGGTTTTTGCCGGGATGGTTTTGATGATTTCCTCTCTCGAATAATCTCCCTCAAACCTGAAGTCACGGGCAAAATTGAAAACAAAAACGAGCAGTACTACAAGCGAGATCACCCAAACATTAAGTGCTACAATTCCAATAGCCCTGTTTCTTTTTAATCCGAATATCCATGTAAGGCCCAGAATAATCAGCATAATAATTGGGATGCCTGTAACCAGGGCCAGTGTTGTTTTTATGACAGGAATATTAGAAGGTGATTCCACGAGCATATTTAAGAAGCCGGTTTCTGGGAATGGGGTCACATAAATATCTTCGAAAATAAAGAATGTGCCCCCTCCAAGTATTGAAGCAATAAGGAACACAAGGAATGAAATACCGAGCAGGAAAAAGATCACACCGGCAAGAATAAGTATAAGCCTTCCCAGTACACTGAAAAAAGATTTGATCAATCCGGGTACGGGATCGCGCGGTGCGTTTACGTTCTTACTTTTTTTTTTAAAGGTATTCTTGGCTTCGTCAGTCAGGTCGTTGATCTTATCTTTAAGATGATCAACCTCATCCTGAATAGATTTTTCAATGTTCGAGATATTGACCCGCCTGCCTTTCATTTCGAGCTTTTCGGCAGTGGTCCTTGCTTCAGGAACAACTATCCACAAGATGAGATATATAAGGACCCCGATTCCGGAAAACAGGGTAAGCACAACAAAAATCAGTCTTATCCAGACAGGATCGGTCTTCAGGTATGCAGCGATGCCGGCACAAACGCCACCGAGCAACCTGCTGTCGACATCCCGGTATAACCTTTTATATCGGGGTGCTTCAAAGGTCTCATCTTCAGCTTTATTCTCTTCCGAACTTTCCCCGGTGAATTCATCCGGCTGGCCCATTATCTCAATGATCTCATCTATATCATCGATTATCACAACCTGTTTTTTATCACTCATTTTGTTTTGCAGGATCTCTGCAATACGGGATTCAATATCATTAATGATCTCTTCACCTCCTTCTGATCCCTGGAAATGCTTCTTTATTTTCCTGAGATACGATCCCAGTTTTTCATATGCATCTTCATCAATATTGAAAACTATACCGCTTATGTTTATGGTGAAAGTCTTTTTCATAACTCTTAATGATTTTTCTGGCTTACGATTCTTTATTTATATTCAAGGTTAATTGATTGACTGCTTTTACAAGGTCTTTCCAGTTTTGGTCCAATTCCTTAAGCATGGAAGCACCCAGTTCGGTTAATTCATAATATTTCCTCGGAGGGCCTGATTTAGACTCTTCCCATCTGTAACTCAGGAATCCTTCGTTTTTCAGTCTTGTCAGCAAGGGGTAGAGTGTCCCTTCAACCACTATAAGCTTAGATTCTTTCAATTTATTCAGTATATCGGAGGCGTACGCATCTTTTTCCGATATTATAGCAAGGATACACAATTCCAGCACACCCTTGCGCATTTGAGCTATTGTTCTGTCGAGATTCATGCAGCAAATATATAATAATTTATAGAACTATGCAATACAAAGTAATAAAATATTTATAATATTTAATAAAATATAATACTAAAATATTATATGTAGCTGATAATGTGAATTATAAGTGATATAAATTTTTTATCTGTTAGATTGTTGGATATTAATAGGTCACAGATTTACTGCTCCTGACAGAGTATTTTATGATAATGACCGAACAATTTACATCTGATAAACATTATTAGTATGTGGTACTTTTGCGGATAAGTGAGAATTCTCTAATTTTGCAGCCAATTTTGAATTTTGGGAGACAAGATGATCAATATAACACTACCTGATAACTCGGTCAGACAATTCGAACCAGGTGTCACCGGTCTGGACATTGCCAGGAGCATAAGTGAGGGCCTTGCCCGGAATGTCCTTGCGGCAAAAGTAAATGGTGAGGTATGGGATGCAACCAGGCCAATAGAGGATAATGCCAGGGTTCAGCTTCTTACCTGGAGTGATAAAGAGGGTAAGGCCACCATGTGGCATTCTTCGGCCCATCTCATGGCGGAAGCCATCGAACAGCTTTACCCCGGCGTAAAGTTTGGCATTGGTCCCGACATTGAAAAAGGATTTTACTATGATGTGGACTTTGGCGACAGACAGGTTTCGGATGAAGATCTTGAGAAGATCGAAAAAAAGATGAAAGAGCTTGCAAAAGAGAAGCAGACTTATGAAAGAAAGGATGTTTCAAAGAAAGAAGCTCTTGACTATTTCGGCAACAAAGGCGACGAGTATAAGATTGAACTGATTAGTGAGCTTGAGGATGGCGAGATCAGTTTTTACAACTCAGGGACCTTCACCGATCTTTGTCGCGGACCACACCTTCCCAACACCGGTTTTATCAAGGCTGTCAAGCTTCTTAATGTAGCCGGGGCTTACTGGAGGGGAGATGAGAACAGGAAAATGCTCACCAGGATATACGGCATTACTTTCCCGAAACAAAAGGAACTTACCGAATACCTTGAGGTGCTGGAAGAGGCTAAAAAACGCGACCACAGGGTGCTCGGGAGAGAGCTGGAGATCTTCACATTCTCTCAGCAGGTGGGGGCAGGTCTTCCGTTATGGTTACCGAAAGGTGCAGAGCTCAGGGAACGCCTGGAGAACTTCCTAAAAAAAGTCCAGAAAAAAGCCGGCTACGACCCGGTAATAACACCTCATATTGGAAATGTAGAGCTTTACAAGACCTCAGGACATTTTCAAAAGTACGGGAAGGATTCATTCAAACCTATCAACACACCAATTGAGGGCGAGCAATACTTCCTTAAACCGATGAATTGCCCGCATCATTGCGAAATCTATAAATCCCGACCCAGGTCCTATCGCGACCTTCCTGTCAGGTATGCAGAGTTCGGAACAGTTTACCGTTATGAACAGAGCGGAGAGTTGCACGGACTTACCCGGGTGAGGGGATTTACTCAGGACGATGCTCATATTTTTTGCACTCCTGACCAGTTGAAAGAGGAGTTCAAAGGGGTGATTGAGATTGTGATGAAAATATTCAAAGCACTTGATTTCAATGATTTTATAACTCAGATCTCTCTTCGTGACCCGGGTGACAAGGAAAAATATATTGGCACTGACGAGAACTGGGAGAAGTCAGAAAAGGCAATTATGGAAGTTGCTGAAGAGAGTGGTTTGGATTATGTTGTGGAAGAAGGGGAGGCTGCCTTTTATGGTCCGAAGATGGATTTCATGGTAAAAGATGCGCTTGGCAGAAGCTGGCAACTGGGTACCATCCAGGTTGATTATAATCTTCCCGACAGGTTTGAGCTTGAATACACAGGCAGCGATAACGAAAAGCATCGTCCCATAATGATACACAGGGCGCCGTTTGGCTCAATGGAGCGGTTTGTTGCAGTACTCCTGGAGCACAGTGCAGGAAAGTTTCCTCTTTGGCTTATACCCGATCAGGCTATTGTACTGCCTATCAGCGAGAAGTATCAAAAATATGCCGAAAAAGTTTTATCTTTGCTAAAAAAATCGGAAATTCGCGCGCTTATAGACGGGCGTAGTGAAAAGATTGGACGGAAGATCAGGGACGCCGAGTTGAAGAAAATTCCATATCTCCTTATTGTCGGAGAGAAAGAAGAGGCTGAGAATACGGTTTCAGTCCGCAGGCAGGGTGAAGGTGATATAGGCGCTTACCCGGTTGCTGATTTTACGGGATTGATTGATAAAGAAATAGAAAAGGAAACAGAGAATAAAAATTAACTTAAAAGAGGAGTAGTTATAGCGACACCGTTTAAACCAAAGGGCAGGGGCAGGGGTAGGAGGTCTGGAAGGCCTTTTAACCGCCCTAGAAAAGAGGAACCGTACAGGATCAATGAGAAAATCAAGGCACCTGTTGTGAGGGTTGTGGGCGATAATGTTGACAACGACATTCATAACATAAAAGAAGCCTTAAAAATGGCAGATGAGCAGGGCCTGGATTTGGTGGAGATATCTCCTTCCGCCAATCCGCCTGTATGCAAAATAATTGATTACAAGAAGTTCCTTTACGACAAGAAGAAAAAAGAAAAGGAGATCAAGGCTAAATCGGCCAAGGTGGTTGTTAAGGAGATTAGGCTTGGGCCCAACATTGATGACCATGACTTTAACTTTAAGTTGAAGCATGCCCAAAAATTCCTGAATGATGGGGCCAAAGTAAAAGTGGACGTGTTTTTCAAGGGACGCACCATTGTTTACAAAGAGAAGGGTGAATTTGTGTTGTTGAAGTTTGCCCAGGAACTTGCGGATATTGGCAAGGTTGAGCAACTACCAAAAATGGAAGGGAAGAGAATGATCATGATCGTTGCTCCCAAAAAAGAAAAGTAACAATTTTTCAATTTGATAAAATTAAGTACTATCTATAAAATTTTTTGAGAAATGCCTAAAATGAAAACGAAATCCGGTGCTAAAAAAAGGTTCACCTTTACCGGATCGGGAAAACTGAAGCGCAAGCATGCCTACAAAAGTCACATTTTGACAAAGAAGTCCAAGAAGCGTAAAAGAAATCTTGGAAAATTTGCTATTGTTGATAAGGTAGACGAGAAGAATGTCAAGCGGATGCTTGCCAAGTAATGTAATGTTTAACTTACTTTCAGCCCAAAAGATCTGAAAAGACGCTGAAGTAAAAAATCAAGAAGAAATGCCTAGATCAGTAAACACAGTATCATCAAGAGCCCGCAGGAAAAAGATCATGAAGCGGGTAAAAGGACAGTTCGGGCGGAGGAAAAACGTCTGGACAGTAGCAAAGAACGCCTATGAAAAAGGGTTACAGTACTCATATCGTGACAGGAGGGTAAAGAAGAGAAATTTCCGTGCACTATGGATTCAGCGAATAAATGCTGGTGTAAGGGAATACGGTATGTCTTATTCTGTATTCATGGGTCAATTGAAGAAGCACAATATTGACTTAAGCCGCAAGGTTCTTGCAGATCTTGCCATGAATCATCCTGAGGCTTTTAAGGCAGTTGTAGACAGGGTCAAGAAATAATTTTACTTTTTATAATGTTGATTTTAAGCCATTTCCGAGAGGGGATGGCTTTTTTTTTGGGAAGGAGGGGGTATTTTTTGAGAGTTTCTCGATTAATACCGGTTGCCAACCTTATAGGGTTGGCAACCCTAAAGACTTGATATGCCTACAGCTACTATCATATCGCCATTAAAGGAAGGAAAGTATTACCATATTTATAATCAAGGAAACAACAAGGAAAGGCTTTTTTATCGGCCTGCCAACTATAATTTCTTTATTAGAAGATATGAGGAGTATTTATTTGGATATACCAAAACCTATTCATATTGTTTGATGCCAAATCATTTTCATTTATTGGTTAAAATACTCAAACCTGGAGCATCAGAGCAGTTCAGGAAAATGTTTCAGGGTTTTGCCTTAGGAATAAATAAGCAGGAAAATAGATCTGGAAGCCTTTTTAGAAAGCATTTCCGAAGAAAAGAAATCAACACCAATAGATATTTGAAAAGACTTGTCTTTTATATTCACTATAATCCTGAAAAGGATGGGTTTATTGAAGATTTTAGGCAATATAAATATAGTTCGTATCAAACTTTAATAAAACGAGGTAGATCTAAACTTGCTAGAAATGAGCTATTTAAAATATTTGGTAGTATTGATGATTTCAAATCCTATCACAATGTTATGAAGGAACAATTGAAATATTTTGAACCAGAATTTGATTCTGGGTTGCCAACCCTATAAAGTTGGCAACCTTACTTGAAATCCCTTTCTCCTTAACGTATATTTACATCCAAATCAAAACCCCTCAACAAAACAAACTATGAAAGCACTTAAAATTATTGGATTTATCCTGCTTATAGTGATAGCTCTGTTCCTGATTGGAGCTGCCCTGATACCTAAACAGTTCGAGGTCGAAGCCAGTAAAACCATCAACAAGCCTCCCTCTCTTGTATTCAAACAAGTGAATAACTTCCAAAACTGGTCAGCATGGTCACCATGGGAAATGGCGGATCCTGACATGAAATCTGAATATGGTGGGCCTAAACTTGGCGAAGGAGCTATTCATACCTGGACAAGTGAAACACAAGGCAATGGAAAACAAACCATCACCGAAAGTGTGCCCTATGAGCTGATCAGAACCGAACTCGATATCTATGAACAGAGCGAAAGCACAAGCTATTTCACATTTGAGGAAAAAGACGGTGGTACTCTGGTAAAATGGGGGATGGAGTCAGAAACATCCTATCCCTTTGAAAGGGTCATATTTTTCTTCCTGAAAGGAATGATGCAGGATATGTTCAATGAAGGGCTGGAAAATCTTAAAGAAGTTACAGAGTCTATACCTAACCCTCCGGCAATTGAAAAAACAACCACCCCGGAAATGATTGCACTAACTATTGTGGATTCATGTTCCTGGGACCAGATTGGACCGAAAATGGCCGAAATGTATGGAAAACTGTCTGATGTAATCCGCAAACGAGGCCTTGCAATGACAGGAATGCCCTTTACCAGTTATTTAGTGTGGGATGAAGAGCAACAGTTTGCTGCCTTTGAAGCAGGCATTCCGGTTAATGAAAAGATTAAAGTAAAAGGAAATGTAAATATGAAAATGTTCCCTGAAAAGAAGGCTATAAAAGGAATACACTATGGGGCCTATGACGCATCTGAAGGTCTTTATGTGGCTATGGATGAGTATCTTATGGAACACGGGCTCACTATGAAAGGAGGCCCCCTTGAAATATATATGACTGATCCAACAATGGAACCTGATACCGCCAAATGGCGTACCGATATTTATTTTCTATATGATTGATAATTTTGAATGTTATCTCATAATGCCATCTCGTTAACCGGATGGCATTCTTTATTAGGTTCACTCATTTACCTGTTATTTATTCTTTAAATTTATCATCTCACTAAACCACAAACAAGCCAAATGAAAAGACGTGATTTTATTAGAAAAGGTAGCTTTGTCAGTGCCGCTGCCTTCACGACTCTTTCAGGAATCCCTAAATGGGTTTACTCCCAACAAACCCCAGCCACACCCGATATTTCCATAGTTGAGGGCACTGACTTCTTCAAAAATACAATTGATGCTGTTAACCACCTCGGAGGAATAAGACGTTTTGTGTCTGAAAACGATGTTGTCGGGCTGCTGATCAATGCGAGCTTTGAAACAAAAGGTGCCTATGTGAATCCCGATATACCCCTGGCAGTTATTGAGGAATGCTACAATGCCGGGGCAAAAGAAATAACCCTTCTACAAACAATTCCTGATAATTATTGGCAGCGCACAGAAAAAGGGCCTCAAAAATCAGAGTTAACGCAACAGTTGGAGGTGGTCCAGTCAAATAAATTCCCTGCAGAATACAACGAACAGGACTTTACTACCCTGAAAAAAGTAGAAGGAGCAGAAATAATCAAGAATATTGAAGTGATCAGGGCTGTACTCGATTGTGATGTGTTCATAAACATTCCCATTGCCAAGCATCATGCAACCACTTTCATCACAGCTTCGCTAAAAAATATGATGGGGATCCAGACAAGGGCCTCCAATGTGGAATACCACCTGGGTTCAGGCGAAAGAAACAACCCGGAATACCTGGGGCAGTGCATCGCTGAACTAAATTTAGTCCGCAAACCGGATCTTGTGGTAATGGATGCCAGTGAGATGATAATAACCAACGGACCAAACGGACCGGGGGAAATGAACAGGTTCGACCATGTCCTCGCAGGAACCGATCCGGTGGCTATGGATGTATTGGCCTGCGAGTATGTCGGGTATACACCGCAAGACATTATTTCGATAGTAAAGGCCCATGATATTGGAGTGGGATCGATGGACATAAGTAACTTAGCGATTGAAAAAGTAATCGGATCATGACCTGGAAATATCTTACGGTAATTTCATTTATTCTCTTTACAATAGGCATGTCAGCCCAATCATACGAGATCAATATTGAACTGGAGCCAGACCCGGTATTGAGTGAATGGGCCGAAGTTGAACCTCCAAAAGTCTATGAGGGTGACGACCTTTTCATCCTCATCAACGGAGGGGCCGACCTGTTCTTTGAATACGGATTTCAGAATGTTGTCCTGTACAAGTATGTCAACAACCAGGACCAGAGAATACGGGCTGAAGTATATGAGATGGAAGACGACCATGCAGCCTATGGTATCTACCTGAAATATCTCCCTAAAGATGCAAAAACCCTTGAGACAGTTGATAAAGGGTATGTTTCTGACAGTTACCTGGGTTTCTGGAAAGGAAAATACTTTTGTATCATAACCATTGAAAATCCAGATGAAGAAGTCCGGGCCGATGCAATTCACCTGGCAGAGATATTTGACGAAAAACTAAAGGGTGAGGGTTCTGTGCCTCAGATTTCCGGTTACCTGCCTGATGAAGGCCTGCTGGCAATAAAGTACTTTGAAGGGAATATAGGCCTCTCAAATATCTATCATTTTGATTACCGCGATCATTTCGAGGTACATAAAGGTGCCTCAGCCGATTACGGTGACCATAAGGTTATCTTGTTCTCCTACCGGGAAAATGGCAAAGCCGATGAAGTCTATGAACAGTTGACCTCAATATTCAGCGGGCATACAAGGTTCTCTGCTTTCACTTCCTTCGAAGATCATTTTGAAATGCTTGATAGAAGGGGGAAGGGTATCTTTGTTACAATCAGGGAAGGTATTATCGTTACCATAATCATGGATGACCCTGAATGGGACTACCTTCCTTACGAAATACTTTCACAACTTAAGATTTAAAAAGCAATGTGTGGCAGGTACATACTGGTCCAGAAACTTGGGGAGATCGAAAAAAGGTTCAACGTGAAGGCACCTGAGCTATTCGATTACAGGCCGAGCTATAATATATCACCGGGTCAGTTTGCACCTGTCATAACAAATGAGAACCCTCAGGAGTTAAGTCTTCTTCGATTCGGGATGACACCTTTCTGGGCCAAAAAACCAATGTACCTGTTCAATGCCAGGTCAGAGGGCGACCATAACAAGGACAATGACCCCGGATACAACGGTGCAAAAGGCATCATCAAAAAGCCTTCTTTCAGGAAGGCCATCCGTTCCCAAAGATGTCTGGTCCCCGCCGATGCATTCATCGAAGGAACTACAAAAGAAAAGCTCAGCAAGCCTTTCCTTGTTTATCTTAAAGACAAAGAAAGGCCATTTTCCTTTGCAGGGATATGGGACACCTGGGTTAACAAGGAAACAGGGGAGATCCTAAAATCATTTTCTATTATTACAACTGTCGCAAATGAACTGCTCCAAAAGCTGCCTCATCACCGTTCCCCGGTAATATTATCAAGGAAAGCCGAGAAATCATGGCTTAAGGGTGATATGCCGCTTACCGATATTACAAAATTACTTCAACCTTTTCCTGCTGAAAGAATGAATGCTTACCCGATTTCCGACAGCATCAAAAACCCCAGGGCCGATGGTAAAGAGCTTATTAAGCCGACAGGTCAGCGACTGGTTGCCGAAAAGGACATTTCCAGGAGCGATGATGTGAAGCTGCAAGGTATGGGGGCCAACAAAAGGAACAGGGAAGAGGGTGACTTCTTCGAGATCGACCTTAATTGATCACATCTTTCTGGACCCTCAGGCTCCACGGGGGTCAGGCTTTAGTTCGAGCTTCGCCATTTTCAACACTTCAACACTCGGAAAACCAAATTCCTCGACTACTTTGCCAAGTACCAGGTACACTCCATACCCCTTGAAAGGATAGTTTTTCAGGCTGTCGGGGAAATGAACCGTATCAAAGAATTCGCCTTCTGTATCCAGAAAAGCCGCAAAGTTCATGATCTCCCTTTTAACGGTCCTTACATATTTGATGGTTACAAGGTTGCCTACCATCCGAACCGTTTTTCCAACGTGTGATGCCAGGTCTTTTGCCCTGACCTCACCCCTGAAAGTGGTTTTCAGCAGGTCGAAGTAACTGAGGCTCACCGGCCATCCCAATAGTTCCAGTTCATCATAGGCGTCTTCCACGGCATGGTATTCAAGTTGGGGCAGATTGTATTTCTTGACCGGGGCTGCGAACAGGGCATTGAAATGCTTATTGTCCGTTTTTTTGCCCAATAGGAGATGGGCTTCCCACAACAATTCGGCCTTTGATTTTTTCGTAAAACGAAAAGCGCCGATCCTTATCAGCAATATAAGCTGTTCAAGCCCGGTGTTTATCCTGCCCACAAAGTTCTCAAGCGACCTGAAAGGCCCGTTCAGTGACCTCTCCCCGGGAATGCTCTTTCCTGTTGTTGTTTCAAGGTTGGCCATGTGGATGAAGCCGGTGTAGATCTCGTCACCGATAATATTGGTCTTATAGTCGCTATGGTTCACGCAGGGTAGCCTGACCTTTCCCCCACATCTCCCGGCTTCATTGAAATACACCCAGGTGTGGTAAAAACCGCCGAAATTATTGATCACGGCTACCATGAAATCCAGCGGGAAGTAAGCTTTCAGGTAGAGGCTCTGGAAGCTTTCAACGGCATACGAGGCGGAATGGGCCTTCGAAAAGGAATACCCCGCAAAAGACTCCACCTGCCGCCACACTTCATTGGTGATATCCTCAGGGTATCCTTTTGCCTTGCAGTTCTCGAAAAACCTGTCGACAATCTTCCTGAACTCTTTCTTGCTTCGGTATTTCCCGCTCATGGCGCGTCTGAGCACATCGGCGTCTGACAGGTCGAGGCCGGCAAAATGATGGCAGATCTTCAGCACATCTTCCTGGTAGACCATCACCCCATAGGTTTCCTCGAGTTGTTCCTTCATCACAGGATGGATGTATTCAAAGCTCCCGGGATTGTGGAAGCGGTTGATGTATTCCTTCATCATCCCTGACTTGGCCACACCGGGCCGTATGATGGAACTGGCGGCAACCAGGGTCAGGTAGTTGTCGCACTGGAGTTTTGTGAGAAGCCCGCGCATGGCCGGACTTTCAATGTAAAAACAGCCGTTCGTTTCGGCACGCTTGAGCTGACTGCGCACTTTCGGGTCTTCCTTGAACTCCTGCACCCGGTGGATGTCAACTTTTGTCCTACGGTTCCGGCTGATTATATCAGTACATTCCTTGATATGCCCGATACCTCTCTGACTCAGGATATCCAGCTTCTCAAAGCCGATGTCTTCGGCAACATACATATCCCATTGTGTTGTCGGGAATCCCTTTGGCGGCAGGTCGAGGGCCGTGTAGTAAGTTATCGGCTCCTCCGAAATAAGCACGCCTCCTGCATGAATGCTCCGAAGGTTTGGGAAATCAGCCATTGTTTTTGCTATACCGTGGATCCGGGCCGTAATGCTGTTGTTGTTTATGGATGCTTCCGGGTGCTCTATCAGATTGTCGATCTCCTTTTTCGGCAACCCGTAAACTTTTCCCAGTTCCCGGTAGATCGACTTGCCCCTGAAGGTCGACATGGTGCCCAGCAGTGCGGTGTGCTCGCGCCCGTATCGCTTGAAGATGTAATCGGTTACCGTGTCTCTTTCATCCCACGAGTAATCAATGTCAAAATCGGGCGGGCTGCTGCGTTGGGGATTGATGAACCTTTCAAAGTAAAGGTTTAACTCAATCGGGTCAACATCTGTGATTTTCAGGCAGTAAGCAACTACACTGTTGGCGCCGCTACCTCTGCCCACATGGTAATAACCACGTGTCATGGAATATCGGATTATGTCCCAGGTTATCAGGAAATAAGCTGAAAAACCCATCCTGTCGATGATCTCCAGCTCCTTCCTGACCCTTTCACGGG
This sequence comes from uncultured Bacteroidales bacterium, assembly GCA_964567785.1. Classification (GTDB taxonomy): domain Bacteria; phylum Bacteroidota; class Bacteroidia; order Bacteroidales; family JAGOPY01; genus CAZMOK01. The sequence goes on along the minus strand of CAZMOK010000006.1, from coordinate 26,493 downwards.
CCTCCTTGTTATCGTTACCGTACCGGTATTCCAGCCCGTCTATGGCCAGCTTTTCGAGCAATATCCTGTCGTCGTAGCGGCTTCCGGTAAATGTTTTCTTGTTCTTGATGCTTTTGAAGTCAAAATCGATCCCACACATGCCGGTCATCTTCCGGGTGTTCTGAACAATATCAGGGTAATCTGAAAAGATCTCCTTCAGTTCCGGCATGGTCCTGAACGATTCGCCCGGAGAAGCAATGTCGCCAGGTGCCAGCTTGCTTATCAGGGTGTTGTTGTCTATCGCCCGCAGGTTCTGGTGAAGCAGGTAGCCCTGCTGCCCGTGGTATGTCACTGGCTGCCGGATTACCAGTGAGCGCCTGTTGTCGCGGTACTCCTTGCTGAACAGTTTTCTTACCTGCCAGGGGCTTACCCCGATCCTTTCATTTTCCCGGAGGGGTTTTTCTGTTCCGGTCCCGAAAGGATAAATGATAAAACTGTTTTGCAACCCGGGCGGGGAGGGTGGCAGGGGAGTGCCATTGATGTTGTGCTTTGTGAGGAACTCGTTCATTTCCTTCATTCCTTCGTTATTACGGGCAAGGCCGGTGTACAGCAAGCGGTTCTTTTCATCCCTGAACTCGATCCCTCCCATGGGCTTTATGCCTTGCTCCCTGCAAAGCTTCACAAAATCGGGCATGCCGCTCGAGTTGTTGATGTCGGTCAGGCCCAGCTCGTCTATGTCATGCTCTGCAGCCAGTTTTACCAGCTTTTCGGGCGACAGCGTCCCGTACCTCAGGCTGTAATATGAATGTGTGTTCCAGAACATATGCTAAAAGATCACCGCCCTCCTCACTGCTTTGTTACCGTACCGGAGCCTTATCCGGTCCATAGCGTTGTAGAGGCTGATCATTTCGGGGGTGTCCTCGAACATGTCGAGCTGCTGTACCCCACCTACCAGGTGGCTCAGTTTCACTCCCACCAGCCTGATGAGCATCCGCCGCTGGTAGAGCCTGTTGAAGAGCTCCAGCGTTTTGCCGATCAGGATGTGGTCGAAGGAGGTGTAGGGGATACGCTGCTGAAGCGTATGTGTGTCGAAATTGGAATACCTGATCTTAACGGTTATGCAGGAGGTAAGCTTCTGCTTTTTCCTCAGCTCAAAGGCCAGCTTTTCGACCTTGCCCGTGAGCACCCGCCGTATCTCTGCCACGTCTATGGTGTCGGTCTCGAAAGTTGTCTCCGATCCTATCGATTTCCTTTCGGAATAGGGCTCAACAGGGGTGGGGTCTATACCGTTTGCCTTTTTCCAGACCACTATACCGTTCTTCCCCAGTACCTTCTCGATCATGTCGGGAGGTATGTCGCTCAGGGTCTTTATGTTGCTGATCCCCATCGAACGGAGCAGCCTGAAGGCCTTGTCGCCGATCATCGGGATCTTTCTTATGGAGAGAGGGTTCAGGAAAGGCTTCACCAGCTCACCGGGGACTTCCAGCTCGCCGTTGGGCTTGGCCTCACCGGTGGCAATCTTCGAAACGGTCTTGTTTACCGACAACCCGAAGGAAATAGGCAGGCCCGTGTTCCTTATGATCTTCTGCCTGAGCTCCTTTGTCCACTTCAGGGTGCCGAAGAAACGCTCCATCCCCGTAATGTCTATGTAATGCTCATCTATGGAGGCTTTCTCGTACAAAGGGGCTTCTTCGGCAATGATAGAGGTTACCACGTTCGAATAGCGGGAGTAATTGTCCATGTCGCCCCTCACGATCAGGGCGTCGCCGCAAAGCATCCTGGCAGTCTTCATGGGCATGGCCGAATGTACCCCGTACTTCCGCGCTTCGTAACTGCAGCTTGCCACCACGCCGCGGTCGGAAGTGCCGCCTATGATCACGGGCTTCCCCGCCAGGGAACTGTTCATCAGCCTCTCAACCGAAACAAAGAAAGTGTCAAGGTCGAGATGTATTATTTGCCTGTTGTCTTTTCCTGTGATCATACTTTCAAAAACTGAATTTTTTTGTAATTACTTTTAATACAATTACTTACTGTTAAAAGGTGAAAAAAAACCTTTTTTTGCTTGCCTTGTGTTTTCTTTTGATATACTTTTGATTAAAAATTAATCATTATTGTGACTACAATTTAATCATTTTTTTGTTCAAAGAGAAATTTTTTCTGAAAAAATCAATATGTATTTTGCATCGAACATAAAGCTTCTCAGGAAGCGGAAAGGCAGGACCCAGGATGACGTGGCTTATGCCCTGAAAATGAAGCGGTCGACCCTGAGCGGTTATGAGAACGGCATTGCACAGCCCGGAATGGAGGCCCTCGTGCAGTTCTCCAAATATTATAAGGTATCGATTGACACCCTTATCAAAACAGACCTTTCGGAACTGCTTGAAAGCCAGTTGTCGCAACTGGAAAGAGGGGATGATGTGTATATGTCGGGCAGCAAGCTGAGGATACTCGCCACAACGGTCGACAGTTCCAACCGGGACAATATCGAACTGGTGAACGAGAACGCAAAAGCAGGCTATGCCACAGGCTTCGCCGATCCGGAATATATCAGCGTACTGCCCGCCTTCCACATGCCGTTCCTTTCAAGGGATAAAAAATACCGCACCTTTCAGATAAGCGGTGACTCAATGTTGCCGATACCCGACAAAGCTTACGTCACAGGGGAGTATGTCGACGACTGGCACTATATCAGGGACCATCATCCCTATATCATCCTTACCAAAGAAGAGGGGGTAGTGTTCAAAGTGGCTGAAAACAAGCTTAAAAAGGAAGGCATACTGAAACTCCACTCACTCAACCCGTTATACGAAACATTTGAGCTCCATATCAGTGAAATAAAAGAGGTCTGGAAGTTCGTGAACTACATCAGCTCTGAAGTCCCCGAGCCCAATGCCCCTAAAGAAGAACTGGTGGATACCATCAATAAGCTCAGTAAACAGGTAAAAGAAATACAAACAAGGCTCAACCTGGAAGATTAATTTTTTAGTATGTATGCTATTGTTGATATCGAAACAACAGGGCTGAATGCCAAAACCGACAGGATCACCGAAATAGCTGTCTACATCCATGACGGTAAAAAGGTGACAGACCATTTCGAATCACTGGTCAATCCTACATACAGGATACCCTACAATGTGTCGGTCCTGACAGGCATCACTAACGAAATGGTTGCCGATGCTCCATATTTTTATGAAATAGCCAAACAAATAGTCCAGATGACCGATGGATGCACTTTTGTGGCTCATAACGCTTCTTTCGACTATAACTTCCTCAGGTATGAATACAAGCGACTTTTCTACGATTTCAGGAGAAAGACGCTCTGCACAAAAAAGCTGAGCCAGAAACTGATGCCCGAACAGAAGTCCTATGGGTTGGGAAAACTATGCAAGAGCCTGGGAATATCCAACCATGCACGGCACAGGGCCGGAGGCGACGCTCTTTCCACCGTGAAATTGTTCGAGCATCTCATGAAACTGGATTCCAATATCGACCAGGTACCGCTCAGGGATGTGCGCTCAAATATTCCCGGTGAAGAGATCGAAAACCTGCCCGAGTCACCCGGTGTGTACTATTTTCTTGATGAAAAAGGTAATATACTGTATATCGGAAAGAGTGTCAACATACGCCAGAGAGTCATTTCCCACCTGAATAACAATATTACCAAAAGGGCTATTGAAATGAGGGACAGGTCATTTCATGTATCCTACGAACTAACCGGAAATGATCTTATCGCCCAATTACTGGAATCGAGCGAAATAAAATCCCATAAGCCCGTATTCAACCGTTCCCTTAGAAGGAATGACTTCTCGTTCGGATTGTTTTCACATACCGGGAAAGACGGCTATATCAGGCTTTCAATTGAAAAAATAAGAATGGACAGTCTTCCGCTCACTGCATATGCTTCTAAATCGGAGGGGAAAAACCACCTCTCAAGGCTTGTGACGGAGTTTGAGTTATGCCAGAAATTATGTGGTATTTACGACTGCTCAGGTGGTTGCTTCCATCACCAGATAGGGGAGTGCAAAGGGGCATGTGTAGGAAAGGAAAAGCCCGGCGAATACAATGACCGGGTCATTGATGCAATTTCCAGGTATTCAGGCTTTAACAAAAGCTTTTTCATAATTGACGATGGCCGGAATGATGATGAACTTTCAGTGGTCAAGGTTGAGAAGGGAAGGTTTGCCGGACTGGGATACCTGAACGAAAGCTATCTGAATGGCAATACAAGGGCTTTGCATGATGTGATCAAAACTTATGAAGATAACAGGGATGCCAGGATCATCATAAGTGCATACCTGAGGAAAAATGAATTCGAAAAAGTGATCTTGTTCTGAGCGCTGGTTTGTTAAAGCCTACTTATGGATAAGATCCTTATCATCACACCATTTATGCTCAAACTGGATAGTGACGTGGCTGATCCTGTGCTTTTCTTCCAGGATCTTTGCTATTTCCGTCCTGATAGGTTCAGCACTTTTTAGATCCAGGTTTTCCTTCAGGTCGACGTGACATTCAAAGTGTATCGACTGGTCATCGAGGTTCCAGATATGGAGATGATGGATGTTTTCAATTTCCGGGATCTGTTCAACATCCTCCGTGAGTCTTTTTACATCAATGCCCTTTGGAGTGCTCTGCATAAGGATATCAATGGTTTCCCGGAGTATCGACCAGGTTTCCTTAATGATGTAAATGCCTATAAGAAAAGTAATTATCGGATCTACCCAGTACCAGCTATAGAAATATATAAGTACCCCGCCAATGATAACAGCAAATGAGGAAAGGGTATCACCCAGAAGATGAACGTACGCAGCCCTGATATTCAGGTTCCTTTTTTTATCTTTTCTGAGTAATAATACTGCTGCCAGGTTGGCCAGAAGTCCTATAAATGCAACTATGAGCATTATCAGTCCCTTAATCGGCTCAGGTTCAAGCAAGCGGTGATAGGCTTCGTAAAAGAGATAAACCGATATTACGATCAGGACAACGGCATTGAGAAGGGCAGCCAGGATCTGCACCCTTTTATAGCCGAATGTTTGTTTTTCGTTGGAGGGTTTTTTGCTGTACCGGTTGGCAATGTATGCAATGAAAACCGCAATGGTGTCACTCAGGTTGTGAAGCGCGTCTGAAAGGAGTGCAAGGCTGTTGGATATGAGACCACCTATTATTTCAGCTACTGTTATAACAGCATTCAGGATAGTGGCTATCAACAGGTTCTTGCCTGATGTCGGCCGATTCTTATGATGATTTCCCTGATCCACTTAACTTATTGCCTGGGTAAACAAAGTTAACCGAAACTAATTAATCAAGTAAGAGGAAACAACTGACCGGGTAATGATCGGAAAGTTCAATACGATAAGTCTGGTAATTGTACGAACTGAATTCTTCACTGTACAGGATGTAATCTATCCGGTAGGAGGGGAGCCTGCCTGCATAAGTATTGCCAAACCCCCGGCCGCTTTCAACAAAAGCATCATCCAGGTGGCTGTTACTCCTGAAATAAGTATATGATACCGGGGTGTCGTTGAAATCACCACATACAATTACAGGCAGAGAAGAGGCTTTTACATAGTCGTTGAGCATGTTCACCTGCTCCGACCTCTTCTCAAAAGCATTTCTGAGCTTTGCAAGAACTTTCCGCGAACCTTCTTTGAATGAATCACCGGTCGATTCTATTTCAATGCCACTAAGGAACTCATAATCATCCTGCCCAAACCTGTAGGATTCGAAGTGCACATTGAAGACCCTTATGGTATCATCATTCACCACAATATCACTGAAGCAGCCGTAGTTATGTCTTTCATCTTTTTCTATTTCTCCCGACGAAATTATCGGGTACCGGGAATATATGACAAGTGCATCGAGTCTTTTAGCCTGGTTTTTCACATAACCGGTATAACTGAAATTGAGGAAATTGGCATGGTCTTTCAATTTCTCCAGCATAGCCTCCGGTTCGCTTCCTGTTGCCATAAATTCCTGAAGGCAAACAATATCGCACTTTTCATCCCTTATGAAATTGAAGATACGTTGCCTGACATCAGCCTTTTCCAGGTACACATTGTCGTTTGCAAGATTTTTTACGTTGAAGCTCATTACCTTCAGGTACCTTTCGGGGTTTTCAAGGGTTGACCGCTCATTAAAGGTAAGATTTCTGTTCAGGAAGTTCCAGCCGGCCAGTATGGCAATGAGGGATATCAGAAAGTACCACCTGCGGTAAAGGATCCAGATCGCTACTAAGACAAGGTTGGTAAGCAACAGGTACGGATAGGCAAGTCCGAAAATGGAGGCAGGCCAGAATTTTCCGGGATTAACGAACGAAAAGAGGTATGAGGACAGCAATAACAGTACTGCCAGTAAATTGATCACGAAAAGCAGGAAAGTGAATACAGAAAATCTGCGCTTTTTGCTCCTCATTGCTATTGAGAGATTTTCCCGGTAATACTATTAAATTTTCACAACCTTGACTATCGACTTCTGTGCTTCTTCCGAAACAATAACGAGATAATAGAAGCCTGCCGCAAGTCCTTTGCCAAAAGTCATAATATGATCCCCGGTTTCAAAGTACCTGTTTTCAATTGTTTCAATCCTGTTTGCATGAGGACCGTGCAGATAGATCTGTATCATCTGGCCTTTTTCGATCGAAAGTTCTAATCTTGAACTTGAATAAAAAGGATTGGGAGAAGCTGTTGCCCTGATGCCCGGCGCTTGAACGGGGTTTTCATCTGTAAAGGATGTTATGTCGACAATGGCAGTGTAGATCTCCTGGTCATACCCCCCGGCCCGGTCGTCGGTCCAGACAGGTATCACTTTGCCATCATAAGTATCCAGTTCTATATAATCGCCAAACCTTACATTCGAATTAGGTGCATTCCCCTGGAAAGCCACATCACTTAATATTTGGTTGGTCCAGGTATCACCTGCATCATCCGAGAAAGCCAGTTTTGTTGTAAGCAATCCGGGAGTTACACCTTCATCATAGTAAATTGAATACAAAGTGCCATCAGAATCGCACCTGATAACCGGCCAGGTCTGATGGTAGGCAGTGGAAGCATTGATCCTTACAGGCTGGTCGAGCCAGGTTTCCCCTCCATCTTCCGAGCGCTGGAACCAGATATCATCGCTTCCGAGCCTGTTATCGGCCCATACAACATATACATTTCCCCTTGTGGCTTCATCTGAATAATCCACGCAGATAAAGGGAAATGAATTGTTAGGACTACCATATGCAGTAGAGAGGGACCTGTCGGAACCAAAACTGATACCATTATCATAGGAAATATCGTAATTGATCCCGTAATCGGTCCACACTACAATGATCTGTCCATCTGTACCTGTGGCCACGTTTGCTCCCTGGCCGCTGCCAAAATCACTTACATTCACCGTGGAAGACCAGTTGGAACCTCCGATGTCAGATTTCCTGAACTTTATACCGTAGCTGGGCCCGAAGCTTCTCCAGGCAATCATCAGTTGATTATAGGTTGGATTGGTTTCAACTGGATCCACAAAGATCCACTCCTTATCCTCTCCCTGGATACCGCTTCCCGGCACGGCAGTGGCATGAAGCTGGAATGTCTGGCCATTATCTGTTGATTTGTATAAAAGCATTTCCCTGTTATAATAAGTAACGGGCTGCCTTGATGTGCTTGAAATATAAAAATTGCCGTCCATATCGCAAATGACCACCGGATCACTCTGAGAAATGTGGTCCGGTGTAGGATCAGGCAATAATTGTGATGTTGACCAGGTAATCCCTCCGTCGGTCGACCGGGAATAGCCGATCCTTCTAACCACATCAGGTTCAATGTAGCCAAGCCTGAAATCCCTCCATGCAGCTACCACAATATCAGGGTTTATCCTGCTTATGGCAATTGAGGGCTCATTTTGCGGTGAGCTCTCGCCGGAAATATTGATATTGGTGTAGTCCCTGGATCCCGGCGATTCCTTGAAAGTATTGGAAGTGAAACGGTTTTTTTCTATAAAAATAGCGTGCAATTCATTTGTCTGTCCAAATACAATCACAGGAGTGGAAAGAAGAATAAAAGTGGTAATAAAAACAAGGGCCCTGTATTTTTTTATCATTCCCTAATAAATTTGAATTCTTTCAATCAGTTCTTATTGCTCGAACGGAACAGGATTTCTTTTTCCTCCTTTGTCAGGCTGTCGTAACCCGATTTGGAGATCTTGTCAAGTATCCTATCTATGGTTTTTTGTTGTTCGGCCTTACGGTAGTTATATTCCTCGTCAGTCAAAGGCCTCGAATCAGCCGAACCTGTTGTATCCGTATTCTTTTTTGTGGTTGTGAAGTATCTTTTTATGCTGCCCAGATTGAACAGGTCCACTAAATGACTCCAGTCTTTTCCACGCCTCAGGTATCCTGCATAAATAAAACCATAAATGGCCCCGCCGATATGGGCTATATGCCCCCCCGCGTTAGAGGATTTGATCATGAAAAAATCAAGTACGAAAAGAACGATGGCAACATAAACGATCCTTACCCTGCCTATAAGGAACAGGTGTATGAAGTAATTCGGTGTGTAGAACGAAATGGCCGTTACGATGGCCATAACAGATGCCGAAGCACCCAGGGCGCTAGAGTAGGGGAGGGCTTCCCTGAAAACCGGGAAAATATTGTAAGCAAAAATATACAGCACACCGCCTGCAAGTCCTCCAAATATATAGGTTGCCAGCAATTGCTTCTGGTTGAGGAACTGAAGGAAGATCTTTCCGAACCAGTAAAGCCACAACAGGTTAAAAAGTATATGAAGTAAATTAATGTGCAGGAACATGTAGGTGAAAAGTGTCCACGGCCTCACTGCAAGCCTTTCAAGTGCGGAGGGGACAGCCAGAAAGTCGATTATGAAACGCTGAACGCTTTCTTCCATAACATTGAAGAGGAAAGCAAAGACGAGTATAACTGATACAAAAAGCCATACCCCCACATTGATAACCAGCAGGCGCGAAAGGATCGACCCGCCTTTGATAAATTTCAGTAACTCTTCCCTTGGATTATATCTTTCGTACATAATTAAAACAACCTCCCTCTTCGTTTCCAGTACATTATTATCAGGAAGCCAAAAACCATGCCGCCGAGGTGGGCGAAGTGCGCTACGTTGGAACCTGCGCCGGTAACTCCGTAAATAAGTTCGATGGCACCGTAAAGGATAACAAAGTATTTTGCTTTTATCGGGAATAAAAAGTAAAGGTAGATGTTTACATTCGGAAACATAAGGCCAAAAGCGACCAGTATACCGAACACTGCGCCCGAAGCGCCAATTACATTGGGCAGGTTGAGATAATATTCCTTGTATTCAGTCAGGAAATTAATAGACTCCTGCACGGCAAGCCTGTTGCCGGGGTTCATGGCCAGTGCCGACACATCTTCCCTGAAATCACGGAATCTGTTGTATATCTCGCCCGAATACTGGTTCAGCGCAAAGGTATGTTCCTGTGTGAAAGCCAGTATTTTGTCTGCTGAGGGATCATTAATAATGCTGGTAATAGTTTCTGCCACAGGGTTGATCTGCAGGTAAATAACAAAGTAATGCAGAGCGGCGGCCCCGAAACCTGTGAGCATGTAGTAAGTCAGGAATTTCTTTGGCCCCCAGACGTTTTCCAGCATGTAGCCGAACATCCAGAGTGCAAACATATTGAAGAAAAGATGGCCGAAGTCGCCATGCAGGAACATGTAGGTAACAAATTGCCAGGGCCTGAAATCGGAAGCCCCGAAATAATGCAGCCCCATTTCATCTTCCAGCCTGAAACCGAAAAGCTGCGGCGCAACCATCTGAAGCAAAAAAACCAGTATGTTGATGATCAGAAGGTTTTTTACTACTGTTGGGAGCAGCCTGAATCCGGTTGGTCTGTATTGATCACTCATTAAATTAACTTTCTAAAAGATTTTGGATGTCACTGACCCCTAAAATGGCATAGATCCTGTCACCATCGGGTGTCACCTCCGGCACCTTGCAGGCAAAGAGTTCATCAACGATTTTCATGATCTCTTCCTTGTGAAGCTTTTTGCCGGGGCTGATTGCCAGGTTAGCTGCCAGCGACCGGGCTAAATTAATCTTTTTATCAAGATTCAGTTCCAGGAGGTTCTTTTTATAGTTATCAAGTATCCCTTCAAAAATTTCCTGGATGCTTGCGCTTTTCAGTCCCGACGGAGTGCCATCGACAACAAACGTGGTATTGCTCAATTTGTTCAAACTGAATCCCAGCAATTCCAGTTCAGGTATCAGTTCGTCGATAACGGCCACGTCACTCCCGGAAAAGGTAATGTTCTCAGGGAATAGTTCGCTCTGGGTAACCGGTTTACTGTCTTTAAGGGTTTCAAGGTTTTTTTCGTAAAGTATCCTTAAATGGGCTTTGTGCTGGTCGATGATGACAATTGCCGACTTGATGTTCGTGATTATGAACCTGTTCTGAAGCTGGAAAATATTACCTTTTTCTTCGTCGCCGTCGTCTTTTTTCCAATCCGGATCGATAAGGAATGATGATCGGTCATCTTTATCTCCTTCATCACCTGACGACCGGTAAAGCTTCTCCCAGTTTTCGATGTTGATCTTTTGCTGGAATGATTTTTTTCTCTCGGGAGGGATATCCGATGTTTCAAAGGGGTTAAAGGGTTTTTTGGGTCTTTCGAAGGGGTTTTCAGGAACCCTGTCGCGCCCGGGCGGGCTGAAATCGAGACTCCTTTCGGTGTTGAAGTCTATGGAAGGCATCACATTGTGCATTCCTAATGCCTGCCTTACGGCCGATCTGAGTGCGGCGTATATAAGCTGTGCTTCCTGGAAGTTCAGTTCTGTTTTCGTGGGATGGATGTTTATGTCGATCACCTTTGGATCAACCTCGATATATACAAAATAGGTTGGGAACGAATCTTTTGGGAGCAACTCCTGAAAAGCACTGTTTATGGAGTGGTTCAGGTAGGCATGCTTGATGAACCTCCCGTTAACGAAGAAGAACTGCTCGCCCCTGGTTTTTTTCGCAAATTCCGGTTTTCCTATGAACCCGGTCATTTTCAGATTACTTGTGACATGTTCAAGAGGAATAAGCTTTTCGTTGAAACCTTTCCCAAAAAGGTTGACGATACGCTGTTTGATACCTGAAAGAGGAAGCTGGTGCAGCAGTTCGTTATTATTATGAAATGAAAATCTTATGTCTTTGTATACCAGAGCAACCCTGAAGAATTCGTCAATAATGTGCTTGAGTTCCGAAGTGTTTGATTTAAGGAAATTCCTTCGTGCAGGAATGTTGAAGAAGAGATTTTTGACAAGAATCGAAGTCCCCGGAGGGCACTGACAGGGGTTCTGCGATTTCACCTTCGATCCTTCAACAATAATACAGGTGCCAAGTTCATCCTCATGAAGCCTGGTTTTGACCTCGACCTGCGCAATGGCAGCAATGGAAGCAAGGGCCTCACCCCTGAACCCAAGTGTTTTGATTGCGAAAAGATCATCGGCTTTGCTGATCTTCGAAGTGGCATGCCTTTCAAAAGCCATCCGTGCATCGATATGCGACATTCCGCAACCGTTATCGACAACCTGGATTAGTGATTTACCGGCATCCTTAATGATCAGTTTTATCTCGCCGGCGCCTGAGTCAACCGAATTTTCAAGTAACTCCTTAACAGCAGAGGCCGGGCGTTGTATCACTTCGCCTGCTGCTATCTGGTTCGCTACAGTATCGGGTAATAGCCTGATGATATCTGCCATCAATTACCTCCGAAGACCTTGAAAAGATTTTGAATGAAATCGGTGAAGAAGATAAAATATACCGAAAGGACGATTATAAACAGGTAAAAGATGATCCTGACCCCATTGTAGGTTGATGGCCTGGTGTCATCATTCCTGCGCCATTTCCTCCTGATCTCCGACTTGAGCCGTGCCCTGGGATCCCCGTCTTCTATCAGTCCCAGTTCTTTCTTTCTCTCTTCCCGGGCTTCCTTCTCGGGATCGTAGTACAATGGTCTGTAACTGAATTGCTTCGGTTTAGGCCTTCTGAAGAATACAATCTTCATGATAAACTAATTTACTGCAAAATTAGTCATATTTTTGCAGTGATACCGATGCTTTGATCACCGGGATTCAAGATTCAGAAAATTCACATTAATATGGCAGCTAATAAGGATGACGGACTTGAAAAACTCATCGTTGTAGGGGACAGGGTCCTTATAAAACCCAAAACTTTAAAAGACAAGACGAAAAGCGGTCTGTACCTGCCGCCGGGTTACAAGGAGAAAGAGGAGATCCGCTCGGGTTATGTCATAAAGACAGGGCCGGGTTACCCCATTCCTCTTCCAACCGAGGGTGGCGACGAGCCCTGGAAAAGAATGGAAGACAAGATCCAGTATGTGCCGCTGCAGGCGCAGGTTGGCGACCACGCCATCTTCCTGCAGAAGAGCGCCATAGAAATCGCCTACGACGGTGAAAAATACTTTATAGTCCCACAACATGCAATCCTTCTGCTGGAAAGGGATGAGGGGTTGTTTGAATAAAGAATGGAATTCTGTTTTATCTAGGTTCCGGTAATAATTATTTTTCAGGCTGATCTCAGTATCGGGAATTTCATCTTCGCCAGGGCAAAAACCCCGAAGAAAACCGCGCTGTAAGTAAGGGTTCCCAAAACTTCATTCAGGAAGAATGAAAGACCAAGCTTACCGTCATTGAAGAACGCCAGCCCGGCAATGTAACTCTCCATCAGTCCTATGAAATTCTTTGGGTATAATCCAAAGGCCAGCCAGGAGGCGAAATTGGTGATAAGGAAAAAAACAATGGAAGAGCCCAGGGCTGAAATAATGACATTCCCTGCCGTAACATTCCGGCTGAGCCTGATGCCGATTACAACAGTTATGGCAAAGCCGATGTAAACTGCCCACATGGAACTATGGAACCCGATTACCAGGTCACTTAAGAACATGGCGGCAAAAGGGATAAGGAACGCCAAATATTTCCTCGAGAAATAGGCGCCGCCGAATAATGCAATGGCTGCAACCGGTGTAAAGTTGGGCCAGTGAGGGATGAGCCTCATAAAAGCGCCGAAAAGGATTATGGATGTAAGAGCTATTAACCTGGGGTTGAATTGTAGATTCTTCATTGTTGCCTCTTTAATGTTCCGCAAAGATAAAAACCTTTTACCATTAACTTCGGTGGATAAATGTAATTAATTAACAGGATACTTTTAATTTTGTTATAAATAATTGACCCACGAAATGAAATACTTGTACTCAACTAAGATTATACTTATCATGATTATAGCTTTTTCCTGTCAGAACGTTAAAAAAGCCGACCTCCTGGTGCACAACGCCGTGATCTACACCGTTGATGATAAGTTCTCCGTAGCAGAAGCCCTTGCCGTAAAAGATGGAAAAATCGTTTCTGTTGGCAGCAACGATCAGATCCTCGAAAACTATACGGCTGATGACGTGGTTGATGCAGGGGGTAAACCGGTCTATCCCGGTTTTATCGACGGGCACTGCCATTACTATGGTTTCGGCCTTGGGCTGATCCAGTCGGCCGACCTCACCGGCACATCTTCCTTTGATGAAGTGATCCAGGTGTTGCAGAATTTTCATGAATCTCATCCATATGTCTGGATCACCGGCAGGGGATGGGACCAGAACGACTGGGATATGAAGGAGTTCCCTGACAATGAGATGCTCAATAAGCTGTATCCCGATAACCCTGTCATCCTCACCCGCATCGATGGTCACGCAATACTTGTGAACAATGAAGCGCTCCGCAGGGCGGGAATTGATGAAAATACGGTAATCCCCGGCGGGGACATCATCAAGAAGGACGGAAAGCTGACAGGTATCCTCCTCGACAATGCGATCGACACGATGAAGGCCGCGATACCTGAACCAAAGAACAAACAGGTCAACCACGCCTTGATCGAAGCGCAGAAGAAATGTTTTGGCGTGGGCCTGACCTCCGTGGTTGATGCAGGACTGGATTTGGAAATAATCGATCTGATCGATTCGCTCCAGCAATCGGGTTCACTCAAAATGCGGATCAACGCAATGGTGACCCCGAAAAAGGAGAACCTCGACATTGTTTTTGAAAAAGGCCCCTACCACACAGACTATCTAAGAGTTAACTCATTGAAATTTTACACCGATGGTGCTCTGGGTTCCAGAGGTGCTTTAATGCTTGAGCCATATGCTGATGATCCTGACAACAAAGGCCTATTACTTGCTGAACCTGACTATTTCAGGGATATGTTTTCACAGGCGTATGAAAACGGTTTCCAGGTCAATACGCACTGCATAGGCGATTCTGCCACTCGTCTCACGCTGCAGCTATACGGCGAGGTGCTGAAGGGAGAGAATGACAGGAGATGGCGGATAGAGCATGCCCAGGTTGTCAATCCCGCCGATCTGGAATTATTCGGGAACTATTCAGTAATCCCATCCATACAGGGCACACATGCCACTTCCGACATGTACTGGGCAGATGAGAGGCTCGGTCCCGAAAGGATCAAGCATGCTTATGCCTTCAAGGACCTGCTGGCACAGAACGGATGGGTGGTAAACGGTACGGATTTCCCGGTTGAGGAGATCGACCCGCTGAATACTTTTTATGCCTCTGTTGCGCGTAAAGATATGCAGGGCTGGCCTGATGGCGGTTTTCAGATGGAAAATGCCCTTACCAGGGAGCAAACACTGAGATCTATGACCATCTGGGCCTCTAAGGGCAGTTTCGAGGAGGATATCAAAGGAAGCCTTGAACCGGGCAAATTTGCCGACTTTGTTATCCTTGACCGCGACATTATGCAGATCCCGGTAGATGATGTGCCCTCTGTTAAGGTGATGGCCACCTACTTGGGCGGGGAAAAAGTGTTTGGAAGATAGTTATCAATTATCAATTATCAGTTAATTGTTCATTGTTCATTGTAAACGTAATCTGCGCCGAAAAGCTCCATCATTTCCCTGAACTTCTCCGCCTTCTCAGTGCCGTGTTTTGAAAGCTTGATGATGATTTTATCGATGGACTTTGGCTTTGTAAGGTCTTCGGAGGATTTGGAAAAGAATTTATCAGCATAGCAGATGATCTTTTCCCCGGTGGTCTGTGGGGTCATATCCCTTAACGGGAGCGGTAAGTTTCTTCTTTTTATCTCATCTACGGTAATGCCAACGCCAATATGTCTCTCACATATCGGGGCTATTTCAGTTAATCCCTCTTTTTCAAGCAGTTCCCTTCCAAGGTAACCGTGGCAGATATAGGGCTGATCACCGTAACAGCCAATTTGCGGTGCGTCGGTAAGAAATATCCCTATATCATGAAGCATTGCGGCTGTTTCAATGTAATCGATATCGGGTCTGAGTTGTGGGTTGATTTCGGCAACCTTCAGGGCAAGGCCGGTAACAGCCCTGGAATGTGTGTAATAGTACTTGTACCTTAAAGAATCTTTGGGATAATATTTAGTGATGATCTCTTCGTATTTTTTCATGGCTTCTGCTTAAATGATATGATCTTTTATCCAATCAACCAGGAGGTGATAAACTTCCTCCCGGTTTGTTTCATTGATGATATCATGCCTTTTACCCGGATACAACTTTAACTCAACATCCTGCATGCCTGTTTTCTTGTAACTTGAAAAGACTTTTTGCGGATGTTTCCCCATTTTACCCACGGGGTCTTCACCGCCGGATAACAGCAGGACGGGAAGGTGAGAAGGAATTGCCTTTTCTTTCTCAGATTTTCTCACTGCAAGGTAAAGCCTGTATAAGACATTCCATGAACCTACAGTGAATTCATGGCCTGCAAAAGGATCAGCTATATATTCATCTACTACCTCGTTATCACTGGATATCCAGTCGAAGGGTGTCCTGGCAGGCTTAAAAGGTGCATTAAACCGGCCTGTGGAAAGCTTATGCACAAAATTACTGAAGTAACTGCCCGACCGTAGTTTTATGATGATCTGCGAAAGAAGCACACCTGTTCTGATCAGCAATTTCGGGTTCTGGAAAGTCCCTGCCAGTACAGCCCCTTTAACATGTTCACCATATTTTGAGATGAAAGCCCTGGTAAGTATTGAGCCCATGCTCTGGCCCAACATGAAAACAGGCAGTTCCGGGAAATGCATATCAGCATGCCTCCAAAGGCAAAAAAGGTCGTTCACAAGAACTTCCCAAGTAACACCATCACCGAAAAAACCACGCTTGCCGTTTTTATCCAAAGACAATCCGTGACCTCGGTGGTCAGGGGCGTAAACTGCTATATTCCTTTCAGCCATGTAAACGGCAAACCTGCTATACCTGCCACCATGTTCAATCATGCCGTGTACAACTATCAGAACGGCGACAGGTTTTTCAGGTATCCAGCTATGCACATGTAAATCTGTACGATCGAGGGTCTTTACAGCAAATGACTCGCTCTTCGACATGTATGCCCCAGGGATTGATGCGCCGTTGACGCAGGACGGTTTTTTTTAGTGACCGCTAAGGGATTCGAACCCCTAACCTTCTGATCCGTAGTCAGATGCTCTATCCAGTTAAGCTAAGCGGCCATTGGTAAAACGGTGCAAAGTTAATTATTTTTTACATTGACCGGGCATATGAGTTTTGATCCTTATAAGAATATATTGAATACTTTAGCTGACATGGATAATGATATCGTAAATGATCTGCTCGAAAAATTCTTTTCATTTTACGGTGATAAGGGAAATGATCCAAAGATATATTTCGCGCCGGGCAGAGTAAATCTGATAGGGGAGCATACAGATTACAACGAGGGGTTTGTCTTGCCTGTGGCAATAGGTTACGGAACTTTTCTTGCTGTCAGGAAGGCCGGTCACGGCACTTTTAAGCTCAACAGTATGAATTTTGATGGTGGAATTGAAGTCCCTGTTGCTGGAACTATACCAAGGCAGAAGCTGGAATGGGTCAATTATCCGCTGGGGATAATCAAGGAAATGAAGGTCAGGGAAAGGAATGTGAACGGACTGGAATTGCTCTTTAAAGGAAATATTCCAACAGGTGCAGGACTATCCTCTTCAGCTTCGATAGAAATGGTAACAGCCCTGGCAATGCATGAATTGTATAATACGGCACATTCACCTGTTGAATTGGCCAGATTATCGCAAAAGGCTGAAAATGATTTCGTAGGGCTCAAATGTGGCATAATGGACCAGTTTGCTGTTGGCATGGGGAGGGAGGGGCATGCCCTTTTCCTCGATTGCAGGAGCCTTGATCATAAACAGATCCCTTTAAACCTTGGTGATTACCGCCTTGTGATAGTCGACAGTAAAAAATCACGTGGACTGTCAGGTTCCAACTATAATGAAAGGGTGCAGGAATGTCATCGCGCAGTAAGTCACATAAACAAATCCAGAAGGATCTTATCACTGCGCGAAGCCAACCTGAGTGACCTTGAAAGAAATGATGCCCTGAAAAAGGATGAAATTGCCTTACGCCGGGCAAGGCACGTAATAAGTGAAAACGAAAGAGTGCTCAGATCTGTTGAGAATCTTATAGCCGGCAACATAAATGAATTTGGAAGGTTAATGATCGAGAGCCATGAAAGCCTCAAAAACGATTATGAAGTCACCGGCCCCGAACTTGACCTGCTGGTGAGATCCGCATTGGAAATTGAAGGGGTGGCCGGCAGCAGGATGACGGGTGCAGGCTTTGGCGGGTGCACGGTAAATTTTGTTTTAAATGATCAACTGGCTGAATTTAAAAGAGTGGTAACCGGGAAGTATTTTAACAAAACAAAAATATACCCCGGGTTTTACATTCCTGGAGCGGGTGCGGGAATGCAACGGATCAGTTGAATCCCAGGCGGTAAATCATATAGCCAAAATAGATAGCGATCATCAGGATGCCTTCCCATCTCTCTATCTGTCGGCCCCTGCCCGTAAACACAAAAATGAAGATCAGCATACTGGCCAGCAGCACCATCAACATATCATAAGTGCTGGTTAGGTCGAAGGGCAGGGGGGTGATGACTGAGCTCAGCCCAAGCACCAGGAAAATATTGAAAATGCAGGAACCAACTGCATTTCCCACTGCGATGCCGGGGTTCTTTTTAATTGCCGCTATCACCGAGGTTGCCAGTTCAGGGAGTGAGGTTGCTGTTGCGACCACCACCAGGCCTACTTCGGAGCTTGAGATCCCGAGTAACTCCGATACTTTAATCGTGCCGTTCACTATCCAGCGCCCTCCAAGTACCATCATTGCTACCCCCAGCAATAACAGTAACAATGATTTCATAAAAGGTGTGCCGATTGAGCGGGGATCGGGTTCATTTTCGATCTTGCTCTTCCTGAGTGAAACTACAATATAAATGATCATCAGAAGGAGAAAGAAAAGACCTTCGATGGGACCAAGCCGGCTGATTTTTCCGAAACCAAAATACGCATCATTGATCAGCAGGGCCAAAAGGATGACCGCGAAAAAGTTTACTGGAATATCCCTGTAAGTTGTCGACCTGGTTATCTTCAAAGGATAGATTATGGAAGCTGTCCCCACAATCAAAAGAATGTTCATCATATTACTTCCCAGCACATTCGATATAGCCAGTGAAGTATCACCCCTGGCACTTGCAAAAACATTGATCACAACTTCCGGAAGGGATGTTCCCAGCGCCACAATGGTAAGACCTATCACTGTGTCGGGAATATTGAGCTTTGATCCAATCGCCGAAGCGCCGTTCACCAGCAGGTCGGCACCATAGATAAGCAGTCCGAAACCCAGTATGAAAAGAAAATATTCCAACTTATATTACAGGTTATCCGTAATTTCTTTCTCCGAAAATTGCAGTGCCTATCCGTACAATTGTGCTTCCCTCTTCCAGGGCAACCTTGTAGTCGCCGGTCATTCCCATGGAGATCTCCCTGAACTGATCATCTGAGGCAAAATGTTCATCTTTTATACGGTCGAAAATGCTCTTTAGCTGCCTAAACTCTTTTCTTACCTGGTCCATATCTTCTGTGAAAGTCGCCATCCCCATTACACCGCAAAGTTCTATGTTTTTCAGTTCACCAAAAACCGGTGATGAAACCATTTCTGTGAATTCATCCATCGAAAGGCCAAACTTTGATTCCTCATCAGCGATATGGAACTGGAGCAGGCACTTTATTTCCCTTTCGTTCTTAACAGCCTGCTTATTGATCTCTTTTAGCAGTTTCAGACTGTCGACCGATTCTATCATCTCCACAAAAGGGGCTATGTATTTTACTTTATTACGCTGCAGGTGGCCAATGAAGTGCCAGCTTATGTCACCAGGGAGCTCAGGCTGTTTTGAAATAAGCTCCTGTGCCTTGTTCTCCCCGAAAAACCTGTGCCCGGCCTCGTAAGCTTCCAGAACCTTTTCGTTTGGCTGGACCTTTGACACAGCGACAAGTTTAATGTCTGACGGAATTTCAGATCTTATTTTTTCAAGGTTTTCCCTGACGAAGCTCATATGGTTTTTTTACAAATGTATGAAAAGCAAAACATCTTTCCCCGGGGAAAAAAGCGTTTATAATTTAAAACAGCGGTTTACCTTCAAAGTAGTACTTTTGTAACTGAAATATCCTGAATATATGCGCAAAAATATTTTCTTTCTTCTGCGGTTATTTGTTTTCTGGATGATATTTTTTGCCTTGCTCAGGATTATCTTCATTCTTTATAACCAGAGTGAGCTTTATTACCAGGATATTTCCGACATTGAACTACTGGGAGCTTTTTACCACGCCCTGGTGGTTGATATAGCAACCGCCAGCTATCTTCTGTCTGTCAGCTTGCTATTTGTCATTGGCGGCACTCTGTGGAAGAGCAGGCTCTTAACCGGGATACACAACATCTATATCCTGCTGATGATCACACTGTTCGGGTTGATAACAGCCGGCGAACTGGGTATATACCCCGAATGGAAAACCAAACTTTCGGCCAAAGCCCTGGAATATTTAAAACGTCCCGGTGAGGCCTTTTTTTCAATTTCAGGCCAACTCTTCTTCAGTTTGCTGGGAACTGCCGTGATTATCGCATTCCTTGGAAAGTATGCCTATGACCGGCTGGTAGCGCGGAATTTTGAAATATATAAATCAAAGATACAAACTGCCCTGATCGCGTTTGTGGTTATTGCATCTTTACTGTTCGTGGGCATGAGGGGTGGTTTTGGCCCTATCCCGGTCAGTCCGAGTGCTGCTTACTTTTCTAATAAGAACTTCCTGAACCATGCCGCTGTTAATACAGGGTTTAATCTCGCCATAAGTGTCATCGAAAGTAATAAGTTCAATTATGTGAACCCTTTCAATTATCACGCCCCTGACGAAGCTATAGATCTGACAAAAGGACTGAATGATTACCCGAAAGATTCAACTGTCAGCGTGATTGACAACAAGAGGCCCAATATCGTGGTCCTCCTGATGGAAAGCTGGTCGGCCGACCTCATTGAGAGCCTTGGCGGTGAGCCGGGTATAACACCTGAATTCAGTAAGCTGGAAAACGATGGTGTTCTTTTTACTGATTTTTACGCCTCCGGCGGAAGGTCGCAGCAGGCAATAGCGTCTCTCATAGGGGGCTTTCCAGCAACACCCTACACTACGATCACTGAAAATCCTGATAAATATTCAAAGCTTCCCAGTCTTGTGAATATCCTGAAAGAAGAAGGCTATCACACATCCTTCTATTTTGGTGGAAAGCTTACATATGGCAATATCAGGGCTTATCTTTATCAGAATCAATTAGACAGGATTATTGAACAGGACGATTTTGATCCTTCATTACCATCAGGGCGACTTGGTATTCACGATGAATATCTCTTCAACCGGTACCTGCATGACTTCCGTGATCAGACAGAGCCTTTTTTTTCCATTTTACTTACGCTAAGTTCACATTCCCCATATGACCAGCCTATGCAAAATGCACTCGACTGGGAGGGGGCAGAGGGTGATTTTGTGAACTCTGCCTACTACAGCGACAGTTGCCTGGGAGCTTTCTTCGAAGGGGCCAGGAAAACAGAATGGTATGATAATACCCTGTTTGTTATTATGGCCGACCATAGTCATAATTCATACAAAGGCCATTCTCTTGAGAGTTTTCCTTATCATAAAGTTCCGCTTCTTTTTTACGGACCGGTACTTAAAGATTCGATAAGGGGTTCGAAAAATCATAAGATCTCACAGACTGCCGACGTTACGGTAACCCTTTTGAACCAGGTGGCTATCCCCTCGGAGCAATTCAGGTGGGGAAAAGACCTTTTTAATCCTTATTCACCCGGGTATGCCTATTTTGAGCTTCATTATGCGTTCGGATGGAAACGGCCTGCAGGCGAATTCGTATATAGCTGGGACTGGGACTATTATTACCAGTTCAACATTGATACGACTGCTTCACAAACAGAGAAAGAGCAACTGGTTGATGAAGGCAGGGCCTATCTCCAGCTACTCTTCCAGGAGTTTATCGATCTGTAGAAACTAATCAAGGTTTTTCAAGTGATCAATCAAGCAGGTGCACCACCAGTCCGCTGCGCAGCTTGGGTTCAAACCACGTAGTTTTCGGCGGCATGATATTCCCTGAATCAGCAATATCGATCAACTGTTGCATGCTTACCGGGTAAAGAGCGAAGGCCACTTTCATCTCCCCGCTGTCGACCCTCTTTTTTAGCTCACCAAGCCCCCTTATGCCTCCGACAAAGTCAATCCTCTTGTCCCTTCTAAGATCTTTAATGTCAAGGATCTTGTCGAGGACATGATTTGACAATATGGTCACATCCAGCACACCAATGGGGTCATTGTCATCGTAGGTACCTTCCTTCGCCTTCATTACATACCAGATACCTTCGAGGTACATGCTGAATTCATGCAGTCGGGAGGGCTTGTATTCCCCGGGGCCCACTTTTTCCACATCGAATGATTCCTTCAGTCTGCCAATAAACTCATCCGCCGATAAGCCGTTAAGGTCTTTAACCACGCGGTTATAGTCTATTATTGTTAACTGGTCGTCAGGAAAATGCACGGCGAGGAAATAATTGTACTCTTCGTTCCCTGTGTGGTTTGGGTTGGCTTTACGTTTTTCATCCCCGACAAGGGCTGCAGCAGCAGTCCTGTGATGCCCATCGGCAACATAGGTGTTGGGTATTTCATCAAAAAGGCTGATCAGTTTATCAATGATTGCCTTATCATTGATAACCCAGAAATGATGACCTATGCCATCTGCTGCGACAAAATCATAAACCGGTTCATTCTTATCGGTAAAATCGCTGATGATATCATCGATTTCCTTTTTTGCCGGATAAGAGAAAAATACAGGTTCCATGTTGGCGTTGGTCACCCTCACGTGGTTCTTCCTGTCTTCTTCTTTGTCGGGACGGGTAAGCTCGTGCTTTTTGATTACATCGTTCATGTAATCGTCTACAGAAGCGCAGGCTACCAGACCGTACTGGGTTTTTCCATTCATGGTCTGAGCATAGATATATAGATTTTCTGCATCATCCTGCACAAACCAGTTGTTTTCCCTGAATTTCCGGAAGTTACGTTTTGCCGTATCATAAACCTCCTGTGAGTAAAGGTCGGTGCCTTCGGGAAGGTCTATCTCGGGTTTGATAATGTGAAGCAGTGAATATTTGTTGCCTTCTGCTTCTTTTCTTGCTTCCTTTGAGTTTAATACGTCGTAAGGCCTCGACGCCAGGTCCTTTGCAATTTCATCAGGAGGCCTGAGTCCTTTAAAAGCTTTGATAATCGCCATAATTATCTGTTCAGAATTAGTTAGTAGTTATTGTGTCCCATTTGATTGTCAACGGGCATATCATGGTCATGGTGATGCCTGCCCCTTTCACTGTGCCTGTCTTCACTGTCGTCGTCATAGTCTTTGTCCCTGCTGCCTCCCTGGCTTCTTTGAAGGGAAGAAATGAGGGCTCCTATCATCTTGGTCATTTCCATGAGATAATTCCTCGAAATATCTTCCTGTTCTTCGTCAAGAAGTTCAAGGCCTTTCAACAACGATGTAAAGACAAGGCATTCCCTGACTGAACTTTTGGCCATTTTCAGGTAATATATGAACTGGCTTTTGTTTCTTGCTGACCCCTCTGCAATATTTACTGCGATCGAGTGGGCTGCCTCGTTGAACTTTTCAGTCAGGTTACGATTCTGGGTCTCATTATACTTGGCGGTATTTTGATGTACCCATTTTATGTAATCCAGCGACTTGTGATAGATTCTGAGGTCTTCGAAGCGAAAAAAAGTATTTCCGCGATCAGATTGTGTAGTTTCCATAGAGGTTGATTTAATTGGTTAATATTATGGTTTTGGTTTCAGTCGCTAATTATATTAAACCACCCCGGACCGGTCAGTTCACCTTAAAAGTAGTGTCTCCTTTCTCAATAAAGTTAATGATCTGGTTTGCTGATGCAAGACCTGCATTGATGTTTGCTTCGGCTGTCTGTGCACCCATCTTCTTTGGCGTGAAGAAACAGCGTGCATCAAACTTTTCCTTAAGCTCTTCTTCATTGTCGGGGGCAATATCGGATACATAGCTGAAGTCTTCCCTCTCCGCAAATGTCTTCATCAGGGAATCTTCATCTATAACCTCTTTCCTGGCTGTGTTGACAAGTGTTGCCCCTTTTGGCATCAATTTCAGCAGATCATTATTGATCGATTTCCGGGTCTTTTCATTCGAAGGGATATGCAATGAAATATACTGGCAGGTGGAATAAAGATCTTCTTCACTTTTCACCACTTCCACACCCTCTTTTTCGATCACATCGTCGGGTATGAAAGGGTCGAAAGCAGCCACTTTCATTCCAAATCCTCTTGCAATTCTGGCCACATGCCTTCCTACATTTCCAAACGCATGGATACCAAGTTTTTTCTCGAGAAGTTCCGTTCCCGGCTTCCCGTTGAACTGGTTCCTGGCCTGGTAGACCATCATGCCGAGTGCAAGCTCTGCAACGGCATTTGAGTTTTGTCCGGGTGTATTCATGACAACAATATCCTTTGCCGTGGCGGCATCAAGGTCGATGTTATCATATCCTGCACCGGCGCGCACAATAATTTTCAGGTTCTTTCCTGCAGCAATAACATCTTTGTCGACAATATCACTTCTCACTATGAGGGCATCCATGCCATCAACGGCATTGATCAGTTCCTGCTGGTCGGCATACTTTTCAAGCAGAACCAGTTCATAGCCTGCCTTGTTGAAGATTTCACCAATTCCTTCAATTGCTGCTTTTGCAAATGGTTTTACTGTTGCAACTAGTACTTTTTTCATAATTTGTGTATATGAAAGTTATAAAGATATAAATTGTTACCGCAAAACACAATATTTTGCGTTATTCCATAAAGATTTCAGTTTAAATTCAACCCTGGTTTTGCTCAAATTCCTGCATTACGCTTATGAGTGCTTCCACACTTTCCTTTGGTAGTGCGTTGTAGAGAGAAGCCCTGAAACCTCCTACCGAACGGTGTCCTTTTATGCCTACCATTCCTTTTTCGGTTGCAAACTCAAGGAACGGCTTTTCGAGTTCTTCCTTTCCTTCTGCCATCACAAAGCATACGTTCATGAGGGATTGATCCTCAGGGTCTTTAACAGTGGGTACAAAGAGGCCGTTCCTTTCAATCTCCTTGTAGAGTATCCCGGCCTTTTCCTTATTTATATTGTGCATTTCAGCAACACCACCTTTTTCTTTCAGCCACTTAAGTGTCTGGAGGGCCGAATAGATTGCCGTAACCGGGGGTGTGTTGAACATTGATCCTTTATCAATGTGAGTCTGGTAATTCAACATGGTAGGTATAGCCCTGTCGACTTTACCGAGGATGTCATCCTTTATTATCACAAAGGTAACGCCTGCAGGTGCAAGGTTCTTCTGGGCCCCGCCGTAGATGATCGCATATTTGGAAACATCAAGGGGGCGGCTGAAAATATCCGATGACATATCCGCCACTAACGGCATATCTACATCGTAATCCTCCTTGATCTCTGTTCCGTATATTGTATTATTGGTTGTGATATGGAAATAATCGGCATCTGAGGGAATTTTGTACCCCTTTGGGATATAACTGAAATTCTTGTCCTCCGAAGAGCCGACTACGTCCACTTCACCAAAAATTTTAGCCTCCTTTATGGCTTTTTTCGACCATGACCCGGTATTCAGGTAGGCAGCCTTGCTTTTCATCAGGTTGTAAGGCGCCATGCAAAACTGAAGGCTCGCTCCCCCTCCGAGGAAAAGGACGGAATATCCATCAGGGATGTTCAATAATTCCCTGAAGAGCGCCTGGGCTTCATCCATAACAGCCTGGAATTCCTTGCTTCTGTGTGAGATTTCCATGATTGACAGCCCAATGCCATCAAGATCCAGAACTGCCTTTGCTGTGTTTTCGAGCGTGTACTGTGGCAGAATGGAAGGTCCTGCATAAAAATTATACTTTTTCATACTAACTGTTTTGTATAAGGTTCCGGTTAATTGGTTTTGAACGTTTGCGGCAAAGATAAGAATTAGCCCTGTTCATTGTTAATAAGTAAACAATTAATTAATGTTAATTTTGAACTCTGATTGTACTTATTAAACTATGCCGGGACTTAAGGAAAGAATAGAACTGTTGAAAACTGCCGGGGAGTGGTTCAGGAGCTTTGCCGGGAATGGTGGAATTGACAATTTCGGAGACGACCCGGTCAATAGAGAGTTTACCAGGCTTGCCGAAAAGGCATACGCTGAGAACCCCTGGTTCACGCCCGAAAACATCATGCATTCCTTTGAAGCATGGGGTGAGGCCCTCACACCTGAGAAGATCCGTCAATGGGCCGGCAATTACAAATTACCTCAGAAAGAAAACAACAAATACAAAAAGCTTGGATTGGTGACAGCAGGAAACATCCCGATGGTAGGAATGCATGACCTGCTTTGCATTCTCCTTACAGGTACCAGGTCCGTTGTTAAACTATCCTCCAATGATAAGGTTCTCCTTCCCGGTATCTTCAAACTAATGGAAGAAGAGATGCCTGAGGTGCAAGGACAGGTGACCTTTACCGAAGGCCGCCTGGAAGGGTTTGATGCCGTTATTGCCACAGGCAGTGATAATACCGCAAGGTACTTTGATTATTATTTCGGAAAGTATCCAAACATCATACGTAAGAACAGGAACGGGGTAGCAGTGCTTACAGGCCAAGAAAGCAAGGAAGAACTTAAAGGGCTTGCCGCAGACATGCTCAGGTATTTCGGACTTGGCTGCCGCAACGTTTCGAAATTATTTGTGCCCGCAGGATACGATTTCACAGAACTACTCAGCATCACTGAAAGTTTTCCGGGACTGTCAGATCATAACAAGTACCGGAATAATTACGATTATCAGAAATCAATCCTGCTGATAAACAAAACTGAACACCTGGACAGCGGCAACCTGTTGCTCACAAAAAACAAATCGATAAGTTCGCCCATCTCGGTGGTTTATTTTGAAGAATACACCTCACTGGGAAATGTATCAGAAACCCTGCAAAATTCAGGTGATAAAATTCAGTGTATCGTTTCCGGTGAAAAAGAGATCCGAGGCGCCATTCCTTTTGGGAAAACCCAGAAACCTGAGCTTTGGGATTATGCAGAC
>CAZMOK010000005.1:56598-76002 GCA_964567785.1 uncultured Bacteroidales bacterium | reverse complement strand
AGGCGCCATTCCTTTTGGGAAAACCCAGAAACCTGAGCTTTGGGATTATGCAGACAATGCTGATGTTGTTTCTTTTTTATTGGAAGGCAAGTTGACCGTTAATAAAACCAATGGATAGCCGGTTAAAAAATGTACCTGCCTTTTTTGCCATAAAAAAATAATTTCCTATTTTTGCAGGCCGAAATCAAAAGAGGCTTAGAAAAATGAAGAAAGATATACATCCAAAAGAATACAGGCTTGTAGTTTTCAAGGACATGTCGAACGGATATTCATTCCTTACCCGTTCAACAACCCCTGCAAAGGAAACGGTCAAGTGGGAAGACGGTAAGGAATACCCTCTTGTTAAACTAGAGATATCCAATACGAGCCATCCGTTCTACACAGGTAAAATGAAGCTCGTGGATACCGCAGGGCGTGTGGATAAGTTCAAGAGCCGCTACAAGAAACATCTTGAAAAGAAATAAGAAATCAAACAAAATTCAAAAGCCATCCCGCAAGGATGGCTTTTTTTGTTCCGGCCAGGTCTTTATATTGCATACTTCGTTGCAGAATATTGCGTTATTATGAGCAAAAATGTGGGTTGTTTGTTAATAAATATATAATAAAGCAGGCTTTTGATCAATATAATTTAAAGGAACTCTGATTATTTTTGTTGTTCCAGTTAATTTTGCATCTAATTATTTTCAGAATCAATGAATTACGTCCTGTTCGACAATTTCAGAAGAAGCAACCTCCTTCCTCTTACCTATTTGCGTCCGGTTGCAGATATCAGGATTGGCATCACAACCATCAGGGAAAAATGGGAAAAGTACCTTGGTATAACAACCTCAACCCTTACAGAGGATTTTCTCAGTGAAAAATACCCGATCAAAGAGGAAAAGGACAACATCATGATCAACGGATCGATCTGCCCCACGCCTGAACTGGTCAAAGAGATCAGCAAGCTCAATAACAATGACGTGCTGGTGAAAGGAGAGGTGATCGCCGCTATGAGGGTGGAATCTACCGACCTTGAAAACATGGATGAGGACAATGTTGAAGGGGTCAATGTAGTGGAATCCTCTTCAGATTTTCTGAAGATAGACTATACCTGGGATATTTTCAACTTCAACGACAGGGCTCTGAGGGATGACTACAAAATGTTGACAAGAGGCAGGAAATCAGCTACCCTCGACAGTTCGAACAGGGTGTTCGGAAAGGAGGTTTTTGTTGAAGAAGGTGCTGCTGTCAGAGGAGCAGTCCTGAACTCAGAATCCGGACCTATCTACATTGGAAAAAATAGTGAGATCATGGAAGGCAGCCTGATAAGAGGACCTTTTGCACTTGGTGAAAATGCCGTTGTCAAAATGGGGGCCAAAATTTATGGGCCAACAACTATAGGGCCTTTCTCAAAAGCAGGCGGTGAGATTAACAACTCCGTGATCTTCGGCTATTCAAACAAGGCCCACGATGGTTTTATGGGCAATTCAGTAATAGGGGAGTGGTGCAATATTGGCGCCGATTCCAACACGAGCAACCTTAAAAACACTTACGATAATGCAAAGGTGTGGAACTATGGTGACCAGACCTTTGTCGAAACCGGTCTTCAGTTTTGCGGCCTTATTATGGGCGATCATTCTAAATGCGGTATAAATACAATGTTCAACACAGGCACCGTAATCGGGATCAATACAAATGTCTATGGCGGGGGCTATCAGCGGAATTTTGTCCCGAGCTTCCTCTGGGGAGGTACTTCAGGCTTCCGGGGTTTCGACTTTCAGAAAGCACTGGATGTAGCCCGTAAAATGTATGCCCGCAGAGGCCTTGAGTTCAATTCAATCGACAAGGATATCTTAAAGAGCGTTTACAATATGACTCTCGATAAAACAAACTCAAGAATGTTCTTCTGATTTTACCCCCCGTTCATTATTGGCACCAATCTTGATCTTTCATACCCCTCGGAACTAATTGTCTGATTATTCCCCTGTCTCACAGGCATATTTAGCTTTTAGCCCGGAAAATATGAGTAATTTTAATGTCGAACTGACAAATTGACTGAATATATATTATGAATGAATCACTTGCGAAGAAGAATTTATTTTTATCAGATATAATCGATGCCGACACGGAATTCATTCCATTGCTTTCTCAGGAGGATGAGGAGCGGATGGAAAATGAAAAAGTACCACAGGAACTTCCGATCCTTCCCCTGAGGAACACGGTACTTTTTCCGGGAGTGGTTATTCCTATTACCGTAGGCAGGGATAAATCAATACAGCTTATAAAGGATTATTACAGGAAGGATAAGATAATTGGTGTCACGGCCCAGAAAGATGCCAATGTGGAGGATCCTAAACCGGACGACATTTACAAGACAGGGACTGTTGCACACATAATGAAGTTGCTGCAAATGCCCGACGGCAGCACTACCGCCATAATCCAGGGTAAGAAAAGGTTTGTCATTGAAAAGATCATCCAGGAGGAGCCCTACTTCAAGGCAAGGGTAAATCCTTTTGAAACGCTAAAAGCTGATTATAAGACCGATGAACGTTTTCTGGCGCTCATCGACTCACTCAAGGACCTGGCGATTAAGATCATTAAGATGTCGCCAAATATGCCCTCCGAAGCAGCCTTTGCAATAAAGAATATTGAAAGCCCCTTTTTCCTGGTCAATTTTGTCTCTTCCAACCTGAACGTTGAGATCAAGGAAAAACAGGAGCTGCTAGAAATAAGCGACCTCAACGAAAGGGCAAACAAAGTGCTGGAGGCGCTGTCGCAAGAAATGCAGATCCAGGAGCTTAAGAACCAGATCCAGGACAAGGTAAAGACCGACCTGGATAAACAGCAGAGGGACTACCTTCTTGCACAGCAATTGAAGACCATTCAGGAAGAACTCGGAGGATCGCCAAATGAGCAGGAGATCAGTGAGCTGAAGTCGAAGGCAAAAGAAAAAAAATGGTCTCCCAACATAGAAGAGACATTTGAAAAGGAACTTAAGAAGCTCCAGCGCATGAATCCACAGGCAGCAGAGTATTCGATCCAGCTCAATTATCTTGATACACTGGTTGAACTGCCCTGGAAAGAATATACAAAAGACAATTTTGATCTTGGAAGAGCGCAGAAAATACTCGATGAAGACCACTACGGGCTTGAAAAGATCAAGGACAGGATCATTGAGCACCTTGCAGTGCTGAAACTGAAAAAAGACCTGAAAGCACCCATACTTTGCTTTGTAGGCCCTCCCGGGGTTGGTAAAACATCACTCGGGAAATCGATCGCTAAAGTCCTCGACAGGAAATATGTCAGAATGTCGCTTGGAGGCGTAAGGGATGAAGCAGAACTTCGCGGTCACCGCAAAACTTATGTCGGAGCAATGCCGGGGCGAATAATACAGAGCCTGAAAAAGACAAAATCGGCAAATCCGGTCTTTGTCCTGGATGAAGTTGACAAGGTCAGCGGTAACAATATCCAGGGAGACCCACAGGCCGCTTTGCTTGAGATCCTGGATCCTGAACAAAACGTGGAATTCTACGACAACTATCTCGAAACAAGTTTCGACCTGTCGAAGATAATGTTCATTGCCACGGCAAACACTACCATGACCATTCACCCTGCACTTCGCGACAGGATGGAGATCATTGACCTGAGCGGGTACCTGCTGGAAGAAAAGGTCGAGATTGCGAAAAGGCACCTTATACCCAAGCAACTTGGCGAAAACGGGATAAAAAAAGGCCAGGTAACCTTCCCTAAAAAGACCCTCGAGAGTATTATCGATAATTATACCAGGGAATCAGGGGTCAGGGGCCTGGAGAAGGTAATAGCAAAGATACTCCGTAACAGGGCAAAAAAGATTGCCATGAATGAGGAGTATTCCAGGCAGCTTCAGCAGTCAGAGCTGGAAGAAATAATGGGTGCACCCAGGTACCAGCGCGATCGTGAAATAAATAACGAGGTTGCGGGAGTGGTCACCGGGCTGGCCTGGACTTCGGTAGGAGGGGAGATATTGTTTGTTGAAGTCAGTCTTTCGAAGGGGAAGGGCCAGCTTACCCTTACCGGGAACCTGGGTGATGTAATGAAAGAATCCGCTGCACTGGCCATAGAGTATCTCAGGGCGCATGCGGAGGACCTGAACGTGAATCCCGAAATATTTAAAAACTGGAATGTACACATCCACTTCCCCGAAGGAGCTGTTCCAAAAGACGGGCCTTCGGCGGGAATTACCATGTTTACGGCGCTGGCTTCTGCATTCACCCAACGAAAAGTAAGGGCCAGGGTAGCAATGACCGGAGAGATCACGCTCAGGGGCAAGGTGCTTCCTGTTGGAGGTATCAAGGAAAAGATCCTTGCTGCCAAAAGAGCCAAGGTGAAAGATGTGATCCTTTCAAAAGAAAATATAAAAGACATACGGGAGATAAAAGACGATTATGTCAAGGGATTGAATTTTATTTATGTAGATCAGATGATAGAGGTAGTAGATCATGCCCTTCTGAAGGAGAAAGTAAAAAAGCCCATTGACCTTATCCAGACAACTAAAAAATAATTGCTCTAACTGTTTATCTTTGCAGGGACAGCCCGGCCCCCTTATGCAAAGTCCTTCGGTAAAAAAAGTTTTACTCCTGGTGCCACTGGCGGCATTACTTGCCTGTTCCGGAAGAGGGTATGATGATGAAGGAAAAACTGTTTTTCGTTATAACGAGCCATCGAACATAACCTCCCTCGATCCGGCCTATGCTAAGGACCAGGCAAACATATGGGCGTGTAACCAGCTTTTTGACGGACTGGTCAGGCTTGACACCAACCTGAAACCAATCCCCTGTATCGCCAAAGAATGGAAGATATCACAAGACGGCAGGGAATATTCATTTCTTCTGAGGAACGATGTCTATTTCCATCAAACGGATAATTTTACTTCAAGGAAAGTAGTTGCCGAAGATTTTGTTTACAGTTTTTCAAGGATCCTTGACCCTGAAGTGGCGTCTCCCGGTTCATGGATCTTCTCAAAAGTTGAGATGACGGGTAATAAGCCAGGTTTTATTGCAATCAACGATTCGGTGCTGATCATTCGGCTTAAGGAGCCGTTCCCTCCTTTTCTGAGCATCCTGGCAATGCAATATTGTTCAGTTATTCCAATCGAGGCTCTTGAGAACACAGATACCGAGTTTAGCAGAAACCCTTTGGGAACAGGCCCGTTCAGGCTAAGCACCTGGAAAGAGGGGGTGAAAATGGTACTTGTGAAAAATGACCGGTATTTTGAATGCGACAGCCTAAACAGGCTGCCTCACCTGGATGCAGTATCAATTACTTTTCTCTCCGACCAGCAAACTGCCTTCCTTGAATTCATAAAAGGCAATCTCGATTTTCTCTCCGGTATCGATCCATCCTATAAAGATGAGCTGCTTACCGGTGCAGGCAAACTGAACCCACGTTATTCCGGAATAGTCAGGCTCATGAAGGGGCCATACCTTAATACGGAATACCTGGGCATTATGATGGGAACCGAAGAGAACGGGGAATTCAACCCATTGCTTTCGAAAAAAGTGCGCCGGGCTGTCAATATAGGATTTGACCGTGAAAAAATGATAAGATACCTGAGGAACGGGATCGGTATTCCTGGAAACTACGGCTTCATCCCGGCAGGAATGCCGGCTTTTGATCACTCACGCAAATACTACTCCTATGATCCGGATTCTGCAAGAAAACTGCTGGATAGCCCGGGATTAAATGACAAAAAGCCGTTAAAGACCATAAACCTTCATACCACGGCCGATTATCTTGACATTTGCAAATATATCCAGTCCCAGCTTTCATTAATAGGAATGAAAATCGAAATTGAGGTCTACCCCGCCGCTACCTTTAAGGAATTAAAGGCACAGGGAAAAATAGGTTTTTTCAGGGCATCCTGGATTGCGGATTATCCCGATGAGGAAAATTATCTCTCGTTGTTCTACTCTGGTAATTTTACACCCGGTGGGCCTAATTACACGCATTTCAGCAATCCTCTTTATGACAGCCTTTACCTTCTTTCACAGAAAACAGTTTCTTACGATGAAAGGATAACGCTTTACAGAAGCATGAATGAGCTGGTAATGGAAGAATGTCCCGTTGTGGTATTATATTATGACGAGGTTACAAGATTTGTTAGCAATAAAATTACCGGAATGGAAAACAACCCGATGAATCTTCTGGATCTGAGAAAAGTCAGAAAAAGACCGGGATTTGATAAAAATATCCCCTAAATACTGTTATGATGCCCCGATTGTATTATATATTTATATTTTTTTAAAAATTGATTCTGCCAGCCAAAATAAAGGATAAAGCCGGTGATCATTTCTTGAAAAAGATATTGAGAACGACCGGCAGGAAGAAAAGGATCACCAACTTTGAGAATTCAAAAAGCATAGGGATACTTTTCGACAGCACGGGGGAGAAAGATTTTGAAGAAGTGCACGGATACGTAAACAAATTACAGGCACGCAATAAAGAAGTCAGGGCACTTGGATTTATAACTGATCCTTTGATGGCTAAACATCTGATGCCAATGCTTTCTTTTGACTATATTTACCCTTCTGACCTGAGATGGTACGGCAAGCCTAAAACCACGAAATACAAGGATTTTTGTGAACAGCAGTTTGATATTTTAATAGATATTAGCGTTGAAAACCGGGTCCCATTGCTTTTCGCTGCTGCAGAATCGGTTGCAAGTTTCAAGATAGGGAGGTTCAGCGAAGACAACAAGCCTTTTTTTGATATGATGATTGAGGTCAAAGAAAATGAGCCACTGCGTAAAATGATTGAAAATTTCGATCATTATATAAATATCATTAAACCCTTTTCAAAATGAGTTTTGATTTCAAAGGAACAGGTGTCGCCATAATTACACCGTTTCATGATTATGGAACCATTGATTTCTCTTCATTTGAGCGGATAATCGAGCATGTCATCGCCAATAACGTCGACTACATTGTAACCCTTGGCACTACAGGTGAATCGCCCACCATTTCCAGTGATGAAAAAATGGCTGTGGTTGATTTTGTTGTGGAAACAGTAAATAAACGTGTCCCTGTGATGTCCGGACTTGGAGGGAACAATACACAGGAGATCATCAATACCATCAAATCGGTCACGTTCGATGGAGTGGATGCCGTACTTTCAGTCTGCCCCTACTATAACAAACCGGGCCAGCAGGGTATCTACAATCATTACAAGGCAGTTGCAGGTGCCTGTCCGGTACCGGTTGTCCTTTACAATGTGCCCGGCCGGACCAGTTGCAATATTTCAGCAGAGACTACCCTGAATCTTGCCAGGGACTTCAGCAATGTTGTGGGTATAAAGGAAGCATCGGGGAATTTTGTGCAGATAATGGAAATAATCAAGCAAAAGCCAAAAGACTTTGTGGTTATTTCAGGTGATGATGCACTTACTTTTCCCCTCATGACAATGGGTGCGCAGGGAGTGATCTCAGTAGTGGCCAATGCTTATCCCGCTCAGTTTTCAGAAATGGTGAGGCTTCTTCGGAAAGGTAAAATAAAGAAAGCCAGGAACATCCACTACAGCCTTATTGATATAATAAATGCCCTCTTTGAAGATGGCAGCCCGGGAGGAATAAAGGCTGTCATGGAGATCATGGGGTTCTGCAGCAATGCACTAAGGCTGCCACTTGTTCCTGTTGGAACTTCCACTTATGATAAACTGAAATATCTGGTGGAAAACTATACCTTTGAGATAGAAAGAAAATAACACCTGTACACACTAAACAATTATTAGATAATGCTTGTGAAGAGAATTCTGCTTGCTGTTGTCCTTGTCCTTGCTGCTGTTATCATTTTGCAAAGTCAGGACCATTTAAATCCGGAAGACTATTTCAACAGAAAAGGCGAGGTCTACTTTAAATTCAACGACCCGGGAAGGGATGTGATCAATCAGTTAACAAAAATTATTTCTTTAGATAATAAGAAAGAAGGGGAGGTCTATGCCTATGCCTCTCAAAATGAATTTGACAGTTTCCTGAGGTTCGGACTAAACTATAAAGTGCTGCCCCATCCGGGAGATCTTGATCGTGTACCATTTATGGTAGACGAGATCAACATCAGGGATGTCACCGACTGGAATTTTTATCCCACTTATGAGGGGTACGTGAGCATAATGGAACAATTCGCCTCAGATTACCCGGATATCTGTGATGTCTTCAGCATCGGACAAAGTGTGGAGGGAAGGGAACTTCTTTTTGCCCGGATCAGCGACAATGTGGTTTCCAATGAAGGGGAACCCCAGTTTATGTATACCTCCACCATGCATGGTGATGAAACGGCAGGATATGTCCTCATGCTGCATCTTATCGATTACCTTCTTACAGAATATGGGAACAACGACCGCATCACCAATATGGTCGACAATCTCGAAATATGGATAAATCCTCTTGCAAATCCTGACGGAACCTATGCTGCCGGAAATAATACAGTAAACGGCGCAACACGTTTCAACGCTAATATTGTGGACCTTAACCGGAATTTCCCTGACCCGGAGGACGGACCGAACCCTGACGGGAATGAATGGCAACCCGAAACAGTTGCATTCATGGAGTTGGCAGAGGACAATCATTTTGTGCTTTCGTGTAATATCCATGGCGGCGAGGAGGTCTGCAATTACCCATGGGACACCTGGGGCCACCTTACAGCCGATAACGACTGGTGGGTGTATGTTTGCAGGGAATATGCCGATACGGCACAATTTTACAGCCCCCCGGGGTATCTCACCAGTTTCAATAATGGCATTACAAACGGATATGCATGGTACACAATATCAGGGGGAAGGCAGGACTATATGACCTATTTCCACCAGGGAAGGGAGTTCACCCTTGAAATATCCAGCACCAAGCTCCTGCCTGAAACCCAACTCACAAACTGGTGGAATTACAATTATCGATCACTCTTGAATTTCATGGAGCAGGCAACTTTCGGTATTACAGGCAAGGTTAAGGATACAGCCAGCGGTTTCCCGGTCCATGCAGAAATTTATGTAATAGGCCACGAGGAAGACAGTTCCTGGGTTTATTCCCACCTGCCGTTTGGGAATTATAAAAGATTTATCTATGAGGGTAATTACTACCTGCGCGTATCAGCTTCAGGTTACAATACCCGGCTCATCCCGGCTATCCCGGTGAACAACAGACAAAAGACTGATCTGAATATTTGGCTTAAACCCGAAGGAGTGGGAAGTATTTCTCAGAACGATATTTCTGCCAAGCTTCAGCTTTACCCGAATCCTGCCGCAGGCAATACTGTAATGTTGAGATCTGAAACGCTTGTTGAGCACCTCAGGCTCTATAATATGCAAGGACAGCAGGTAATACGTCAGTCAGTTTACGACCGCAAGGTACCGGTAGAGATAGGTCACCTGGAACCGGGTACTTATGTGGTTGAAGTGGTGACCGAAAAGGGCCGGGGGACAAAGAACCTGATCATAGAGTAAAAAATTACCCGATACTGATGCCTGCTTCCAGCCCGAAGCGGTAGGCAAGGAGGATAAGTAATGTTATGATAGCTGTGACCCGGGGAAACCCCGGTTTCTTCTCTTCAAATTCAAAATAATAGTCCTGGTAAGTATTATAGCTACCCAGAACCGGAAGGATTATCAGTGCTGCCGTAAAAGTGATGAATGTTTCGTAGAACATAAATCTTGGCTCCCTCAGAAGCATTAAAACAACAATGCCGGCAAGATAGGGAATGGTTATCTGCGAATGGATGAAAAGCTTGCGGTTCCTCCTGGTCAGATTGGTAAAGTAACTGTTGGCCGAAAACAAAACAGGGCGGGTTATAATAAAACCTGTGATAAGCATTATGAAAATGGAAATAATGGAGTAAAAGACTTTTCCGGTGTCCATTATGTAGAGCCATCCGATCGTATGCCCAATTCCTTTTTCAAAAAGGGTGCCTACCAGTATGGCCCCGAAAAAGAAAGTGATAGAATGAATGAACAACCAGAGGAAGAAGAGCTTGAATTTGCTTGTATATTCCTTGAGATTGGAATATATGATCATCGAAATTATTCCTGTAAGAAATGATATGAGAGGTCCTGTGGAAAATATTGTTTTGATGGCCTCCGGGCTCCAGTCGGCGGTTGAAATGTTAAAATAGATCTCCCAGTAGTAAAGTGTTGTTGGAAAATCAAAGAATAATGCCGCAATGATCGTGGCGAACTGCGAAACAAGATAAAGGGCTATATAAGATAGCAGAAATAAGGTGAATGAATTGGCAAAAATGAGTAAAGATGTTCTTCTTTTTTCTCTTTGCTCCCTGAATTTGCCGATTTTCTTTTTTAGCGTTTTGAGGTTCAGGGAACGGATCCCCCTGATGAAATTCCTTCTTTGAAGTTTCAGATAATAACGAAGAAGCCTTTTTCGCCTTCTCCGCATGTAATATCTGTCCTTTTCTATCTTCAGCCTTACTTGTTCCTCTTTCTTCTTCCTTTCCTCCCTGTAAGCTTCAGCCTCAATTTCATGCTTCTTCCTGAGTTCCTCGACATCAGCCTTGATCTTCTTTTTGTCTGCTTTCTTTTTCCGGATCTCGTAGATTTTGTCGAGTTTGCGTTTTTCCCTTTCTTTTCTCCTGACCTCCCTTTTCTCCTCTTTTTCTCTTTTTTTAAGGTCTTTGAGGATGTTTTTACGTTTATTTATCAGGAACCTGACATAGCGAACACGCCGGTATATCTTGTAAAAGTAGGAGTATTTCTTCCTTTTTCTGGGATTACCGGACATTTGCGATCTGGCTAAAAGTATGGAAGATAAGTCTGAGCGACTAGACTGACATAGATTTAATATCCGCTGAGTATGCCCCTTTTATGATTTTCTCCTGTACCTGTGAAAAAGCATCTATGGTGTATTCCACATCTTCAATTGTATGGACCGCTGTAGGAATAAGCCTCAGCAAGATCACTCCCTTTGGCACTACCGGATAAACAACTATTGAGCAGAAAATATCGTGGTTTTCACGCAGGTCATATGTAACCTGGGTTGCTTCAGGAACACCGCCTTCAAGAAATACCGGAGTAACAGGTGATTCAGAGTCTCCAAGGTTGAAACCTTTTGATTTAAGCCCGCCCTGCAGTGCATTCACTATTTCCCAAAGCTTTTCCTTGTGCTGCGGTTCTTTTTTCAGGATCTCGAGCCTTTTCAGGGCTCCTATTGTCATGGCAACCGGAAGTGATTTGGCGAATACCTGCGACCTGAGATTGAACCGCAGGTATTTGATCACATCATCGCGACTTGCCACAAAGGCGCCGATCCCTGCAAATGATTTGGCAAAGGTTGAAAAATAGACATCGACCTCATCCTGGACGCCGAGATGCTCACCGGTTCCTGCACCTGTCTTCCCCATAGTGCCGAATCCGTGTGCATCATCAACAAGCAGCCTGAAATTGTATTTCTTTTTCAGTTCAACAATGGCTCTTAAGTTCCCGA
Source organism: uncultured Bacteroidales bacterium (assembly GCA_964567785.1). Lineage (GTDB taxonomy): Bacteria > Bacteroidota > Bacteroidia > Bacteroidales > JAGOPY01 > CAZMOK01. Next base: position 64,568 of record CAZMOK010000005.1, on the reverse strand, counting down.
GGTCACCTGACATGCCGTAAACACCTTCAGTGATCACCAGGATGCCGCCCCCCGTGCGTTCAACGATCCTGGTTGCCCTCTCAAGCTCTTTTTTGAGATTTTCCATATCGTTATGAGGGTAGACAAACCTTTTACCGAAATGAAGCCTCATCCCGTCAATTATGCATGCGTGTGCCTCAGAATCGTATATAATGACATCCTTTCTGTCGACGAGCGACTCAACAATGGATACCATTCCCTGGTAGCCGAAATTCAGCAGGTAGGCGGATTCTTTCCCCACAAATTCAGCGATTTCTTTCTCAAATTGCTCATGGTAAGTGCTTTGTCCAGACATCATCCTTGCTCCCATCTGGTAAGCGAGTCCATATTCCGCTGTTGCATCTGCATCCGTCTTTCTAACTTCGGGATGGTTAGCAAAGCCAAGGTAATTATTGAGGCTCCAGACCAGCCTCTCCTTGCCGTTGAACATCATCCTGTTCGAAATAGGCCCTTCAAGTTTAGGAAAGAAATAATATCCGTCGCCGTGCTCCATATATTTACCGAGCGGCCCCATCGCTGACATTTTATTGAATATATCCACTGCTAAATCGTTTAATTATTATACTTATTTCAGAGCACAAAAGTAATAATATATAGCGATATGGCGTATTTATCTTAAAGGCTTTAAGGGTGAATTATGAACAGAACACTAAACAGATCTCAAAAACGTTTTCATTGTTTGTAAAAATCGTAATTTTGCGCCGTGAAATTGAGGACTTTAACAAAATACATACTTTTTGCGTCAGTAATTGTCTTTGTATCCTGCAGCAAACATCAGCAGCTTCTTAAGTCGCCCGACAATGAAGCCAAGTATGCCGCTGCGATGGATTACTTTGAAGAGAATGATTATTACCGCGCCCTGCAGCTTTTTCAGCAGTTGATCAATTTTTACAAGGGTACAGAAAAAGCAGAGAAGTTACAGTATTATTACGCATACTGTCATTATGAGCAGGAAGACTACATTCTGGCCAGTTATTATTTCAAGAGATTCGCGCAGAATTACCCGCGCAGTGAATTTGCCGAAGAGGCCACTTTTTTGAGCGCATACTGCTATTACCTCGATTCTCCAAGGTCGAGCCTTGACCAGACCAACACGCTCCAGGCGATCAATGAGTTACAGCTTTTTATCGATATGTACCCTGACAGCGAACGGGTGGATGAGGCCGGCCGGCTCATTGATGAGCTCAGGGCAAAGCTTCAGAAAAAGCGGTATGATATAGCCAAACTGTATTATAAAATGGACAGGTACGAAGCTGCCATCACAAGTTTCAATAACCTGCTCAAAGACTATCCCGATACCGGATACAAAGAAGATATCCTCTATCATATATTCAAGGCTTATTACAGCTATACGCTGAAAAGTATCAGGATGAAACAGGAAGAGCGATACCAGGCCACTCTCGATTCGTATAACGAACTGGTATTCCAGTATCCTGAAACCGAATATCTCAAAGAAATTGAGAATATGAAAGAGACACTTTCAAAAAAAATAAGAAAGAACTGAATTGAAAATAATTTATAACACCAATAAATAGAATGGATTACAAAAAGGTAAAAACAAAAAACTATGCAGTAACCAGGAATACCCTTGATTTTTCAAAGGAAACCGGTAATATATACGAAACAGTGGTCATTCTCTCAAAAAGGGCCAACCAGATAGGCCTGGAACTGAAAGACGAACTCAACAGGAAAATTGAAGAGTTTGCCACAACCCAGGATAACCTGGAAGAGATTTTTGAGAACAGGGAACAGATTGAGATTGCCAAATTCTATGAAAGGCTTCCCAAACCCACCCTTCTTGCCGTTCATGAATACCTGAACAACCAGGTCTATTACAGGAACCCGCATAAGGAAGTGGAAGAGAAGAAGTGATTTCCACATAATGCTTGAAGGAAAGAAAATAGTAATAGGGGTGACAGGCAGTATTGCCGCCTACAAAACGCCTCTTCTTGTCAGGTTGCTCAAGAAGGCAGGAGCCCGGGTTAAAGTTATGATGACCGGGGCTGCCGTGGATTTTGTTACCCCGCTCACTCTTTCTACCCTTTCAGAGAACCCTGTCCTGGTGAAAACATTCGACCCGGAAGATGGCTCATGGAACAGCCATGTGGAATTGGGACAATGGGCCGACCTCTTCGTCCTGGCGCCGGTTTCGGCCAATACCATGGCCAAAATGGCCACAGGCATAACCGATAACTTTTTTACGGCTGCCTATCTCTCGGCCAGGTGTCCTGTGATGTTTGCCCCGGCAATGGATCTCGATATGTATAAGCATCCTTCTACGCAAAAAAACATAGGGATCCTGCAGGCCTATGGAAATATCCTGATAGCTCCGGCTGCAGGAGAACTGGCCAGCGGCCTTCATGGAGAGGGGAGAATGGAAGAACCGGAGCTGATCTACACCAGTATCACTGAGTTTTTCAAGGAGAATGGTGTTCTCGGGAATAAGCCCGTACTCGTAACAGCAGGACCTACGTATGAACCTGTCGACCCTGTGAGGTTCATCGGCAACCACTCTTCAGGAAAGATGGGTTACGCCATTGCCGAGAGCTTTAGGAAAAAGGGTGCAAAGGTAACTCTTGTTTCAGGACCGGTAAAGGGCCTGGAGGTGCACCCGGGCATTAAAAAAGTTGACGTAATGACGTCCCGGGAAATGCACAAGGCCGTTATCCCGGAGTTCGATAAAGCTGAAATAGCGATAATGACGGCAGCCGTTGCCGACTACAGGCCCGAATCAGCTTTTGATACAAAATTGAAAAAGACCGGGGATGAGTTTTCCCTGAAACTGGTCCCTACAACAGATATACTCAGGGACCTGGGCAAAAGAAAAAAACCGGGACAATATCTTGTGGGATTTGCCCTCGAAACTGAAAATGAGGAGAATAATGCAAGAAAGAAGCTGAAAGAGAAAGATCTTGACATGATCGTGCTCAATTCGCTCAGGGACGAAGGATCAGGCTTCGGAACCGACACCAATAAAGTAACCATATACACCCGCTCAGGAAAAGTATTGCCTTTCGACCTGGATTCAAAAACTAAAATAGCCGGGGATATCGTTAATACAATCATACAGGATATCAAGGAAGGAAAATAAATGAAAATCAGGCATATCCTCATAGCCATCCTTATTCTTTTTACCACCCGCACCGCAAGTGCGCAAGAATTGATCTGTAACGTTGAGATCGATACAAGACAGGTAGAAGGTACCGAGAAAAAAGTATTCGAATCGCTGAAAAATGCCATTTACGAATTCATAAACAACCGGAAATGGACAGGCTATGAATTTGAAATAAATGAAAAAATCGAGTGTTCTATTCTGCTCACCATTGAACAGAGGCTATCCTCCGACGAGTTTGAAGGCAGCCTGAACCTCACTCTCAGGAGGCCGGTTTTCAATTCAAGTTATAACAGCCCGCTTTTCAACTATGTTGACCGCGATTTCAGGTTCACCTATGTTGAGTTCCAGCCCCTTGATTTTGATCCCAACACCTATTTTTCAAACCTGACATCAGTCCTTGCTTATTACATTTATATTTTCATAGGCCTCGACTTCGACACTTTTATTCTTGAAGGGGGTACCCCTTACTTTGAGATTGCCCAGAATATTGTAAACTCAGCACAAAATGCTGCAGCACAGGGTTGGAAATCGTTTGAGAACCAGCGTAACAGGTTCTGGCTTGTTGAAAACCTGATGAATCCTTCCTACAAACCGGTCAGGAAATTCTTCTACGAATACCACAGGCGCGGCCTTGACGTAATGTATGATGATCCGGACAAAGGGAGGCAGGTTATCGGAAAATCGCTGGAGTACCTTCAGGAAGTAAAGAAAACCAGGCCCGGGCTTTTCATCCTTCAGATCATACTGGATGCAAAAAGAGACGAAATTATCAATATATACTCTGAGGGTTCATCATCGGAAAAGAACAAGGCTGTTGAGATCATGAAGGAACTTGATCCTGCAAATACCTCTAAGTATCAACAAATCACTAATTGACCTGGAACTTTTTAAGGAGCCTGTTGATTAATTCCTGAAAGACGTTTTCTTGCCTTCCCAATCTTTAATGGATACTTTTATATTTTTGATGATCATTAGCACCATGTGGCTTAAGCAATGCTGAAATATCTTAAAATATCGAACTATGCCCTGATCGAACACCTTGAAATGAGGCTTGAACCGGGTTTTACGGTAATAACCGGAGAAACCGGAGCGGGAAAATCCATATTGCTCGGGGCGCTGGGGCTTGTGCTGGGTAACAGGGCAGATACCGGTATAATGATGGATTCCGGTACCAAGTGTATTGTTGAAGCTGAGTTCGATATAGAACCCTATTCAATAAAACCTCTTTTTGAGGAGAACAACATTGACTATGATAAGCTCACGATCGTGAGAAGGGAAATAACCCCTTCCGGCAAATCACGTGCTTTTATCAACGATACGCCTGTAAACCTGGGTCTGTTAAAGAAGCTTGGAGAACACCTTGTCGATATTCATTCCCAGCACTCCTCATTACTGCTCAATGATCCGTCGTTCCAGCTTTCCGTTGTTGATAGCTTTGCAGGGATCAACTCCAGGGTGGAAGCATTCAGGAAAGAGCACGACCAGTTCACTTCCCTGCAATCAAGACTGATCCAAATGGAACAGGATGAAGCAGAGGCACGTAAAGAGGAAGATTATTTCCGGTTTCTCTTTGAAGAACTCGAAAAGGAACAACTGGATAAGATCGATATCGGAGAACTTGAAGAACAACAAAAGATCCTTTCGCATGCCGAAGAGATCAAAGAAAAACTGTATAATGCTGTTGAAACTCTTATACAGGGGGATGAAAACCTTCTTTCAAAACTCAGGGAAATTGAGAAAGGGGTTGAGAAGTTTTCACAGTACCACAAGGGGATCGAGGAACTCAATGAAAGGTTTGGCTCTGCAATCATCGAGTTGGAAGACATAGCGAGGGAGTATGGATCAATAGAAAAGGAAATCGAATTCAATCCCGGATTGCTGCAAGAGCTCACGGAGAAACTCGATATGATCTATAGACTGCAGCATAAGCACAATGCGGGTTCGGTTGAGGAACTTCTTGAGATCAAAGACGATCTTGATAAGAAACTTCAGAATATCAGCAGCTTATCCGGCGAAATAGAAAAAATTAAAAAGGAAGCTGACAAAAGGTCATCCCTGCTCAGCAGGGAGGCTGAGGAAATATCCCGGTTAAGAAAAAGTGTTTTTCCTGAACTCGAAAAAAATACTTTTGACTTTCTTTCCAGGATGGGCATGCCTGACGGCAGGGTGAAGATAAGCCACAAGCTGCTGGATGTGCCCGGGAGAGAGGGGATCGATTCAGTTACCTTCCTTTTTAGCGCCAACAAAGGAATTGAACCCAATAACGTGTCAAAGATCGCTTCAGGAGGTGAGTTGTCGCGGCTTATGCTGAGCCTCAAATCACTGATATCTGAAAAGAAACTGTTACCCACGATCATATTCGACGAAATCGATAACGGAATCTCGGGCGACATAGCAGGAAGGGTAGGGGAGGTTATGCTTGATGCTTCACAACATATGCAGGTCATAGCTATTACCCACCTGCCACAGATAGCCGGGAAAGGCAGCCATCATCACAGGGTTTACAAAGAAACCGGGGGCTCTACCGCTGTAACAAAGCTCAGGAAAATAGAAGGGGAGGAGAGAGTGATGGAAATAGCCACAATGCTCAGTGGTGAAGAACAGACCGGTACCACCCGGGAAACTGCCCGTGAATTTCTTAAATCAGGTAATCATAAACACACATAAGCAATGACCTATAACTTACTGAAGGGAAAAACCGGAATTATTTTCGGAGCGCTGGACGAAAAGTCAATTGCATGGAAAGTAGCGATGAGGGCAAAGGAGGAAGGAGCCAGCTTCACACTTTCGAACACTCCTTCGGCCTTAAGGTTCGGTCAAATCAATGAACTTGCTGAAAAATGCGATGCCGAGGTAATCCCGGCAGATGCGACCAGTACAGAAGACCTGAAGCATGTTTTTATAACTTCGATGAAAGTGCTTGGGGGCAAGGTGGATTTTGTATTGCATTCCATCGGTATGTCGCTTAATGTGAGAAAAAAGCGTGTATATAACGACCTTGAATATAATTACTTCGACAAGACACTGGACATTTCTGCCATTTCATTCCATAAGATGTTACAGGTAGGCTACAAACTGGATGCCATAAAGGAATGGGGCTCGGTGCTGGCATTATCTTACATTGCTGCTCAACGTACCCTGTATGCCTATAACGACATGGCCGATGCCAAAGCCTTGCTGGAATCGATCGCGAGGAGCTTCGGATATATTTACGGAAGGGAGAAAAAAGTGAGAGTCAACACGATCAGCCAGTCGCCTACACTAACTACCGCAGGAAGCGGTGTGAGGGTAATGGGCGGATTGATGGACTTTACCGACAGGATGTCGCCATTGGGTAATGCCTCTGCAGAGGACTGTGCTGATTATTGCATCACCCTTTTTTCCGATCTTACAAGGAAGGTCACCATGCAAAACCTTTTTCACGACGGCGGATTTTCAAACATGGGAATGAGTTTGAGGGCCATGACGATGTACAACAAGAGCTTCGACTGTGACGAATGCGATGATTAGACAATTACTTTTTATCTTACATTTGCTATACTGATCCATTAACTAATAAAATCAAATATCTATGGTAACTTTTAAGCTTGATACCCGTCAGCAGGAGATCATTGAAAAATACAGGGATTTCTCCAATCGCTGGATAGTGCCCAACCGGATGAAATACGATGAATCTACGGAATTCCCCTGGGATATAGTAAGGGCCGCATATGATGAAAACATCATAAACGGGGCAATGCCAAAAGAATACGGAGGCAACGGATTCAATATCTTTGAAGGCGCCCTGGCCTCTGAAGAGCTGGGTTACGGGTGCACGGGCATAGGTATCTGCATCGATGCCAGTACGCTGGCATTAACACCAATGTTCCTCTCCGGCAACGATGAACAAAAAAAGAGGTTCTTTGGTGAAATAACCGAGAAAAAAGCTGTGGCCGCTTATGCACTTACAGAACCTAATGCAGGATCAGACGTCCAGGGTATCAAGTCGAATGCTATAAAAAAAGGCGATAAATACATTCTGAACGGCCATAAGAGGTATATTACCAACGGCGAAGTGGCAGAATACCTTACTGTTTTTGCCCTTGCCGACCCTGAAAGGGGTTCAAGGAGCCTGTCAGCCTTCATAGTCCATAAGGATACGCCCGGCATTACTATGGTTTCCAAGTTGGATAAGATGGGACAGCGGGCATCGGTACAGAACGAGATCAAGTTTGAAGATGTTGAAATTCCTGCAGAAAACCTGCTGGGAGGTGAAGGGTACGGATTTATCATAGCAATGAAAACCTTCGACAGGACCCGGACCGGTGTCGCTGCAGCGGCTGTCGGAAATGCCAGGGCAGCCCATGAGTATTCCATGAAATGGGCAAAAAACCGCATTCAGTTCGGTCACCCCATTACCAATCTCCAGGGGGTTTCCTTCATGCTTGCCGACATGGCAACTGAAATAGAAGCTGCCAGGATGCTCGTCTGGAGAGCAGCATGGGCTTATGACAATAAGCAGAAAGATTTCTCAAAGCTGTCGGCAATGTCGAAATATCATGCCACCGATATGGGAATGAAAGTCACCACCGATGCCGTTCAGGTAATGGGAGGTGAAGGCTATTCCAAAGAACACCCGGTTGAAAAGATGATGCGGGATGCCAAGCTTTCCCAAATATACGAAGGTACCAACCAGGTGAACCGGCTTGTGGTTTCAAAGCATATCCTGAAAGAGTAGCTGTGGATTGTCGATTGTCGATTTTTGATTTCCCCCCCTCTCTGCTCCGACGAAGGAGGAAGGAAGGGTAGGGGAGTTGGATTATTCCGGCCAACAGCC
>CAZMOK010000005.1:47564-56498 GCA_964567785.1 uncultured Bacteroidales bacterium | reverse complement strand
GCCAACAGCCTTAAAAAGTATACCGGTTGTCGTAGATCAGCCTGTCGGCGATTTCACGACGGGCATCTTTCACATTTACTGGCTTTACCTTGGTATAGTGAATAAGCCCCTTGTGCAATGTTTCCAGCTCTTTGCCCTCGATAAAGGAAGAAATGGCATCAAGGCCTGATTTCAGGATGATGCTGGAGGCATCGTAAATAAACACATCGAGGATGCTTTTGTAAACCCGGATGAATTTTTCACCTTTCATCTTTTCCAGCTTCTCGATCCTGAGCAGGGTGGACTCCGAAGTGTAAACCTGGAGCATCATATCGGCAATGTTCATCATGATCTCCTGTTCGTTGATGAGATTTTTCTTGAACTTGTCAGACATTGCCTGGATCACCATTAGAATGGAATCCTTAAAGTTCCTGATATAAAGCTTCTTCTCTTCGTAATAGTCTTCGGGGATCTCTTGCTCTTCGAGTTTTGATACCCCTTTCAGTATTTTTTTGGCAGGGCCGAAAAGATCGAATTCGCCTTTCTGGGCTTTCTTGATGGCAGTATCGGCTGTCAGCAACCTGTTGATCTCATTGGTTCCCTCAAAGATCCTGTTGATCCTTGAATCCCGGTATGCACGGTCGATAGGTGTTTCTGACGAATACCCCATTCCGCCGAATATCTGTACCGCTTCATCCACAACGTAATCAAGCGCTTCTGAGCCGTAAACTTTCAGCAGAGCGCACTCGACCGAGAACTTTGCTATTGCTTCTATCTCTGCCTTTCCCTTTTCCATACCATCGGCAAGATTCTTCTTCAGGGCTTCTTCAATATCGCTGCTGGCCCTGTATACCGCAGATTCATTGGTAAAGGTCCTGATCACCTGTTCAGCCAGCTTTTGTTTTATGGCACCAAAGTTTGAGATGAGTGAACCGAACTGTTTCCTCTCGTTGGCGTAGTTGACCGACTGGTTTATGGCCCTTTTTGCCGCACCCAGTACTATACCGCCCAGCTTGATACGACCCATGTGAAGGATGTTCAGGGCAATCCTGAACCCTTCCCCTCTGCGGCCAATAAGGTTTTCGGCAGGTATTTTCACATCATTGAAGAATATCTGCCTGGTGGAGCTGCCCTTGATACCCATTTTCTTTTCTTCCGGGTTCAGGATAATTCCGGGAGCATTCCCGTCGACAATGAACGCACTGAGCACACGGTCGTTGTCGATCTTTGCAAATACAGTAAGGACATCAGCAAAGCCACCGTTGGTAATCCACATCTTCTGCCCGTTAAGGATATAGTGCTTGCCGTCTTCTGAAAGAACTGCCTTGGTTTTACCTGAATTCGCATCCGACCCGGCATTGGGTTCGGTGAGGCAATATGCTGCCGTCCAATCGCCTGTTGCCAGCTTTGGCAGGTATTTCTGTTTTTGTTCCTCAGTGCCGTAATAAACAATGGGCATACTTCCGATACCTACATGCGCAGAATAGGCTACGGAAAAGGAATAACCGGCACCCAGCGCCTCGTTGGCCCTCATCGCTGTTATGAATGATTGCCCGAAGCCGTCGTACTCTTCAGGGATGGATATACCCAGCAGGCCAAGTTCGCCTGCCTTGGAAAGCAATTTACGCATAAGGCCCAGTTCCTGGTTATCGATCCTGTCGAGCATCGGGTACACATTCGCCTCCAGGAAGTCTTCACAGGTCTGGACGATCATGTGTTGTTCTTCGTCAAATTGTTCGGGGATAAAAATATCGTCAGGGACAACATCTGCAACCAGGAAATCGCCTCCTGTGTGATTCTTAGCATTGTTCATATTCATCAGTTTTCAAGATCGGGGCAAAGATATAAAAATGATTCCTTGCAAACTGACGGACAGAAGCATAAACCGGAAAATGAAGAAAAACCGGTTATTTCGAATCGATCATTTCGGCTTTACCGACTTTCACCACAACATCTTCTTTCTTTGTGTCGTAGTCGATAACGAGCGTATCGCCTTCATTGACCTTTTTCTTGATGATCTCTTCGGCGAGCGGATCCTCAACATACTTTTGTAAAGCACGTTTCAACGGCCTTGCACCAAACTGGGCGTCCCAGCCTTTTTCCACTATGAAATCTTTTGCTTTCTTGGTAAGCTTCAACTTATATCCAAGGTCTTCAATCCGTGCATAGAGGTCTTTGAGTTCAATGTCGATGATCTTATGGATCGCTTCGATTTCAAGCGAATCAAAGATGACAACATCGTCCACCCTGTTCATGAATTCAGGTGCAAAAGTCTTTTTGAGGGCATTTTCTATGACACCCCGGGCGTGGGTAGACCGGGAAGCTTTTTTTGCAGCGGTAGTAAAACCAACTCCCTCGCCAAAGTCCTTCAACTGACGTGAACCAATATTTGAAGTCATTATAATGATCGTATTCTTGAAATCAACTTTACGTCCAAGACTGTCGGTAAGCACTCCATCATCGAGCACCTGCAGCAGGAGGTGGAACACGTCGGGGTGTGCCTTTTCAATTTCATCGAGAAGCACGATAGAGTAGGGCTTACGTCTCACCTTTTCGGTGAGTTGTCCACCTTCTTCATATCCGACATATCCTGGGGGAGCCCCAACAAGCCTGGAAACGGCGAATTTCTCCATGTACTCGCTCATGTCTACCCTTACAAGGGCATCCTCGGAGTCGAACAGGTATTTGGCCAGTATCTTTGCAAGATGCGTTTTACCCACCCCGGTAGGTCCGAGGAAAATAAACGAGCCAATGGGTTTCTTCGGGTCCTTCAGGCCTGCCCTGTTCCTTCTGATGGCCTTGACAACCTTTTTGATAGCCTCATTCTGCCCGATGACGGAATCGGCCAGGTCGGTTTCCATGTTGACAAGCCTTTCACCTTCATTCTGTGCTATACGCTGAACGGGTATTCCCGTCATCATGGCTATTACCTCGGCAACATTTTCTTCATCAACGGTTTCGCGGTTGATCTTCGACTCCTCTTCCCACCTTTTCTTTTCAGCAGAGAGGGAATCCTGCAGCTTTCTTTCCATATCGCGGAATTCAGCGGCTTCTTCAAATTTCTGGCTGTTGATGGCCTCCGTTTTCTTTTTCTTGACCTCCTCGATCCTGTTCTCGATATCGATGATCTGCGCCGGAACATGGATATTGGTGATATGCACCCTTGCACCGGCTTCGTCAAGGGCATCAATGGCCTTATCTGGCAGGTAACGATCAGTTACGTACCTGTTTGTAAGAGATACGCAGGCCTTTATGGCTTCGGGCGTGAATTTCACAAGGTGGTGGTCTTCGTACTTTTCCTTGATGTTGTTCAGTATCTCTATGGTTTCGTCAGAATTGGTAGGATCGACAAGCACTTTCTGGAACCTTCTTTCCAGTGCACCGTCCTTTTCAATATACTGGCGGTATTCATCCAGCGTAGTGGCTCCAATGCATTGTATTTCGCCCCTTGCGAGTGCAGGCTTGAACATATTGGAAGCATCGAGCGAACCAGATGCATTTCCTGCGCCTACGATCGTATGTATCTCATCAATGAAGAGAATGATATCAGGGTTCTTTTCCAGCTCGTTAAGCACGGCTTTCATCCTCTCTTCAAACTGTCCGCGGTATTTCGTGCCGGCGACAAGAGAAGCAAGGTCCAGCGTAACAATTCTCTTATCGAACAGAGCCCTGGAAACCTGTCTGTTGACTATCCTTTCAGCCAGCCCTTCGGCTATGGCCGATTTTCCCACACCGGGTTCACCTATTAGGATTGGGTTGTTCTTTTTTCTTCTGCTCAGGACCTGTGCAATACGCTCCAGCTCCTTTTCCCGGCCGACAATCGGGTCAAGCCTTCCCTCTTCGGCAGATTTCGTAAGATCGCGGCCAAAATTATCCAAAACAGGTGTCTTGGATTTGGCTTCTGTTGATTTTCTTACACCACCGCCGTAGCCCCGGGTTGCTTCATCCGATTCCTCATCAGGTTCGCCGGTTATGTCGTTCCTGGGGTTATCGAAAGATTTCGGGTTGTTTTCCTTGATAATGGATTTCAACTCATCTTTTACAAGATCGTAATCCACACCATATTTTTCGAATGTCTTAGTCACTATATTGTCTTCATCCTTGAGAATGGATAAAAGCAAGTGTTCGGTACCGATAAGCTCGCTGTTGAAAAGTTTGGCTTCAAGATATGTGATCTTAAGTGCCCTTTCGGCCTGCCTAATCAATGGCAGGTTTTCAGGCATCGATTTTATCTCGTTATTGTTGGCAACAGCCTTTTCTATCGACTGCCGCAAATCGTTCAAATCAATTCCGAAGTCAAGTATAAGCTGTACGGCCAGTCCCTCACCTTCGCGCAAAATTCCAAGAAGCATATGCTCCAGCCCGATGTAATCGTTTCCCAGGCGAAGTGCTTCTTCTCTGCTGTAACTCAGGACATCTTTAACTCTTTGAGAAAATTTAGCTTCCATTTAAAACCTCATTCTGATATTTACAAAGTTAAAAAATGAATCGCACATTCCATGCCAAAACATCCTGACCTAACAACCAGGTTGAAATGTCTGATTTTAGTCTGATCCGGGGCTTAGCAATAATAAGGCCTATCATGTTACGATTCATTTCCAAATCTATAGTTCAATTGTCCAAATACTTAAAAAAAAATATAAACATTTGAACAGGAAAATGTTGATATTAAACAAATTAATAACCGTTCTGGTTCAGATAAAAATAATTATCTTCGTATCTTTCAATTCAACAACTCAAAATATTGATTTTTAGATATTTAAGAACTGATAATGGAATCTTCTGAAGAAAAGATACTAAGGGTAAACCTTGAATCACAAATGAAGTCGGCCTATATCGACTATTCGATGTCGGTCATTGTGTCACGTGCCCTGCCGGATGTCAGGGACGGTCTGAAACCGGTCCACAGAAGGGTTTTGTTTGGTATGATGGACCTGGGGGTTTATTCAAACCGGTCATACAAGAAATCGGCAAGGATAGTAGGGGAGGTGCTGGGTAAGTATCACCCACACGGCGACTCTTCGGTATACGATGCGATGGTCAGGATGGCACAGCCATGGTCGTTGCGTTACCCGGTTGTTGACGGACAGGGAAATTTCGGATCTATAGACGGTGACAGCCCTGCTGCAATGCGTTATACAGAAGCAAGGCTTAAAAAGGTAGCTGAGGAGATGCTGACAGATATCGACAAGGATACGGTAGATTTCCAGTTGAATTTCGACGATACTCTGAAAGAGCCTGAGGTATTGCCCTCGAAACTCCCCGGCCTGCTTGTGAACGGTGCTTCGGGTATTGCTGTGGGCATGGCAACCAACATGGCTCCACATAACCTGGGGCAGGTAGTTGATGGGATTATTGCATACATTGAAAACAAGGAAATTACGATTCCTGAATTAATTGAACACATTAAGGCCCCTGACTTTCCGACAGGCGGGATCATTTATGGTTACGACGGAGTCAGGGAAGCTTATGAGACAGGGAAAGGACGGATCGTAATACGCGGTGAACTCGAGGAACAGGAGCTGCCAAACGGGCGGATAAGGCTGATTGCCACTTCGATACCTTACCTGGTGAATAAGGCCGAGATGATCAGGAAAACCGCCGACCTTGTGATAGAGAAGAAGATCGAAGGCATATCTGATATTCGGGACGAATCCGACAGAAAAGGACTTCGGATAGTCTATGAGCTTAAAAGAGACGCAGTTGCAAATGTTGTAAAGAACAAGCTTTACCAGATGACACCGCTGCAGACCGCTTTCAATGTGAACAATGTAGCGCTGGTAAACGGCAGGCCCCGTACCCTGAACCTAAAAGACCTTATCCTTCATTTTGTTGACCACAGGCACAACGTGGTGGTTCGGCGGACTGAATATGAACTGAAACAAGCAGAGAACAGGGCCCATGTCCTGGAAGGCCTGCTGATAGCACTTGATAATCTTGATGAGGTGATCGCACTCATAAGGGGATCCCAGACACCCGACGAAGCAAGGGATGGCCTTATTTCACAGTTCGGCCTGACAGAAATTCAGGCTAAAGCAATCCTTGATATGCGGCTTCAAAGGCTCACCGGGCTTGAGAGGGAGAAAATAAAGGAGGAGTACGATGAATTGATGAAGAAGATAGAGCTTTACAAAAAGATCCTCTCCGATGAATCCATGAGGATGGCTATCATAAAGGAAGAGATGCTCGAGCTGAAAGAAAAATTTGATGACGAACCCCGGACAAAGATTGAATTCTCTGCAGAGGACTTCCGGATTGAGGATACCGTTCCCAACGAAGAAGTTGTTATAACAATATCACACCTGGGTTACATCAAGCGTACATCTCTCAACGAATACCGAAAGCAGGGCAGGGGAGGAAGAGGCTCCAGGGGCAGCGTGACAAGGGACGAGGATTTTGTGGAACACCTTTTTGTGGCATACAACCACGATTACCTGTTATTTTTCACCGAAATGGGAAGATGTTTCTGGCTCAGGGTATTTGAAATACCGGAAGGCACTAAGACATCCAAAGGCCGGGCCATACAGAATCTCATCAGCATCCCTGTTGATGACAGGGTGCGCGCCTATATAAATACAAAAGACCTGAAGGACCAGGAGTATGTTGAAAGCAAGTATATAATAATGTGTACCAAAAAAGGGGTCATTAAAAAGACTTCGCTCGAAGCGTATTCAAGGCCACGGCAAAACGGTATCAATGCCATTACCATCAATGAAGGGGACGAACTGCTCAGGGCCAAACTGACAAATGGGGAGAGCGAAATATTGATGGCTGTTAAGTCAGGCAGGGCAATCAGGTTCCATGAATCAAAGGTACGGGCAATGGGCAGAAATGCAGCAGGAGTGAGGGGTATAACCCTGGCAGGCCCCAAAGATGAAGTAGTGGGAATGGTATGTGTGGAAAATGGCAGCTTCGACATACTGGTTGTATCGGAAAATGGATACGGAAAACGTTCACGGCTTGAAGATTACAGAGTTACCAATAGGGGAGGTAAAGGGGTCAAGACACTGAACGTAACCGAAAAAACCGGTCAGCTTATTACAATCAAAGAAGTAAGCAACGAGGATGACCTGATGATCATAAACAGGTCGGGAATCATTATAAGAATGGGTATTTCTGACCTCAGGGTTATGGGCAGGGCTACCCAGGGCGTGAGACTCATCAACCTGAGGGATGACGATATAATCGCCTCAGTGGCAAGAGTTGAGGCCGTTGATCCAGTTGAGGAAGATGAGGATGAAATAGAAAGCGTTGAATAACAGGTATTTACGCCAAAATGTATTTTTGGCAAAGTGTTTGGACATAATTCATGAGAATTTATACATTTGTTACTTAATTCACAAAAAAACCTGATATGAAAAAGATTGCTTTGATATTAACCCTGATCTTATTGGTATCAGCGGGTTTTGCTCAGAGAAGCAAAGTGGTGACTGCCTACAACTACCAGAGAAACGGAAAGCTCGAAAAGGCAAAGGAAGCCATTGATGAGGCCATAATGCATGAAAAAACAATGGCCGATCCAAAGGCATGGTTCTACAGAGGTACTATATACCAGGATATTGCTGCCGGTGTTGATTCGAATTTGTTCAAAAAAGTACCCAATGCACTGGATATTGCCCATGAATCATATCAAAAGTCCGTAGAATATGATGAAAAGGAGAAGTATGTTGAACAGATCAAATTGAATATGGCGGGGCTGGCACAAGGATATTATAACAAAGGTGTTATCGCTTACAACAATAGTGATTTTCCAGAAGCCTCCGAACAGTTCAAGAACACGTTCGATGTGTACAAAGAAATAGGAAGGATCGATACCATTTCAATGTTCAATGCTGCTGTATCGGCCGGGCTGGCAGGAGAGAACGAGAAAGCCCTTGACTATTACAATAAAGTCCTGGAACTTGATTACAATAATCCTGAGATCTATATCTCAATGTCTGAACTGAATAAAGCAATGGGGGATACCACTGCCGCCCTGGATGTTCTCAAAACCGGCAGGGAAATCTATCCCGAGAATTTTGACCTTCTCATTTCTGAAACAAACATTTTCCTGGCCAGTAACGAAACTAAGAGGGCACTTGAAAACCTGGAAAAAGCTATCGAGAAAGATAAAACGAACCCAACTATTTTCTTCGCTGTTGGAACTAACTACGATCAGTTGGGTATGTTCGAAAAGGCCGAAGAAGCTTATAAAAATGCCATAAGCCTCAATCCAGATTATTTTGAGGCCAACTATAATATTGGAGCCCTTTATGTGAACAGGGCTGCAATAATACTTGAAAAGGCCAACGACCTGCCGCTCGATGCTGTTGATGAATATGAAGCGGAAAAGGCAAAGGCTGATGATTTGCTGAAAAAATCGTTGCCTTATCTCGAAAAGGCCATAGAACTGCAACCAAACGATGTTAATACCCTTGTATCGCTAAAGGAGATATATACCAGGCTGGGCATGCTTGAAAAGCTGAAGGAAGTAAATGCTAAGCTTGAAGAATAATCAATAGAATAAGCCCACGTTAGTTAAAAAGGGGGGAGGATAGTTGGCATTTCCTCCCTTTTATAATAAAAACCCTATTTAACATAATATTAATTATAGGACATTTACTATATAACAGAAAGTAAAGTATTGCGGGTATCATTAAATTTAACGAATCAGGCCAGGTTCTCTTTCAGGCTGTTAATAAATTTACGGATGGATTCTGATTCAAAGCGGGAATATCCGATCTTCAGTACTTCCTTTTGCCTGTTTTCAATTTCAAGAACCACTTTGCCTTCCTGATCCTTTAAATTCAAAATATCCATCCGGGCAATCTCATTAAAACCAATTGGTATGCCATAAGATTCCAATCTTGATCTGAAGCCAATGATGATCCCATTGGTCATTTCCTGGATGTTGCAATATTTCTGATAGGAAAAGCCTTCGAACAATTTCATGATCTCCAGCGGAGCTTCCTGCAA
>CAZMOK010000005.1:0-47464 GCA_964567785.1 uncultured Bacteroidales bacterium | reverse complement strand
TCTGATAGGAAAAGCCTTCGAACAATTTCATGATCTCCAGCGGAGCTTCCTGCAAAATACCTCTCACTGAGCCTGAACCGCCCCTCCTGAGGCTCCGGATCAATCCATAAGGCTTACCGGTAATGGCATATACTTCAGCAAGGCGTTCCTTATCATTGTAAGACAAGTTGAAAACTTTCATAAGCATTAAACAAGCCCATACTTTTTTTGTTTCTTCCCGGCTATGAAACAATTTGAGGTTCAATATAATGGAAAGCATATTGAAGTGAGCAAGGGCACCAATCTCAGAATAATACTTGATTTCAATAAAAATTCATTCTAAATTTCGAAAGTATATCTATCTTGTTTTCAGGGTTTCAGGTCCTTGATCTGTGTGTACCAGTCGTGATCGAGCACAAAACTACCACCGATATAAGGGTTTAGCTTATATCCCCAGCTTTTGTATGTTCCCGCTGGAGCTTCCCAGTATTTATCCTCGAAATAGAACTTGTATTTTCCGTTTTCCCACCTGATCCGGCAATGATACTCCGAATCAGAGGCAATGGTGTCAATGATGCCCTTCTGTGCAGTATTGTCCTGCGGACTGACACCGTTGGCATAGCAATAACCACCAACCACCAGCAAGGTGTCGTTCAGGCACTGGTATCCCAGTCGTGCTGATGAATTATCATGGTGATGGCCGTGCGAAAACCCCCTGATCTTGTTCCATCCCGGTGATGAAGGTGGCGAATAGTACCAGGAATCGTTGGTCCTGAAGCGGAATTCTATCTCATCGGCCTCTACCAGAGGTTTACTGATCTCTGTTTTACTGTGTGACCCGGCCTTGATAGTGTAATTTTTCCATTTGTGGGAGCATGAACTGAAAACCAGCATGCATGCAATACATAAAAAGAACACGAGTATTCTCATGGCAAAAGATTTTCGATTTATAATGCTGAGGATAAACCGGCCTTTGTAAAGATAATGAATCTTTGTTCAACATTGGCATGCAAACCATAGCAGAAACCTTTAATTTTAGAAATTCGGTTGGTTTCGGTCCCCGGAAGAATGATAATGGTAACCCATCTGGATTTTCCTGAAAAAGATTTGACAAGGGTGGAAGAAATATGCCGGAAAGTGAGTGAAAAAGTATGTTAACAATGATCATATGGTTGTTAATGCAACCTCTAAATGGCCAGGTTATCACTTCCCTGTTCTTTCTCCTGGATGTTCTTAAGAGGCCTGAACTGAAACCTGATGGTCTTCCATTTTTCGGGATATTTCTTTAATAGCTGAAGGATACGCTTCCGGTTCTTTTTCAAAGCATCTGTAATTGCCGGGGCAGTGATGGGAGATGGACAATGCCGGCCAACATTTGTGCTTGTCAATGGAAGGCGGTTCCTGATCACTTCCTGTGCAGCCTTATCAAGCTTGTCTAATAATTGCATTGCCCTCGATTCCCTGTTGTCAATACGGTGAGTTTCGGGTGTGACTGTTTCAACTGTCATGAATTTATCGAAATTCAACTCCCACTCATGAATGGCCAGGTCAATCTCCGGGTCATCATAATAAACCTGGCTTACAAATGAAGCCGCATCATCAAGAACCAGCTTCAACAATGAGAGATTTCCTGAAAAAGTCCTTATCCTTCTGATGGCATCATCCGATAATACAAAATTTCTCCTGTGCTTCTCTGATAGTTCCTGCAAATGGACCTTGCAAAAGGATAAAAGACTTTCGCCATAATTCTCCCTGATCTTTTCAAGTTCCCTGACATTTGTTTCATTCGTCCTGATAAGCATTTTAACATTTTCATTGAGCTCTGTGTAGTTTGAAAGATCTTTTCTGTAAGAGACAACAGAATTACGGATGGCATTTGAAATCAAATATCCTGAAACCGCTTTGTGCTCTGTGGAAAGAGGCTTGTCGGCTAGGCTAATGCCGAAGTTACTGAGATTCTTCCTGAAATATATGAATAGTAGGCCCGATTGTTCGTTACCGGGAACAGGATGACGGACCAGTAATACAGTGTTTTCCTTCTCACTGAACAAATCTCTCTCTTTGTCAGTGCTTTTTTTACGCTCAAACGGAATATCCCCGGGATTCAACCATTGATAAGGAATATTCTTTTCCCTGAGCCTGTTCATCACATCATAGACATAGGGTTTTTCCGTGATTTCCATCTCTGAACCTTCATCCCCGGGAATAAGCTCAAACAACAAATAATCTCCTTCCTCCCTGAGAACACTGACAAACCTGCTGGCTGAAGGAACCAGCGACACAGCATTCCTGGTAAGGAATTCATTAAGCGGCTCTATGAATGAAAGATTTGCCATTGTATTAAGCAAATATAGAGTAATAATTAAGTTAAAACAAAAATATTTAAGCATTAATTAAGTATTGCTTAAGTAACTTAAGTTAAATTAAGTTTTTAAAATTTAATTGGCTTAACTATTCTTTTAAGGTGGAATTTTATTACTTAAAACACTTTTTATCAGTTATATATGGTTATACTTTTGAACCTGTAAAAGCAATTTCTGTCAGTCAAAACTGGTTATAAAGTGATTCATTATTCATCAAAAAAATTAAGAACAACCTTATATTCTTTTAAGAAAAGTGCCTTATCATTATTCCGAAATATTTCCGGAGCGGTTGATGAGTATTTATTTGTATTCTTTTCAGGCGAGGGGCCTTCAGTAGAAGCTATTCCTGTTAACAGTACAGATCACTATTATGTATCAGATACCGTTGAATGGGAAATGAATAAGATTTCAGCAGGTCATCCTGTTCAGAAACTGCCGCGTTTTATCAAAAAAGTTTACAGGTGGCTCATTATACAGCTTGAATCTGACGATATCCTGTTCCAGGACCTTAACGATCCCTCCTATGCCGGTGAGCAGCCCTTGCCTGCCAGGAAAATATTCAGTTACAAAAGAAATGCAATTAATCTTTATGGGGATTTTATTAAAAGGTACTACGACATTGTTTCAAGGATATTCCTTTTCCTTGTCAACAGGGTACTCTCCCCTTCTTCAATTGTCTTCAGGAAGAAAGCCAGGACTTTTCCACATCAGAGGGTAAATTGTTCAAATTCAAACCAGATCAGGGGCCCGTCATTGAGCCGCTTTTTGTATTTTGCGCCCTTATTTGAACAAAATGGTAATAGCAGTAACTGGTGCAAACGGTCACGTGGGCTCAAACCTTTGCAGAATGCTCCTCCGGGAAGGGCACCGGGTCAAGGCTCTTGTATATAAAGATGACAGAGGCATAAAGGACCTTGATCTTGAAAAGGTCACAGGAGATATCCTAGACAGGCCCGCATTAGATGAGCTATTCGATGGTGCCGATGTTGTCTTTCACCTTGCTGCCATAATTTCAATCAAAGGTAGCAGGAACAAACACCTTGAGAAAGTCAATGTTGAAGGTACCCGGAACATAATAGAATCGTTGAAAGACAGCTCTGTGAAAAGGCTGGTCCATTTCAGTTCCATACATGCACTTGTAAATTCCCCGGTTAATGAACCGATGGATGAAACACGGTCACTGGCAACTACCAATCCCCTGCCCTATGAGCGGACGAAATCGGCCGGCGAAAAGATGGTAAGGGAAGCAGCCAGGAACGGGATAGACGCTGTAGTGATCAACCCAACATCAATTATCGGTCCTAATGATTACAAGCCCAGCCTTGTGGGCCAGTTGCTGATAAGGTTGTACAACAGGCAGATCCCTGCCCTTGTGCCGGGGGGATATAACTGGGTGGATGTGAGGGATGTATGCCAGGGTGCCATAAATGCGATGGAAAAGGGAAAGAGCGGTGAGGGTTACCTTCTTCCGGGCCACTGGCTAAGCCTGAGTGAACTTTCAGCAACACTTTCTCAAATTGTACAAAGGCCCACCCCTACCCTTACCATACCGTTCTGGCTGGCACGGATCGGTGTCCCCTTTATCGGGGCCTACTATTCAATGCTTGATCAGCACCCGCTTTACACAAGCGCTTCACTTGATATCATCAGGACAGGAAGCAGAAAGATCGTCGGAGAGAAAGCACGCAAAGACCTGGGATATAATTCAAGGCCTATTGAAGATACCCTTAAGGACACCATGGAATTTTTCAAAAAAGAACACTTTATACGTTGAAGCATGTCGGAAAACCTATTTACAATTTTGGTGCTCATCTGGATTGGAGTTGCGCTGGTGACCTTTCCATTCCTGTTAAGGATCAGGACCCCTTACGGAAGACACACAACCGGTGGCTGGGGGCCAATGATAGACAACAAGCTTGGCTGGTTCATCATGGAATTCCCGACCCTGGCGCTTTTTGTCTATTTCTACCTTACGGGTCCCATCGAAAAAGATATTTATAAATGGATCATATTTTCGGTGTTCACTTTGCACTATGTGAACAGGATATTCATCTTTCCGTTCCGTACCAGGACCAAAAACAAGAGAATGCCTCTGATAATTGCCTTATCAGCAGTATTTTTCAACCTTGTGAACGGGTCTATTAACGGATACTGGCTGGGGTGGTTTGCGGAACCCTATGAACAGATCTCCCTGCTCCATTTTATCCCCGGAATCATCATTTTCATTACCGGTTTTACCATAAACCAATATGCCGACAACAAGCTGATCAACCTGAGAAAAAAAGGAGATACAGGTTACTATATACCCAGGGGTGGCCTTTTCAACTACATCTCATGTCCTAACTTCTTTGGTGAGATCATAGAATGGACAGGTTTTGCCATTATGGCCTGGTCGCTTCCGGCCTTTTCTTTCATGGTCTGGACCATGGCAAACCTTATTCCCAGGGCCATAAACCACCATCAATGGTACCAGGAAAAATTTGACGATTATCCGGGCGAACGCAAAGCAATCATTCCTTTCGTCATTTGATTGACTTAGTTCATTAATTTTGCTGCTGAAGGACAGTACTGATGAATTTCAAACTTACTTCGGAATACAAACCCACAGGCGACCAGCCTGAAGCGATCAGGCAACTTGTTGAAGGCCTGAGCCGTGGCGACCGGGCACAGGTACTCCTTGGAGTTACCGGCTCGGGTAAAACCTTCACTGTAGCCAATGTGCTTGAGGAGGTAAACAGGCCCACACTGGTCCTAAGCCACAACAAAACCCTGGCAGCGCAGCTTTACGGGGAGTTCAAGCAGTTTTTTCCTGACAATGCGGTTGAGTACTTTGTTTCCTACTATGATTATTATCAGCCCGAAGCTTATATCCCGGTAACCAATACCTATATTGAAAAAGACCTCTCAATCAATGAAGAGATCGAAAAACTGAGGCTCAGCGCCAGCTCTGCCCTGCTATCGGGAAGAAGGGATGTAATAGTGGTTTCTTCAGTTTCCTGTATCTATGGCATAGGTAACCCTGATGACTTCAACAACAATGTGATACGGATCAAAACGGGTGACATAATAAGCCGGAACCAGTTCCTTCACCGGCTGGTGGCAAGCCTCTATTCAAGGACCGAAACCGAGTTTATCCATGGGAGGTTCCGTGTAAGAGGCGATACAGTAGATATTTTCCCGGCATACGCCGATTTCTGCTACAGGATATCCTTTTTTGGGGATGAGATCGAGGAGATAGAAACTTTTAACCCCATAGACGGCAAGGCTCTCGAATCATTCGACAGTATCAATATATTCCCTGCCAACATTTTCATAACCTCAAGGGATAAAATGAAATCGGCCATTGGTGATATTCAGCAGGATTTATTCAGCCAGGCTGATTATTTCAAAGAAATTGGGAAATATCTTGAAGCAAAGAGGCTTGAAGACAGGGTGACCTATGATATAGAAATGATGCGTGAGCTGGGTTTCTGTTCAGGGATAGAAAACTATTCCCGATATTTTGACGGTCGCAAGCCCGGCTCAAGGCCCTTCTGTCTGCTTGATTATTTTCCGGACGATTACATTACCATTATTGACGAGAGCCACGTTACCATTCCCCAGATCAGGGCTATGTACGGAGGTGACAGGTCACGGAAACAGACCCTGGTGGAATACGGATTCAGGTTGCCATCAGCCCTTGATAACAGGCCCCTTAAATTTGATGAGTTCGAGGCACTTACAAACCAGATCATCTACGTGAGCGCCACACCCGCTGAATACGAACTGGAAAAATCAGAAGGTATTGTTGTAGAGCAGCTTATCAGACCAACCGGCTTGCTTGACCCGGTTATAGAGGTAAGGCCAAGCCATAACCAGATAGATGATCTCCTGGAGGAGGTCGACGAACGCACCGGCAAAGGGGAGCGTGTCCTGGTTACGACACTTACCAAGCGGATGGCGGAAGAGCTGACCAAATACCTCCAACGGGTGAACATTAAATGCCGTTATATCCATTCTGAAGTGGATACCCTCGACAGGGTCGAGATCATGAGGGACCTGAGGACCGGCAAATTTGATGTGCTTGTGGGAGTGAATCTGCTAAGGGAAGGTCTGGACCTGCCCGAAGTATCGCTGGTAGCTATAATGGATGCCGACAAAGAGGGATTTTTGAGGTCGGAAAGGTCCCTCACCCAGACGGCAGGAAGGGCGGCCAGGAATCTTAACAGCCTGGTGATCATGTACGCTGATAACATAACCGAATCTATGCAGCGCACTATCGATGAAACCGACAGGAGGAGAGAAAAACAACTGGCCTATAATGCAGAGCATAACATTACCCCCACCCAGATCAAAAAATCGGTAGAAGCGATTATGGGACAAACTGCCGTGGCCGATGCAAAAAGGAAAGAACCAAAGGCCTATGTTGAAAAGGACGAGCCCAGCGCTGCAGCCGATCCGGTTATATCATACATGGACAGTGATCAGATACAAAAGGCCATTAACAGGATAAGAAAGGACATTGAAGCAGCTGTTAAAGAGCTGGATTTCATCCGGGCCGCAAAGCTGAGAGATGAAATGTTTGCCCTCGAAGACATTTTAAAAGAGAGAAAATGACTAGCACCTTTACAACTGAAAATCAAAGTAATATTGATCAATTGCTTAAGCTGGCAGTAAAAGCTGCCCTAAAGGCAGGGGAAGAGATTCTTGAAGTTTACAAAACAACTATCGATGTTGAGCTGAAAGACGACAAGTCACCTCTGACACTGGCTGACAAGAATGCCCACAGAATGATCGTATCCATCCTCAATCCCTATGATATCCCGGTCTTAAGTGAGGAAGGAAAGGAAATCCCTTTCTCCGACCGTTCAAAATGGCCCTTGTTTTGGCTTGTGGACCCTCTTGACGGCACCAGGGAATTCATCAAAAAGAACGGTGAGTTCACAGTCAACATAGCTCTTATAAAAGATGGGAGTCCGGTATTGGGAGTGGTTTTTATTCCTGTTTCGGGTGAACTATATTACGGTGGATTGGGTTGGAGATCCAGGAAAACAAAAGTGGTCAGAAATGAGGAAGGCAGTTTTTTGCTGCCCGGTTTGCTGGAAGGCCATTCTTTGCCATTAAGTACCACAAATGAAAGGCCTTACACGGTTGTATGCAGCCGTTCGCACATGTCGCCTGAAACCCGACAATTTGTAGACGAAATAAAAAAAGAACACCCCGACCTTGAATTTGCCTCCAAAGGGAGCTCTATCAAGCTTTGTCTTGTTGCAGAAGGGTTTGCAGATGTTTATCCGCGGTTTGCCCCCACTATGGAATGGGATACTGCAGCAGGACATGCAGTTGCTGAATTTTCAGGTGCAGAAATTAAAGAGGCCGGCACCGGCCGGCCTCTCAGATATAATAAAGAAGATCTTTTGAATCCCTGGTTTATAGTTTCCAGGTAATTATTCTTCGTTTCCTGCTTCTTCCACTATCTCAAGCAGTTCCACTTCAAAAACAAGTGTAGAATAGGGTTCGATGCTGCCAGGCGCACCGCGTTCACCATAAGCCATTTCGAATGGAATAATGAGCTTTCCTTTGCTGCCTGTATTCATCAGAGGGAGCCCTTTATCCCAACCCTGTATAACCATGTTACGGCCTACAATGAATTCGAAAGGTTCTCCTCTTTCGACTGATGAATCAAACACTTCCCCGTCGAGCGTCATTCCTGTATAGTGAACTTTCACTTTGTCTCCCCTTACCGGTTTGGGGCCGTCACCTTTCACATCTTCAACATAGATCAAGCCCTCTTCTGTTTCTACAGTGGGGGTTATGTTGTTGTCCCTAATATATTCTTTGATGATGGCTTTTTCAGCTTCCTGTTTTTCAAGCTTTTCGGCAAACTGTTTTGCCTTTTTGTCAGCCTGTTTCCTGTCCCATTCATCTACGGTCATCACGTCGATCAGCTCAATTTCATAATACAAAGGTGTAAATGGCTGAATCACCTGTCCGGCACCCTGTGCTCCAAAGGCCATGCTGCTGGGGACCAGCGCTTCGGAAACTCCCCCTTCGCGCATCAGCCCGACTACTTCCTGGAACCCTTCATTCTCAAACCTTTTTCCGATCTGGAAATCAATCGGTTCCCCCCTGTCGCGGGTGGAGAAAAGCCTCTCCCCTTCCAGAGTGTACACTGTATAATGAACGTTGACCCATTGCTCCTCTGCGGGGGTATTACCTTTTCCCTGTTTTTTCTCAATGTAGTATATACCCGATTCGGTTGGTTCAACAGTAATTTCGTTATCGTGAACGTAATTTACTATCAGTTCTCTTTCTTCCTGCTGGCGTTTCATCAAACGCTCCCTTTCTGCCGCCTGAACCTCTTCCTCAGTCTGTATCTCCCGTATCTTAACTTCGAAGGTCATTTCATCCCCCTCCGAAACAAATTCAGGGGCCTGTGGCTGGTTGGCAGTCTTCACAAAGAAATCTACCGCATCCACTACGAGCGTGGCGCTGTCACCTTTAACAAGCATCAGAAGACCTTCATATATATCGCCCTCAAATTGGGATTCCATTACCGGGAACATAACGGGAGTGGGCATTTGATCGCTGTCGTAAAGCAACGAGTCCCCGATCTTGTACTTCATGTCAAGAGTGATTACCTTTCCAGCTTCAACATTGTTTGTATCATTGTTTTCGGGGGTATGTATCTTATATAACAACCCTGTGCCCGTTTTCTTGAAGCCAGGATGTTTCGACGGTTCACAACCGAAAAATAAAAGTACAGTTACCGAAAGAAATGAATAAATAAAAAAGTTTTTGAATTTCTTCATAATAAAAATCAGATTTTCAATTAATTAGTATAGTCTAAAACTTCAATTTCGTATATCAACGTAGCTTTTTGCCTTATCTTATCCTGGTCACCTATAAGACCGTAACCAAGGTGGGAAGGGATTACGAGCCTTGCTTTACCCCCTTTTCCCAACATCCTGACTCCTTCCTGTACGCCGGCAATCACGTCACTTTTGCCCACAATGAAGGTCAGCGGCCCGTCTTCATCCGACGAATATACTACATCTCCGGTAATAAGCCTGGTTTCGTAGTTAATTGTCACTTCATCTCCATCTTTAACCTTAGGCCCTTCACCCGGGTCAGCGATAGTATACCGCAAGCCTGTCCCGGTTGTTTCCATATCCCAGTTGTACCGGTCCAAAAGATCTTCTATTTGCTGATCCTCGGCTTTCACAGCCTTTTTGTTGGCTTCAATCAACGACTTGTCAAGCTCTTTGCCATCGATCTTTTCTTTATTTCTTACCGCCTCATTACGACAGGAAAGACTGGCAGAACATAAGAATATCAGGACAATCAACCAGAGGTTTGCCGGTAATACTGTGTTTTTATAAGTAACATCAGAGATATTTCTATTCATTATCCCCCCGAAAGCATCAATTCCTGGTATTTAGGCATTATATTAAGCAGTTTGAGAATGGTTTCGTCCATGCTCACAAATGAGTCTCCCCCTGCGGCATTCATATGCCCTCCTCCTTCAAAATGTTCCCTGGCAATCCTGTTAACCGGGAAATTCCCTTTCGACCTGAACGACAACCTGATATTGTCCTTCCTTTCCGTCAACAGTATGGAGATCTTTACATCTTTAACAGATAGCGGGTAATTTACGATCCCTTCCGTATCGCCCGGAACATAACCAAAGCGCTCCAGTTCCGTCTTTGTGAGAGAAATGTAGGCCATAGAATACTCTTCGATAACCGTCATTTTTTCCGACAGGCAATACCCAAGCAACCTCAGCCTTGATTCTGAATAATTATTGTAAACCAGTCTGTGTATCTCCTCACCGTCGATTCCTGTTTCCAGCAGTTTCGCGGTGGCAGCGAATGTGGAAGCATAACTGCAGTTGAAGCTGAAGGATCCGGTATCAGTCATGATACCCACATACAGACAGGCAGCTATTTCCTCAGTGATCTCATCATTTCCTTTCCAATCAACTATATAGTTATATACCAGTTCAGCAGTGGAACTTATCTCAACTGTAGAATATGCCCAGTCAAAGAATTCCTTATCAGGTTCGGGATGGTGGTCGATGAGTATCTTTTTGGCCTGTGAGCTTTTCAGTGCCCCTTCCATTGAAGCAACACGTGAGGGGGCATTATAATCAAGGCAATAGATAATGTCGGCCTCAGTAAAAAGCCGGGCATGCTTTTTTTCATCGAAGATAAGTATATCGGCTGATCCTGGCATCCATTTAAGGAATTCCGGTATCCGGTTTGGAACAACACAATTTACCCTGTACCCTTCCTTCTTTGTCAGGTGATACATGGCAAGCAGGGACCCTATCGCGTCGCCGTCGGGATTATGATGACTGGTAATGAGTATACTGGCTCCGGGATGCAGCCAATTTTCTATTTCTTTTAATTGATTATGAAGCAATTTCACGATATTTCAGAAACAAAAGTAATTAATAAAGGATATACTTCAACGAAGGCCTCATTTATATTATTTTTGCCGCTTCTAATCAAAAAATTCATTTATATGGCAGGAAAAATAACACTAACAATGATCAAGCCCGAGGCGGTCCGTAACGGCCACAGCGGCACCATTCTCGACATGATTATCAAAAGGGGTTTTAAGATAGTTGCCATGAAATATTTAAAACTCTCAAAGGAACAGGCCATGAAGTTCTACGAAGTCCACAGGGAGCGCCCTTTTTACAACGACCTTACCGAATTCATGTCGTCAGGACCAATAGTTGCTGCAATCCTTGAAAAAGAGAACGCCATTGAAGCTTACCGGGAATTCATTGGATCAACAAACCCAAAAGATGCAGCAGAAGGAACAGTTAGGGCTGCATATGGTACAAATATCCAGGAAAATGCCGTACATGGTTCCGATTCTGATGAAAATGCCCTGATTGAGGCAGGATTTTTCTTTTCAGAGCTTGAGAGAGTGGATTAATCTCAGATCAGGGAATATATACATCAAAGGTATTGTCGGAATACAGGACAATCACTTTAGCTATTTCTTTTTCAGGGGACTTTACAGGCCCCTTTTTTTGTTCCCTTCCCCCCCTGAATACCCCTCCACTATGGAACAAAGTTTCCTCCGTGGTGTTATCACTGCCCTTTTCTTTCCTGTAGGGTTTGCCTATTCCCAGTATCAGCCAGTCAGGATCGATATCGGGGAATGATCTTAGTATTTTGCTTATTAGATCCAGGCTGGGCTTGTTCCTGCCGTTCAGGATATGGGAAATGCCCGATCGCTGCACATCCAGCCTGTCGGCAAACTGGCTTGAACTCAATTCTTCAAGTTCAAGTAATTTATTTAACCTCTCAATCATGTTACAAATGTAACTTTTTTGTAGTTCACATATGTGTATTTATAGTTGATATATGTAAACTAAAGTGGTGCTGTAAGGCATATAAAGAAAGGAATTTTGTCTAATTTAAAGCTTTAAATGAAACTTTTTTATAAACTGGTAATTAGTTTATTAAGGATCATAAAACAGTCAATCATGAATTTTTGTCAGTCCACTGTAAATATCGTTTACCGATGTTAATAAAATTAGTTGGATCGTTTTACAAATTTGGCCTGCATTGTAAAATAATACAGAGAAACAGGATGGACGTAACGATCACGTGCAGGATAAAAAAAAGCATGGTGATGAGCCATGCTTCTTTTCTTAAATCAAATTTATTTAAATACTTACTACCGTTTGATGATCTTTAGTGTTTTGTTTTTACCTCCGGTTACGGATATTTTCATAAAGTAGATTCCTGAAGGTATAATACCTGTATCCAGGATCATCTCTTTGCCCGCATCAAAATTGTCAACTAAAACAACTTTTCCTGCCAGGTCGGTCACCTCTACCCTACTCTCCTTTGATCCTGTCTCCATCGATCTTACTTCAATCCTTATGAATTCATCAAATGGATTGGGATAAGCGGAAAGTTCAATATTAGTCCCCTCCGGACCATCAATTACAGTCAGGATATTGTTGGCCATCATAATGTCAGGTATCCCGTATCCAAGCAGATCATCAGGGCTGGCATATTGTGATGCACTTTGCTGGATGGAGCTCAGTATTTCCATATTGGTCATTTCAGGGTTTGCCTGCCAGAGGCAAGCTGACATTCCTGCCATAATGGGTGAAGAAAAAGATGTCCCGCCGGAGAAGGTATAAGTGTTCCAGGGATCGACAGTGTAAACGCCTGAGCCCTGGGCTGCAACATTAGGTTTCACCCTGCCGTCGGCCGATGGGCCGTGCGAACTGAATGAAGCGTAGTTTCCTTCTCCGTCAACAGCACCTACTCCCATTACACTGTCGCCATCGGAGGGTGCTGCAAGATAGAACCAAGAGCTGTTCCCTTCGTTACCCAGGCTGTTGACCACCAGCATGCCTTTGCTGGCAGCAAAGTCTGCTCCGGTGGTAATGGGTGTTGTGTTACCATCCATATCATCGTAAGAATGGTTTTGAGAGGGATCGTTAAAGGTAGTGTACCCGAGGGAGGAATTGATGATATCAACGCCGGCGCTGTCGGCAAACTCTGCTGCCGATACCCAGTTGTATTCTTCTATAATGTATTCGGAACCTCCGTCCTCTGACCTGATCAGCCAATAGGAGGCCATGGGTGCTGTTCCTATCATTTCTCCCGGTTCGTTGGCAGCCATGGTGCCCAGCACCATTGTACCATGGGGGTGTGCGGTAAAGGTAACCTCTCCCCCATCCACAAAGTCGCGGGTGCCAAGCACCTGGTTGTTCATCCAGATGCTGTCGAAAGCCGTATGGGTGTCGGTGCCGATAAAGCCGGCGTCGAGGACTGCAATGATCATTCCCTGTCCACGATAGCCCATTTCATGCATCTGGTCGCCGTTGAGCATATTTATTTGATTAAAGGCAATGCCATAATCAAACATTGTATTTCTACCCTTTTTGAAGCTGTTGGCAGGAGCGGGCTGGTTGTAGATCTCGTTTCTGAAAAAGGACTTCTCCTCCCCTTGCCCGGTAACAGGCTCGCTTTGAGATATCCTTGCAGTTGATGCAACATAGGGCAATGCTTCTATTGCCTGAATAACAGACGGGTCATCAGTATATACTGATACCCCGTTGAGCCATTTTGAGGGATTCAGGATCTCTGCACCTGCCAGTTCAACACCTTCGATGTATTGCGGATTTACCGGAAGGTCAGTTTCAACGATCGGGATGCCCTGGTCAGCCCTGCGGTCGATAGCACGCTGAGAAAGATATTCCAGTGGTTCTGAAATAGAATAGGGAGAGTTGTTCTTATCGGTGAACCTGACAAAGTACTTGTCAGGGCCCACCTGTGATACGGCAAGTGTATATGCCAGTGAAAAGAATATCAGAAAAAGTTTTTTCATGGTATTTTGTTTGATTTAAAGGCACAAAATTACGAAACTCATCAACAATTGTTATTAATAATGAGATCTCATTGTACTTAAACAACAGGCTGAAGCATTTGTTTGAGCGGATATTCTTAATTTTAGGGCATGTTAAGGATAGACATCATTACCATATTCCCTGATTTTTTCACCAGTCCGTTTTCCTATTCCATTCCGGCAAGAGCTGTTGAGAAAGGGCTTGCCCGGGTGGTCATTCACGACCTGAGGGAATTTACAGACAACAAATACCGGAGCGTTGACGATTACCCTTACGGAGGCGGGGCAG
The DNA here is from genome assembly GCA_964567785.1 of uncultured Bacteroidales bacterium. Taxonomy (GTDB): domain Bacteria; phylum Bacteroidota; class Bacteroidia; order Bacteroidales; family JAGOPY01; genus CAZMOK01. Next base: position 33,466 of record CAZMOK010000005.1, on the reverse strand, counting down.
GAATGGTGCTTATGCCGGGGCCCCTGGCAGCCTGCCTGGATAAGCTCAAGGAAGAGAGGCATTATGATGAGATCATTTTCCTGACACCGGATGGGGAGCTGCTCGGCCAGACCGAATGCAACAGGATGTCAACACTTTCAAATATCATACTGCTGTGTGGCCATTACAAAGGAATTGATGAAAGGATAAGGGAAAACTATATCACCAGAGAGATCTCGATAGGGGACTATGTGCTTTCGGGCGGTGAATGGGCGGCAGGCATCCTCACCGACAGTTTACTGAGATTGATCCCCGGTGTACTGGGAGATGAAACCTCGGCCCTTTCAGATTCATTCCAGGACGGACTGTTGTCGCCGCCTGTTTATACCCGACCCGCCGACTTCAGGGGATGGAAAGTGCCTGATGTCCTTCTGTCGGGACATGATGCAAAGATCAGGGAATGGAAGACAAAGAAGGCAATGGAGCGTACAAAGAAAAGGCGCCCTGATCTGCTGGAAGGGTGATCATTATTTTTTCTGAATTGATAAAGGTTTTTGCACCATTTGATTGTGCGTTAAAAAAATCCTTGTATATTTGCACTCATTTTTGAAATCACTGATCAAAAGGAGGTTATTATCATGGGCAAGAACGAAACAATGCAATTTATAGACGGGTTAACAGAACAGAAAGAGTTACCCAAATTCTCAGCAGGAGATACCATAACAGTAACATATAAGATCAAGGAAGGGAACAAGGAGAGGCTCCAGAATTTCCAGGGAGTGGTTTTAGAGCGCAGCGGTTCGGGCCCCACCGAAACCTTCACTATCAGGAAAATTTCCAACAATGTGGGGGTAGAAAGAATCTTTCCGATTTCATCCCCCTTCATTGAAAAGATCATTGTCAATAAGAAAGGTGTTGTGCGCAGGGCAAGGATATTCTATCTGCGCGGACTGCGTGGAAAGAAGGCAAGGATCAAAGAGGCAAGATATTAGAAATACCAGATACAATAAGCAAACCCGGCCTGAAAGCCGGGTTTTTTGTTGCGCCTGAATATGATCTTTGGTATATAAAAGTTTGATATATATCACAATTATTTACTTCGAATGTGTGTGTTTGAAGACTATATTTGAGATACGTATCAAACCTATGAAAAGGATACCTTATATCGCACTGACCCTGGGAGGTTTGGGATTGATCAGCCTTGTGATGTCATTCTTTGTGTTTTCGTTTTGCTATGTAACCCTTGGACTTTTCGCATCTGCCATCATTCTTTTCATGATTTGCACAATGTCGGGCGCATGCTGTGCAGCAAGGGAGGGAAGCAGAAAGAAAACACAGAGCACACTTAACTGATCGGAATTTTAGCCTTCTGTTGTTATCTTACCTTCCGTTGCAGGTGACAAAATAGCTATATTTGTCCTTGCAAATCAATTTCCATGGAATTTGAATTCCTGAAAGATATCGTCCTGATCCTGGGGCTTGCTGTTGTAATGCTCTGGTTGTTTAATAAACTTAAGATCCCGGAGGTCATTGGCCTGCTTATCACCGGAGTGCTGGCAGGACCCCATGGGTTGCAAATCATCACCGATGTGCATGATGTGGAGGTGCTGGCCGAGATCGGTGTCATCCTCCTTCTCTTTACTATCGGTATTGAATTCTCATTGAAAAGCCTCATCAAGATCAGGAAGATCTTACTTATAGGCGGATCTTTTCAGGTCCTTCTTACGATTGCCGTGATATTCCTGATTGCCAGGAGAATGGGTAACCCTGTGAACGAATCAGTTTTCATAGGTTTTCTCATTGCCCTCAGCAGCACAGCTGTAGTGCTGAAATTGTTGCAGGACAAAGGTGATATTGATACTCCAAACGGAAGGATATCCCTCGGTATCCTTATATTCCAGGATATCATCATTGTACCGATGATGCTCATCACGCCCTTCCTGGCCGGTAATTCGGATGCTATGGGCGGATCAGTAATCGAGATTCTCATTAAAGCCGTAATTGTTGCAGCAATAGTAATACTCGGGGCAAAATACATCCTGCCCAGGGTCCTGTACCAGGTTGCAAGGACACAGAGCAGGGAACTATTCCTGATCAGTGTTATGGTGCTGGCTTTTGCCATCGCATTCATGACCTACAGTGCAGGGTTGTCACTGGCGCTGGGGGCATTCCTGGCTGGGCTGATGATCTCAGAGTCAGAATACAGCCAGCAGACACTGGGCAATGTTATTCCATTTCTGCATGTCTTTACTTCTTTTTTCTTCATCTCCATAGGAATGCTGCTCAATGTCACATTTTTTATTGATAACATTATTTCTATCCTGATTTTTGCCACTCTCGTGCTCTCGGTGAAAACATTCCTGGCGGGAGCAGCTGCGTTTATTCTCGGCTTTCCATTGAGGATTGCTATAATCACAGGTTTCACGTTGAGCCAGGTGGGAGAGTTCAGCTTTATCCTATCCGAGATCGGAATGGATGAAGGGATCCTCTCAGAATCGAATTACCAGCTTTTCCTTGCTATTTCAGTATTAAGTATGGCTGCGACACCCATAGTGATCAAGCTGGCTACTAAAGCTTCTGACATGATCATGAAATGGCCTTTGCCCGATAAGCTCAGGTACGGATTGTTTCCAAAGCCTGAGAGCACCATTGCCAAAATATCCGACCATCTTGTAATCGTCGGCTATGGTGTTAACGGCAGGAATGTGGCCAGGGCGGCAAAATTTGCCAACATCCCCCATGTGATAATCGAAATTAACCCTGATACCGTGAGAAGAGAGCGCGAACTAGGGGAAATCATCTATTACGGCGATGCCACGCAGCACGAAGTGCTTTCACATGCCAACATCCAGGAAGCCCTTATTTTGGTAGTCACTATTCCAAGTCCCGGCGATGCCCGAAGGATCATATTGAACGCCAGAAGGATGAACCCTCATGTGCATATTATCATCAGAACACGATTTATATCCGACATGAAGGAGATGTTCGCGCTTGGCGCAGACGAAGTGATACCTGAAGAATTTGAGACCAGCATTGAAATTTTTACACGTGTACTTGCAAAATACCTCATCCCCCATGATGTGATAGAAAAACTTGTGGCAGAAGTGAGGTCTGACGGATACCAGATGTTCCGGAGCCTGTCACTGGAAGATACCACATTTTCAAATCTCACGGTAAATATCCCGGAGGTTGAGATACATTCGATCCATGTTTGCGAGGGAGCCCCTATTTTAGGCAAACCCATCGATATTGACCAGTTTTCAAGAGATCATAAGCTTACACCTCTTGCGGTGAGCAGGAACCAACAAATGATCAGTCTGCCCGACAAGAAATTCACATTCCGGGTAAACGATGTGCTTTTTGTGCTGGGACAATCAAAAAACCTGGCTAATGCGCTCGACCTTTTCAGAACCCCCGGGACTGAAGAACCTTGTGAAACACCGGATGAGAATTGATCAGAAAGATACTTATAGCACCCCTTGTCTTCCTGATATACCTTTATAAATGGTTGATATCCCCCCTGCTTCCAACTACCTGCAGGCATTATCCATCGTGTTCGCAGTATTCCATAGAAGCACTCAAGTATCATGGACTGCTAAGAGGCGGAATAATGTCGATAAGCCGGATAGTAAGGTGTAACCCCTGGGGAACCAGTGGTTATGATCCCGTCCCAAGGGTCAGGACCAGAAAAATCAACTTCAGGAAATATGGTTACGAAAAAGGTGTGGAGTTTCCGTCTTCAGACCTTATGGAAGACAAGCCGGCGGAATATATTTAATAAAGGCGACGAGAAAAATCCCCAGTATCGGTATAGATTTTATTTTTGCATCATAAACTTGAAATATTATGACATCCAGTAATAAAGAAATTGTAACTGTATGCAGGAAGGCCCACTTCAACGCAACCCACAGGCTGCATAACCCTAACTGGGACGATGATAAAAATGAAAGGGTTTTCGGGAAATGTAATAACGAAAATTACCACGGGCACAACTATAACCTCATTGTCAGGCTCACAGGCCCGGTGGACCCGGAAACAGGATACGTTATAGATCTTGGCGAACTAAGTGGGATCATTAAAGAACACGTTGAAGAAAGGTACGACCATAAAAACCTTTACCTTGACGTGGAAGATTTTGCCGATCTGAACCCGTCGGCAGAAAATATAGCCATCAAGATATGGCATATCATGAGAGAAAAGATCGACCCTGCCCTTGAGCTCTCAATAGAACTGTACGAAACTGAAAGAAATTTTGTGATCTATAACGGCCCTGCCAACTAATACCATGCTGCTTCATATTCACAGTCATTCGCATGACGCCGGTTTTGGCGAGATGCTCCTGGACGTCTTCCTGGAAACGCTCATGATTACCTATTTCGTCCTGATGATGCTGTTGCTCATCGAGTATATAACCGTTCTCAGTAAAGGCCGGTGGCTCAGCCTGATGGACCGGAAACGCGGCTTTCAGATTATCCTGGCAGCCCTGCTGGGGATAATTCCCGGCTGCCTGGGTTCCTTTACTTCGGTATCACTTTATATACATAAGGTCATAAACTTTGCGTCGATCAACACAACAATGATCGCAACATCGGGTGATGAAGCGTTCATTATGTTCTCGATGATCCCTAAAGAGGCTTTTATGGTCAATGGTATCCTCTTCATTCTTGCCATCCTGACCGGTTTTGTCCTGAAAGGCATAATCGGCAACAAAACCCTGGTAAAACTGGATGAAAACCACCTTAAAGTACATCACCACCCTGAATGCCATTGTTTCGAAGCCGATGAAATAATACCGCAACTCAGAAACATTACCTTCGTCAGGACCCTGCTTATAACCGGTCTTGTACTTTTTCTGATCCTCCTTATACTTGGAATACTCGGACCTGATTCCTGGGACTGGAGAAGGACCACCTTTGTTATCGCCACCGTAATAGGATTGTTCATTGTTGTTACAGTTCCTGATCACTTTATTGATTCCCACCTGTGGAAACATACGATCAAAAGACATATCCCCAGGATATTCCTTTGGACCTTCGGGGCCCTTGTCGCCATACAGTTGCTCATGACCTACCTGCATTTTGAAGACTGGATGCAACAAAATACTCTTCTTATACTTTTAGCTGCACTTTTGATCGGGATCATCCCGCAATCAGGCCCCAATATCATCTTTATAACCCTGTTTGCCGGCGGGCATATCCCATTTTCAATCCTCCTGGCCAATTCAGTTGTACAGGACGGCCATGGAGCAATACCCCTTCTGGCAGAATCCAAAAGAAGCTTCTTCACAATGAAAGGGATCAATCTTATAGTTGGAATTCTTGTTGGGGCGGCAGGATTCCTGCTGGGCTTTTAACCGGCTTTTGGCTTTTCACAACACAATTACACTGTGAGATTATGAACAAAGGGGGATCATCCCTTGTTTAGGTGATCAATCAAATTGGGTATGAATAGATTTGTAGTGCTCTTATTGTCTTCCTTTGTAATGCTGACAGCCTGTAAGTCAGTTGGAGATAAAAAAAAGGAAACAGCAGTAAAAAAAGCTGTGTCGATCGAAACAGTCAGCCTGAAAGGACAAAACATAAAAATCTACGATTTTGACTCTTTTGAGCCATTGCTCTATAAAGATAATGACACTCTTTACATCATAAATTTCTGGGCCTCCTGGTGCAAGCCTTGCATAAAAGAAATGCCCTACTTTGAAAAAATTAACAGTGAATTCTCCTCTCAAAAAGTAAAGGTGCTTCTGGTCAGTCTTGATTTCAGGAACCAGCTAGAGAAGAAGCTTATCCCTTTCATCAATCAGAAAAATTTAAAGTCGGAAGTTATCATGCTGAACGACCCCGATGCCAATTCCTGGATAAACAGGGTTGAAGAGAAATGGACCGGTTCCATCCCTGCCACCCTCTTTTACAAAGGAGATGAAAGGATGTTCTATGAAAAGGAATTCACTTACCCGGAACTTGAATCAATTGTAAAATCATTAATATAAAATTATACAACTATGAAGATGAATAAAGCTTTCTTACTGGTGCTGTTCTTTCTTGCCGGAACCTATGTCATGGCAGGCAACAAAGGATATGAGATAGGTGATAAGGTTGATGACTTCAAACTGAAGAACGTTGACAATACCTGGATTTCACTCAGTGATTACGATGACTCCAAGGGTGCCATTGTGATCTTTACCTGCAACCATTGTCCTTACGCCAAAGCTTACGAGCAACGGATTATGGACCTCGACGAGAAATTTGCAGAGAAAGGCTTCCCTGTAATTGCCATTAATCCGAACGATCCTGCCGTATATGAAGAAGACAGCTTTGAGAACATGCAAAAGCGTTCCAAAGAAAAGGGATATACTTTCCCATACCTTTTCGACGAGGAACAAACTGTTTATCCGGAATTCGGAGCTACACGCACGCCTCACATCTATTTACTGAGCAACGGCAAAAAGGGCTGGATGGTTGAGTATATCGGCGCTATTGATAATAACTACGCTGATGCCTCGGACGCCGACGAAAAGTATGTGGAGAATGCGGTTATGGCCTTACTTAACGGCGACAAGCCTGAAGTAACTGAAACAAAGGCGATCGGTTGCTCTATCAAGGCCAAAAAATAAGGCAATTCATCGGATGACTACCCTGTGGCTTGAGGTTTCTTCAATCATTTAGTCATCCGATGAATAATTTACCGGCTTCTTACAAAACGTCAGTCTTACAACCAGTCTGACAGCAATTCATCGGATGACTGTCAGGCGGGTACTTTTCCGAAGATCCTGGCCAGGAAACGGTGGAAGGCATGAACCCCCTTCACCGGTGATGCGAACATCATGATGCATTTATTATAAACCAGTTTGATCCCGGTATTTTCAGCCATTTCCAGGGCCTGAGGGGAATGTGCCCCCTGCTGTATCCAGATGCTTTCGAACCCCTTGTCTATTGCTTCCTTTAATACGTCAGGGGTGGATGCCTTAGGGGTCATCAGTATGCCCCATTTTACATCTTCCGGTAAATCAGACACAGACCTGTAGCATTTGTCACCTTCAACTTCATCCAGCTTTGGATTGACAGGGTAGAGTTCGTATCCCTTATCCTTAAGTTCTTTGTAAACTACCCGGCTGAATTTCTTAGGATCACCGGAAACCCCTGCGAAAGCCAGTTTTTTCCTGTTCAGTATTGAATCGATTTCGGCTTTTGTGTTCATTTTGACCTTTTTAGTTGGATGTTAATTTAATGAATAATTCTATGCTGCTATAAGCAATAAGTGTCAGGATAACCGACCATATCAATGTGCCGGCCAGTGTCCAGAAAAGAAGCTTCCTGTCAGATCTTACAATAACAAGGCCCAGGGCCATCGTGACATTTGGTCCGAAGATCAGTGTGCTGATGAGTCCCACACCTGCGGGGCCGTATTTTTCAAATATGGCGCTGAACCTCTTTGATTTCTTTTGCAACCTCCTTTTCTTTTCAAGCCGCTTCAATATGTATTTTTTGATCTGTTTGCCCAATCCGTATATCAGTAAAACACCGATAAAAGCCCCTGCAATGGTAGCAAGCATTACCAGCACAGGATTGAGTTTCAGCAGGTATCCTACGGGTATAGCCTTCCAGATACCTGTTATGGCAACCAGGAATACAATAAAAACCTTTTCGAGTGTCTGAAACATCAGGTTGTATCTGGACAGATCAAAAATAAAAGTATTCAATTACTTTTACCGCTGATTTTTATCAACATTTTCAATAAAAAGGAAATTGCATCTATCAAAGGAAATAATTGAGTTACTTGAAAGCAGGCACAGGAAGTACAACAACCCCGACTTTATTGAGCTCGATCCTGTTTCAATTCCACATTCCTTTAAAAGGAAAGAGGATATTGAGATATCCGGTTTTCTCACTGCAATTATTTCCTGGGGACAGCGGGTAACCATCCTTAACAATTCAAGAAAGCTCCTGGAAATGATGGACAACAGCCCCTATGATTTCATTTCAGGCTTCTCCCCTTCAGACCTGAAGCCCTTTATGACTTTTAATCACAGGACTTTCAATGGTGACGACTGCATTTATTTTCTTACGTCGTTACAAAACATATACAGAAACCACGGTGGACTTGAAGATCTTCTGCTGTTCAACAAAAGCAACATTGCCACTGTTATAAGTTGTTTTAAAGGTATTTTTTTCGAGCTCGATCATCTTCCACGGACAAAGAAGCACATTGCCGACCCACTGAAGGGCTCAACTGCAAAAAGGATCAACATGTTTCTGAGGTGGATGGTAAGAAGGGATGATCATGGAGTGGATTTCGGGATATGGAAGGGGGTCAGTCCTTCGGATCTTCACTGCCCGCTCGACATTCATTCAGGCTCAGTTGCCAGGAAATTAGGGATATTGAAGAGAAAGCAAAACGACTGGAAGGCAGTCGAAGAACTGACCGGTGTCTTGAGGCAACTCGACCCAGTGGACCCCGTAAAGTATGATTTTGCCCTTTTCGGTCTGGGTATCTTCGAGAAGTTCTGAAGAATTATTGTAAATTGGTTGAATCCTGAGAAAACTAAAAGTTAAATGGCAGTTTCTGACCGGAAAAAAGGCAATCGTTGGAGAATAAAATGGTATAAGATCATTTTTCAAACTGATACCCTTGCCGGGAAGGTATTCGATGAGATCCTGCTTATCTCCATCCTTATAAGCGTTTTTATCGTCTTCCTTGATAGTGTGCATGTATTGAATCTCCGTTATGGAACTTATTTCTTATATGCAGAATGGTTCTTTACCATCTTGTTCACGTTTGAATACCTTTTAAGGATCATAACGATCAGGAGACCCAAGACACGGTATATTTTCAGTTTTTATGGTATCATCGATTTCCTGGCCATTCTCCCTACCTATCTCAGCATCTTTTTGGTAGGCAGCCAGTACCTTATCGTGATAAGGATAATGAGACTTCTCAGGATATTCAGGATACTGAAGCTGACCCGTTACGTGGGTGCCGGCCGTGAGCTGGCCCAATCGCTCAGGAACAGCCGCCACAAGATCTTCGTATTTCTCTGGACGGTGCTTACCATAGTGGTGATAATGGGCTCCATGATGTACCTCATCGAAGGGCCCGAGCATGGATTCGATAACATCCCGGAAAGCATTTACTGGGCTATTGTCACTTTAACAACAGTGGGTTATGGCGACATTTCGCCCGAAACAGCACTTGGAAAAATGATCGCCTCCATTATTATGATCATTGGTTATTCAATAATAGCTGTCCCAACAGGCATAATCTCGGTGGAAATATCAAAAGTGAGAAGAATGTCGGATGAAAAACCGGAAGAATGCCCTTCCTGCCATAGCGTAGAGCATGATGAGGACGCCCGCTATTGCAAAAAGTGCGGCAGAAAACTCTAACCTGTCGTTGCGGGTGCCTTGCCTGCCCCCTTGGCCAGTCTTTTTTTGTCCCTGTCGTACGACCATCTCATTAGTCCAACAGATATTGCCAGTGAAACAATGGCAAGGATGAAAGTCCCCCTGAACCCGAGCTGTTCATAGAAGAAAACACCGAAAACAGGCGCTACGATGGCCCTTATCCCTGTTAATGACAGGTGTACCGACTGGTAGTCGTCGGCCTCTTCGGGCCGGCAAAAATAGGCCGAGCCGATGTTCCACAGAAGCACCATGGTGGCAGCAAAAACCCCATAGAACAAAAAGGCAACGATTAAAAGCGGATAGAATGAAATATTCCATACAACCGTATGGTAAGGGAACAGGTCGGTAAGCAACAGGAAAAGGGTATAGATCATCAGGGAACCGAAAGTTATCGAGGCAAACTTCCTTGGATCAATATTTCCAAGAAGCTTGCCTGCAAACGGCAAAAGGATTATGGCCAGTATGTTATAGGCATTCTTGTAAAAGGCCACACTTGTGTAATTCAGGCCCAGTCCATCCTCGAAAAAAATATTGATGATCACCACTGTTATCATGAATGAGAAGCCGTAGAACATGAACCCGATCTCAAAGTGCAGGTATGGCTTGTTGTTTTTCAGGATCGACACCATCCGCATAACCGATGTCCTCACAGAATCTTTCAGCGACCCTGCCGACGGGGTCTGCACAATCCTGCTGTAATCGATCCCGGAAAGGGCAAAGACCGCAGTTAAACCCATAATACCTGCCAGTGGTATGACATAGGTAAAAGCATAATTGTCGATATCAAGCAGCAGCCCGTAAAAGAAGATCGTAGCCATGGTCACCAGCTTGTTGATAGATGTTGTGTAGCTATACAGCTTACCGAAGTTTTCGTGGCGGTAGTTGGTCTTAAGCAGCACATTGATGGCCGGAAAGATCATAATATTTCCTAAATAATAGATCAGGAAGATCCCGAGGAATATGTAGTGATAAAAATGGCTTGAAGTGAATTCCTCCTGGCTTACGGGAAAAAAGAATATCAAAAGAAGCGGCAGACGGGTTACCAGCCCCACTACCCTCAGCATTTTCCGCTTGTTTTTGATCCTTTTCCTGAGTTCATTGAACACTATAAGGAAAGTGAAAACGATCATGCTGAACTGGAAAAGGAAACCAAGTTGATAATTGGTCCCCTGCAGGCTTTTGATAAACACGAACTCATTCATGGCCAGCACACCAAGGATTACACCCTGCATGACCTGGTAAAAAAAATGCAGACGAAAAGCCCGTTTTTCCTGTGCGTTGAGTTCCGGTAGCGAAAACCTTACCATTCGAGTGAATATGCAAAAGTAGTATTTATATCGAAGATCGTTTTGCCCCGGCCGCTCTATTTATCAGTAGCCATGAACATTGCAGGCCTGAAGTTGTTTCTATGGTAAATTCAAATATGATGAAGACAATCACACTGATCGCAGTTATTGTTTTTGGTTTGCAGGTAAACTTAAATGCACAAAACAATCAAATGAAGAACTTTCACGATTTCAAGGTGACCACCATTGACGGTAGTGAATACGACCTTGCTCAATTGAAGGGCAAGAAAGTGCTGGTTGTAAACACCGCATCAAAATGCGGATACACACCACAGTACGAAGACCTTCAAAAACTTTTTGAAACTTACGGAGGGGATGATTTTACCATTGTCGGTTTCCCGGCCAATAATTTTATGGGACAGGAACCTGGCACCAACGAGCAGATCAAGGAATTCTGCACGATAAATTATGGCGTGACATTTCCGATGATGGCCAAAATATCGGTAAAGGGCAAAGACATGCATCCTTTGTATGAATGGCTTACAGAAGCTGAGAAGAATAGCAAGATGGATTCCAAAGTAAAATGGAACTTCCAGAAATACATGATAGATGAGGACGGGAACCTTGTGGATTTTGCCACACCGGGTGTAAAGCCCTTCGATGATAAGATAGTTGACTGGATCAAAGGTTGATGGTTACAGTAGGCAAATGCAAAATGGGATATCCTGCGGGGTATCCCATTTTTTATTTTAATTTGCAATACAAAACCAATTAAAAATTTCTTTCAAAGTGGATATTACTACCTTTTTTAAGATTACCTACGGGCTTTATGTTGTGAGCGCCGGAGATGAGAAAAGTAACAACGGGCATGTTTCTAATTCGGTTTTCCAGATCACTGCCGACCCTCCCAGGTTCGCAGTGGCCAGCCATAAGGATAACCTTACAACAGAATATATAGAAAAATTCAAGGCCTTTACCATTTCAGTCCTTGAAAAGGATGTGGACCTTGATTTCCTTGGCCCCTGGGGGTTCAAGTCGGGCAGGGAAGTTAGTAAATTCGAGAAGGCAAACTATAAGACCGGGAAGACGGGCACTCCCATACTACTTGATAAAACGCTCGCTTACATTGAATGTGAGCTTGAACAGAGAGTGGACACAGGGACCCATGTACTGTTCATCGGGAGGGTGGTTGATGCTGCGATCCTGGATGACAGCAAAGTCTCGCTTACCTATTCCTATTATCGTGATGTAATCAAAGGGCTTTCTCCGAAAAACTCGCCCACCTATGTTGGCGATAAGCTTGAAAAGCAATACATAGAGAAGGGAAAAGAAGAGGAGCCTGAAGAAAGAACAAAGGCAGAACCCAAAAAATACCAATGTGCAGTATGCGGTTACATTTATGACCCTGATGAAGGTGACCCTCACTCAGGCATAGCTCCGGGAACAGCCTTTGAAGACATTCCTGACGACTGGTTCTGCCCTGTTTGCGGTGTAAGCAAGAAAGATTTCTTCCCTATTGACTGATCTATAAATTTTGAACAGGAAGATACTTGATCTTGCCCTACCCAATGTGATCAGCAACATCACGGTACCTTTGCTGAGCATGGTCGACCTTGCCGTTCTGGGGCACCTTGAATCGGAGGTTTACATAGGCGCCATTGCCATCGGCGGAATTATTTTCAATTTTATATACTGGGGGTTCGGTTTTCTCAGGATGGGCACCAGCGGCTTGACCGCACAGGCTTACGGGGCCCGGAAGAAGGCTGAAATGTCGTTAATATTTGCCAGGGCGGCAGGTGTGGCTCTTTCATCCGCAGTGCTGATATGGATTCTCCAGGTGCCCATTGCCAGGGTGAGCTTTTTGCTGCTCGAGGCAAGCCCTGAAGTGGAAAGCCTTGCTTCTTCTTACTTTTACATAAGGATCTACGCAGCCCCCGCAACCATAGGGCTGTATGCCCTGTCGGGTTGGTTCCTGGGGATGCAGAATGCCAGGTACCCGATGGCCCTTGCTATTACTGTAAACATTCTGAATATAGGTTTTAACCTGCTCTTTGTACTGGTATTGGGGATGAAATCCGACGGAGTGGCACTGGGAACCGTGCTTGCCCAGTATTCAGGACTGATTCTTGGCATCATCCTGTTTGTAAAAAAATACAGGGAATTTTCAATTTACTGGAAACTTAAGCAGGTACTGGTATGGCCCGACCTCAAAAAATTCTTCCTTGTCAACAGGGACATAATGATACGCACCCTCCTGCTCCTTATCGTCTTTGCATATTTCACCTCAAAATCGGCAGGTATAAATGATACTGTGCTTGCCGTGAACACCCTGTTGCTGCAATTCCTCTTTATATTTTCTTATTTCATCGACGGGTATGCCAATGCTGCCGAGGCCTTGTCGGGCAGGTTTATTGGCGCCGGCCAGCGCGATAATTTCACCAGGGTGTTAAAACTATTGTTTTACTGGGGCATCGGTATCGCAGCCGGTTTCACACTTGTTTACGTTTTTACCGGGAAATACATACTCAGGATACTTACCGACAACCCTGATCTTATTGAATTATCAAGAGAATATTTGCCCTGGATAGGTTTTATTCCGGTGGTTTCCTTTGCAGCTTTCATTTGGGACGGTGTGTACGCCGGGGCAACAGCAACCGCTGCCATGAGGAACGCAATGATAATTGCAACAGTTGTGATTTTCCTTCCAACCAGCATACTTGGTTTAAAATATTTTGACAACCACGGCCTGTGGTTCTCAATGCTGATTTTTATGATGTCGAGAAGTGCTATCCTGAGCGCGATATACAAGAGATCAGTATTGAAAAGATTTACCGTCTGACACCCGTTACTTTTACCTCTGTCCTGCGGTTCAGCGCCCTCCCCTCTTCTGTCTTATTTGAGGCCACGGGCCTTGAAAAGCCATAACCCCGGGCTGTCATTCTTTCCGGTGCGATCCCCTGTGTCGTGATGTACTCCATAACAGCACCGGCCCTTTTGGTTGAAAGCTCCAGGTTATACTCCCGGGTACCGGTTGAATCGGTATGTCCGCCTATTTCAATGGTTATTTCACCATTCTGCTCAAGGAAAGAAACCAGTTTTTCAAGCTCCACCTTCGATTCAGGCTTCAGTGTGTACTTGTCGAAACCGAAGAAAACATTCTTGAGCACCATAACCTTACCGGTATCTATGGGCTGCAGGTACACATCCATCAGATAAGGATCAGAGACCTCGTGAATTCCCCTAAGGGCAAAATGTTCGGAGTGAAAAAGGTATTTATCTTTTGAAACATGAAGGGCGTAATCCCTGTCGGTGGGTATGCAAACAAGGAACTCACCTTCTTCAGAAGAGGTGGCCGACATGGTTGTATCACCATCTTCAAGATCAATAAGCCTGAACGCAGCTTCAAGTGTTTCGTTGGTCACTGCATCGTAAATCGTTCCTTTCATGTAAGTTACAGGATCCGGCAGGGCTTTTTCAGGCAACCGGAATTCGTACAGGTCGTAATTCCCATACCCTTCCTTCCTCACGGCTGAAAGATATCCTTTATCGCCCGTGGCATTGACGATCACTGCGAGTTCATCATAATAAGTGTTGAGTGGATAGCCCATGTTAACAGGTTCACCCCACCGGCCACTGCTATCTTTCCTGACATAATACAGGTCGGCTCCACCCATACCCATATGCCCGTTCGAGGAAAAATACAGCGTCTTGTTATCGAAATGAATAAACGGCGCCATTTCAGAACCATCGGTATTGATGGATGCACCAAGGTTTTCGGCTTTGCCCCAGCTTGCGTCGTCCTGTAATTCGGCCATCCAGATATCGGAACTGCCATACCCGCCTTTCCTGTTGCTGGCAAAAAACAAAGTCTGTCCATCTGGTGAAACAGACGGTTGTGAATCCCAGAGCTCAGTATTGATCTTCTCACCCAGGTTCACCGGCTTCGACCATCGCGACCTTTTTCTTTCAGCCCTGTAAAGGTCACAACTGCCATAGCTGTCTGTCCTGTAACAAGAGGTAAAAAACATGGTCCTTCCGCCGGGTGAGACACTCATAGCACCTGCGTCGCCACGACTGTCGACCGGAGAACCAAGCAGCATGGCTTTCTGCCATTTACCGTTGCTTATTTCCGAGAAGTAAAAGTCCTCCACATACTGCCTGAATCCTTCAACCTTTGATTTGCTTCTCCTTGTGAAGAATATCTGCTGTTCGTCGGCTGTTAGCGTGTTGATATATTCATCATCGGACGTGTTCACTTCCGGACCAAGGTTCACGGGTTCAAAAACAACAGGGTTGTTGATCAGTTTGAGCCGGAAACGGCATATCTCAAGCTTTTCCTTGATATTTTCAGTCTCACCTGCTGTGGGACCTGAAAGCCGCAGGTACTTTTCATAGAATTGCGCGGCCTCCCCGTAATCCATCATTGCAAATTCGGCAGATGCAATGAGCTTATGCACTACCGGATAGGAAGTGGAATCGGAGCTGACAACCTTTTTATAAGCTTCAGAAGCCTCTTCCGGTTTGCCGGTTTCCATTTTGATATCCCCGAGTAAGAAGTATCCCTCAACAAAACTTTCGTTTGATGCCAGGATCTTATCCAGGATCTTCTCGGAACCCTTGAAGTTCCTATCGAAATAGAGTGCTTTTGCTTCCTCGAATTTTTTCATGTCCCTTTCGGAAAGGGATCCGACCTGTGCCTTTACACCGGACACATAAAGCAGAATAAGCACTACAGTGAGAAAGAGCACCATTGTAACCGGTGGTGGAAATATGTTTGGGGTATTTTTCAGGCTGAACATTATTATTAGAACGGTAAAACCTCCCGTCAGGGTATGCTCATGTATTTATGGCTCTGCAGGGAAACATTCCATTTCGGGTTTTTCTTCACATATTCTATGATCACCGGGAGCACTTCATCAGCCAAACTCCATTCGGGCTGGAGGTACAGGAGGCAGTTGCCATGCACCCTTTTCGCATTAAGTTCGGCCCATGTCAGGTCCTTCTCGTTACAGATTATCACCTTGAGCTCACTGGCAAATGAATAATAGTCGTCAACAGGGAGGCTGCCCTTTTTGGGAGAGAGACAGATCCAGTCCCATTTACCGGTTAGCGGCTTTACTCCCGAGGTTTCGATAAAGGTTTTAATCCCTTTCTTTTTCAATCCTGAAGTTAGATATTCAAGGTTGTACATCACAGGCTCCCCACCTGTAATTACTGCGGCCTTAGCCGGATGTGAGGCAGCCCTTTCTATTATTTTATCGGCCGGGGTCAGCGGATGAAGGTCAGCATTCCACGATTCTTTTACATCACACCAGGAGCAGCCCATATCACAGCCGCCCAGCCTGATGAAATAGGCAGGCTTGCCGGTGTTGTAGCCCTCGCCCTGGATGGTATAGAAGTCTTCCATCAGGGGCAGCAATTTACCCTGTTCAAGTAATATTTCCTCTTCTCTGGTCAATGTCAATCAACAAAAATTTCTTTCTCCGACCTTGCACTTCCGTTTCCAATAAACACTTTGTAATGTGATACATTGAAGGGGAATACGTCAAGCTCCAGGTAGTTCTTACCCATATGCCTGTCGAAAGTATAACCGGGAAAGGTCATCGCTTTTCCTGTAAGGGTTTCAATACCGACGGAAAACACACTACCGCGCATGGCAGTAAGGTCAACTGCAATAAAACGGATCCCCTTTCTTTTTTTCTTGACCAGCGTAAGGTCCCAGTTATCAAGTATGGATGGTTCAAGACCATCCCCTTCCATCTCCTCCCATTTCCAGGTATCATAAGAAAAGACCTGAGGTTCGGTCTTGAGCTCTTCACAGGATATCATCAGTCGGGTGCTGTCGGCAAAGGCAACGCCTTCCGTCTGCACCCCGCCTTCGAACGGGAAGTCCAGCTTTTGCATTTTACCCTCCAGGAAGCTGTCCCCTTCAAAACCCTTAATCAGAACAATAAAGGGATAAAAATTCCTGTAGCCCAGCAATGCGATCCTGTCACCCCGGGGGTTTATATCAGCAGCCGTTACCAATCCATCCACATCCAGCGAACCCAGCACTTCGGCAACATGATCGCCGGGATCCTTCGGGAGCCTGTACATCCTGGTCTTACCGTTAATCCAGTTCTTTGAGAAAAGATAGAGGTTCTCGTTAAAAGAGATCATCGATTCACAATCGTAATCGTGTTCCCTGTTATCATTGTCGAACGATCGCTGGTCGGAGAAGCTGAAAATGATCTTCCTGGTTTCAACGGAAGCATCGCCGCTTTCAGGGACGTCGTCCTTGTTTAACTTGTAGATCTTCAGGTCTTTCCTGTTGCCGGAATTGTTGCCAAAATCACCTACATAGATGTATTGATCATCGTGTGTAATGTCTTCCCAGTCACGGTTGGTTGCCCCTTTCAGAGTGATCTTCTGCAGGATGTTTCCGGTAGCTGTATCAACCCTGAAAATAACAGGGTCTCCCCCGCTGTCGTTATGAGTCCAGAGGCTGTTCCTCCAGAATATAAGGCCTGATGTCTCTTTCAGGTCCTTCGGCAATATTGCTTCCGGGGTAAGATCTCCGAATATCACTTGCTCATGCATGTAGGTATTGCTCACAGTCAGATCATCATCCTGTGATATCAGTGTGAAGGGAATTAAAGCAACAAAAATGGTTAGCAGGAATAATTGTGAAAAACTTCTCATATCCTAAGAATAGATTTCTTTACGGGCAGCCATAAGTGTGTTGTTCAGCAAAGAGACTATAGTCATGGGCCCCACACCTCCGGGCACAGGTGTTATATGACCTGCCACCTTCGATACTTCGTCAAAATCGACATCACCGACCAGTCTGTAGCCTGATTTGGTTTTGTCGGAGGGCACTCGGTGGATACCTACATCAATGACCGCAGCATCTTTCTTTACCATATCTGCCTTAATAAACTCTTTTTTTCCTATGGCGGCTATCAGTATATCAGCGGTTTTTGTTATTTCTTCAAGGTCTTTTGTTTTGCTGTGGCAAAGGGTTACAGTGGCGTTGCCGGTTTTGGATTTCCTTGATAGGAGTATGCTGACCGGGGTACCTACAATGTTGCTCCTGCCCACAACCACACAGTGCTTTCCTTCTGTTTCGATCCCTGACCTTTCCATCAGTTTCAGGATACCGAAGGGTGTGGCGGAGATATAGGCCGGCAGTCCGAGCACCATCCTTCCGATATTCACGGGGTGGAAACCGTCAACATCCTTTTCGGGCCTGATCTGCTGTATCACTGTGTCCTCGTCAATATGACCAGGGAGTGGGAGTTGCACAATGAAGCCATCCACCTCAGGATCGTTGTTCAGGAAATCAATAGTTTCGAGCAGTTCTTTCCGGGTGGTGTTTCCCGGCAGGTTATAAACTGATGAAATGATGCCCGCTTCCCGGCAGGCTTTCTCCTTGCTTCTGACATAGGTCTGGCTCGCAGCATCTTCACCAACCAGCACAGCAGCAAGGTGTGGTCCATCCAGGCCGTTATCGATCATTCCGGAGACCTCTTTCTTTATCTCCATTTTAATTTCCGCTGCAATTTTTTTTCCGTCAATCAATTCCATATAGCAAGCCTGTTAAGGTTGATCATCGCATACCGGGGGTATTCTTCATTCTTTGCATCAACTGGGCCATGTTCTTGCCCTTGCCCTTGCCGCCTGACATCATCCGCATCATTTTGGAAGTTTCGTTGAACTGCTTTATCAGCCTGTTCACTTCCTGAATATCGGTACCACTGCCGTTTGCTATCCTTTTCCTGCGGGAGCCGTTAAGTATCTTGGGATTGTTCCTCTCTTCGGGGGTCATTGAATAGATGATGGCCTCAATACCCTTAAAGGCATCATCGTCAAGGTCAACACCTTTCAGGGCTTTGCCCATACCGGGGATCATTCCCATAAGGTCTTTGACATTCCCCATTTTCTTTATCTGTTTGATCTGGTTCAGGAAGTCATCGAAATTGAACTGGTTTTTGGCAATTTTTTTCTGTATCTGCTTGGCTTCCTGCTCATCAAACTGTTCTTGTGCTTTTTCAACAAGTGACACGATATCGCCCATGCCCAGGATCCTGTCGGCCATCCTGGAAGGATAAAAAAGGTCAATGGCATCAATCTTTTCACCGATACCGATGAATTTGATGGGTTTATCTACCACGGCCTTGATCGTGAGCGCTGCACCACCCCGGGTATCCCCATCCAGCTTGGTAAGGACCACCCCGTCGAAATCGAGCCTGTCGTTGAATGCCTTCGCCGTATTGACAGCATCCTGACCGGTCATGGAGTCGACCACGAAAAGGGTCTCATGCGGATCTACCGAGCTCTTAATGGATGATATCTCATTCATCATCATTTCATCAATGGCAAGTCGGCCGGCGGTATCGATGATCACAACCTGCTTACCATCCTGCTTTGCCTGGCTTATGGCATTTTTGGCAATCTTAACAGGATCTTTGTTTTCCGGCTCGTGGTAAACTTCAACGTTGATCTGTTCTCCAAGCACCTTGAGCTGATCAATAGCGGCAGGACGGTAAACATCGCCTGCAACAAGCAGGGGTGATTTACCTTTTTTTGAATTAAGATAATTGGCCAGCTTGGCCGAAAAGGTAGTTTTACCGCTACCCTGGAGGCCTGCAATAAGGATCACCGCCGGGCTGCCTTCGATATTGATATCTTCTTTCTCGCTTCCCATCAGCTCGGCAAGCTTGTCGCGCACAATCTTGACCATCAACTGGCCGGGGGAAACTGCCGTGAGTATCTTCTGACCTAGCGCTTCCTCCTTGACCTCCTCTGTGAACTCTTTGGCAATTTTGTAGCTCACGTCGGCATCGAGAAGGGCTTTGCGCACCTCTTTCAAGGTTTCGGCCACATTGATCTCAGTGATATGGCCATGGCCCTTCAGTATTTTAAACGATCGTTCTAATTTATCCTGTAATCCTTCAAACATCTCGCAATATTAATTATTCAGGTTGCAAAAATAGCTATTTCCAACGGTGTTATGAAATCAGGCCTGTATACCTTTTTCCGGGCAACCGTCCTGATGATGCCGTACCGTTACAAAAAAAGCTACCGACTCTTCGATAGCTTCGGGTGGAAGATGGGACTCGAACCCACGACCCTCGGAACCACAATCCGATGCTCTAACCTGCTGAGCTACATCCACCATTTTGGCGGTGCAAATATACGATAAAAATCAATTTCTTAAAAAGGATCAAGGATCAAATAAACTTCCTACACTACAGAAGGAACGGTTGATCATTTTATTGATCAAAAGGTTTAATTTTGAAGTCCACAGAACAGGTTGCAAAAATGCTTAACAGGCTGCGGATATTCAGGAAAAGAGAATACCTGGCATCAGGCTCGCTCAACAGGCTTGCCTGGAAGCGCTTCAGGAAGAATAAATTATCGGTCGCAGCACTGATCTACATAATTTTCTGTGCCTTCATAGCTATTCTGGGGTACCTGGTCACCCCTGATAAAACGCCTTTCGCCAATGAGCAACATCTTGAGATCTCGATGCAAAAGCCGGGGTTCAGCGTGACCATGCTTAAGCTGAGAAAAAACATTGAAATAAAGCAAAAGGGGTTTCTCTACACCATGATCTTTGGCAGGCAATCCTTGTACCGGAACATTCCCATAAGTGATTACAGGTTCGGGAATGAATACATATACTTCAGAACCTGTGGAGAAGACGAGTACGCAAGAGTCCCTGAAGACAGCCTTTTGCTTGTTGATGTGCTCTTTCCTTTAAATGAACTCCAATATTCCCATGATGGCAGTGTGGTGATAGTGCATAGTGAAGCCGGTAAGAAGAGAGTTTATGAATTAGCAGAGCTGAGGGAACGTATCAGCGAAGAAAATATCATGCAGCGCACCTACCTGCTGGGTACCGACCGGTTCGGCAGGGATATCCTGAGCAGGTTACTCCTGGGCACCAGGATCAGTTTATCGGTAGGCTTCATTTCGGTATTGATATCCATAACAGTTGGGCTTATCATAGGCTCTGCCGGCGGCTTTTTCGGAGGGTTAATCGATCAGTTCGTGGTATGGCTCATCAATGTGGTCTGGAGCATCCCTACCTTGCTCCTGGTCATTGCCATAAGTTTTGCCCTGGGAAAAGGGATATGGCAGATATTTATTGCCGTGGGACTGACCACCTGGGTGGAAACAGCGAGGGTGACCCGCGGCCAGATACTCAGTATCAGGGAGAAAGAATTTGTGGAAGCGGCGAGGGCGCTGGGATTTGGAAGTATCAGGATCATTACACGGCATATTTTACCAAATATCATAAGTCCCCTGATAGTTATTGCAGCAGCGAATTTCGCATCTGCCATCCTTATCGAGGCAGGCCTGAGCTTCCTTGGTATAGGTGTTCAGCCCCCCACTCCATCCTGGGGCATGATGATCAAGGAAAATTACCCCTTCATAATTCTTGATGCTGCATATCTTGCAATTATCCCCGGGCTGGCCATAATGCTACTTGTGCTTGCGTTCATGACAGTGGGGAACGGTCTGCGGGACGCCCTGGACGTTAAGCTGGCAGCGTGAAGGCTACTGGAAAGCGCAGGGCCTGACCCTCTGCCAGCGGGATGTATGGCCGTTAAAATTGATCTTGTAGGAGATATAGAAATCCATCCCGGTAAAGTCCTGGCTGGTCAGGAAGCCCCCCAGCCGGTCGGTCCCGATGGTCAGGTCGTGTATCCTTACGGAAAAGCCTATTCTTGGGAATTTCCATTCATACAAAGATACAGGCATACTTACTTCAAAGTACCTGGTTTCGTACCTCGGAATGGCGGCAAGCGTAAAAGGCTGCCTTATCTGGTTATTCATAAACCTTAATGGAGCTACGAAAATCCCACCGAGGTAGAAACATTCCTTAAGCTTATAGTCGGCATTAACAGTCAGCCGTGTCGGGAGGTAAACCCGGAAGTTATCAGCAACGAGTGTTTCATCCGGGTCATTGTAAAAGAGCTCACTTATTTGCCTTAGCTCCGTTGCCAGGTTGTCCCACTCCATTTGCTGAACATTGATAAGTTCCCGTCTTGCCTTGTCGAGCACGTGCTTCTGTGCCTGGTCGTTGAAGGTTACAAATCCCAGGTCAAGAACTGCAACTGCAAGCTTAAAGGTATAAGGCTCGTACTTCTTCTGGTATGCCCCGTCTTTAAGCGGCCGCCTGTTACCCTTTTCCGCAAAATAATAGGTCATGCCCAGGTCTATCCCAAACCCGAAACCCTTCAGGAGGTTGCTGGTAAGTTCCAGTTCATTGGTCCTGTAATTCAATGGCAGCGCCATCCCGATCTCCCCGTTCAGCTCGTTCACAGTCATTATGCTGTCGTTGAAGACGATGTAATCTGTTTTTCCACCGTTGATATAAGAACCGTTGTTACCAAACAAAAGATTGACAGTAACCCCGGCCGCCCATCTGTGGTAAAAAGAACGCTTCACCATGGTTGCATAGGAGAATCCCAACTCAGCCCACGACATGGCGGCTATTGAATAATTGTCGCGCTTGAAATTCTTATTGTGCTGCGGGGAGTAATCCATGGTAAAGAAGGAGAAATTGGCGATGTCGTAAGGAACGTTGTTGGCCGACGACATAACTCTGGCAGCAGTATGTACGGCAAAAGTATGATCCCCGAGGCGGAACATGGACGACGGCCCTATGACCTTCACATCGGAAAAAACATTTTTTGGTGTTTTGTCCTTATAGTACACGTAAATATTTCTCTCCCCTACCCCGAAAGGCTTCGGATAATGCGGAAAGGTGTAATCGCCTGAAACTATACTGAAAAAGCCTGCCTGCCTTTTTGGCAGGTAGAAATAATTACTGAAGACAAAAGCGTTGGCAGAAAACAGGTTGATATCCCACCTGATCTTGCTGTTGGCAATGGATGAAGGGTTGAGGTAAATGCCGTTGGATCCGGCGTAATTGCCCGACACGAGACCGAACATACTTTGCGCCCAGGACACATTACAGCCGAGTAGGAGAATTATGATCAGGATTTTCTTCAAACCACCAAATTTCTTAGAAAATCTATATGATAATTGATCAGTAAAGTTCAGAGATGTAATACAGGATAAATGTTAAAATCGACCTATTTAGACTGGATGCACGTAAAAAATAAAATTATCGCGGTGATGCTTATTATTGCCCGGGCAGGCCATATTCAAAGTTCTGGCAGGGCATGAAACGATTAAAAAACTTGCAGTTGCCTTTGCTAAAATTCAGCTTGACCGAAAAGTAAAAATCCATCCCCGTAAAATCAGATAAACCAAAGAACCCTCCCAGCTTGTCGGTGCCCACGGTAATGAAATGATAACGGATGGCCACACCAATTCTGGGATGCCTCCAGTTATAAAGAGAGACAGGGATTGCAGCCTCAAATGCAGGGGTTTCATATCGTGGAGTAACTGCCAGTTGGGAAGGCCTTACGATCATTGATTTGGAAACGGGTAATGGATGTACCAGCGTGGCGTTAATATACCAGTTACGATAATAGTGATAATCGGCCTGCACACTGAAGGCAGCAGGCAGGAACATAGTCATGACATCTCCCCGGTAAGATGCATCGGGCACACCGTAAAACACTTCGTTGAAATCGCGCACCAGTTGGTTCATGTTGAAATAAGAAAGGGTGTCAATATTGTTCCAATAGCGGTTCACGTCTTCAAAAGTGTGGTTTTGTGCATTTTTGGTAAACCTCACATAACCAATATCGAGAAGTGAAAAGCCTATTTTGTACTTGTAATCTATATACCTCTGGTGGCACAACTTGTCATACCTTTTTTTCTGGTAGGTCCTCACCTTTCTCTGATAGGTTATACCAAGATCGAACCCGAAACCGGTGCCTTTTATGAAATCCGTGTTACCCGGGAAATCGTTGTTCTCATAATCAAGAGGGAGGGAATATCCCGCTTCCACATTAAGGTTCTTGATATTGGCAGTGGAATCGTTCGGGATTATATAGTTGATATTGTTGATATAAGCATAAGCGCCGGTATAGGAAAAGAGCGCCTTGGCGGTTATGCCAATATCAATTTCATCAAATCCGTATTTGATCGTTGAATAACTATAGGTAGCGCCAACTTCAGCAAAGGCAATACTGTTGGCATAGAAGTCGTAATCGTCGTAGTTGATGTTATGCTGGGGTTCATAATCAAGCCCGAAGTACCCAAAATTCCCTATTTCATAAGGTACCTGGCCTACCGAACTCAATACCCTTACCCCTGTATGCAGGCCGTACGAGTGCTTTCCCCTGTTCTGGAAAAAAGAAGGGCCCCTGGCGAGTACCTGCACAAAAACATTCTTGTTCGTGGTATTGTCGTACCTGTCGAACGGGAGAGCGTCGGGACCGTATTCTGGAAACTGAGGGTCCCTTTTCAGGAACTCTGCAAAGCTGTAGTCACCCGCATGAATATGCAGGAAATCGTTATCAGTAAAAAAGTCGAAGGTCACAAGGTTAATATCCATATACAGCTTGGAGGAATTAAGCTGTGAAGGATTTATAAGAGTACTGTTCGATCCGGCAAAGTTGCTGTTTACAAGGCCCAGTAATTGCTGGGAACGGCTTTCTGCTGAGCAAAGTAGCAGTATTGTTAGTACTGTGAGTAATTTGGTTCTTTGGTTCAATAACATCCGGAAGCTTATCTTCTCCGTTCCTAAAACGCAAAATCGACTGACAAATATATGATTTTACTTGTTGATTCCTTTTTTTACTTCTGTCACAAATGAACAGGGTGTTGTTAACTATTATAGCCTGTTCTTTTTCATTCTGTTTTCAGAAGGATGGTTTTCTCAAGCATTTTGGGATGTTGATCTATTTAACGGTAATTACCATTATTATGTTATGTATGGGCAATTTATAACGGTTATAAAAAAAGCCTTCTTTATATCTGCCCAGAGTGGTATGGAAATTGATCAAGCCGGTCATGACAACTGACAGACATTTTGTATATTTGCAAATTGTTACTATATATTCTTATTTATCAGATTATAAAGGGGTTAATGCCCCGGCTTGTCGCCCTGATGTAAAAAGGGCCAGCGATGCGGATGTGGCGTAATTGGTAGCCGCGCTAGACTTAGGATCTAGTGCCGAAAGGCGTGGGGGTTCGAGTCCCTTCATCCGCACTTTTTTTTTGTTCAAAACGAAGGATTAATCAGAAGAGAATGAACATTACCAGAGAAAACACAGGAGACTTAACAGCTACGATCACCCTTGAAATTGCAAAGGATGATTACGAGGAAAAGGTAAACAAATTACTGAAAGATCAGCAGAGAAAGGCGTCAATGCCCGGTTTCAGGCCCGGAAAAGTCCCTTTCGGGATGATCAAGAAAATGTATGGTAAGGCAGTCCTGGCAGAGGAGGTCAATTCACTGCTTTCGGAGAGCATGACCAGGTACATTGTTGATAATGACCTTAATGTAATAGGAAACCCCCTACCCAGCAAAGAAAAGGAACAGGACGTGAATTTCGATGACTGGGGAGACTTTACTTTTTATTTCGACATAGGACTTGCACCTGATATCGATTTCACCCTTGACGATAAAATGAAGGTCGACTATTACCAGATCGAGCCAAAGGATGAAATGATCGAAGAACAGATCAAAAACATCCGCACACAGCTCGGATCGCAAAGCCAACCCGAAAAGATTGGTGAAGATGACGTTATACAGGGAGAGCTCACCGAGCTTGATGAAGAGGGAAACATCAGGGAAGATGGCATAAACCAGAGGACCGCAATAGCCGTTAACACCATCAAAAAAGAAGATATAAAGAAAAATTTCATCGGATCAGGAAAAGAGGATACCATTACTTTTAATCCTTTGGAAGCCACAGAGAACAAGACTGAAACAGCCTACATGATAGGAAAGCAAACCGAAGAGGTGGGCGACGAAGTGCCTGATTTCAACTTCACCATTACCGAGATCACCCGCCAGGAGCTTGCGGAAATGAACGAAGAGCTTTTCAAGAAAGCCTTTGGGGAAGATTGCGATACCGAGGAGAAATTCCGTGAAAAGGTAGAAGAGAGCATCAGGAGATCTTTTGAGCCTGAATCTGACAGACTTTTTATGAACCATCTTATCGAAAAACTCGTTAAAGAGATTGAAATACCATTGCCTGAAGATTTTCTGAAAAGGTTGATACTTGAAAACGACAAGGAAGTAGGAAGTGAAAAGGAATTGGAAGGAAAATTTTCCGATTACCTCAAGTCGTTCAAATGGCAACTGCTCGAAAGCAAGATTACCAAAGAAAAGGGGCTGAAGGTAGAGGAAGAGGAGATAAGGGATGTGGTGAAAAGATATTTCCTGAGCCAGATGCCCATGCAGGCTGAAGACGAGGAGGGCGAAAAGAGGCTCAACTCGATAATCGACTCTGTTCTTGAGAACAAGGAGGAAAAGGAGAAGATCCATAACCAACTCCACGAGGAAAAGCTTAAGGATCTCTTAAAAGAATCGGTAAAGCTGGACAAGAAAAAGGTCAGCTACGACGAATTCACAGAAATAGTTAAAGAACTCAATAAAAAGAATACAGATGAATAAAGACGAATTTCGTAATTATGCCACTAAGCACAGGGGCATAAGCAGTCTTGCATACGACCAGTACTCTTCACTGGTGGGCAATTACATATCCCCTACCATTATCGAGGAACGTCAGTTAAACATTGCAACCATGGATGTTTTCTCCAGGCTGATGATGGACCGTATCATTTTCCTGGGGGTTCCTATCAACGATTACGTGGCAAACATTATTCAGGCGCAGCTCTTGTTCCTCGAGTCGGTGGATTCCAGCAAGGATATCCAGATCTACCTTAACACACCCGGGGGATCCGTGTATGCGGGCCTGGGAATATATGACACCATCCAGTATATTTCACCGGATGTGGCAACCATTTGCACGGGAATAGCCGCATCGATGGGCGCCGTGTTGTTAAGTGCAGGTGAAAAGGGCAAAAGGACCGCCCTGACACACTCACGGATACTTATCCACCAGCCCATGGGAGGCGCCCAGGGACAGGCTTCCGACATTGAGATCACAGCCCGTGAGATCATGAAGCTCAAAAAAGAACTTTACGAAATCATAGCCAAACATTCCGGACAGACGTATAAGAAGATCTGGAAGGACAGTGACAGGGATTACTGGATGACAGCCGAAGAGGCCAAAAAGTACGGAATGATAGACGAAGTCCTTGTCAAGAACGAAAAATAGCGAATATATTAGGTCATGGCAACTGAACAACACAAGTGCTCCTTCTGCGGAAGGGAACGTTCGGAGGTAAATGTCCTCATTGCAGGAATTAATGCCCATATCTGTGATGCCTGTATTACGCAGGCGCAGAATATTCTGAATGAAGAATTTGCCCATATCAAGGAACATAAGGTCACGCCGCTGTCCCTCAGGACCCCGAGAGAGATCAAGGATTACCTGGATCAGTATGTGATAGGGCAGGAAACGGCCAAGCGAGTGTTGTCGGTTGCTGTTTACAATCACTATAAAAGGATTGACCAGCCCAGGGATGAAGATGGCGTGGATATCGAAAAGTCGAACATCATCATGGTGGGTGAGACCGGCACAGGAAAGACCCTGCTGGCAAGGACCATTGCCAGGATGCTCAATGTTCCTTTTGCCATAGCTGATGCAACAGTGCTGACAGAAGCAGGTTATGTGGGTGAGGATGTTGAAAGCATACTCTCAAGGCTTCTTCAGGCTGCCGACTATAACCTGGCAGCCGCCGAAAAGGGGATTGTCTTTATTGATGAGATCGACAAGATCGCCAGGAAGAGCGACAACCCCTCCATCACACGGGATGTTTCGGGCGAAGGGGTCCAACAGGCATTGCTGAAGCTCCTGGAAGGCTCGGTGATCAATGTTCCGCCGCATGGCGGCAGAAAACACCCTGAACAGAAGATGATCCCCGTAAACACGCAGAACATCCTGTTCATTGCCGGAGGAGCTTTCAATTCCATTGATAAGATCATTGCCTCAAGGCTTAAGACCAACGTGATAGGTTATTCCTTCGACAAAAGCCTCAAGGCGATCGACAAGGAAAATATCCTCAAGTATATTTCCCCTTCTGACCTTAAGAAATTCGGTATGATTCCCGAAATAGTGGGCAGGTTCCCGCTGGCAACCCATCTCGACCCGCTCGATGAAAAGGCCCTGAAGAGGATACTTACGGAACCCAATAATGCCCTGGTCAAGCAGTTTACGAAACTCTTCAAGCTAGACGGCGTGGATCTTTCATTCAACGATGATGCCCTGCAATTCATTGTTGAGAAAACAACCGTGCATAAGCTGGGAGCCAGGGGGTTGCGTTCTATCATCGAAGCCATCCTCATAGATGCCATGTTCGACCTGCCCTCTGATCAGAAAACCAAAAAATTAAGAGTAACAAAAGCATACGCCGAAAAGAAATTTGCCAAGTCGGGGCTATCGGATCTTAAGGTTGCCTGAAATATTAACCTTTAGCGGCACAGTTTTTGGATAATTTTTTGACCGATGAGGATGTTACTGGCCATATTGTTCCCCCTTTTAGCCTTGCCGGCACTTGCGCAGGTAGGAGATTACACTGTTGTAAAGGCCAAAGTGGAAAATGCCGATACAATTGCCATTGTTGAGCTGAAAGAGATAACCATCCGCTCCTTCCCTGTATTCAAGAAACGGCGCGACTTGCGTTCCCATGCAAAGCTGGTAAGGAACGTGAAAAAAGTATATCCCTATGCAAAGCTTGCAGGGATACTGTTGAATGAATATGAGGTGATCCTTTCTGAAGCTGAAACCAAGAGGGAGCGAAAAAAGATAATAAAACAAGCTGAGGAAGAACTTCAGGCGGAGTTTGGGGATGATTTGCGCAACATGACCTTCAGCCAGGGAAAAATACTCATCAAGCTGGTCGACCGGGAAACCGGTGAGACCTCATTCGAGCTTGTCAAAGAGCTGCGGGGTGGCTTTTCGGCTTTCTTTTACCAGACATTCGCCCGTATTTTCGGCTACAACCTTAAAACAAATTACGATCCTGAAGGAGAGGACAGGAAGATAGAGCACATTGTACAGATGATAGAGACGGGTCAGATCTGAGAAGGCCTTCTACTTTCCCCTTCCCTGGATAACGATAAGCACCGTATAGATCAGGATTTTGAAATCCATGGCGAGCGACATGTTCTCGAGGTACAGCAGGTCGTATTTCAGCCTCTCGACCATTTCATCCACATTTTCGGCATAGCCGAATTTAACCTGGCCCCACGAGGTGATGCCCGGCCTTATCTTGTATAAAAGCTTGTATTCAGGCGCCACCTCAACGATCTTCCCGATAAAGTAATCCCGCTCGGGCCTGTATCCCACCAGCGACATATCGCCCTTAAGCACCGTAAAGAACTGGGGTATTTCGTCGAGCCTTACCTTGCGCAGGAATTTCCCGAAAGGGGTGATGCGGTTGTCGTCCTTGGTGGCCAGTTTAGGGCCGTCCTTTTCCGCATCTGCATACATGGAGCGGAACTTGTGCATCAGGAAGGGTTTGCCCCCCAGGCCAATTCTTTGCTGTGAATAGATAATGGGCCCCCTGGAATTAAGCTTCACCCCTATGGCAACGAACAAAAATACCGGGAACAGGATGACCAGCGCAAGCAGGGAAGCGAAAATATCTATCATCCGTTTCAGCGACTGCTGCCAGGGAGGCATCAGCTCAGGGGAGATCTGGATCAGCGGGGTGTGCCAGATCGAGGTCATCTTGACCATGCCAAGCATATAGTCCTGGAAGTCAGGGATGATCTTGACTATTACATCAGTTTCTTCAAGAAGGGTAAGGATCTTTCTTATGGTTTCTCTCTCCGACCTCTCGATGGCAATGATCACCTCCTCCACTTCATGCTCTTTAATGATCTCTTTAAGATCTTTATAGCCGCCCAGGTGTTCCAGGTACTTTTCTATCTTATACTCCTCATAGTCAAAGGCATTTACGAACCCAAGTATCCGGTTTCCCGACGGTACTTCCTGGTTTTCAAGCTCTTTGTAAATAGATATGGCATTGCCGTTGGACCCCACAATAACCGTATTGAACCCTATTATTTTCTTATGTATCCTCCTTACCGTGCGGGTGGTGAGAATAAGCCTTAATGTGAAGGTTATGACAAAATGGAGCGAAAAAAGCACCAGGAACGACTGGTAATAGGATTTATAAGAAGTTATCACATCATCCAGGATGAGTGCAAAGAATATGATAATGACACCGATAAGGGTTACGAGCAGTGTCTGGCTGAGCTCTCTCAGCCTTGATTTCCGGTATATCTTTTTGACACTGTATGTCCCTATCATCGAATAAAGCCCCAGCCAGAAAACAGGCACGATGATGATCCCGATAAAGAAGTTCTGGTCTTTGAATATCTCGGATATATCCTGTAATACATTCGGTTCAACAAGATACTTCCTGTAAATGAAGAACACGCTCCAGGCTATTGCTGCAGCAATAAAATCGGCCACTATGTACCTGACTACCTGTAATCGTTTATTCATCTGACAACTTTAAGTTTTGCCTTGATAAGAGTTTGATATTGTCGAGATATATTTTTGAGCCTGCTTGTCCCTCCGGGGCGCTGGCCTCGAAATAGATGCGAAATTCGACCGCCCCGACTTCCTCATTTACAAGCGGAGTGAAATTAATATAGACCTTTTTCCATTCGTCGTTCGGGTTGAGCCCTACAAAAGGCCTCTTCTGTATGAACTGGTTCTGCTGATTGATGAACAAGCCGGTTATAAGCGGTACTTCTGTCTTGTAATGCAGCTCCAGGAAAATGAAGTTACCTTTCCGGAGCTCAAAACCTCCGTCATTGCCGTCGTCCGACTGGAGCACCATTTTTGAATTATCACTGTTGAGTATTGCCAAACCTGAATATTCAGAATTTTCATCGATGAATGCTTCCGGGGAATTTGGCGGCGAGGTCCGTGCAATGTCCACATCCCCCTCAGGGCCTTTCACAATAGCAAAAGCTTCGTCTTCAAACTCTTCCCTCCAAACAAACTCAGTATTGTCGCGGTATACTGTGCTGAGATCATTTATGCCGGCCACCTTTCCCTGCTCAAGAGGAAAATCGTTTATGATGATGGGCGCAAAGTAAGGATAAGGGGCCCTTGTTTCGGAAATGCCGTTCAGGATAATGCCGGGCCGGACCTCCAGTTTAACCTCTCCCCTGTTCAATACCGGTGCGGTAAAAGGCATTTCAAAACCCCCGATAAGCTGGTCGTTGACGTAGACCCAGGCATCGGTTATCCGTTGTTTATCAGTTCCTTCGTCACTATATCCAGAGGAAAAACCTATCGTATCGATACTTATATAAGAAGGGACCTCCTGTTCACCATCAAACTTATCGCAGGAAACAAGAATGACAAAAACAAAAACCAGAAAGTAAAATGGTGGCTTGTACAGCATTCTGATCATAAAATCGAGGTTGGTTCCTGGTTGTCTGTCAAAATTTTTCAACGGAAATAAATAGCTTATATTGCTCGAATGTTAATAACTGAGTAACGTTCTGTTAATTTTTATTTAATCTAAGCTTAAAGGTTGCCCGGGGATGAATTGATCTTGTTGATGATCTTGTAAGCCAGGTCCAGTGCAAGGTACCCGTCGTTGATGGTTACCGGCGGAGTTGTATTGCTGACGATGGCATTGTGGAAAGTTTCCAGTTCGGTCTTGATGGCATTGATGGGTTCGGTCTCGGGCCTTTCGAAGAATATCTGCTTTTTCTTCTTGTCCTTGCCCAGGTCGAGGACCATAGCCATAGGGTCGTCCGGGTCTTTGTCGAGGTCTTTCATGCGGATGATCTCCACCTCCTTGTCGAGAAAATCGACGGCCACGTAAGCATCACGCTGGAAGAACCTGGATTTTCTCATGTTCTTCATGGAGATGCGGCTGGCGGTGAGGTTTGCCACACAGCCGTTGTCGAATTCAAGCCTGGCGTTGGCTATGTCGGGGGTATCGCTGACCACGGCCACGCCGCTGGCGCTGATTTTCCTGATATTTGAACCGACCACGCTTAACACTATGTCAAGGTCGTGAATCATGAGGTCGAGTATAACCGGGACGTCAGTGCCACGTGGGTTGAATTGTGCCAGCCGGTGCGTTTCGATGAACATAGGCCTTTCGATGTAAGGCTTTGCTTTAAGGAAGGCCGGGTTGAAGCGCTCAACATGGCCTACCTGCACCTTGATATCGGCCTCACGGGCAATCTCAATAAGTTCCCTTGCCTCTTCCGGGGTGGTGACAATGGGTTTTTCAATAAATACGTTTTTCGTCCTTTTCAGCGCCATGGATGCGCAATCGAAATGAGAAACGGTAGGAGTGACTATATCCACTACGTCAGCAGCATCTATAAGTTCGTCGATCGTATCGAAGGAAGGGATCGAAAAATCCTTGCTGACTTTTTCAGCGGTTCCGGCGTCGGCATCATAAAACCCTACCAGTTCATAATCGGGTATTTCCCTGATGCATTTTAAGTGGATCTTTCCGAGGTGGCCTGCTCCCAGTACGCCAATTTTCAGCATATTCGGTAAATTTTTGCAAAGTTAAATTTTTTATACTTCCTTCCTTACTAATTATTAATTTCGCCGCGAAAGCTAAACAAGGAGCAGGTTTTGGAAAGATACGACACATATCGTCACAAAGGCTTGAGAAAGAAACTCTTAGATCAGCTAAGGGAAAAGGGCATTACAGATGAGCGGGTACTGCAGGCCATCAACAAGGTGCCCAGGCATCTTTTCCTGGATTCCTCGTTCCTTGAATTCGCATACCAGGACAAAGCCTTCCCGATAGGTTCGGGGCAGACCATTTCACAGCCTTACACAGTGGCGTTCCAGACCCAGTTGCTTCAGCCGGAAGCCTACAACAAAATACTGGAGATCGGCACGGGATCGGGTTACCAGGCCAGTATCCTGCTGGAAATGGGTATGAAAGTGTATTCTATCGAACGGCAAAAGAACCTTTTCCAAAAGACAAAGAAAACACTGGAAGAATTGGGGTACTTCCCAAAGCTTTTTTACGGTGACGGATACAAAGGGCTTCCTGCTTTCGCCCCGTTCGACAGAATATTGATAACCGCTGCTATACCTGAGGTACCGCAAAGCCTGCTCGATCAGCTTGCCCCCGGGGGAAAGCTGGTGGCGCCTGTAGGGAGCAATTCAATACAGGTAATGACACGGATCGATAAAGACACCAACGGGAACATTTCCACCCAAAAACACGGCAGGTTCCGCTTTGTACCCATGCTTTCGAACCGGGCGAGTGACTGAGAACTAATCAGAAAAACACTGTTGATCAGCTTGTTAACAACAATAATCTTTAATATGCTAACTTTGCAAACAATTGGCACGGTTTTTATGCGTTACACATTCTTTAAAAATTAACCAAAGAAAAAATAGATTATGAAAAAGACACTTGTTTTAGTATCACTTATCGGATTATCAGCCCTGTTGTTTTTCTCAGGTTGTCAGAAAGATGATGAACCCACGGGCCCTCCCTCCATAAATTTCCTTGCCGAGCAGGGATTTATCTCAGATGATGCCATAGTCCCCGTGAATTCAGGATACAAGGTGAAAGTGGCCGCCTTCATGAACAATGATACCGAGGCAAAACTCACGGCCTTAAGTATTTCAAGGACATTCACCCCTGCAGGCAGGGCCGATTGGGACACTACCCTTGTTTTTGAGGAGAAGAGAGAGAGCATCGATTATACGCTCACCTTTGTCGCAGCCAATATACCGGGTGAAGAACTTCTCGAGATCCAGATCATCGACGAAGACTCACGCTCAGACGAGGTGT
>CAZMOK010000004.1:78933-84076 GCA_964567785.1 uncultured Bacteroidales bacterium | reverse complement strand
AAAAAGGAATTGTTGATGATCTGCAGGGCAGAAACCAAGGAAATCGACGAAATCAGATCAACCAATATCTTACCCCAAACACCGTTCTGGGCCCACTTTAAAGAAGATCAGGGCTTTATGCCCGGCGGGTTCCAGCTCACGGTATCTGAAGACCTGATAGATCCTTCGGAAGAGGAAGACCATTTTACCAATGACGACCTGCTGGTATTGCTCAAAAAGGATGGTCATGGCCATTGTTATGCCTATGTGCCTTACGGTCCGAAAGTGGAGCCTAGGTTCGAGAACTACGGCCTCTTCCTCGAGGAAGTTTCTGAAGCCCTCAGGCCTCACCTCCCTTCAAACTGCATTTTTATCAGGTACGACCTTCTCTGGGAGAACCAGTGGTCGCACGAAGAGGGGTATTTCGATGAGAAGGGCAACTGGATGGGCCCCCCACCCGACCAGACCCAGGAACTGAGGCTGAATTACAAGACCCGCAAGTGGAACCTCAGGAAAAGCCCTGATGACATCCTGCCAAAGAACACCTTCTTTCTGAACCTGCGGGCCAATGAGAATGAACTGCTGTACAGGATGAGGTATAACACAAGGTACAATATAAGGAGGGCCTTTAAGAAAGGGGTCAGGGTGCAGGAATGCGGTATGGATTCCCTGAATGAGTGGTATGCACTTTACAAGGAAACTGCGCAGCGGAATAAAATGGCGATCCGGGGCAAGGATTACTTCTCAGCCTTGTTCAGAAACCATGATAAAGACAGGTCCGAAGTTGATGTAAAGCTGATGATGGCCGATCATAAGGGTGAATTCCTTTCTGCCATGTTCCTTGTCTTTTCAAATAAACGGGCCTTCTATTTATTCGGGGCCTCCTCGGATGAGAAAAAGCACATAAGGGCCAGTTATGCGTTGCAATGGGAAGCCATCAGGATGGCCAAATGTGCCGGCTGCAGTGAATACGACATGTTCGGTTGTGCCCCGAACCTTGACCGGTCGCATCCGTTGCACGGAGTGCATTTGTATAAAAAGGGTTTTGGCGGGAAGCTATTCAACCGGATGGGGTGCTGGGATTACCCACTTGATGCTGATGAATATGAAATTGTAAGGATCAGTGCGTAAACTTTTCCCGGTCGAGTTCGGTGAACCGCTTTTTTCGCTTCAGGTAATGTTCCACCACGATACTGCCCTTGAAGATCCTGGTAACGCCAAGGTGTGCTATGCGCTCCCTTTTTTTCCTGTACCTGCCGAAATTGGTTATAAGATGGCCATGGGCGCGCATTACGGCCCAGAAATCCTTGAACCCCCCATCGGCAAAGAATTTTAAGGCGGCCACAAAATCTAGTAACAACCTGGCAATGTAAATGAAATACAGCCTATTTGAAGGAAGGTTCTTGTAGATCATGATCATGTTGTTCCTGATATTGAGGTAAGTCTTGCGTGCATTGTTCTTGGGCAGTGTGCCGCCACCAATGTGGTAAACGGTGGAACCGGGACAGAACATGATCTTGTGATTGGCATTTTTCATGCGCCAGCAGAAATCGATCTCCTCCATGTGTGCAAAAAAATCACTGTCAAGCCCCTTTAGCTCATGGTAGAGGTCGGCCCTAACAAACATGCAGGCCCCTGTGGCCCAGAAGATTTCCTCCTGCTGGTTGTATTGGCCTTCGTCCTTTTCGATCTCCTGGAATATCCTCCCACGGCAGAACGGGTATCCCAGTGAATCTATGAATCCACCTGCTGCACCGGCATATTCAAAGTATTCCCTGTCGTGATAAGAAATAAGTTTTGGCTGGGCAGCGCCGATGGATTTATCTTTTTCCATCATTTCGATCACGGGCTCTATCCAGCCGGGTGTGACCTCGATATCTGAATTGAGCAGCACATAATAATCTGCTTCGATTTGCCTGAATGCCTGGTTGTAGCCTTCGGCGAAGCCATAATTGACCGGAAACCTCAGGGTTTTGATACCGGGGAAATTTTCTTCGAGGAATTCAACAGAGCCATCCGATGATGCGTTATCGGCAATGATAACCTCTGCCACATCCCTACTGTGCTCAATAACCCCCGGAAGGAAATCTTCCAGGAATTTTTTGCCATTCCAGTTCAATATGACTACTGCAACCTTCACTTCCGAAATGTCCGACAAATATAGTTATTCGCCTTTATTGCCGTAGCTAATAAGGCTGATTATTCACTATTTCTTTTATGTTTCCACCTCCGGTGCGACCAGAGCCAGTTAGAAGGGTTGTCCTGTATGGCCTTCTCAAGGCTCCTGACGTACTTTTCGGTAATCACGAATTCTTCAGTTTCCGAAGGTTTACCAGAGATCAGTGACATGATCCCCCTGTAATGACCTCTTTTTTCCCTCACTATGTCTACGAAGATAACCGCAAAGTCGAGTGACCGTGCAATCTTTTCTATTCCGAGGAAGAATCCTGTGTCCTGGTTGAGGAATTCAGTCCAGTAATTGATCTCATCCCTTGTAGGGGTCTGGTCGGCGGCAAAGACGTTGAACGTTGGCTCCTTCTTTTTGTTTACAAGCATGCGCCTGAAGGTTTCCTTGAAGGGTATGGTGGAATCAGGGTTCAGCCGGTGCCTGAGCTTCCTCATATAATTATCGTAACGCTTATCGCTTAGAGGTTTCACTATAGCGTAGCCTTTCTTGTCGGAGATCAGGCCCAGGGCCGTTCCCATCCACTCCCAGTTACCGCAGTGGCCAATGGCAATGATCACACCCTGACCGCGGTCAAAGGCTTCTTCCATCAGCTCGATATTCTCAAAGCGGAACCTCCTCAGCAACTCTTCCGGTGATATGCTTCTCCATTTTATGACCTCCATAATTATGTCGGCCAGGTTCCTGTAGTATTGCGTTTCGATCTTTTTTCTTTCTGCGACTGATCTGCCCGGGAAGGCATTTCTGAGGTTCCCGGCAACCACATCCCGTCTGTACCGGATCACCCTGTACAGGATAAAGCAGAGGACGTCTGATTTCAGATACAGAAGACCGAAGGGGAATTTTGAGAGGATCAGCACCAGACCCGTAAAAATATAATATACAAGGACCATCAGGATAAAATTGCTTGGTAGGGCAAAAATACGGTAATAGCCCGAAACCCGATAAATATTCATGAATTAGATCTACCTCGGGTCACGGTAATAGTCTTCAGCCCGGCTACCCCAGATATCCGGCGGCCTTGTCCGGTCGATGTTATAGGAGTCGTACCACCTGGAATTAAGGATCATCTGCCAGCGGTAATTGGAAACTTCACCGATCGCATCCGAATGGAGAAGCTCGAAATTGTTGGTGAGCTCACTGTGTGAGTAAAAAACAAACCGCTTATTGCTCTGGTTGTTGCCCAGTTTGTAATACTGCCAGATCTCGTAGGGATAGCTGCTGGGCTCGTTATAGCTTTCGGTCACAATGTTAGGAGGCCCATATTTGAGATACACCCTTCCCCGGTCGGTTTCCCAGCCTTTGTGGATCTGGGTGCTGAACCTCTCTTCAACCTCCGCCACCATCTCACGGTACCTGAGCCACGATTCTTCCGGGTCGTCCTTGTTCCGCATCAGCCAGAAATAGTAAAGGAATTTTTGCATGGTGGGTACTTCAGCCGTTTCCAGATCTCGGTAAATGAACTGCTTCTCGAAGTTGGTGGCTGTGGGGGTAAGGCTTTCGATATATTCCGCAAGGGTATCCTTGTCGATGATATTTTCCACGAAAGTACCCTGCAGTTCATAGGAAAGAAGCTTATCAGCTTCGAAATTGACATCCGGATTGAACCTTGTGAAGAAGATCGAATTGCTCTTTATGACATTATTCTCAACATCCCTGGCCTCAACGGTGAGGACATAGTTGCCGCTGGGCAGGGAGGAGATGTCGAATTCCTGGTAATAAGAGAATACTTCCCTCGAAGAGGCTCTATTATAAGCTACGTAATCGTTAAGGACAAAATCCGATTCAAAAGATTTTATGAAGCTCTTCAGCAGAAACCGCCCATCCTCTCCCAGGTGGGGAACAGTATTGTATACTTCGGTGTAGAACCTCAGGTTGCCGGTTTGAGGGGGGAAATAATTAAGTACCTTCGGAAAGAGGTCGTATCCGCCCTTGGTCAGGATGGTCTGCTCTTCGGCCTTCTGAATTGAGTCGACGAGCTGAATGGCAGAGAACGACAATTCATTGTCAGGGAAGCTGACATCTAAGGGTTGCATACTTTTAATAGTGTCAGAGGGATTGATTTTGTCCACCAGTATTATCTCAAATTCGTATTCCCCCTGTTGCAGGAAGTACCTTTGCTGGTCGATAATATTGATGCTCGTATTAGCGGTGTCGCTCACCAGGCCGCTTTTCAGTTCATACTTGTCATATTCATACACATATTCACCCTTCGTAAAAATCATGGTGATCTCAACAACAGCAAAGAACTTGTCTTCCGGGGTTTTGGTGAAGGTCACGCTGCTGCCGTCGATGGCCAGGTAACATTCAATGTAAGGGCCTTTCTGAGGAGAATTGAATATGGCATAATTGAGCTGGGCGCGCATCGAAGCGCATACCCTGTCGGAGGTGAGCAGGAACCAGGAAACGAGGGCGAGGAGGTAGAGTAAGTACTTCAGTTTTCTGCCGGATTTGTGCATTGTTTTAGTTATGATTTAGCGCAGCTATACTTATCCTATTATAACAAAAGTAGCACAAAAACGGTTTTTTATCAATTCATTTAAAGTGAACGGTTTGTTTTTACAAGTTAAAGGCTTTCAGGAAAATGTTCCATGCCGGTTTTTGATATTTGAAAATCTTTGTATTTTTGCGGCGGAGAAATGGCAGAGTGGTCGAATGCGGCGGTCTTGAAAACCGTTGACCGTTTACGCGGTCCGGGGGTTCGAATCCCTCTTTCTCCGCCAACAGCAAATCAGATCCCGTTTCTCAGAGGCGGGATTTTTGCTTGTTACAATCTTATCAGGGATTAGCGGAGCTCGTCTTTGTAAATCCCAAACTCCAAATTCCAGATCCCAAACAAACCCCAGATCCCACCATCCAGATTCCAAACTTTTCGAGAATCAACATTTAATTCCCCCACTCAGTTTCCATCCTGAATAGGGCAGGGGGTAGTCGACAGTTCTTTCCCTACCTTACCCCACCCCCTCAGTCCCCCTCCCC
>CAZMOK010000004.1:38794-78833 GCA_964567785.1 uncultured Bacteroidales bacterium | reverse complement strand
GTCTGGGGGAGGGCCAGGGAGGGGGTAACTAGCGGAGAGTGAGGGATTCGAACCCCCGGGCCCGACTAAGCAGGCCAACAGATTTCGAGTCTGCCCCGTTCGACCACTCCGGCAACTCTCCTCTTTCAACCTGCAAAAGTAATCGTTATTTTTCAAAGCAAAAGGCCACTCCGGTAATCATTTTAATTGAGACCATTCTCACCCGTTTTCCTCAATAAAGTTCCCCTCAAAAACAGTTTTGTTAATTTTTCATTAATATCTTAGCATTCAGAGTTTAAAGTCTTAAGATTATAACTAATTTCGCGCTCCGTTTTACTGAGTGTCAGGTTATCCCGGATTAAAGATTATAATTAGTTGTATATGAAATATATAGAGTTTGATAAGAATAAGCTTGTAAACCTAGGATATTCCCTGAAAAGGGAACTTATCAGGTCGAACCGTGCTGGGGGATATGCTGCAAAAACTCTTGCAAGCTGTAACACAAGAAAATACCATGGGCTCCTGGTAGTGCCGCAGCCCAATATAGATGAGAACAATCATGTGCTGCTGGCCAACCTCGATGAAACGATCATCCAGCATGACGCATCATTCAACCTCGGTATCCACAAGTTTCCCGGAGGCGTATACAAACCGGGCGGCCATAAGTATCTCAGGGAGTTCACCCTCGACCCGACCCCCAGCTCCATATACAGAGTAGGTGGGGTAGTCCTGAGAAGGGAAATAATCTTTTCATCCAAAGATGAAAGAGTACTGGTGAAATATACGCTTGAAGAAGCTCACTCACCAACCAAAATCCGCCTTACCCCCTTCCTGGCTTTCAGGAGTGTTCACAGCCTCACAAGGGCCAATGTGGAGGCCGATACCAAGTACAAGACGGTAAAGAACGGCATTAAAATGAGGCTCTACAAGGGTTACTCATTCCTCTTCATGCAGACTTCCAAAAAAACGGATTACGTTCATGTTCCCGACTGGTTCTATAATGTGGAATACCAGGAAGAGCAGGAGAGAGGGTATGAATACCAGGAAGATCTTTTTGTGCCGGGTTTCTTCGAATTCAGCATGAAAAAGGGAGAAAGTGTAGTGTTCTCAGCGGGTATGAAAGATATAGATCCTGCTTCCATTAAAAGGAGTTTCAACAACGAAGTGAAAAGAAGGATACCCAGGAACAATTTTGAAAACTGTCTTCTGAATGCCGCTGAGCAATTCATTGTCAAGAAAGGAAGAAAGACAGAAGTGATCGCCGGTTTCCCCTGGTTTGGAAAATGGGGAAGGGATACTTTCATTGCCCTGCCGGGCCTTACACTGGCCATCGGCCAGCCAAAGCTGGCCAAATCGATCATTGATACAATGGTATCTGAGATGCAAGGCCCCCTGTTCCCGAATGTCATTGCCGGCGACAACACCTCGTATAACTCTGCGGATGCCCCGCTCTGGTTTTTCTGGGCACTTCAACAATACGCGGAGTTTACAGGAAAAGGACCTGAAATATGGAAAGCCTATGGTAGAAAAATGAAACAGGTCCTCAACGGCTATAAAAAAAGCACGGAGTTCA
This sequence comes from uncultured Bacteroidales bacterium, assembly GCA_964567785.1. Taxonomy (GTDB): domain Bacteria; phylum Bacteroidota; class Bacteroidia; order Bacteroidales; family JAGOPY01; genus CAZMOK01. The sequence goes on along the minus strand of CAZMOK010000004.1, from coordinate 77,281 downwards.
ATATCCATATCCAGGACGACGGACTTCTCTATGCAGGTGTTCCCGGAATGGCACTCACCTGGATGGATGCCGTAGTGGACGGAAAACCGGTCACACCAAGGTCCGGACTGGCAGTTGAGCTGAATGCTCTCTGGTACAATGCAGTGATGTTTGCCCTTGAGCTTGCCGAAGAAGCCGGTGAGGGAAAGTTTCTTAAAGACTGGAGACCGCTGGCAGAAAAACTCCCTGAAGTGTTTGTGAATACTTTCTGGGATGATGAAAAAGGATACCTGGCAGATGTTGTTGACAGCGGGCAGAAAGACTGGGCGGTGAGGCCCAATATGCTCTTCGCGGCCTCATTGCCTTACAGCATGCTCAGTGAGAACAAGCAGATGCAGGTTCTCGAAGTGGTCAGGAAGGAGTTGCTTACCACAAAAGGCATCCGGACATTGTCTCCGAAAAACCCGCTGTATAAGGGATTATATTCCGGCGACCAGAGGTCACGTGATGAAGCCTATCACCAGGGTACAGTTTTTCCGTGGCTTCTCGGTCACTTTGCGGAAGCATACCTTAAAATATATGGCAACCAGGGTATTGAAATTGTCAAACAGATATTCAACGGTTTTGAAGAGGATATGCAAATGCACGGCATTGGCACGGTTTCGGAGGTGTACGACGGAGATCCTCCACATACACCCGGTGGCGCCATTTCCCAGGCCTGGAGCGTTGCTGCATTATTGAGGATAAACTGGTTGATCAACAATTATAAAACTGTTAAAAAAACTCAGGGATGAAAATATTAATGTTCGGATGGGAATTTCCGCCTCATATTTCCGGAGGACTGGGTACCGCCTGCTTCGGACTTACCAGGGGACTGGCAAAACACGATGTTGAGGTGATCTTTGTTGTCCCTAAAGCTTACGGTGATGAAAACCAGGAATCCGTAAGACTGGTCAACGCGAGCGATGTAACCGTCGATATGGAGGGATCGGAATACAAGGAATACTGGAAAAGGATCGAATACATGGAAATCGGTTCGAACATCATTCCTTACGTTAGCCCTGAAGAATTTGAAAAGATCACGTCAAAAAAAGAGCTTGAGAAGATCTCCAAAAAAAGCAAGGTTTTTTCCCGTAAATATGATTTCTCAGGAAAGTATGGTACAAACCTCCTGGAAGAAGTTTCCCGTTACGCTTTAGTGGCATCTGCCATTGCGGCAAGCCAGGAGTTTGATGTCATCCACGCTCACGACTGGCTGACCTATGCTGCCGGGGTCGCAGCCAAAGAGGTTAGCGGCAAGCCCTTGGTGGTCCATATGCACGCCACGGAATTCGACAGGTCGGGCGAAAATGTCAACCAGCCGGTCTACGATCTGGAGCGAAGAGGAATGGAGGCGGCCGACAGGGTCATAGCCGTGAGCAACCTCACTCGCCAGACAGTGATCAACCGGTATGGCATTTCACCTGAAAAAGTGGTAACTGTTCACAATGCTGTTGAGCCGGTTGAGAAGCAGGTGGAAGATGCGGATAAACATGTGAAGGAGAAAATCGTTACTTTCCTGGGGAGGATTACCTTCCAGAAAGGACCTGAGTATTTTGTTGAAGCCGCTAAGAAGGTGCTCGACAGGAACCCCGATGTAAGGTTTGTGATGGCCGGTTCGGGCGATATGCTCGAGAAAATGATCCGCCGGGTGGCCCAGCTCAGGATAGGGCATAAATTTCATTTCACAGGGTTTCTGCGCGGGCCTAGTGTCGACAGGATGCTTGCCATGAGCGATGTCTTCGTAATGCCATCGGTCTCGGAGCCTTTCGGTATTGTGCCGCTGGAAGCCATGCGTTCAAATGTTCCGGTTATCATTTCAAAACAGTCTGGTGTTTCCGAGATACTCAAGCATGCCCTGAAGGTCGACTTTTGGGATATTGACGGCATGGCCGACGCAATCAATGGCATTGTATCATACCCCGGTGCAAACAGAATGTTTGCCAGGTACGGAAAGGGCGAGGTCGACAGCCTGAAGTGGGAAAATGCTGCCCTGAAAGTGAAAGAAGTGTACCAAGAGTTTTTGTTAAAAAGATAAATTGATTTATATGCGTTCAATCTGTTTTTATTTCCAGGTTCACCAGCCCATGAGGCTAAGGGCCTATCGTTTTTTCGACATAGGTGCTTATCATAATTATTATGATGATTACCAGAACAGGTTCATTCTGAACAGGGTGGCCGAAAAATGCTACCTTCCGATGAACAAGCTGTTGCTTGAACAGATCAAGGAATACGGGTCAGCATTCAAGGTAAGTTTCTCCATTTCAGGGGTTGCCCTCGACCAGTTTGAAATGTATGCTCCGAAGGTACTTGAGAGCTTCAAAGAGCTTGCTAAAACTGGTTCTGTCGAATTCCTGGCCGAAACCGATGCCCATTCACTGAGCTCGCTCAGCAGCGGGAAAGAATTTGAGGCACAGGTCAGAAGTCATTCTGAAAAGATAGAAAGGTTCTTTGATCAGAAGCCAAAGACATTCAGGAACACTGAGCTGATCTATTCCGATAATATAGGGGAGATGGTTGCTGATATGGGTTATGAAACCATGCTTACCGAAGGTGCCAAGCACGTGCTTGGCTGGAAAAGCCCTAATTTCATGTACTGTAATGCCTTGAACCCTAAACTTAAATTATTGCTGAAGAATTTCCGTTTGTCGGATGACATAGCTTTCCGTTTCTCCGACAGGGGATGGTCGGAATGGCCACTCACAACTTCCAAGTTTATCAAATGGCTCAACGATATTGATAAAAAGGAAGAAGTGGTGAACCTGTTCATGGACTATGAAACGTTTGGCGAGCACCAGTGGACCGAGACAGGTATATTTGATTTTATCAAAGAACTGCCGGGAAAGATATTGTCGAAAACGGATTTCACTTTCAAAACGCCCTCTGAGCTTTCGAAAGAGCTTCAGCCCATCTCAGCGATCAACGTGCCATACCCCATTTCCTGGGCCGATGAGGAAAGGGACCTGACTGCCTGGCTTGGCAATGAACTTCAGGACGATGCGTTTGATAACCTGTATGCAATAGAGGAAATGGTTAACAGCACGGATGACCCTGAGATCAGGAAGGACTGGAAATATCTGCAGGGCAGCGACCACTTTTACTATATGTGCACCAAATGGTTCTCCGACGGAGATGTGCACAAATATTTCAATCCTTTCGGGTCTCCTTATGATGCCTATATTAATTATATGAACGTGATGGCTGATTTCAGGCAACGACTTGACGAGAAGACCGGCGGAAAGTTCCGCTCTGCATTCAAGACAGTGGCAGGGGAATTAAAAGACGGTTTCAGGGAGCAGGCATCCAGGTTCTCTGATGCAGCCGAAGAAACGGTGAAGAAGGCCAGGAAATCGTGGGATGAATCAAAGGTGAAGGATATGAAGCTCGAAGATGTGGTTGACATGTCGAACGCCAAAGTGAAAGAGTTCGCCAAACAAGTAAAGACCGACGAGCTCCTGGCTGCCTTAAGGGGTGCCAGCGATGATGTGAGGAACAAGATCATCCCTAATCTTAGTAAATCGGCAAAAAAAAGGTATGAAGAGCTAGAAGTTGAAATGAAAAAGATAAAGAAATCTGATATAGACAAGTACACCAGGAAAGTGGAGACCGAACTTCGAAACCTTTTTAAAAAGAAGAAATAAACTTATGGATCTGGAGATCAATAATCAACTTTTTATTGTTACCGGTGCCACCTCCGGATTGGGAAGGGCTGTGCTTGAAAGGCTAACTTCCGAAGGAGCTGAGGTTATAGCGGTTGCAAGGAGGAAAGATTTGCTGGAAGAGGTCCGGCAGGAAAATCCTGGTGTAACAGCCATTCTTGCAGCCGATGTCACGGAGCAGGGGGTAACGGAAAAGCTCATTTCAATGGTGGAAGACCGGGAGCCAAATGGCGTATTTGTCAATGCAGGAGGCCCACCGGCCATGACCATAGATGAAACGGAGGTGTCCGACTGGGACCGGGGCTACAGGCTGCTGATCAGGTGGAAGATCGACCTTGTTTTGCGCCTGCTTCCGAAATTCAGAGAGAAGGGCTACGGACGTATACTTTTCAGTGAAAGCTCTTCAATAAAACAACCGGTGGAGAACCTTGTACTTAGCAATTCCCTGAGGATGACCATAGCCGGTTTCTCAAAATCGCTGGCCCAGGAATATGCCGCAACCGGTGTAACCAGCAATCTCATTGCACCGGGATATCACAACACTAAAGCTGTTGAAAGGCTCTATGTGAAAAAGAGCGAGAAGGAAGGGATCTCGTTGGAAGAGGCAAGAAAAAAAGTTGAGGAACGCATTCCGATGGGTAAAGCAGGTGATCCCGGTGATTTTGCTTCACTGGCCTGCTGGCTGCTTTCCCCGTTATCCCAATTCGTGACAGGCCAGGTCTATGCTCTTGAAGGAGGGGCGGTAAAGGGAACATTATAGCCCGGTGTTCGAGGCTATATCTTCCGGTATCAACAACATTTTATATCTTTTTATCAGGTCGCAAAGCTTAAGTTATATTTTTGTGGCCCTCTAAAATATTCGATATGGACAAAATAACAACTAAACCCGACTATATTTTTGAAGTAAGCTGGGAAGTTTGCAATAAACTCGGCGGCATATACACGGTTATCTCAACCAAAGCCATCCAGTTATCCCGTGAGTTCGGTGATAATTATATCCTGATCGGTCCGGATGTATGGAAAGAGACAAAGCAGCACCCTGAATTTATCGAATCTGATAACCTCTTCTCCCAGTGGCGTGAGAGCGCAAAAAACAAAGGCCTGCACTTCCGCATTGGCAGGTGGGACATACCGGGCAAGCCAATAGTGATCCTGGTTGATTTCACCCCTTTCTTTACACAGAAGAATGATATTTTTTCGTGGATGTGGGAAACCTACCGGGTAGATTCGCTGTCGGGCCAGTGGGATTACATTGAACCGGCGCTGTTCGGCTATGCCGCAGCCCAGGTGATCGAAAGCTTTTATGATTTCTTTTCCTCGGCACAGGATAAGCTGATAGCCCATTTCCATGAATGGATGACTGGTTCAGGTGTTCTCTACACAAAGGAAAAAGTGCCGCAGGCAGGTACATTGTTTACCACACATGCCACTACCCTGGGTCGCTCCATTTCCGGGAACGGAATGGAACTCTACAAGAATATTGAAAACCTCAATGTGCCTCTGCTTGAGAAAAATCTCGGCATCGTATCCAAATGTTCCCTCGAGAAGATCGCTGCCCGTGAAGCCGATTGTTTTACAACCGTTAGCGAGGCTACAGCAAAAGAATGCGGATATTTCCTGGGGAAAGAGCCTGATGTGGTCACCATAAACGGTTTCGACGACTCTTTTGTGCCAACAGGGGAGGAGTATAAAGAGAAAAGGTCGGTTGCCCGTGAAAAGCTCTTCCGGGTTGCTGAAGGCCTGCTGGGCAGGCGGATATCCAGGAAAGCACTGCTGGTAATAACAAGCGGCAGGTACGAATTCAGGAACAAAGGCATTGACCTCTTCATCGATGCACTGGGAAAATTGAACCGCGGGGAGATAAGTGGTCCTGAAGTAATAGCGTTTATTGCAATTCCTGCACATAATACCGGTGTAAACCAGGAATTGCTCAAGGTAATGAATGATGGGCGCAAGGGAGCCGCCAAACCCCGGGAGAAGTTCCTTACACACCTTCTCAACGACAGGTACAACGACCCCATACTCAGGAGGGCTGCTGAACAGGAACTCATAAACTCTGAAGCCGACAAGGTCAGCCTGATCTTTGTACCGGCTTACCTGAATGGATCGGACGGGATCTTCGACCTGAATTACTATGATCTGCTTTCTGGTTTTGATGTTTCAGTTTTCCCTTCTTATTATGAGCCCTGGGGCTACACACCACTTGAAAGCGCCGCTTTCTACATACCCACTATTACCACTTCACTTGCCGGGTTCGGACAATGGGTTGCCGGCAATTTCCCCGATGAGCATGAGGGAGTTTTTGTGGTAACCAGGAGCGAAGACAACGATGAGGAAGTTAGAGATAACATTGCTTCCTTCATTAAAGAGTTCTCATCACTAACTGCTGCAAAGAAAAACAAGGTAAGGAACAGTGCTTTCGAGATTTCCAGGCATGCTCTATGGGAAGAATTGATTGTCAATTATAAAAGAGCCTTTAGCGTAGCTATTGAAAAGACCACAGAAAGAAGTGATCTCTTCTACAATAAAAAGAAAAGCACCGAATATTTTCTGAAAGACATATCGAGCGAACATAAGCCTGTATGGAAGAACATATTTATTGAACCGGCCATTTCCGGCAAGCTTGAGAAACTCCAGGAACTATCGAAAAACATCTGGTGGTGTTGGAATTACAGGGCTGAGAACCTGTTTAAAATGGCTGATCCCGTTAAGTGGGAAGAGCTCAACCACAATCCTGTGGCTTTGCTTGAATCACTTTCGATCGACAGGATCCACTCGCTGGAAAAAGACCAGGAGTTTCTGCAGGAGTTGAATTTTGTTTACGATCAGTTCAGTGCGTATATGGCTGAGAAGAAAAAGCAGCCCAAAGAAAAGGTTGCCTATTTCAGCATGGAATACGGCCTGCACGATACCCTTAAGACTTATTCCGGAGGACTAGGCATGCTTGCCGGTGATTTTCTGAAAGAGGCCAGCGACTCGAACAAGAATATGGTCGCTGTCGGGCTTGTTTACAGGTATGGCTACTTCAATCAGCAAATTACTATTTTCGGCGATCAGGTGGCTACCTACACAGTACAGAAGTTTACTCAGTTGCCTTTTGTTCCTGTCAGGGATGAAAATGGCGAGTGGGTGACCATATCCCTTGCCTTGCCCGGCCGTAACCTCTATGCCAAGGCATGGAAGGTTCAAGTTGGAAGGATTTCGCTGTATATGCTCGATGCCGATATCCCCGAGAATTCACCGGCCGACCGCACCATAACCCATCACCTTTACGGAGGAAACTGGGAGAACCGTTTCAAGCAGGAACTGCTGCTTGGGGTCGGAGGGATCCGGTTGCTGAAAACCCTAGGAATAGAGGCCGATGTTTATCATTGCAACGAAGGCCACGCAGCCTTTACAGGGCTTGAAAGGCTGAGGATACTGGTCAGGGAAGCCAGGCTTACCTTCGACCAGGCCCTTGAAACCGTTAGGGCAAGCTCGCTGTTTACCACTCATACACCTGTACCGGCAGGTCACGACTATTTTCACGAAGATATTATGAGGACCTACATCCCTCATTACGCCGACCGGCTTAACATTAGCTGGGACCGTTTTATGTCGCTCGGAAAGATGCACCCTGGAAACCCTGAAGAAAAGTTCTCGATGAGTGTACTCGCGCTTAAGCTTTCACAATTTGTGAATGGCGTCAGTAAAATACACGGAAGGGTGACACGGGAAATGTTCCGCGACCTGTTCCCGGGCTTCTACCCTCAGGAGCTGTTCATTGATTATGTTACGAATGGTGTGCATTACCCTTTCTGGGCAGGAAAGGAATGGCAGAAGCTCTACATAAAATACTTTGGCGAGGATTTCATTGCCCGTCAATCGGATGCATCCTTCTGGCAAAAGATCAAGGAAGTTCCCGATGAGGAGATCTGGGAAATGCGAAAAGTATACAGGAGCAAGTTGGTGAGGTATTTACGGAAAAGGCTTGAAAGCGAACTTACAAAAAGGGAGGAAAATCCAAGACTGGTCTTCGACACCATCGACGGACTTGACGAAAATGCCTTTACGGTCGGCTTTGCCAGGAGGTTTGCAACCTATAAAAGGGCCCACCTGCTCTTCAGTAACCTCGAAAGGTTGAAGAACCTGGTAACAAATCCCGAGCGGCCCATACAATTTGTTTTTGCCGGGAAAGCCCACCCTGCAGATAAGGCCGGACAAGACCTGATAAAACGAATCATGGAAATTTCCAAGCAGGATCCTTTCAAGGGAAAGATCGTATTTGTTGAGAACTACGACATCTCACTGGCAAAGAAACTGCTCCAGGGAGTGGATGTATGGCTGAATACACCGACCCGCCCCATGGAAGCTTCCGGAACAAGCGGCGAGAAAGCACTGATGAACGGTGTGCTCAACGTCAGTGTGCTCGACGGATGGTGGGCTGAGGGATACATCCCGCACGGAGGATGGGCAATCAAGGAAGCAAGGACTTATGCCAATCAGCAGTTCCAGGATGAACTTGATGCTGAAACGATCTATTCACTCCTTGAAGATGAAATACTTCCTGCTTTCTATGAAAGGGAAGATGATGTGCCGGAAAAATGGATCGGGTACATAAAGAATTCCATTGCAGGCATTGCCCCGCATTTTACCATGAAAAGAATGCTCGACCAGTACTATGGCAAGTTCTATAATACATTGGCCGAAAGATCAGCCTCAGTAAGAAAAAATAATTATGCCATTGCCAAAGAGGTAGATAAATGGAAGAAGAGGATCTATTCAAAATGGGAGGGCATTAAGGTGACCCGCCTTGCTGTGCCTGACCAGCTTGCCAAATCACTTCACCTGGGAGATGATTTCGTAGCCGAAATAGACCTCGACCTCAATGGGCTGGAAGCCGGTGAGATTGCAATGGATATTGTAGTGGGCCAGAAGGAAGACGATAGCGTAAAGAAGATCATATTGAAACAGGACCTGGAATTAGTCAGGCAAAACAATTCCTCGGCAACTTTCAGGTGTGTAATACCCACCTCAAGAGTAGGTATGTTCGATTATGCTTTCAGGATATTCCCAAAACATGACTGGTTACCGCACAGGCAGGATATGAACCTTGTAAGATGGATTTAAACAGGCCCGCTCATAGGAAAAAGCCCTGAGTTCAAATTTTGATTATTTTTGAAATTTAAACAAGTCTTGCGGAAAAACCCGGAACTTATAAAATATTCCTGAATATCGGCCTTACGGGCAATAATAGAGATCCTTTTGATCAATTAAATATTTTAAAGATGAAGTTACTTGAAGGAAAAACGGCATTGATAACCGGTGCAGCAAGAGGTATCGGAAGGTCCATAGCTTTGCAAATGGCAGAGAATGGGGCAGATATAGCTTTCACCGACCTGAAATACGATGAGAACATGCAGTCGCTCGAGAAAGAGATATCGTCGCTTGGCAGAAAAGGCAAAGGATATACTTCAGACGCGGGTTCTTTTGAGGATTGCGAAAAGACTGTCGGCGATGTACTAAAGGACTTCGAAAAGGTTGATATACTGGTTAACAACGCAGGGATCACCCGCGATAACCTGCTCCTGAGAATGAGTGAGGCCGACTGGGATCTTGTGATCAAGATAAACCTGAAATCGGTCTTCAACATGACAAAGGCCATTCAGAGGCCCATGATCAAGCAGCGCGGGGGATCGATCATAAACATGAGCTCGGTGGTTGGTGTGGGCGGCAATGCCGGACAATCAAACTACTCTGCTTCAAAGGCCGGTTTAATTGGGTTCACGAAATCTATAGCACAGGAGCTCGGTTCCCGGAATATCCGCTGTAATGCCATTGCCCCCGGCTTCATCGAAACAGAGATGACCGGTAAACTTTCGGAAGAGGTAAGAGAGCAATGGGCACAACAAATACCGCTGCGCAGGGGTGGGAAGCCACTGGATGTAGCCAAAACGGCAGTCTTCCTGGCATCCGACCTTTCTGATTATATAACCGGACAGGTAATCAGCGTTTGCGGTGGCATGAACACCTGATCATTCAATTCAACATATTACTAACTAAAATTTATAGAAATGAAAAATCTGATCAATTTCTTACTGGTAGCTATAAGCTCTGTATTAGTCGTTCAGGGCGTCTCGGCACAGGATTGCAGGGCCTATTTTCCAATGGAGGAAGGGGCCGTAAGGGAAATGACATCTTACGATAAGAAGGACAAAATAACAGGAACCACTATTCAGACCGTGAAAGAAGTCAGGGAACAGGGCAACAGAGTCGATATCCTTGTGGAAATGGAAATGATGGACAAGAAGGGTGAACAGTTCAGCAAGGGTGAACTCGACTTTAGCTGTGAAGACGGGGTTTTCAAAGTGGATATGAGGAACTACCTCGATCCTAATACGCTCCAGGGAATGGGAGACCTTGAGGTTACGGTGGACGCAACAAAGCTGGAAATGCCCTCTGAACTGAAGCCGGGCATGGAACTTAACGACGGGACCATAGAAATGACAGCGGCATCCGGAGGTATGAACGTGATGAGCTTTACAACCAATATAAAGAACCGGAAGGTCGAGGGAATGGAGACCATAACCACCCCTGCCGGAACGTTTGAATGCTTCAAGATCTCTCAGGATGTGGAGGTGAAGAGCATCATGTCCGTCAAGACAAGCAGCATTGAATGGGTTGCCGAAAATGTGGGTGTTGTAAAAAGCGAATCCTACAATAAGAAGGGTAAGCTGTCTGGCTATATGCTTCTTACTAAAATGGAGTAGCGGCGTTATAATATTTTCTGAAATAAGTTGTTTCTATATCCGGAAGCATGAACTCCCGGGGGCGCATGCTCGCGGGAGTTTTTAAAATTATTAGTTGAATTAGTGAAGAGCATTATTACAGAAATACCCCTTGCCTTTTCTTTATTGTGCCTCCTTTTGGGTGCCTTTTACGCAATGGCTCTTTATTACAGGGAATACAGGCATGAATTCCCGGCAATCCACCGGGCCTGGATGGCAGGGGTGAGGTTCATACTCGTTTCTGTAATTGCTTTTTTTCTCCTTTCGCCCCTTGTGAGGTCCATCTCAAGGGAAGTGGACGATCCCATCCTCATTATTGCCCAGGATGATTCCCGGTCGCTTATATCAGGCACCGATTCTTTATACTATGTTAATCAGTATCCCGGACAGATCGGGGATTTTTCAAGTGCACTGGGCGAGAAGTTCACGGTACACATGTATTCTTTTGGCAGCGAGGTTTCAAGGATTGAAGAGAATGCAGCGCCTGAAGAAGTGTTTGGTTTTGATGACGAAAGAACTGATATCTCAAGATTGTTCGGCAACCTTGGCGATATTTATGAAAACCGGAACGTAGGCGCTCTTGTGCTTGCCAGCGATGGTCTTTATAACAGCGGGATGAACCCGCTCTACGGCATGGGCAATATCAGGTTCCCGGTATATACGGTAGGATTGGGCGACACTACCATAAAAAAGGATGTGCTCGTTGCAGATATTCGGTATAACAGGATGGCCTACCTCGATAATTCGTTTCCTGTTGAGGTAACCGTACTTGGCAATAAGGCTGGTGGTGAGAAGGCAAGGGTGGGAGTCTATCACAGGGGATCCAGGTTAGCCTACAGGGATATTTCTTTCAAGGGGGAGGCTTTCTCTGAAAAGGTGCTTTTTACGCTTGATGCTTCTGAACCGGGGCTCAGGCAATATGAGATAAGGCTGGATGAGCTGGAAGGGGAGGTGAATTTGTCGAATAACAAAAAATCAATTTATATAGATGTACTTGATTCGAGGAACCGCATCCTTATCATAGCCGCTGCCCCTCATCCCGACATTACCGCCATGAAGGAGGCGCTCCGTTCGAACATTAATTATGAGGTTGAGAACGTTTTTGCCGACGACCCTGATATCAATCCTGAAGCGTATAACCTTGTCATCCTTCATCAACTGCCTTCGGTTGACAACATTGCTGTGGGGCTGACCGACCAGCTTGAGGAAAAGGGGATTCCGGCATTATATATCCTGGGGCAGCAATCCAACCTCGCAAGGTGGAACAGCCTGAATCTCGGGGTTGAAATCCAGGCCGACAGGAAAAGCATCCATGAAGTCCTGCCCGATCTGAACAGTAACTTCAACCTTTTTACGGTCCCTGAAGAAATGGCCAGGATGATAGGGTCATTGCCCCCTCTTAACGCCCCTTTCGGGAACTATCAGACGGTTAATTCCATTACACCTTTTATAGATCAGCGGATAGGAAACATAACCACTTCACGGCCACTGGTCTGCTTTGGACGCGACCTTGGCAGGCGCTGGGGCATAATCACCGGCACCGGCATTTGGAGGTGGCGCCTCATGAATTATGCCAATACCGGCGCTCACGAGGGATTCAACGACCTGATGATCAAAATGGTGCAGTACCTTTCCTTGAGGGAAAACAAAAACCAGTTCAGGGTTTATCATGACAGGAACTTCTTTGATAATGAACAGGTTGTGTTTGAAGCAGAGGTATACAACGACAGTTATGAACTTATTACAGAACCCGAAGTGGAGATCACTGTGATCAATAGTGAAGATGAACGTTTCCCGTTCAATTTTATGAAAATGAAAGATTCGTATTACCTTGAGGCGGGTGTGTTCCCGCCGGGAAAATATGACTATGCGGCCAATGTAACCGTGGGCGACACTGTTTTCAGGGAATCGGGATCGTTTACGGTAACGGAACTGAATATCGAGTCGCTCAAGACCACTGCAGATCACAATTTGCTATTTAACATTGCCTCTCAGACAGGAGGCAGGTTTTTTACTCCGTTGCAACTTGAGGAGCTGGAGGCCGAAATTATAGAAAAACCCGAGATCAGGCCGGTGGTATTTTCGCATCTCCGGTACCTGCCGCTCATGGATTTCCCCTGGATCCTTGCAGCGCTTATTGCCCTGCTCACTCTTGAATGGTTCGCAAGGAGGAGGCTGGGAAGTTATTAAAAACAGGTCAAAGAAATGGAACCCACGCTCATATTCAACATAATAATCGTTCTTGTAATTTTTGAATTCCTTTCCGAAAGGATCCTGGAATACCTGAACCGCACCCGGTGGAGCGATGAACTTCCGGAAGAGGTTAAAGGGATCTATGACCCGGAGGAATACCGCAGGTCGCAGGAATACCTGAAGGTGAATTCAAAATTTTCGTTTCTCACCGATACTTACAGCCTGGCCTTGTTGCTGCTTATGCTTTTCCTTGGTGGATTTGCCTTGCTCGATTCCTTTATCAGGCAATATACTGAGAGCCCCGTATTGATGGCCTTGCTCTTTTTCGGTATCCTGGGCTTTGCTTCCGACATCCTTTCAATGCCTTTTTCTATTTACCGCACCTTTGTGATCGAGGAAAAATTCGGCTTCAATAAAACAACCGTAAAGACATTCATTACCGATAAATTAAAAGGGTGGTTGCTCGGGCTCCTGATAGGTGGGGGCATACTGGCGCTCATCGTATGGATCTACCAGTCGACCGGCAGCCTGTTCTGGATCATAGCCTGGGGGGCGGTAACTGTATTCAGTATTTTTATGACCCTTTTCTATTCCGATCTCATAGTGCCTCTTTTCAACAAGCAAAGGCCTCTCGAAGAAGGAGAGCTCAGGGATGCCATCAGCGAGTTTGCCGACAAAGTGGACTTCAGGCTTTCAAACATTTTTGTTATCGACGGGTCGAAGAGATCGACCAAGGCTAATGCTTATTTTACAGGACTTGGCAGAAAGAAAAGGATCGTCCTGTATGATACTCTGATCGACGACCATGAGAAAGATGAAGTTGTTGCAGTGCTTGCCCACGAAATAGGGCACTATAAAAAAAAGCACACCACCATTGGGCTGTTCCTTTCGATCGCGCAGACAGGATTCCTGTTCTTCCTGCTGTCCCTTTTTATCGGGAGCCCTGAATTATCAAGGGCATTGGGGGCTGAGGAACCTAGCTTTCATATGGGACTCCTGGCATTTGTGATCCTCTATTCACCGGTATCATGGATATTGGGCCTGGCAGGGAATATTCTGTCGCGAAAGCATGAATTTGCGGCAGATACTTTTGCAGGTCAAAATTACAGGCCGGCTCCCCTTAAAAATGCCCTGAAAAAGCTATCGGTGAAAAACCTGAGCAACCTCAGGCCACACCCTGCCTTCGTCTTTGTTTATTATTCGCACCCGCCTTTGCTTCAGCGGCTGGCTAACCTCGACAAGGTTGAAGAGAACAACTCTGTTCAGCAGCAGTAAGGAAGAACCGTTGTCATATTCACGTTTATTTAATACTTTTGGCTAACCAAAACCGGTATTACCTATAAACCAAATTAATTGCCATGAGGAAAACCATTTACCTTTTTCTGATCGCCGTAGTTTTTGTATCGGGTTGTAAGCAACTGAACCGATTTCATGAAAATGAGCTGACACTGGAAGTAAATTACATCAACGATTTGCTGGATGAAGTAAATGATTCGTTCAGTGATGAAAAGATGGATGTTCTTTCCAGGCATTTCATTACAGATTCCTCCTTTAATTGGTCACTGCCCGGTGTTGCACCCAATAATTCAGGATGGTCTGGTTTTTCGCGCAATATTGAAATTCACTCCAGGGTAAGGTCAGATATCGAAAGGGTCAAAAAAGAACGGATCATAAATATTGATGAACTGGGCAATGTAGCCTGGTTTATGGAGGAGAATGATGTTTTTTTCACCGCCGCCGACTCAAATTATTCTTACCATGGGGCAGTCACATCAGGGGTACTAACTAAATCTGGCGACCAGTGGCTGATAGTGCAGTGGCATGAATCTTATTGATCCGTTATCATAGTGAATGATCGTTGCCGAACCAATGGTTGCATCGAACTTGTTGGTTGTATGTGTTGACCTCCTCAGCAAGCTGTGAAAGCAGCCCGTCAAAAGGTGAACTCAGAGATCCCTTTTTCTGATTATAAGATATGTAATTAGGATGAACAGCACCGCATAAGCGATGGAAACCAGCACATCGCCTGTTTCTATCTGGGTTTGAAGCCTGATCTCTGAGTCGGGCGAGGTGTACTGAATGAGTGAAGTGTTGGGTGTCTGAAGTATCCTGTTCATGGCATTGACAGGGAGGAAATTTGCAACCTGCTCATTGACCTTTTGCTGTATAATTATTTCGATGATAGGATATACGAACAGCACCGCAATGGCAAAGCCTGTTTTCCTGATCAGCATGGCAAGGAACAGGGCAAAAGAGAGATAGGTAAAGGTCTCCACAAAATACCCGCCCAGGTAATACAGTTTCCTGGTTATGGCGCTGAACGTTGCTGTGCTTGAGAAGATCAACCCCAGGATAAGACCTGAAATAAAGATGAAAAGGGTTGCCAGCAGGGAGAAAAGGAATATGAAACTCACTTTTGAGCTGAGAAAATCGAGCCTGCTCATCCCGTTGATAATGTTACTCCTTACTGTTCCGTTACTGAATTCATTTGTTATCAATATGATGATAATAAAGGCCAGGAAAATTTTTATAAAAAACCTCAGACTGGCGATCCAGGCCAGGTTCTGCCATACATCGGGAAAATTATAGACAAAATTCTTCAGAAGTTTTACCTGGGTTGATTCCGATTGCATGGCAATGTAATCGATAAGGCTGGGGAAACCAAAGAAGATGAAAGAAACGGCTACCAGGTACAGGATGGTCATGGCCCAGAAAGCCCTGTATTTTCCGATCTTCATCAGTTCTATTTTCAAAAGCCTTATCATGATCCTTTCAATAATTCAAGGAAGTAGTTCTCAAGCGTTTTCCTCCTCACACTTAGATGATCAATAAATATTTTTTTCGATGCAAGCCATTCGTTCAGATCACCCGGGTTCCTGCCCTCTTTAAGCTGCACGAGGTATTTGTCGTCCTCTTCCTTCACAGAAGCCACAAACTCACAGTTTTCAAGCCCTGACTTTAAACCTTGCATGTTCTTTCCTGCCAGTTCAACCCAGCTTGAGTCGCTGAGTACCTCTTTGACCCCTCCGGAATAAAGGATCTTGCCTTTATTAAGAACGGCAACATGGGAACAGATCTTCTGGACCTCATCAAGGATGTGACTTGCAAGGATGATCGTAATGCCACTTTTTCCGATCCTGATAATCAGTTCCCTGATCTCGGCAATGCCTTTCGGGTCGAGACCGTTGGTGGGTTCATCAAGGATCAGTGTCTCAGGGTCTCCAAGCAGTGATGCCGCAATAGCCAGCCTTTGCTTCATTCCAAGTGAATAGGTCCTGAACCTGCTGTGCTTTCTTTCGGTCAGCCCTACCATTTCAAGAACCTCATCGATCTTGCCGTAGTCCTGCTTCTTGATCCTGGCAATGATCTGGAGGTTTTTCTCGCCCGAAAGGTAAGGATAGAACAGGGGCACCTCAAGGATCGAACCTATTCTCATCCTGGCTTCCTTTGAGGGTGGTTCCCCGAACCAGGTAAAAGAGCCTTTATCGGGCTTTATCACATCGAGAAGCATTCCCAGTGTAGTGGTTTTGCCGCTTCCGTTTGGGCCCAGGATACCATAGATCTCTCCTTTATTGATGGTGAGGGATATTCCGTCGACTGCCTTGATACGGCCAAAGCTTTTCGAAAGATCATTTATTTGAAGTACCTGCTCCAAGGGTTCACAGTGCGAATAGGGCTCAAAAATAGAGATTTAACCTCAATATAACAGTAAGTCTGCACAACATATTGTATATTTGTTTGAAATTACTTGATAATCAACATTTATTATTATGACAATTGGTGAAAACAAGGTGGTTTCCCTGACCTATACCTTAAAAGAAGCAAATCAAGACGGACCGGTAATCCAGGAGGTGACAGAAGAACGTCCCTTTGTATATCTCATCGGACAGGGGGGATTGCTCCCGGCATTCTTATCGAATATCGAAGGTTTGAAAAAAGGCGAAGAGTTTGACTTTGTACTTACAAAAGATGATGCCTATGGGGTTCCTTCCCAGGAAAGGGTGCTTGAACTTGATAAAAAAGTGTTTGAGATAGACGGTAAAGTTGACGAGGATCTTCTGAAAGTGGGAGAGATGATCCCCATGGAAGACCAGGAAGGCAATGCCCTTAATGGTATAGTTGCCGAAGTTAAGGATGACTCCGTTGTCATGGATTTCAATCATCCGCTCGCCGGTATGGACCTTTATTTCACGGGTAAGGTCATTGATGTGAGGGATGCCACAAAGGAAGAGCTTGAACACGGGCATGCTCACGGACCGGGTGGTCATGAGCACTGATCTAAAACATTATACTTACACTGAAACAAGAAAAACTGCCGGCCTTTTATGAAGGTCCGGTTTTTCTTTTTTCCACTTTCCGATACTGAGGGTCTTTACAAATTCCCCGCTTAAGGTCAATTCTGCAGCAATGCACAGGAATGTGTCGTTGTGGCAGGTACTGAGTATCTCTTCAACAAGCTTGTTGTTCCTGTATGGAGTTTCTATGAAGATATGTGTAAATCCCGTTGACCGGGCGGCAAACTCCAGTTCTCTTATTTTTGACCTGAGCTTCTTTTTATCTATCGGAAGATAACCGTGAAAGGAAAATTGCTGACCGTTGAATCCGGATGCCTCCAGTGCCAGGAAGATCGAAGAGGGGCCCGGAATAGGGTGGACCCTGATCCTGTTTTTATGAGCTGCTGCTACCAGGAGGCTTCCCGGATCGGCAATGCATGGGAGGCCCGCTTCCGAAATAAGGCCGGCATCACTACCTTCCAGCAGGGGCTTCAGCAAACCCGGGATATCTTCAGGAGTTGTTTTTTTGTCAAGAATACGGAATTCCAGGTCGTTGATTACTATGCCCGGTAAAGTCTTCTTCAGATAGCGCCTGGCTGTCCTGACATTTTCAGTTATGAAATATTGAATATCGGAAATGATCTCAATATAATAGCTGTTAAGGAAAGCTCCGTGTGGATTATCTCCCAGTGGGGCCGGTATCAGGTATAGCGTGGGACTCATAAATCATTTTTTTAACCAGGGTATATGATCCAGGTCGATATTGCCGCCCGAAAGGATCACGCCGGTTCTTTTTTTCCTGAATCTCTCAGGATTTTTCATTATCACTGCCAGCGGTACTGCTGCCGAAGGTTCCACAATGATCTTCATTCTTTCCCAGATCATCCGCATGGCACATTTGATGGTTTCATCATCGGCAAGAAGGATGTCGTCCACATTAGCCATGATGATGGGAAAGGTAATCGTCCCGAGTGAGGTAAGAAGTCCGTCAGCTATTGTATCCGGGTTTTCGGAAGGTATGAATTTCCCCGACCTGAACGACCTGAAGGCATCGCTTGCCCCTTCAGGCTCACCGGCTATGACTTTGACATCAGGGTTTAGGTTTTTCACCGTAAGCAGGGTCCCGCTCAGAAGTCCCCCTCCGCCCACGGGGGCCATGATAATATCAAAGCCACTCATCTCTTCCATTAATTCGAGCGCTGCCGTTGCCTGTGCCGCAATTATCCTATGATCATTGTAGGGATGTATCTGAGTTGCTCCAGTTTCTTTGATGACCTCTTCAAGTGTAGACTCCCGTGACGCCAGGTTGGGCTCACAGAAAGTTATCCTTCCCCCATATTCTTTAACAGCATTAACCTTCACCTTTGAGGATGTGGATGGCATAACTATGTATGCAGGACAATACCTGAGTGAGGCAGCCCTGGCCAAAGCCTGGGCGTGATTTCCGGATGAATGTGTGGCAACGCCCCTCTTAACTTCTTCATCAGTAAGTGAAAATACTGCATTGCATGCACCACGGCTCTTGAAGGCGCCTGCCTTCTGAAAGTTCTCACACTTGAAAAAAATTTCACAATCCATTTGCCTGTTGATGCTGGCATTGGTAATTACCGGTGTATGATGGATGTAAGGGGCAATTCTCCGGGCTGCTTTTCGTATTTCTTCCAGGCCGGGTATCATTGTGGTTTCTTGTTGTTTTCTATGTCCCGGGCTATGTTTTCACAGGCGGTGTCGAGCATCCGGTAGACATTGCTGAAACCTTTCTCACCACCGTAATATGGATCAGGGACCGGCGTATCGCTGCCGGGAGCCACAATATTCATGATATAATCAACTTTATCAAGGTCTTGTTGGTTACGGGCAAGATCTATGACATCCCTGTAGTTCTTTTCGTCCATAACATAAATACGGTCGAATTTATCGAAGTCTTCAACATCAAACTGCCTTGCACTGTGCCCGTCGAGCGACACCCCGTTTTTCATGGCTATTTCCACTGAACGGGGATCGGCCGGTTCACCAATATGGTAATCTTCAAAGCCCGCGGAGTCAACTTCCGCGTTAAGTCCTTTGCTGCTGATCTTATGGTGCATGATCCCCCTTGCAAGGGGTGAGCGGCATATGTTGCCCAGACATACAAACAGTATCTTCATAATGAGGGAGAGTTACTTTTTCAACAAAAATAAGGTATTCCGCAATAATGATCACTTAGTGGATGATAAAGGTGCTGAGGTTGTTCAAGGTCACTGATCAACGGTCACATCTTGATCTTTTTGTCGAGTTCCTCAACATAGATCCTGAATTGCTTGTCGGTATCGATGAGGTTATTGACAGTGCGGCAGGCATGCAGCACGGTGGCATGGTCTTTATTTCCGCAGTGCAGGCCTATGGTTGCAAGTGATGATTTGGTGTGTTTCTTGGCGAAATACATCGCAAGTTGCCTGGCCTGGACTATTTCCCGTTTCCTGGTTTTCGAGTTGATCGCTTCGAGCGGCAGGTCGAAATAATCGCAAACCACCTTCTGGATGTAATCGATCGAGATCTCCCTGGAGGTGCTCTTTACAAACTTGTCGACCATCTGCTTGGCAAGGTCGAGGGTTATAGCTTTTTTATTCAGCGACGACTGGGCAAGAATGGAGATCAGCGCGCCCTCCAGCTCCCTGACATTTGTGTTGATGCTGTATGCAATATATTCTGTTACATCAGCATCTATATCAATGCCGTCGTTATACAGACGCTTCTGCAGGATAGCGATCCTTGTTTCAAGGTCGGGTGGTTGCAGGTCGGCCGCGAGCCCCCATTTGAACCTCGATAACAGGCGTGGTTCTATGCCCTTCATTTCAACCGGGGCCTTATCAGATGTAAGTATTATCTGCTTGCTTGTTTGATGGAGCTGGTTGAATATATGGAAGAAGACATCCTGCGTCTTTTCTTTGCCGGAAAGGAACTGTATGTCGTCAACAATAAGCACGTCGATCATCTGGTAGAAGTGGACGAAATCGTTCTGGTTGTTGTTCCTGACAGATTCGATGTACTGTGCTATGAACTGTTCTGTAGAAACATAAAGAACAGTCTTGTCTGGGTAATTGTCTTTTACCTGCAGGCCGATCGCATGGGCAAGGTGTGTTTTGCCCAGCCCCACGTTGCTGTATATGAAAAGGGGATTGAAAGCGGTTTTGCCGGGGTTCTCCGATACAGCGAAGCCTGCCGACCGTGCCAGACGGTTGCAGTCACCCTCAACAAAACTCTCGAAAGAATAAGACTCAACCAGTTGCGAGTTTACTTTGATCTTTTTAAGACCGGGGATAACGAAAGGATTAGGTATTTCTTTGGCAATACCTTTGTTAAGGTCGATGGGCATTGAAACCGCAGGGTTGTTAGTATCGGCCGATACCGTGGGCATCTTAATGGAATAAGGCCTGGGGTTGTTAAAACTGTTTTCCATTATGATGCTGTATTCCAGACGGCCTTCAAGACCCAGCTCCTTTTTGATAGTCTTTTTCAGTAATCCAATATAGTGCTCTTCCAGCCACTCATAAAAGAACTGGCTGGGTACCTGTATGGTAAGTACATTATTATCAAGCTTAAGGGGTTTGATCGGTACAAACCACGTTTTATAGCTTTGATAATGTATATTGTCTTTGATGATTTTAAGACAATTTTCCCATACTTCCTGCGCGTTCCTTTTCATGCTTGATTCAGAGTTGTTTTTGGATGTTGTAGAAACAATCAACCAAGTTCCTCCTGTAAAACTTGGTGGTTACCATTAGCCTTTTAACCTGGCGGTGGAGGAATAAATGATTTCACAAAGATGTCATAAAAAAAGTGAAAAAAAAACATCAATTTCGCTTGACTTTATATAATTTTTAGCTTATCTAAGAGGTTGAAGTCAGTAATAGATGCTTTTTTCTAAGGGGTTGATTACCTTGACTTTGAGTTTTTGTGTTTCGGCGGAAAAAAATACAAAAATCATACTAGTTGGTCAAGAAAAAGACACTTATAATAGTTATAAATAAGGGTTCTCTTTGCCCCGGTTCTCTTTCCCTGTTATAGACTGCTCAATATCAATCAGATGAAATTTTGATAATCTCGAATAGATTTTTTCCCTGTCTCTTTTTCTTACACCGATCCTGACATAGCAATCCTCGGCATACTCCTGTTCCCTGATTTTTGCACCTTCACCTTTAATAACCCTCAGGACATCGTTCATCATTTCATACGGGAATCTGATCTCGATACTGTCCATGAGTGTCATGATCCTGTATCCTGCCGATTCGATTGCATCTCGCGCTGCGGTTTTATAGGCGTTGATCAGACCGCTTGTTCCCAGTTTAGTGCCGCCGAAGTACCTTGTGACCACTACCAGGCAGTCGGTCACATCGGTTGAGAGAAGTTGGCCGTATATAGGCCTGCCTGCTGTACCCGATGGCTCTCCGTCGTCGTTATATCTGAATTCCTCACCTTCAGGGCCCAGCCGGTAGGCATAACAATGGTGCCTTGCATCATGGTATTGCTTCCTGATCTTTTCTAACTCTGCCATGGCACTGTCGACATCGGTCACAGGTATAGCAACAGCAAGGAATTTGCTTCCCTTCTCTTTATACGATCCTTCCGATGGACCTTTTATTGTCTTGTATTGATCTGGTTCCATGATCATGTATTGGCGATGATCACAATTGCGAAAATGGACAGCAGTATGCCCGCCCAGTTGACCGCTGAGAGCTTTTCCCTGAAAACAAAGAAACCGGTGAGTGCCGAAAGCATTACAATGGAAGAGTTCACAAGAGGGAATACAACCGAGCTTTCAAATACTCCCATAGCCCTCAAAATATAGTACGTGGAACCAAAGTTAAGTAACCCGAGCAAAACCCCGGCAAGAATGTTCTTAGGCCTGATGACAGATAACCCTGTGGTCAGCCTTACGATAAAGATCACTATCCCAATGGCAAGGCTGAAGAGGAAGATCATGGTGAGAAAAAGGATGAGATCGCCCCTTACAAAATAGTGTTCGGCATATTTCATTATTGTGTCATTGGTCCCGTTTCCAAGGAACATTAACAGAGGATAAAGCAGGTAAACGGCATGTACCTTTTGTTTTTCCTTTTTCTTGAAAGTCAAATAGAAAGCTGCGAGCGCTGCAGAGATACCTGTTATCTTCAACAGGCCCATGCTCTCACCGTATAGTATTACTCCGAAAGTGACAGGTATGACCACCGACATTTTGCTTGCAACTGAAGTGAGGGCAACCCCCACTTTCTGGGATGAGAGTGCAAACACAAAGAAGGTGCTTATAAAAAATATCCCCAGCAGCACCGAGCTTAACAACCAGGGTTTACCAAGTATTTCAGATGTGTTTACGGGTTCGGGATATATCAGGAATCCGAACAGTGTGGCAACCACATAGTTAATAGTGATAGCCTGCCAGTTATCGATCCTGAAGTTGTTGAATAACCTGAATGTGACGAATATAAGTGTACTCTGGAGTACCGTAAGAACAACGAAGATCATATCAACCTGTCAAAAGCGTTTTGGTACTGCTCAGGAATATTTTGAGTAGAATGCGAGGTGGCGTTCGGCTATTGCTTCCCAGCTAAATTCATTGAGTATAAGCTGGTGGGCATTTTTTCCGATTTCACCGGCTTTTTCCTTATTGGAAAGCAGCTTTATCATGGCTTCAGCAAATTCTTCCCTGTCGGAGGGGTCGACCAGCAACCCTGTTTTGCCCTGCTCGAGTACATTTCTTATCCCACCCAGTTTGGATGCGATCACAGGTCTGCCACAGGCCATTGCCTCCTGTGTGGTCATCCCAAAAGGTTCGAAGAGCGAGGGCAGAACAAAAAACCGTGCAAACTGGTAGTTCGGGATCATGTCCTCATCGGGTACATAACCTATCATCCTTACTCTCCCGGCCAGGCTCCTGGATTCTATGATGCTGTTGATCTTTTCCAGCAAGTGTAATTCCCTGGTCTTGGGATCGGGTGAACCGCCACCTATTACAAGATTTATACCTGGTATTTCCTTTGCAACCAGGTCAAAGGCATCGAGCAGCAGGTCGTGGCCCTTGTTGGTGTCGAGCCGGCTTATGGTGTAAATGTAGTCCTTTGGAAGATCCGGATTAGGCTTGCTGCCGGCAGCCGGGGGCTTGTACTTATGAATATCTACCCCGGGGGGTATTATATCAATGTTGGGAGCATTAAAATCATAAAGTTCGGTCAGTTTTTCATGCTGTACTTTTGATGTCAGCGACTGGCCGTTCACCGACCTGAATATCCTGAGCTCTTCTGCTATCCTGTGCCTGAAGTTGAATTTCTTTTCCATCTCTTCAGGATCGCCACCCATCTGCTCCTGTTTCCAGCCACCCAGCGAATGAGCTGTGAAGTAGGAGGGTTTGTCAAAAACTTTAGCGACATCAAGTGCAACAATGCCCGCATCCACGTAATGGCCGTGAAAAAGGTCATAATCAAGCCCTTCTTCTTTGATGTACCTTATCATATTTGCTGCAAGTTCAGGCAGATGATCATACAGGAATTCTTTTGGAATGAACTCCCAGGGTCCTGCAGGTATCCTGATCACCCTTACCTCAGGGTGCCCCGGTACCGGATCCACCTGCTTCTGATCCCGGTCGAACCAGCGGGTATAGATATCAACAGGTATCCCTGTCTTTCCCAATGCTTTTGCCAGCTCAAGAACATACACCACCTGGCCTCCTGTATCGGTCCGGCCAAGCCTGGGTATAGGGTCAAAATACCCGTGGGTGCTCAGCATGGCTATTCTTTTGTATTCTTTGCCCATCATTCGTTGTTGATTGCTTCGTAATCTTTATTGATGATTATGTCGGCGAGTTCTTTATGGTTTGAAATTATGTTGTGTTCTATTTCGAGTATCTGTTCAAGGAAATCGTCCTGCTTTTCCCTGTTCCTTTTCAGTCGCGATGCCCTTGTGTCAAAAATATCCCTGTCGATGAATACCCGGAGATCAGCATGGTCAAGCAGCGTCGTGTAGGTCCCCTCCGCAAGGAATACATTGTATTCCGCCGGGTCGACTGTTTCCGATGTGATCTTATCTTCATCAAAGATCACCAGGGGCTTTTCTATTTTTTCCTTTCCATCGCTGGCTTTGGAAAGATGCTCATCGAGGAGGCCGAGCTTTACTTCACCCGTACCCACATGTTCAATGTTTTTTCTTCTTTCTGCAGCATTTGTTTTCGGAGGAAGGACAAAATAATCGTCTTGCTGGAATATGTAAGTCTTGAAACCGTCTTTTTCCATCTCCTCTGCCATTGAGGCAGCGATCTCTGATTTTCCTGCACCGGATTCCCCGGCAACCGTAATCGAAATTCTTTTTCCTGCCCCGGAAAGTTTGTCTTTAAGAAGCTTGTATGCCTGCCTGGCAGCTTTTCGATGATCGTCGGAAATTATAAGGACATCTCCTTTCATATACCGGTTGGTTTAATAGTTTGAACAGTTTCGCCCAAAAGTACTATTTTTTGATAATTTTATATTGATGAATAGAAATGCCAACCTGCTGTCTGATGTGAGAAAAGCTTTCAAAGAAAGCCTGGAAGGGACTATTTACAGTGAAGAGTCGGATAATCTTTTCTGGTTGATGACCGAAGAATATACCTCACAAAAGAAAACGAGCCTGCTCTCAGCATATGAGCCAAGACTGTCGGGATCGGTTATCCAAAGGCTTGAACAGGCTTCTTATCTTTTGAGAAAAGGATATCCCGTGCAACACATAACAGGTAAAGCCCATTTTTTCGGGCTGGATATAAAGGTGAACAATAATGTTCTGATCCCCAGGCCCGAAACTGAGGAGTTGGTCGATTGGATCATAAAGGAACAAAAAGGCACGAAGGAATTGAGCATACTGGATATCGGGACAGGATCAGGTTGCATTGCCATAGCCCTTGCAAAACATCTGCCCGGTTCTGAGGTCAGGGGCCTTGATATATCACAGGCAGCTCTTGAGATTGCTAAAATAAATGCAGTTCAGAATAAGGTAGATATCGGATTAATCAGGGCAGACATTTTAGATGAGCAACTTTACCGTTCTAACGACAGGTATGATATAATCGTCAGCAATCCACCCTATATTAGGGAATCGGAAAAAAGCCGGATGAGGAATAATGTAACGGATTTTGAACCCCCCGGAGCCCTTTTCGTTCCTGATTCCGATCCCTTTAGGTACTATTCCGCAATCCTGAACCTGTCGCAGATACAGCTCGAATGGGGCGGAGCCATATACTTTGAGATAAATGAGCACCTTTCCGCCGGATTTGAAAGCTGGCTGAAGGATCTCGGTTACAGGGATTATGAATTCAGAAAAGATATGAACGGAAAGTACAGGATGGTTAGGGTCAGGATATGATAAGGCAGGCTACTCTTTTTTTGAAAGGTCCCGGAGCAAAGGCCCGAGCAATCTTACCGAGGCATCGTAAATACCCGGAAAATAGCTTTCCCTGGGGCCGGCCACATTGATCTTCTCAAGTTTTTTGTCTTTCAGCCAGTTGAGGATATGCCCTATGTTGTATCTTTCCGAGAGGTCTACCTCCAGCAAAGGCTTACCTGATGTCACGCACGAAGTAATTGTAAAGGCTGTTCCAGCATCAACCTGTCCGGCATGTATGATCAGGGTTCCGTCGGCTTCATCCACATTCATGCGGGTTCTTACATTAGGGTCTTCAGAGTCTGTTTCCTTCAGGGGATATTTTTTATCAATGATCCCGTCTTCGCCAAGCCTTCCTTGCGGACACCATCCTGCACACGGAATCCCAAGCCCTAAAGCAACGTCCAGCGCTGCCCGGTCCACTCCGGCCTGCCCGCCGGATATGATAATTAATTTTCCCATAGGGTACTTGCAGGAAATTATTTTTCAAACGTAGTAAAATCCTTCTGGATATTGATCAGGTTGTTAGTGTAAAGTATGAGGTTTTTTGTTTCTGCAAGGATGTTAAGGTAAAGCATACTGTTCTTTGTATTTACCTCATGTTTTCTGATACGGTCGATCTGGGCCTTTCTGAGTTTTTCGTTGAGGATAAGAAGATCCTTATTCTCTTTTTTAATTGAAAGTATTCTGTCAATGTCTCTATTGGCGAAACTGTCAGCCAGCCTTGAGTAGTAACTTTTTATATGCTCTGAGAATTTTATAAGATCACTGTATTGTGATTTCGTGATCCCTTTATGGTTATTATTGAGGTGCTTGAATGAGGGTTCTGCAATGAATCTCAGACAGACTGAAAGCTCGCGCAGATGATCGAGCATCATAACATAGTAATGACCTGTGCTATTAATGTCTTCCTTCAAAAGTCCAATGGTGTAATGTACATCATCTTTCAAATATTGCGTACGCTTATCGATCTGTATAACCGATTTTAAATTATCCTTGGCTCTTGTTCTGTCTTCATTGTAAAGGGCTTCCACGGTTTCATTGAAAGCTTTGGGTATTAATTGGATGATACTTGCAACGTTCTCATAAGTTCTTTGAAGCATTTTCTGCCGGTTCATTTCAAGGTCATGTGCTTCAATAGCAGCTTTTTCTTTCTTTTGTTTTTCACTTTTTTGGAAGAAGATTTGGGTTCTGACAACAAAAAATACGGCTATTGCTACCAGAATAACCACCGAAATGATACCCCCCAGGTATAATATTGTTGCAAAAGTCCCTGCAACAAGGAATGCTATAATGGCTGTACTGAACCACCCACCTATTACAGTGAATACCCCTGTGACCCGGTAAACAGCACTTTCACGCCCCCAGGCCCTGTCTGACAGTGAAGTTCCCATGGCTACCATAAAAGTCACAAATGTTGTAGAAAGAGGTAGCTTTAAGGAAGTGCCAATAGCTATCAATACGCTTGCTACTACGAGATTTATAGAAGCCCTGATAAGGTCGAAGGCTGGCTTATCCTCTTTCAGAATAGCAGCCGTTTCCTCATAGTTTTCAAACCGCTTTTCCAGCCGGTTGATAACTGAGTTAGGAACAGCTTTCTCAACAGACTTTGCTGCGCTGAGGGATACACGCACGACTGCCCGGGAAAGAGCTGTTGAGTTGAACCTTTCATGGCCTTCTCCCTGTCGTCCGAGATTGACTTCCGTGTTAACAACTTTCCTGGCTTTTTTAGAGAACCAGAGCGTGAGGATCATTATCACCCCTGCCAGAAGTAGTAGGAAAGTATTAGTTCTTACTGGTTCTTTCAGTGCACTCATCATAAAAGTATCCGTACCCTCCTTCAGATACTCCTGATATGAAGAAAGACCGGCAAGAGGTACACCGATAAAGTTTACAAGGTCGTTACCTGCAAAGGCCATTGCAAGGGCAAAAGTACCTATCAGTACGATCATCCTCGGTATATTGAGCTTAAACAGCCATTGCCCAAGTTGCAGGATCACTACCCAGCCAATAAAACTGTAGAGCACTATTGTGCCTTTATGAGTGGTTATCCAGTAAGCTGTGCTTTCGGTTATGAATGAAGCTCCTTTTGCACCTTTGATCAGCATAAAGTAGGTGATTGCAGAAATAGCCAGACCGCCCCACAAAGACCCAAAGTACTTAAGATTCTTTTTATAATTAAAAGTAAAAATAAGCCTAGTAATGTATTGAATTATAGCTCCTATAAAAAAAGCAATAAATACTGACAGCAAGATTCCCAGGATAATAGCAAGAGCCTTATCAGTATTGATATACTGGCCGATATCAAGCAAAGTATGGTGGCTTTCCGTAATTTTGAATATTGAGATCGCAACTGCTGATCCAAGCAGCTCGAAAACAATGGAAACAGTGGTTGAAGTGGGTAGGCCTATGGTATTAAAAAAGTCGAGCAGTATGATGTCGGTGAGCATAACTGCAAGAAATATCAACATGATGTCGGAAAATGGAAACATATCCGGATGGAAGATCCCTTTTCGGGCTACCTCCATCAAGCCACTGGAAAATGTAGCTCCTATGACCACGCCGATGCTGGCAATGATCATAATGATATAGACACGGGCAGCCTTTGAACCAATAGCTGAATTAAGAAAGTTCACAGCATCATTACTGACCCCCACTATCAAATCAGAGATGGCAAGGACAAAAAGGACGATTACGATGAAAAGGTAGAATGTTTCCATTCACCAGATTAATTTATGGTGGCAAAAATAGTGAGTAGGATAAACCAATCAGATTAAGGAATTGTTAATTCTTGCTTTCTTTTACCTCATTAACCGATTCACTTACCCTGAAGGCGTAATCCCCAACCCTTTCAGTTAATCTTACAATATCATTGTATATGATTCCTGTCTGGTACGAATACTTTTCTTTCTTGATACTTGATACATGCTCCAGCCTGAGTTTTTCCCTGAGCTGGTGAATGGCATTGTCAATTTCGCTTATCTCTGCCATATCACTCTCTGTGTAATGCCTTGAAAGCTGCACGATCATATTTTCGAGCGATGCCCTGGTAAGCTTGAACAGGGCGTTACAATTGTCGCGAAGCTCCTGTATGAAATAAAGGTTTTTCTGGTTTTTCGAATCGATCAGCCTGGACAGCTTATAGCATGCGTCGCCAATACTTTCCAGGTCGTCGATAATTCTCATCATGCTTTTTATATAGGCAGAGCTCTGGTCGCTGAGCTTTCCTTCCGAAGCCCTGGTAAGGTACATCGCTATCTCGACCTCCATATTGTCAATAATGCTTTCATATTTTTCAATCCTTTCCATAATTATTGTATAATTTTTTTGCCTTTTCTCTATGAGCAAAGTGGGGATCATATCAAACATTTCCATCGTTCTTTTACCCATTACTGCTATCTCCTTCCGGGCCTGAACTATGGAGATTTCAGAAGTTGAAAGAAAACGCGTGTCAATGTACCTTAAACGGTATGTTTCATCCTTTTCCAGCCTGGCAGGAAAGACTCTGGCGCTGAGCTCCACCAGTTTTGGAATAAACCCGACCAGGATGATCATATTCACAATATTGAAGCCGGTATGGAATATGGAAAGGGCAATTGGTATGTTACCGGGGTCGGTATTAGGTGAGGCCATTGAAATACCTGTCATGAATAAATCGATGAGGTTGAGGATGGGCTTTAGCAGGATAAGCCCCCATATAATTCCCGCAATATTGAAAATAAGATGGATCACTGCTACCCGGCGGCCATCCTTGTTTGCAATTGTAGAAGCGATGAGGGCAGTGAAGGTGGTACCCAGGTTTTCACCAAGCACCATTGCAGCCGCCAGTGAAAAAGGCACCCAACCCTCAATAGCCAGGACAAAAGTAAGGGCCATGGTTGCTGATGAGGATTGAAAGATGACCGTGAGAAGCAATCCCAGAACGAAAAAAACTATCAGAGATACAAACCCATTCCCTGAATAATAAGAAGTTAAATTCCTAATAAGTCCCGATTCTTCAGGCACAAGCGGTATGACCTCTTTGAGGAACCCTAGGCCGAAGAATAACAGGCTGAATCCTATGATGAATTCACCCCAGGAACGAAGGTTGCTGCTTTTTGAAAAAAATAGCGGCAATGATAAGCCAATTAAGGGAAGAAGGTAGAAATGGATGCTGAAATGCTTGCCAAAGCCCAAAAGTGAGATTATCCAGGCCGTGATGGTCGTACCTATGTTTGCACCCATAACTACGCCTGCTGATTCAAATACGGAGATGAGCCCTGCACTTGCGAAACTGACCAACATTACTGTGATGGCTGACGATGATTGCACGGATGCTGTGGTTAGCAGCCCGGTCAGGATACTTTTAAGCCTGTTGGACGTGATTGCCGAAAGGATGTTCCGGAGCCTGATACCTGCAACCTTCTGAAGGGCCTCGCTCATGATCTTCATCCCAAAAAGGAAGACCCCAATTGCCCCAATGGCCGACAGTATGGTGTAAAGTGTTGTCATTCAGGTAATTCGGTAAGGTGCTAACAGGCTTATTTTGAACAGGCTAAATTAATAAACTTTACTTGTAACATCTTGTTTCCTGAGTTAAATTAGAGTTAACAGCAAAGCATTCATAACTCCAAACAACCGGTCGGTCAAAGCATCAAATCTTTACCTGATATCTTTCATATTGCTGAAAGGTGACTCAGCCGAAAGCAGGAACTGCAGCCTGGCAAAAGGAATGAAAATATCGGTTGAGCCCATTGCAAAAGGTGCGATCTCATAACGATTGTAGTAAAACCCTATGCCGTCCTTGTTTATGTAGAAGTTACCGGTTGGTTCAACCGTATGCTCAAAAAATCCTGCCTCTTTCAGGCTTGTATGCCTTTCGATCTGGTGCATACTCCTGAGCTCGGCATTGATTATATCACGCAGGTCGTTCTTGTATTCAGGCCTGAAAAGATCGTCGAGGGTATATTGTGAACCTGTGTTCAGATCAATTACCTCAAACCTGGAAACCGGCAAACCATGTGCCCCTCCAGTATATCCATAATCGTAAAACTCCATGGAGAGTATATCGGCCTCGTTGAAATGGATCTTTACACTTTTTTCTTTTTCCCAGAAGGATGCAACACCACTTTCAAAAAGATCTTCGTTCGATTTCCTGTAGTGCCTGAAGTACAGTTCTTTCTCTTTTTCAAGTTGTTGCAAGGGGCTTAGAGAATCGTCCGGCTTTTTGAAGAAATTGCTCAGAATGTGTTTTTTCACCGAATCTGCAATGGCATTATCCGAGCAGGTGCCGGGGAGCAGCAGCATCAGTTCCAGGCTGGCATTGGGTTCACTGATGTGATCGAACAACCCGGTTGTTTCTTTCAGAAAATAAACGTTGAATGGTAAACTTCCCAGGTGGTACTTTTCAGTAAGTTCAAAAGGTAACCTTTTCGATCCGTCAGAATTACGCCAGGTGCCTTCTATCTTGCCGTCTTTAAAAAGTTTTCCTTCATATATCGATCCGCTTCCGTTAAGCCCGTATTCCTTGAATTCCAGGTTGTTCTGTTCATCAATGGATCCGTTGATAGGCATTGTCTTGCCAAAATACCTGGGTTGAACAGATTCAGTGTTTTCAGCAAGGTCGTAATAATAGTAATAGGTACCGTCAAGCTTATCGTCTATCTTGATCAGGTCGGCAACAAGGTAGATGTTTGAGCTTATCTGCCCTTCCATGTGCTTGTAAAAATTGCCGCTGTCCTGGGCGCCTGAAGCCAGAGTGAGGATAAGTGCCAGCAGTGTTGCAAAATATCTCATGGGGTCTGATTGATGGTTCTTATGCTTCTTACGTTAGTATATATGTTAATGTTTCCAAATCCCGTGCCGAAAATGCTGAACTATCTCAGATTTATCAGATGAAATCCTGAGTGGTCATACATTTTGGGAATAAAAACGTGGAACAGACCGGAAAATTACCGGGATTGCCTCAAATAACCCCGAGTCCCAGCGCCAGTGCCAGCAGAATTATAGCAATACCCACTATGGTATGAATAAGGTCGAAAGTTATCTTTTTAAGAAGTCTCCGGCCTGTGAAGGCACCTGCAAAAGCCGAAACTGTGGCTATGATTATGATGGGGTTCTCAGTGAAAAAAGATGCTGAAAAGTATTTTGATGAATACATCGGGATCCGGGTCAGGTCAATTGCAAGGGCAATAGCTATCCCGGTAGCGATGAAAGCCTCCTTGGTGAGCCCCAGCCTTACCAGGAAGGCTGTGCGCAATGCTCCCTGGTGGCCCGATAAACCCCCAA
Organism: uncultured Bacteroidales bacterium; assembly: GCA_964567785.1. GTDB lineage: Bacteria > Bacteroidota > Bacteroidia > Bacteroidales > JAGOPY01 > CAZMOK01. Next base: position 45,721 of record CAZMOK010000004.1, on the reverse strand, counting down.
AAAAACCACTGAGGAGGCCTCCTGCCAGTAGCATCCGGTTTCCGAAATGTAACTTTTTCAATATAGGGATCAGTTCAAAAATTCCGAAAAGGATCATCAAAATGGCAATAACCAGCTTCACGGGCATCACCTGGAAAGTCCTGCCCACAGCCTCGTAAGTTACCAGGGGATCGTTCAGTTCTGATAATTTCAGTAATAGGTAGGCTCCTCCAAAAGCCCCGGCTATGGCCGGTATTCCGAATTTCAGCAGGACCTTCCAGTTTACATTGCCTCCTATCAGCCCGAACTTGAAAACATTGTTCAGCAGATGTACAAAAGCAGTCATCGCAATTGCAATCTCAACGGGGAAGAACAGCATAAAAACAGGGGTAAGTAAGGTCCCGAGGCCAAAGCCCGAGAAAAAGGTGAGCATTGAAGCCCCGAAAGCTGCTATGATCACAACAATTGTTTCAAGCATTACTTTTCTCCTGTTGTACTGAAACGGTAAACAGTAAGTTGATGATATTTTTCACCGGGTTCCAGGATTACATCGGGAAATTCAGGCCTGTTGGGTGAATCCGGGAAATGCTGAGCTTCCAGGCAGAATCCGTAATGTTTTTTATAGACCGAATCATATTTCCCCGTAATGGTACCATCCAGGAAATTGCCGGAATAGAACTGCAGGCCGGGCTCTGTTGTGAAGACCTCCATTGACCTGCCGGTAACAGCTTCCCTTGCCTCAGCAACCAACCTGAGATTTCCCGGGTTGTTCAGCACGAAGGTATGATCGTAACCGCCCTCCACCTGGCCTATGCCAATACCAATCTTTTTGCCGTTACGGAAATCGAATGGAGTGCCTTCAACATCCCTGAGGTCGCCGGTGGGGATCAGTTCCTCGTCCACAACTACGTATTTATCAGCTTTGATCTGCAGCCAGTGATCAAGGATATCTCCATTGCCGGCACCCTTGAGGTTAAAATAGCTGTGATGGGTAAGGTTGACGGGGGTTGGTTCAGAGCTCTCCGCATTGTATTCTATCTTCAGTTCATTCTCATTGTTTAAGATGTACGTTACATTCACCCAAAGAATTCCGGGATAGCCTTCTTCACCGTCACTGCTGGTATATTTTAGCATAACCCCGGCCTCCCCCTGGCCGCTTACTTCCAGGATGTCCCAAACAACTTTGTCAAAGCCTTTCTCCCCCCCATGAAGATGGTTGTTCCCGTTGTTAGTGGCGAGGGAGTACGTTTTACCGTCAAGGGTGAATTCCCCTCCTGCGATCCGGTTACCGTACCGGCCTATCAGGGCGCCGAAATAGGGATGTTCCCCAAGATACCCCACAAGACTTCCGAAGCCGAGTACAACGTCTTCGATATTGCCGTCTTTGTCGGGGACGTGTAATTCGGTCAGGATACCGCCGTAGTTTGTAATCCTGGCTATCATCCCGTTCTTGTTCTTAAGGGTGTACAGCCATATCTGCCTTCCATTGTGTGTTCCGAACTTTTCCTTGCTGATTTCCATATTACCGGCGCTATTGTTGTTTTCTGTTTCGGTTGCAGGAGAGATGCATGATATTGCCAGAAAGAGGGTAAGTACAGTAATGATAAATGTTCCCGGTTGAATGCGCATAGTCTGATGTTTAACAAAAAGACGAATTTATGAATAATAGCTGTTAGACGGATAAAATGCAGAGTGGATTTTTTGCTATCTTTCGCATCTAAAAATTCCCTATGCTCCAAAACGAATTTGCCCCGCTGGATTACCTGGTCTTTGTTCTTTACGGAATTATTATCATAACGGTTGGCCTGCTTGTTTCAAGACAGAAGAAGGGTACGAAGAGGACATCCCAGGATTATTTCCTGGCCAGCAAATCGCTTCCCTGGTGGGCCATAGGGGCTTCACTGATCGCATCCAACATATCGGCAGAGCAGTTCATCGGTATGTCAGGTTCGGGTTTTGCCATAGGGTTGGGCATTGCCTCATATGAATGGATGGCCGCCATTACCCTTATAATTGTAGGTAAATTCTTCCTTCCGGTATTCATTAAGAAAAAGATCTTCACCATGCCGCAGTTTCTCGAGATGCGGTACGACAGCAGAGTAAGGACAGCTATGGCTTCTTTCTGGCTGCTTGTTTATGTTTTCGTCAATCTCACCTCCATACTTTATTTAGGTGCACTGGCATTGAACACTATCATGGGTATCCCTTTGCTATATGGTATCATAGGTCTTGCTGTTTTCGCAGCAGTTTACTCCATATACGGTGGACTGAAGGCAGTGGCCTGGACTGACCTGATCCAGGTGGTATTCCTGGTTGGCGGCGGGCTCATAACAAGCTATATTGCCCTCGACCTGCTATCGGGTGGCGAAGGCCCTCTTTCCGGATTCAGGATCCTTACCACGGAAGCAAAAAGTCATTTTGATATGATCCTTACTAAAGGCGAGAGGTTAATTCCCGACGGGAAATGTGGACTGAAAGACCCTTATATTGACCTGCCCGGCATCAGTGTGCTGATAGGTGGGATGTGGATAGCAAATCTCTCGTACTGGGGTTTTAACCAGTATATTATCCAACGCGGACTTGCTGCTAAAAACATACGTGAGGCACAGCGCGGGGTAATATTTGCCGGGTTCCTGAAAATAATCATCCCTTTGATCGTTGTCGTACCGGGTATTGTAGCCTATGCCATGGTCCAGCAGGAGGCTGCAGGACAGGTTCCGATCGAAGGCTACAGCATTACCGGCGCCATGTCTGAGTACAGCGAACTGTGCAATGAAACACAGATCAACAACGACCGGGCTTACCCGGCACTGCTCGCCCTCGTGCCTGCCGGTATCAAAGGGCTTGCCTTTGCTGCGCTGGCAGCAGCAATCGTATCTTCGCTTGCTTCCATGATAAACTCCATCTCTACGATTTTTACAATCGACGTTTATAAGAAATTCCTGAATAAAGGAGTCAGTGAAAATAATATGGTCAAGGTGGGAAGGATCACCAGCTTTACCGCACTTACCATTGCTGTGCTGACTGCCCGCCCGCTGCTGGGCAACCTCGACCAGGCTTTTCAATACATCCAGGAATTTACCGGGTTTGTAACGCCGGGAGTGACAACGATCTTCCTTTTTGGTTTGTTCTGGAAGAAATCAACACCTAATGCAGCACTCATCGCAGCCATCCTCACAATCCCGCTGTCGTTCGTGTTCAAAGTCGCTTTTCCTGCCCTGCCCTTCCTCGACAGGATGGGGATCGTTTTTCTTATCCTTTGCACTATTCTGGTTGTGATCAGCCTTATTGAAAGAAAAGGGAGTGATGATCCCAAAGGTCTTGAGCTGAATAGGTCGATGTTCACAACAGGCATGAGGTTCAACATCGGCGCCATCCTGCTATGTGCAATTGTTGCTGCCCTTTATATTATTTACTGGTAATTATTTTGTATTTTGTGGTTTGATACTGATCACTGTAATCTCTATACCATGCAAAAACTCAGGAATACACTATTGATTGTAATTGCCATTGCTTTAAACATATCCGGGTTATCACAGAAAGTGGAATATATCTATACTTCGCCACGTGATAAGGCAGAATTTATTAATCCCGGGCAAAAAATCATTCTAAAGACAGGAAGGGCGTTTTCACCGGAATCCCTGGATGATGCGGGGGTGAGCATTGTTGGCAGCGCCGGCAATGACATTGACCATGAAATATTTCTTTCACAGGACGGAAAAACCCTCTTTATCAAGCCCGGAAATGATTTCCGGATAGGGGAGAAGGTGACTGTTATTATTCCCCCTTCTGTATCAACAGTTGACGGTATCAATATCGAACCCATAAGATTTTCATTCAATATCAGGGATAACGATAAGAAACCCCCGCTCAGGAAAACAGACCGGGTATTCCATGAGAAGAATGAGCCTGTAAATACAAGCTCTCAGGGCAAATTGCTTTTCAATCACCCAAATGATTACCCCGAGGATTTTCCTGTACCTTTAGTTGAGCATTACCAGGAAACAGAAAACAGCGATTATATTTTCATGTCGCTCAACCCGAGGACAACTCAGTACAACCATTACCTTGCCATATTTGACAAATACGGTATTCCGATCTTCTACAGGAGAATGGAAAGGAACTATTCCCACCTCCACAAGTTACCCGACGGTAACCTGGCTTATGCCAGGAATACGCAGAATGCACCATCTCTTGAGAAGTATTTTCTGATGGACAGTGATTATGTGGTTTTCGATTCCATAACATGCGGGAACGGATATGACCTGGATATGCATGATATACTGCTTCTTGAGAACGGTCATTACCTTGTGATGTCGTACGATCCGCAAATAGTGGATATGAGCCAGGTTGTGCCCGGCGGTCAGCCTGATGCAACGGTAGTGGGGCTTGTTATCCAGGAGGTCGACAATGAGCAGAATGTATATTTCCAGTGGAGAAGCTGGGATCATTTTGAGATCACCGATGCAACTTCCGATATAAGCCTTACAGCCAACTATATTGACTACGTTCACGGCAATGCTTTCGATTTCGATCTTGATGGGAACCTACTCGTCTCAAGCCGGCACCTGGATGAAATAACAAAGATCAACTATACCACCGGTGATGTGATGTGGCGGTTCGGGCTGCTTGCAGAGAACAACCAGTTCACAATACTGAATGACCCTCTCGGCTTTTCACACCAGCATGATGTAAGGGTTCTGCCGAACGGCAATATAACAATTTTCGACAATGGTAACCTGAGAACCCCCCAGTATTCGCAAGCTATAGAATATCAGATAGACGAACAGGACATGACGGCAACCCGTGTTTGGTATTACCAGCATGCTCCCAGCGTTTTCGGGGCTCATACCGGCAGCCACCGGCGGCAGTCCGATAACACGAGCCTGATCGGATGGGGTACTCATTACCCTCTTGCTATTACGGAGGTAAAGATGGATGGATCAAAAACGTTTGAACTGATCCTGCCCGACCTGGTTTCAAGTTACCGCTCCATCAGGAGCCCCTGGGAAACAACCCTCTTTACTACGGTCGACAGGCTTCATTTCGGCAACTATTCCACAACGCCGGATCCCAAGGTACTGTCTGTTCTGGTTACAAACAACGCAGAAAACCAGATCAAGATCACCAGCATTCACAGCCATGAAGAGAACTTTTTTCTTACGACCGATCTTCCGGTACCCATACCTTCAGGTCAAAGCGCTGAGATCTTCATTGGTTTCCTCCCACCTTCACAAGGAGATTATAGCGATATCCTCACCCTGAATTATGACCAGATCAATATCAATAACACTGAAAGGATAGCGCGACAAATACAACTGAAAGGGATATGGGACGATGAACTTCCCATGGTATCGTTCGAACCTGAATTCGGGACAATCAGCGTGGACCCCTCTACGGAGGTAATAACAGATTTCAATGAACCTGTGCAGCTTACGCTTGGCGGACCAATTGAAGACGAAGACATTCCTAATCTTTTTCTTTTTAAGGAGAATGATATAAATGGCGAGAACGTAGAATTTACAGGAACCATTAACGATGACGCTACGCAAATAACTTTGTACCCTTCCACGATACTTGAAGAGACTCAGCCCTATTATGTCAGGGTTAAGCCAAACCTGTTGATGGATATGGATGGCAATGTAATTGACTATCCGGAATTAACGAGATTCTCAACAGGTGAACTGGTGAATACGGAGGATGGGCCCATTCAGGCTGGTGTGAAGGTTTTCCCTGTTCCATTTAACGATCGCCTTATTGTTGAAACGAATGGAAGAAGGATAAAAAGTCTGAGGCTACTCGATGTCAGCGGGGGGGGGATAATGAAAAGGAATTATACCACAGGCAGGGCTGTGATTGAAACTTCAAACATCGCACCCGGAGTGTACCTGGTTGAAATAATATCAGGGAACGGGAACACTGTTATAAAGAAGGCCATAAAAACCAGGTAGCACATTCAACCAGTTACCTAAATATCCACTAACCCAATCTGGTATTTATTATTTACTATTCACTATTTACTATTTATTTTCTGCCGGGAACGAATTCATAAGCTCCCAGGTCAGGCTCCGGAAGCCTGTTTACATTGAGGATATCATTGGAGAGGTCGATAGCTGAGGTGTTGATCACGTCAAGCGTCCCGTAATCTATGGCTGGGGATAGCGTGTCGAGGGAATAGTCGCCCCCCTGGTAATCTTTGAACAGAGGGTCCTCATTCTTGAAAGAGTTCCTGAAGCGCTCCTGGTCCGAAATATCTTTTTCAGTTTTTAGAAGACAATGGTCAAAAAGATAGTTGTAAGGAGCCCCTTCATCGAACGAAAAAAGCAGTTCCTCGATATTCCTCCCGTAGGCTATGCAGTTCCCGAAATAGGCATCAAATTCGAAAGCAGTTATGTTGCCGTTCTCATCTTCAACAAAATTGTTCATTGCAAGCAGTTCATCGGGCCTGACCCCGTAGGCCCAGTAGTTTGCAAATGTGCAATGCCTGAAATCGTATAACCCGCCCCATGTGAGGGCTGCAGAGAACTGGCCGCTGTTTGCAAAGAGGCAGTTCGTGGCGGTAATGTTGTAAAAACGACTGAACAGCCCAACCCCGCTCATGTTCTCTATAATAGTATTTTTAAGTATGAGTGAATTGCCCATTTGTTCCTGCAGGGTTTCAGCCTGGATACCGATAAAACCGTTCCTGATAATGGCATAATTGATCTCATTGTCAATGCTTCCTTCATTGATCCAGATCCTGTCCCATTGGCCAGGCAGGTCTTCATAGAAGTCCTCGAGCCTGTCGCCCTGGAAAACTACCGGTTCATCCAGCGTACCGTTCACTTTTATTGATCCCCCTTTATAGACCCATAAGCCCGACCGGTCGTGGAAATGGATCTGGGTCCCGGCATCCACCCTCAATACCCCGTTCGAATCAACCACTGCATAACCGTAAATAACGTAGGG
>CAZMOK010000004.1:22269-38694 GCA_964567785.1 uncultured Bacteroidales bacterium | reverse complement strand
GTGTCGAAAATGACTGTATCGGTTGAAAACCCCAGTTTAAGTGCAGGGTCATCGTCAATTATATCGGTTTTTCTGCAGGAGAAGAAAACCAGCAAAAGAATGGATAGCAGAACAAAGGCCGGGGTATGCCTGTTATTAAGGATTGTGATCATAGATTACTGATATGCCGCGCAAAGATAATCAATCAACTATAATTACGTTCCAGTGCAGAAAATATTGCCTTATTGGTTTTTAGCTATTTTTTGCCCGGCCACACATTGAACTTATGAAAACATTATTACGGATCATACTGATCGCTTTATACATTTCAGCATTTGCAGCTTCCCCTGCCAGTTCACAGGACAGAAGAACAAACCAGAAACCCGAAGTAAATTTCCTGAGCAAGTTGCGGTTTGGTGGTTACCTGGGGGCCCAGTTCGGGACCATTACCTATATCAACGTTTCACCGCAGGTTATCTACGCGGCCAACGATTGGTTTTACCCGGGAATTGGAATCACTTATATGTATTACAAGGATAAACGGCTAGTGCCTGAATATTCAAGTTCCACCTATGGAGGAAGTGTTTTCAGTTCCTTTTATATCTGGCAGGACCTGTTCCTGCATGTTGAATATGAGGTGCTCAACCTGGAGTACTACGACAGGCTGGGGGAGAGGGGGTCTATCCATAACATATTGGCGGGTGCCGGTTACCGGCAGTGGATTGGAAACCGCGCTTTTGCCATGATCACGGTCCTCTATAATTTCAACGAATCGAGGTATACCCCCTACAGGAACCCAATAATCAGGATTGGTTTCGGAGTAGGCCTCTGAACCGTCTTATTTCTTAGGGATGTTCTTGAGGATATCAAGCGTAAGGTCCCAGAACTTCTGCACGGTAAATATTTCCAGTTTTTCATCCGGAGAGTGGGCGCCCCTAATGGTCGGCCCGTAGGAGATCATATCCATTCCCGGGTACTTATCACCTATCAGCCCGCATTCCAGGCCGGCATGCACTGCCCTTACTATTGGTTCCTCTTTGAAAAGTTTCTTGTACGATTCAACGGTGATATCGACAATTGCCGAATTAGGATCGGGCGACCAGCCCGGGTATCCATCGGTATGCTCAACCGCGGCCCCTGAAAGCCTGAAAACCGAGGCTACCATATTGGCGATGTCTTCCTTGGCCGATTCCACAGAACTACGCTGGCTGGTAGTTATCGAAATGTGATCTTCAAGTGTTTTTACCGATGCAAGGTTGGTGGAGGTTTCGACAAAATTCTCGATCTCCTGCGACCAGGCTATGACACCGTGAGGACAGGCATATATTGAGTTTAAAAGATTGTCTCTCGATTTTTTATCCATTATGAAGTTGGCCGAATCCTTTTCTTCATGGGTCAGCTTCAGTTCAGGTTCTGTAACCCGGTATTCATACTTTATGTCTTTCTCATATTGGTCTACATACCTTAAGAACTGGTCTTTGAAGGCTTCAGGGAGCATAACAATGGCATAGGCCTCACGTGCAATGGCGTTGCGCAGGTTTCCACCGTTGAATACCGATAACTGGAGGTCGAAGTTGATGGAGGCTTCCCACAGGATCCGGTTAAGAAGCTTATTGGCATTCCCCCTTCCTTTCTGGATATCATCTCCCGAATGGCCTCCTTTAAGTCCACTGATCTCGATCTTCATGGTGAGATGTTCGGCGGGAGGATTGATCTTTTTATAAGGCATCTTGATCACAGTGTCCTTGCCGCCTGCGCAACCGATAAAAAGTTCCCCGTCGTCCTCAGAGTCAAGGTTCAGAAGTATTTCTCCGCGAAGGAGTTCTTCATTTAACCCGAATGCACCGGTGAGCCCGGTTTCTTCATCAACGGTAAAGAGGCATTCAAGCGGTCCGTGAGGTATGTCAGTTGATTCAAGGAGCGCAAGTTGTGTGGCAATACCTATACCGTCGTCGGCGCCCAGGGTTGTGCCCCTGGCTTTTACCCATCCGTCTTCCACATAAGCTTCTATAGGATCTTTATCGAAATCATGATCAACATCAGCGTTCTTTTCACAAACCATGTCGATGTGGCTTTGCAACACGGTGGTCTTCCGGTCTTCCATGCCTTTTGTAGCCGGTTTGCTGATCAGAATGTTTCCCACAGTATCCCTTACTGTTAAAAGGCCATGGTCTTCACCAAATCCCACTAAATACTGTGCGATTTTCTCTTCCTTTTTCGAAGGTCGCGGAATTTTCAGGATTTCACCAAAGTAATACCACAGCCTTCCGGGCTTGAGCTTATAAACGTCTTCATTCATTTGAAAAAAAATATTTAAGGTTAATTAATCCGTAAGTTATTAAGTTTTGCTATTGTATCGGAGGGATTTTCAGATTTAAAGACTGTATTGCCTGCTACGAGTATGTCAGTTCCTGCTTTCAAAATACCCGGGGCGTTCTCAAGATTAACCCCTCCGTCTACTTCGATCAGTGTGCCGGTATCTCTGTCGTTTATCATGTTTTTTAACCGGCGCACTTTATCGAGGCTCCGGCTGATAAATTTCTGCCCGCCGAATCCCGGATTGACCGACATCACAAGTACAAGGTCAATATCCTCCAAAATATCGGTAAGCATTTCAACAGGCGTATGGGGGTTAAGTGAAACGCCGGCATATGCACCCGTTGACCTGATGAACTGAAGTGTCCTGTGCAGGTGCGTGCAGGCTTCCGCATGAACGGTAATGATTGCTGCACCGGCCTTGCTGAATTTTTCGACATACCTGTCGGGATCGACAATCATAAGATGAACATCCAGCGGTTTTTCAGCGTACTTATGGATCTTTTCCATTACCGGGAAGCCAAAAGAGATATTTGGTACGAAAACCCCATCCATTACATCAATGTGAAACAGGTCAGCCTCGCTTTGGTTTACCATATCAATGTCCTTGGCGAGGTTGGAGAAATCGGCCGATAACATTGAAGGGGCAATGAATGGCGGTGAGCCTTTTAAAAGATCCTGCATGTAATTCCTTCTTTGTTTAAACAACGAACGAGCCTTCAGGCTCGTTCAAAAGTAATATATTTTAAGCATAGAAAGACTATAGATAAGACTTCAGGATTTTGCTTCTAGAAGTATGTTTCAGCCTTCTTATAGCTTTCTCTTTTATTTGCCTTACCCTTTCCCTTGTGAGGTCGAACTTTTCGCCTATCTCCTCCAGTGTCATGGGATGTTTGCTGTTAAGGCCGAAATAGAGCCTGATGACATCTGCTTCTCTCGGGGTAAGTGTTGAGATAGCGCGATCGATCTCTGTGCGCAAAGATTCCAGTATCAGTTCCTTCTCCGGGTTTTCATTGTCCTCGTCAGGCCGGAGAACATCGTAAAGGGTGTTCTCTTCATCCTGCACGAGAGGCGCATCCATTGAAACATGCCTGCCGGAGTGCCTCAGCGATTCCTTGACTTCATCTTCGGGGATCTCGAGCAACTCAGCGATTTCCGATACGGCAGGTTCCCTTTCGTTCTGCTGTTCCAGACTTGCATAAGTTCTGTTGATCTTGTTGAGGGAACCTATTTTATTCAGGGGAAGCCTTACAATGCGCGACTGCTCTGCAAGTGCCTGAAGAATGGATTGCCTGATCCACCAAACAGCATAAGAAATAAACTTGAAGCCCCTGGTTTCATCAAAGCGCTGTGCTGCCTTTATGAGACCCAGGTTCCCCTCATTTATCAGATCAGGCAGGCTTAATCCCTGGTTTTGGTATTGCTTGGAAACTGAAACAACAAACCGCAGGTTGGCCTTGGTGAGTTTTTCCAATGCGAGATTGTCGCCCTCTTTTATACGTTTGGCCAGCTCAACTTCTTCCTCAGCGGTCAAAAGGGCTACCCTTCCGATCTCCTGAAGGTACTTGTCAAGTGATGCAGTCTCGCGATTGGTAACCTGTTTGGTAATCTTAAGCTGTCGCATAAAACGGACGTAATCTATGCGCTAAAACTATAAAAATTCTACGCATGATCTCAAGGCAGGTTACAAAAAAAATTAATGCCTTTTTTCCGGCTTGGGGAGCAATGCTTTACGGGATAATTTCAGCTTTCCTGTATTGTTGTCGATACCAATGAGTTTCACCTCGATCCTGTCGCCAACTTTTAGCTCTTTGTTGACATCTTCGATCCTCTTCCAGTCGATTTCGGATATGTGCAGCAACCCTTCCTTTCCGGGAAGTATCTCTACAAATGCACCGAAATTGACGATTGTTTTGATCAGGCCGTCATAAATCTCTCCAACTTCAGGAATGGCAATTATTTCTTTGATCTTGGCCTTTGCAGCTTCGATCGATTCTTTATCATGAGCGAAAATATCGATCACACCATACTCACCAACCTCTTCTATAACAATGGTAGCGCCGGTTGAGGTCTGGATTTCCTGGATGATCTTTCCACCGGGTCCTATGATCGCTCCAATGAACTCCTTGTTTACGGTCATCTTCTCGATCCTCGGAACGTGGGGTTTGTAATCTTCCCTGGGTTTTTCGATAACCTTAAGCATTTCGTTCAGAATGTGTATCCTGCCCTTTTCTGCCTGTTTAAGGGCATCTGAAAGGATCTCGAAAGAAAGCCCTTCGATCTTGATGTCCATCTGGCAGGCTGTGATACCGTCAACAGTCCCGGTCACCTTGAAGTCCATATCGCCAAGGTGGTCTTCATCGCCAAGTATATCGGCAAGTACGGCATACTTTCCTGATTCAGGATTGGATATAAGTCCCATAGCAATACCTGATACGGGCTTGCTGATCTTGACCCCAGCATCCATAAGTGCCAGTGTGCCACCACAGACTGAAGCCATTGATGATGAACCGTTCGATTCAAGTATATCACTGACCACCCTGATGGTGTAGGGGTTAGCGTCATCTCCGGGTATAACCGGTTTCAGTGCTCGCTGGGCAAGGTTGCCGTGGCCTATTTCCCTTCGGCTTGTTCCCCTGATGGGTTTCACTTCTCCTGTAGAGAACCCGGGAAAATTATAGTGTAACAGGAAATTGCTTGTGCCTTCGAATACCGCACCATCAATAGTTTGCTCGTCGAGCTTTGTGCCTAAAGTAGTGGTGACAAGCGCCTGGGTTTCACCTCTCGTGAAAATGGCTGAGCCATGCGCTGCAGGGAGGTAATCAACCTCGCACCATATCGGGCGGATCTCGTCGGTGTCCCTGCCGTCAAGTCGTTTTCCTTCGTTCAGGACGTAATTTCTTACGGCTTCTTTCTGAACATCATGGAAGTATTTGGAAATAAGTTCACCTTTTTCTTCAAGTTCCTCTTCCGACATGTCTTCTGCGAATTCCTGCTCTATGGCCGAGAATTCTTCACTTCTTTCCTGCTTATTTGCAATACCCTTGCCTGCAATCTGGTAAAACCTGTCGTATGCAAACTTGTGGATGGATTTTTCCAGCTCGGGGTCGCTGCTGCTTTCGTCCAGCTCCCACTTATTGATCTTTTCACTTAGTTCACCGGCAAGCTCAAGCTGTGCATTGCATTCTATCTTGATGGCTTCATGGGCAACTTTAATGGCCTCGAGCATCTCTTTTTCCGAAACTTCTTTCATTTCACCTTCAACCATCACAATGTTGTCAGAAGTGCCTGCAACCATCAGGTCAAGGTCCACATCCTCTAGTTGTGAAATTGTGGGATTAATGATGAAGTCGCCATTGATCCTGGCTACCCTGACCTCCGAAATAGGCCCGTTGAAAGGGATGTCTGACACAGTCAATGCTGCAGAAGCTGCAAGCGCTGCAAGTACATCCGGTGTGTTTTTTTTATCACCTGACACAAGTGATATCTGTACCTGTGTTTCGTGATGATAATTATCGGGAAAAAGTGGCCTGAGTGCACGGTCAACCAATCTCGCGATTAGTATTTCGTATTCTGACGGCCTGGCTTCCCTTTTAAAGAATCCACCGGGGAATTTCCCGGTTGCTGCATATTTTTCCTTGTATTCGACTGTGAGGGGCAGGAAATCCACATCTTCTTTAGGCTCTTTATTTGCCACAACAGTTGCAAGGAGCATCGTTCCGTCTATTTTCACAACAACAGCACCTGATGCCTGCTTTGCAAGTCTCCCGGTTTCTATTGAAATAGTCCTTCCATTTCCAAGATCGAAGGACTTGATAATACCTTTGTTTAACATTTTCTCTTCTCTTTCTTTTTCGTTTTTCTTATTCAGGAATAAATAAAAAAAGGCAATCAAGTAATTGCCTTTTTTAAACCTAATCTTTATTTCCTGATTCCTAGTTTTTTAATTAGGGCACGATAACGCTCGATGTCCTTATGCTTGAGATAATCAAGCAACCTCCGCCTCTTACCTACCAGCAATACAAGTGAACGCCTTGTCTGGTTGTCCTTCTTGTTGTTCTTCAGGTGATCGGTAAGATGCTTGATATTGTCTGTAAAAAGCGCTACCTGTCCTTCGGTCGAACCTGAGTCAAACTCAGATTTTCCGTATTCTTTGAATGTCTCTTTCTTTTTTTCGGATGTAAGATACATGATCCAGATTTATTTTCTCTTCTATTTTTATGAGCGTGCAAAATTAGCTTAAAATATTCAATCTGCCAAATTTTAGACTAAAATTTACTGGTCGGATCAATGTCTTTATCAATAAGTTAAAAACTCCATTTAAGCCGCAGGTAGGTGAGCGTTCCGTAATCGCCAAACTCTGTCAACGAGTCACCCCAGAAGATCTGGCTTATGAGGAACAGCGATATGTTGCTTGTTAGTGAAAAATCAACCGAAGGTCCGAAAAAGCCCGATTTGTCATTAGGATTGAAAATAGCCGCAGCATCTATCTTAATAAGAGGTGTTACCGGATAGGAGGCCTGTGCAAAGACAGAGTGCCGGGCGCGTGTGAAGTTTTTTGCATTTATATCGAGAAAAAGTGTGAAGACGGTGCCATAGCCTGCCGGGCCGGTTGTGCCTGCGCTGTTATACAGGTACGACCCGGCAATGTAAAGGCTGTTAGAGAAGGTGTAATTCAATCCTATGGAACCCACAAAAACACCATTTGTGTCCACGTTTACATCTTTATCGAGAAAATAGCTCAGCTCACCCGTAAAACCGGCACCTCCGATATCGCCCGACCAGCCGGCACCGGCAACCATGTCTTGCTCCATCAACCCTCCGAAGAACTGGAAATCGTAATTCCATTTATTGAATTTATACATTAGGGCTGTTGTGATGTCTTTATCTTTATCCAGTTTGAAGGCAAACTGCAGGGAGGAGGTCGAACCGGTATAGTATTGCATGTGTACGGCATCGCATCCGGGCCGCTCTACGTAATCGAAATCGAAATAGTTGAATGTATTGAAAATATCATTGGGGTTCCACACCATGTTCAGGCCCCAGTTTATCCGCTGGCGCCCTGCTGTCACCTCAAATTTTCCGGCAATGAATTTCACATTGGCACGGTCGATATTTGAATAGATAAAGTAGGAGGAGTCACTGGCCCATTGCTTTGTCAGCTCCAGGTATCCGGGCTCCATTGTGGCGATCTCCGCATAATACGGGTAATTGGCCTGTACCATCTGCCCGAGGTTCATGATGTTCCTTCCGCCGATATGCAAAGAGAAGGAACGCGAGGGATACCACCTGAAATCAAGGCGGTTGTTCAGGGTCGTCATTGTCTGCCATTGCCGGGAAGAAGGGGGTATCCATACATTGTTCAGTGTTTGAAGGTGCCCGTTAAGGCTCCACTTCCTTTCTGTGAACTGTGCCGAAAGGCTGTTGAACAGAAAGATCGATATTGCCGTAATTATTATGGATCTTATAACTGACATATCCTGTCAAACGTTTTTATCTTCTACAACTTTCCCGTCTTCAATGGTAACTATACGCCTGGCCTTGTCAACTACCCGCTGGTCATGGGTCGAAAAAATAAAGGTGGTTTTGTATTTTTCATTCATCTCCATCATTATGTCCAGTAATTCGCTGGTCGACTTAGAATCGAGGCTGGCCGTTGGCTCATCGGCAAGTATGAACCGTGGCTTCGATGCCAATGCCCTTGCTACGGAAACCCGTTGTTGCTGACCCCCTGAAAGGTCACCGGGACGGCTGTGGATCTTGTCCTCAAGGCCAACTGCCCTGAGCAACTCAATGGCCCTCTTCCGCCGGTCGGCCTTCTTCACTCCCTGCAGCTGCATGATGAATTCCACGTTTTCCAGTGCGGTAAGTACAGGTATAAGGTTGAACGACTGGAAGACAAAGCCGATATTTTTCAGCCGGAAATCAGTGATCTCCCTGGAAGAGAGCCCTGTAAGGCTTGTACCGTTGATATGAATTTCGCCCTTTGTGGGTGAATCGAGGCCGCCGATAATATTCAGCAGCGTTGTCTTGCCTGAGCCCGACGGCCCAACTATTGCAGTGAATTCGGCTTCGTCAAAATCTATCGAAATACCGTTGACGGCATGCACCGGGACTTTCGTTTCGCGGTAGACTTTGTAAAGATCTTTTGTTCTGATGATTCCCATTTTATTTTTTCTTGATGTTGTTCAACATTATATTCAGGCATCTTCCCTGATGGCTTCTGCAGGGTCTAGCTTCAGGGCTTTTCTTGCCGGGTATACGGATGAAAGAATAGCTGTTAGCAATACCATTCCAGTCAACAGGAAATAAAACGACAGGTAAAGTGAAGGATAAACGAGGGCACTGTAGCCAATTGACTCGAACCCTTCGGCCCAGGCTGCAAAATTGATCCCGTTCATACCTGTAATCTCAATCACTACGGCACTTATAGCTATTCCAAGTGCAGTGCCTACCAGGGATAAAAAGACTGTTTCCAGCATGATCATAATGAATACCCTTCTTTTGTTCATTCCCACAGCCATGAGCATTCCAAGTTCCTGTGTCCTTTCCAGTATTACCATCAGCATAGTATTGATGATACCGAATGCAAGGGCAACAAGAATGATCACGAGTAAAAAGATAGAGAATTGCTCCATCATGGATGAGAGGCCCAGCAGCAGAGGCTGGATCTTTTTCCATGTGAGCACCTCCAGGTTGGGGAACATTGACCTGAGCTTCTCTGCAGCAATATTTGTATTGTCAGTTTCATGCAGGAGCACGGCAATTTCGGTCGATTTTTCCGGATCTGCATGTATCAGCTCAGCAAGTTCTTTCTTTTCTACGAATACGTTTTGCTGATCAAACACTTTGTTGTCGGTCTTATAGATCCCTGTTACCCGGAACAATCCGTACGTGAGGATTCCATCGGTGTCCTGGATAGTGACAACCACTTTTGAACCTGTTTTTGCATTGAGCTCGTCGGCAAATTCCTTACTGACAAGAATGAGCGGGGTTCTCGACTTCCTTTCAAAGTAGTCGCCATCCACAAGTGCCGTGTGGATGCGCGTCAAATTCTTTTCAATATCGGGGTTGATCCCGTTTATGGTTACCCCTGTTGCACTGGCAGCCGTTGAAGCCATAGCTGTTGTCTTGAGCCTGGAAGCCGCCGATCTGACCATCTCCAGTTGCCTTACGCTGTCGATCTTTTCGGTACTTGATCTGATCGAATACTTTGTCGATTTATCCTGAAGAAACTTCTGGTGGTGTATTTGGATATGGCTAATCTCATTGTTAATGGCAGAGTCGATCTTCTGTTCTACTATGCCATTCATAAGGGCAATGATGAACAGGGAGCCGAACAGGCCTATCATAATGGCAAGGATCACCACAATGCTCCTTGTTTTGTTCCTCCAGATATTTCTCCAAGCTATTGCGAGTATCATGACTGATGATTTTTGTTATTTTCCCTTGATCGCGTTTACAACCTTCATCCCTGATATTGCTTTCAGGGGATACAGGAATGCCACAAGTGCAATGATAAGAACTGTGATCCCCTGGTTAAGATAGAAGCCGGGTTCAAGCAAGAAAGGCAGTATGGGCTCGATGTTGAACTCGAGCATGGCTTCTGCTGCCTCACCTGTAAGTTTTATCGGATTTTCCCTGAAATAGATTATGACAGGTATACTGGCCAGGGCGCCTGACAGGATTCCCAGTACAGTGATCACAACCGTTTCTATGAAAAGGATGATGTTCAGCTTGTATTTTCGCATACCTACCGCCACCATGATGCCAAACTCCCGTCTTCTTTCCATTGTCATCATTATTACAGTGCCAAGTATGCCGAAGCCAACAACCAGGTAAAGGATGCCCAGCATAAAGATGCCGCTTATATTGTCACTTTCGATCTGTTGCACCAGTTCGGTGAGCATCTGGTCCCAGGTCATCACTTCCAGGTTGCCGGGACTTATTTCAGCCAGCTTGTCACGGGTGGTTTTTATTTTATCAGGATCTTCAAGCATAAAGGAGTATGAAGTAGCTCTTTCATAAGCTCCGTATAACTGCTGTGCCCTTTCTAGCGACATATAAATAAGGTTGTTGTTCATGTCGGGAGTCAGCATTTCGATAATCCCCTTTACAGGGAAAAGCCCCGATGCAGTTACCCCGTGGTATCCCTGTCCAAGCAGCACCAGCGAGTCGTTGACACCTATATTGAGATAATCCGCCAGTCCTGCGGCAATCAAAATCCCGTCGTCGGGACCGGTAAAGAATTCACCTTCTGTTACCTTGCCTTTCAGGTCGATGAGCTCGTCTTCGGTCTCAAGGCGTGTACCAATTACTGCGGCTCCTTTTGTCTGGTTTAAGGTATCCTCCTTCGTTACTTTTTCAAAAGAGGCCAGGGCGAAAGATTCAATTCTCGGGACCGCCAGGGAGACGTTATCTGTTTTGCTGACCTTTTTCTCAAGTGTGTCGGTAAGCTTAAAGGTGTTGTTAATGGTTTTGTCGTCCCAGTAACCTTCTTTGTGGATCTGAATGTACCCTGTGGAAGTCTTAACCGAATTCTTGACCATCATATCATAGCTTCCCAACTGCATTGAGCGCATGATCAGTGCAAGGAAAATGGCAAAAAATATGGAAGCAACGGTTATGAGGGTCCTTCTTTTATTCCTCCACAGGTTACGCCATGCTATTTTCAAATATTCTTTCATAGTTGACGGTTCTTATGTATTTACCTGATCCTTTTCATGTTCTGCTGTGAAAAGAATGATTCCTCGATGGGTATATTGAACTCCATTTCTACCATATGCATACGGGTTTCATGTCCTTCCTTGTCGGCAGGGATCATATTCATCCTCGACGGCAGACTGCGGTCGCCCATTTCCTGTATTTCGCTTGCAAGCATGGTGTTGACAAGTTCTCCTTCTTCATCGTAATATTCTGCCTTCATCTCATAGTACTTTTCCTTCGACACCCACATAATGATCTTGCCCCACACAACGGCAGCATCGGGTTTCGGTATCAGTTCGATCTTATGGCATTCGTACCCGTCAACCAAACCTTCCCCGATGAATTCATGCTCAAAGTCGTCGATTATGGAATTCATGTTCACCAGGTCATCGTTGGTAAAATCTGAGCCCATCCACGACTGTCCCATCATTGAGGGAGGGAGCTTTATCATACGGTTGATATTGGGCATCCAGTTCCACATATCTTCATGCCTTTTCATGAAGACCTGGCCCTTATCCCTTGCAGGGGCAGTAATGTAGATCATGTAGAATTCTCTTCCCAGCGACCAGGTTTTCATGCTTATCTCCCTGGTCCAGTCGGGCCGTACAATGGTCATGGTCATATAGCCTTTGCTCGATTCACCATTTGCTTTTTTGTGGGCTTTCTCAATTACTTCCTTAGCTGTTTCATCCTGCTGGCCGAATACTCCATCAGCAGGAGAAAGTATTAGTAATGTGAGAATTGCTAAAAGGATCTTAGTAGGTTTCATGTCAGTTCACTTCTTTTGGTTTCTTAAATATCTTGTTATGATTTTTTCTGTTATATTCTCAAGTGGGAACAGCCCGGGGTTCATTACATAATTGTAAGCTATTCCGTCAAGCATCGCACCAAAAAGCACAGCTTCCGTTTCCGGATCTTCTATACCCTTCCTGGCGAAAAATGAAGAAAGAAGGCCGGTCATTTCGAATAGTACACTATGTATCTTTTCTTCTACCAGTTGATATACTTTCGGTTGCGTAAAAAGGGCGAAATAGAGTTTCCAGAACCTTTTATTATCCTTTACGAGCCGGCTTGATTTCCTGACAAAGTTTTCAAACTCTTCATCAGTGATGTATCCGTCGTGGTTTGGATCGAAAAGGTTGAACAGTTCTTCAATCCCTTGTTCTATGATGCTGATTATCAAAGCCTCTTTGCTTTCGAAGTAATTATACATCAGCCCTTTGGATATTCCCGCCTTATCGGCTATTTTACTGATGGACACATTGTGATACCCTTCTTCAGCAAACAACTCCATTGAAGTGCTCATAATCAAAGCCCTTTTCTGTTCCCGTATCTCCTCAAATTGTTCTTCTGTCCTGGGCATTTTAATTTAATTTTATGGTTGAACGGTCGGTCAAAGATAAATCGAATTCTTTACCAAAGCAAGTTTTTCGAAAAAAATCATTCAACGGACCAGTAAAAGGTCTTAAACAGATAGTGAACGGTTGACAGGCGCTCAGTTTTTCACCTGAATATCATGGCTGCTGGCAAGATCATGGATGTCCCTACCCGAAGGGTTCTGGAAGACCTTAAGGTCGAACTGGGGCACCACGGCCAGGATATGGTCGAATATGTCGGACTGTATGTCCTCGTAATCGGCCCAGGCCTGGACTTTACTGAAAACATAAACTTCTACGGGAAGTCCTTTTTCACTGGGTTGCAAATGTCGTACAAGAAAGGTCAAATCCTGTTTGATCTTGGGATGGTTTCTTAGATACCCTTTCAGGTATGCCCTGAATATACCTATGTTGGTCTGTCTTCTTCCATTCACAAGGACAGAATTATCAATTTTCTTACTTTCATTATACTTCTGAATATTTTCCTCGGTTTTCTTCACATATTCGGCAACATGCTCAAATTGTGAGAACCTTTCGAGCATATCAGGGGTACAGAATTTAATGGAGTTTGTATCGATCATTACAGACCTTTTGATCCTTCGTCCCCCTGATTCTTCCATTCCACGCCAGTTTTTATACGAATCGTTTATTAGCGCATATGTAGGGATAGTACTTATGGTTTTGTTCCAGTTCTGGACTTTTACGGCTGTTATATTAATATCTGTTACAATACCGTCGGCACCGAATTTATCCATCTGGATCCAGTCACCGATCCTGAGCATATCGTTGAAAGCAAGTTGCAGTCCGCCTACGAAACCCAGGATCGGGTCCCTGAAAACAAGCAGCAGCACAGCCGAAAAAGCCCCTATACCTGCCAGCCAGCCAAAATTCTGGCCACCAATGAACAGTGAATTTATGACCAGTACCAGGTATATTATCAGAACGATAATTTTAACCACCTGCAAAAAGCTTTTGATGGGTCTTTTCGCAGCAATGGGGAAACTGTTGTAAATATCGTTTACAGCGTCCAGCACAGAATAGATCACGATCAAGGCAATCGTGAAGATGTAAACATTGGCTATGGTTTGAATGGTACTGATAAGCCCTTCCCTTTCAGGGATGACAAATGGAGTGAGGTATATTATGACCAGGGCAGGGGCAAGATAAGAAAGACGATGGAATACCCTTCGGTCTATTAATTTATCATCCCACTGAGATTTCGACTTTCTTGCAAGGATGGTTATCCAGGTAATAAGTATCTTCTTGATCAAAAAGAAGGAAATAAACGCCAGGACAAGTATTATCAGAAAACCCGAAAAATCGGCAATTGCCTTTGCCGGTCCTGTGGACATACCTAATTCTATCAACCAGTTCTCAAGGGTCTTGTCAATGATGTTGAACATATACCTGAAATTAGTTTACTGTTTTGGATATTTACTCAGGAATGAGGAGGTCACTTCATGAGTTTTTTTATGGCTGTGCCGTACATTGATCTGATCTTGTTCAGCCTGTCCTGGTCGCATTTTTCATCATATATCCTGATAACGTCTACCAGACCGGTCTTTCTGTAGAATGTCCCCAGTGCGGCATCAAATTTATTGTCTTCAAAATTCCTTTTGATGTCGAGTGTCATTCTCTCAAACTGGTTGAACCGCAATTGGATGGGTACGGTAAAATAGTACATGGCCGGGTCTTCAATATCCTTGAAGGTGCAGTTCGAAACCGGGTCGAGCAGGAAATATTTCTTTATTTTTATGATGCCGGTATAAGGCTCGATCTTCCTGCTGGTCATAAACTCCAGGCCTGCATCCCTGAATGCTTTAAGAAGATCCGGGATAATATCATAACCCTCCACGTCGCGAATCCTTATGCAAGGTACCTGCATGTTGAAGAGGGTAACCAGCCCCGGAGATCCGTCAAATTTGAGATCGGTTGTCTTCTTAATATGCTGGATGATACGTATTACCTTTTCTTCCGTGTATTTTGAACGTGTTATGAAAAACAGGGATTTCGGTACATCACTATCAGGGACGGTTGTACCGTGATATCCCGGAAAAGGATGAAGCGATTCCAATACCATGTCGTCATATCCAACGGCCGACAAAAGCTCTTTCTTTTCTATTGTCCCTATTGTTTCGATAATTACCTTTTCTTTCATTTCCTTCGCTATTTATTTTTGGTATACATCAGCAATATTACAATAAAATAAAATGTGAAAAAAGTAACAGTTATAAGGGCGATGCATATGGAGTGCTTTTAAAGTATTGATTGTATCATCCCCCGGAAAACTTAAAGTTATAGCCTTTTGAGCTTAATATTTTACCCACCTGTTCCTTTTTATCCCCCTGAATGAGGATTTCACCGTCTTTTACCGATCCTCCCGCACCACATTTGCTCTTGAGCTCTTTGGCAAGAGTGTTGAGGTCGTCATCTGTGCCGGTAAACCCTGATACTATTGTTACGGTCTTACCCTTGCGTTGTTTTCTGTCCCTGAAGACACGAAGATCCTGTTCCGGGGGAGGGAGTGTCTCAGCTTGTTCACTATTCCCGTAATCATATTTGTAGTCGGGGTCGGTGGAATAAACTATACCTTTTCTCTTTTTTCTTTCCGACATATCAATCCTTGAAATTTTCAGGGACGATAACCTGCATTGAAGCGGGATTTATTTTTACCTGCAGTTCTCCTTCCAGGGTCACTGCTTCCCCGTCGAGGTTGACCTTTCGTCCCTTGTTCCTGATCAGTTTTATCTCTTTGCTCCGGTATCTTTCAACGTAACCGGAATGGTCTATCTTATGTGTATATAATAAATGAATGGCCCTGGGGATCTCGATCGATGGAAATCTTTTAACGATAACCAGGTCGAGCATTCCGTCTGTCACGCTTGCACCGGGAGCAATGACCGTATTGTAACCGAACTGGCTCGAATTGGCGAATGTGACAAAGATTGCTTTTCTTGTTATTTCCTTATCATTGAAAATGATCCTGAATTCCCTGGGTTTGTAACTAAGGTATTCGCTGATAATGATACGGAAATAACTTTTAAACCCCCTTTCACCGGATTTTGCATACAGGTTGGCTACCCTTGCATCGAAACCGGCCCCTGCAACATTTACAAAGCTCATATTATTCATGATCCCTGTATCAATGGATTCTGTACGGCCCTTATTCAGTATATCAAAGGCTTTTTTGGTTCCCAGCGGGATACCAAGGTGCCGGGCAAGACCGTTTCCTGAGCCATACGGTATGATTCCCAGCCTGGTGTCGGTCCCGATTATGGCACGTGAGATCTCATTTATAGTTCCGTCCCCTCCCACTGCTACCAGTGCGGAGCTCCTTCTTTCGACTTCTCCCGAGGCAATCCTTTTTGCGTCGCCTGCTTTTTCGGTGAAATATAAATTGTAATCGTATTTATCAGCGTTTAGGTATTTTTTTATCAACGACTCAAATTCACTGAAACCCGAAGATATTGCAATTGAATTGGCAACAAAGGTGATGTGCTTTTTATCTGCCATTCTCCACTCTCTGCTAATCGCAAAAGATCACATCAACCTGTCTTACGGCTGTTGCAGTATTTCCTGCCTCATCGGTTACCGTATAAGTTACCGTGCCTTCACCGGGCTGGGATGTGTCAACATCAATGTCAACCTGTATCTCGTCTGTTACATCACCATCGGTTTCGTCGAAAGCTGTAGCGCCGGCATCATTGTAAGGTAAACCCACGCAAGCTCTTACAGGGTTGTACCCGCTCATCGTAATAGATGGTGGTGTATCGTCTGAATTTTTATTACACCCACTGATGATCGCAATGGAGAAGGCAAGAATAGCAATTGCCGATATATGGAATTTTCTCGTTGCCATAATGCTTATACTTTATTTACAAATTTAATGAAAATACAGACGGATTTAAGGAGGAAAATTAAGAATAGGAATAGTAATAGGAATAAGTTTATGATGAAAGTATACTATGATACTTTGGTACTTTGCGTACTATGCATACTATGTCTACTATGAGTATTATGAGTGGACTCTGCCCGGGAAACACTTAAA
>CAZMOK010000004.1:2548-22169 GCA_964567785.1 uncultured Bacteroidales bacterium | reverse complement strand
ACAGGTGGCGGCAAGTCAATTTGTTTCCAGGTACCGGCACTTTTGACCGAAGGACTCTGCATTGTGGTTACACCACTCATTGCCCTGATGAAGGACCAGGTTGCAAACCTCCAAAAGAAAAACATCAAGGCAATAGCGGTCTATTCCGGGATGCACCCCTCGGAGATCGAAGTTGCTTTCGACAATTGTATATACGGTGATATAAAATTCTTATACCTCTCACCCGAAAGGCTTGAGACCGATAGGTTCCGGCTTGTGCTTCAGAAAATGAAGGTTGGCCTGCTGGTGGTTGATGAGGCCCACTGTATTTCTCAGTGGGGGTACGACTTCAGGCCGCCCTATCTTAAGATCAATGAAGTTAGGCAATGGATACCCAATGTTCCGGTAGTAGCTCTTACTGCCACCGCAACACCGGAAGTGGTGGATGATATCCAGAAAAAACTCGGCTTTGAGGAGAAAAATGTATTCCGCAAGAGTTTTGAACGAAAGAACCTGGGTTATGGAGTGGTGGAGGAGGATGATAAATACGGAAGATTGCTGAATACCCTCACGAAAGTGCAGGGTTCGGGTATCATCTATGTAAGAAACCGGAAAAAGACCAGGGAAATAGCCGATTTTCTCATGAAAAACAGGATTTCGGCCGATTTCTACCATGCCGGCCTCGATACTAAAACAAGGGACCGCAAACAGGACGAATGGAAGAGGGGCCAGACCCGTATAATTGTCTCTACCAATGCTTTTGGAATGGGTATTGACAAACCGGATGTGCGACTGGTAATACACCTCGACATTCCCGATTCGCTTGAGGCCTATTTCCAGGAAGCCGGCAGGGCAGGCAGGGATGAAAAACAGGCTTTTGCCATAATAATCTACGATGAAGCTGATCTTTCCAGGTTAAAGGAAAACCTGGAGCAGTCGTACCCGGATATCAAAGACATTAAAGCTATCTACCAGGCGCTCGGGAATTATCTGAACCTGGCTGTTGGCAGCGGCAAGGACCAGTCGTTCGAATTCGAATTGCGTGAGTTTTGCAACAATTACGGGTTCAGCCCGATTATAGCCTATAACACTATGAGGATCCTGGAAAGGGAAGGCTATCTTATGCTTAATGAAGCCTTTGGGGCACCCTCGAGACTGCATTTCCTGATAGACCGGGAGGACCTATACCGGATACAGGTTGAAGAGAAGAAGCTTGACCCTTTCATCAAGCTTTTGCTGCGCTCTTATTCCGGACTTTTTACGGAGTTTGTAAAGATCAGTGAAAATGAGCTGGCAAACAGGTCGAACCTTAAAAAGGAACAGGTTATAAAAATGCTGGAGTACCTGGATAAAACAGGCGTTGTCAGCTATTTGCTGCAATCGGACAAACCTACAGTCACCTTTGTAAATGAGCGTTTCGACAACTCCAGCCTGCACCTGTCGCCTGAAAATTACCGGAACAGGAAAAAGGAAGCACTGAAAAGATTGCAGGCTGTCACTGATTACGTTTCCAAAAACACGGCTTGCAGGAGCCAGACACTCTTAAGTTATTTCGGAGAGAAAGACGCTCCCAGGTGCGGGACCTGCGATTTCTGCAGGAAAAGGAACAAGGTGGGGTTGAGCGACCTGGTATTCGACCGGATCATCAGGGAGGTTAAATCAAGACTGACCCGGAAACCGATGTCGTTACAGGAACTCCTTTTCGAGATCAGGGATCATGAGGAGGAACAGGTAATACAGGTTCTCAGATGGCTCGAGGATAATCGAAAGATCAGGAAATCCGATGATCACAGGTACATCTGGAAAAAACAATACAGACTGAGGTTTTAATGAACCGGACGAAAAAGACCCTTTTACTTTCATTATTTTTGCCATTATGATAAAAAGCAAGTTTTAATGAAGCTTAGCAGGCAATTTTACCTGTCGGAAAATGTGGTTGACACTGCTCGCAATCTTCTCGGCAAGGTTCTTGTCACCAATCTGAACGGAAGAATAACAGGTGGTATGATCACAGAGACGGAGGCATATGCAGGTGTTACCGACCGGGCATCGCACGCATTCGGTAACCGCAATACGCCACGTACTGCCGTGATGTATGAAGAAGGAGGCAGGGCATATGTTTATCTGTGCTATGGGATACACCATCTTTTCAATGTGGTGACCAATAAAAGGGGAGTGCCCCATGCGATACTCATAAGAGGCATTATGCCTGTAAGAGGAAAGCAGGTGATATCTTCAATTAGCGGAAAGAACAGCGCCGATTATAAAAACTTCAACGGGCCGGCCAAGGTGACCAAAGCCTTAGGGGTACGGACAATGCATACAGGTTCCGACCTGCTCGGCGACCGGGTATGGATCGAGGACCATGGCCTGTTAATTCAAGATAATCATATTATAAAAGGTCCAAGGGTAGGTATTGATTATGCAGGGGGGGATGCGCTGCTCGATTATCGCTTCAGGATAAGGGAAGAAGTAATAAGGGAATATGCAGGAAAAATCCGGGAATAAAAAAACCCCGCCATTAGTTGGCGGGGCACGAAAATTTTTTTACCGGATATTAGACCGCTTTCTGAAGGTCAGCTCCCGGTTTGAATTTTACGACTTTCTTGGCAGCAATCTTGATTTCCGATCCTGTTTGCGGGTTCCTGCCTTTTCTTGCAGCTCTTTTGCTCACGGAGAAGGATCCAAATCCTACCAGTGCTACGCGGTCTCCTTTCTTAAGAGCTTTTGTGGTTGTTCCAACAAATGATTCCAATGCGCGTTTTGCGTCAGCTTTTGTCAAACCGGCATCTTTTGCAATTGCGTCAATTAATTCTGCTTTGTTCATCTCTTTAAATTGTTTAATTCAACATTTTTTTTAATCGAACCCTTGCAAAAATAACGGTTACGTAGGAAAAGTCAAGGGGTATGCCCTAAAACCCTTGAAAATGTTAATAAAACAGAGTTTTTGTTAATAACTTGAGGTCTGAAATGTACTATTTACGCGGATTACGGGGTAAAATACTTCAAACCGGGTGCCGTAATTTTCCCGAAAAAGACCCATTTTTTATTCAGATCAGGATACTTTCCACTTGTTTGTTACCTGTAAACCTCTGAGAAACTCCTCTGTTTCCATCCTTTTCTTGCCTGCAAGCTGGATTTCCTTTAATATGATCTCTCCACCAGAAACCGATACCGACAAATAGGTTTTGCCATCGGTACGGATATGAACATGGGCTGAACTGCCGGGTATTTCCTTCTTGTCTGCCCGGTAGATCTTCATTTCAAATTCCTTGCCTTCGGGATCGATGATCTTTGTATATGCAGCCGGGTAGGGACTTAGCCCCCTTATTTTATTGTAAATGTCGTTGATCCGGTATCCCCAGTCAATTCGGCAGTCGTCCCTGAAGATCTTAGGAGCTTTTTTTATCTCATCCCCTTCCTCTAGGAGCTCCTGCTGGGGGGTTTCACTGACCCTGTCTTCTTTTATGGCCCGGGTGGTTCTTACTACCAGTCCGGCCCCGAGGTGTTTGAGCCGGTCGTGCAGTTCACCGAAGGTCTCTTCTGGGCCTATCGGTGTTCTCTCCCTGAACAGTATATTTCCCGTGTCAATTTCTTTGCGCAGGAAAAAGGTTGTTACTCCTGTTTCTGTTTCGCCGTTCATAATTGCATGGTTTATGGGGGCGGCACCCCTGTATTGGGGCAGAAGTGAAGCATGCAGGTTAAAGGTGCCATGATGGGGCATGGACCAGACTATTTCCGGTAGCATCCTGAAGGCAACCACAATTTGCAAATTGGCCCGGAACGATCTCAGCTCTTCTATGAAACCGGGATCTTTAAGGTTGGTTGGTTGCAGAATGGGGATTTTATGGCTGACAGCATAAGATTTAACGGGTGATGGCTTGGTTTTCAGGCCCCTGCCGGAGGGCCTGTCAGGGGCAGTGATAACGGCAATAACATTGAAATCATTGTTGAGCAGCGCTTCTAGTGAAGGCACAGCAAAATCAGGTGTCCCCATGAATATGATCCTCAGTTCTTCCATTATGACAATCCTTCCGCTAACTTAATCAGTTCCTGCAAGAAAAAAACCCGGCTGACGGGCCGGGAATATAAAGAATTGATGATTATTAACTTTTTTCCGCCAGGCCGCTGGCCCTGGATATGTATTTATCTATCTCACGGGCTTCGTTGCTGGCAGGGTAATCATATTTTATTATCTCGTATACCTCTTTAGCTTTGTTATACTTTTCAAGCAACTCGTAAGCCCACCCGGCTTTCAGGTAAAAGAGGGGGGTTGTGAAATCGTTAATATTCTTTTCGGCAGCTTCCAGGTAATAATCAACGGCTGTCTCCGCTTCATTGAGTTCCATGTAAGCATCCCCAATAGCACCTGTAGCCATTGACGAAACTATCTGATCGTCACTGTCGAATGATTCGAGGTAATCGATTGCCTCTTCATAATCACCAAGATTAAGGTAAATAATACCGGTGTAATAATTGGCGAGGTTGGCACTTTTCGTCATCCCGTAGTCATCAATGATATCCAAAAAACCCGGGTAATTGCCATCACCGTATAGAGCCAGGTTCAGTGAGTCTTTCTCAAAATATTTTTCAGCCATGAACATCTGTTCCTGTGCTTCTGTGTTCCTGGGCTGGATATATAGCCTCTGAAAGGCAAAATAACCCAGTATGAGTACCACGATCACACTGATGACTCCTATGAGTATATTCTGGTTTTTCTCAATAAAGTACTCGGTCTTACTGAGCGCTTCCTCTACTGTTTGTATGTTTTCTTCTGTTCTGTCTTGCTTTTTAGCCATATCTCGTTATAGATAAAGAACCTGTTAAAAATCAGGGTGCAAAGGTAATTTTTTTTAATGATTTTCAAAACGGCCCGTCAAATTTTACAAATCTGCAAAATAGCTGCCTACAGGCATTGAACCATACTTTCACCTGAAAGGTGGATAAGATTTATGTCATCTGTAATATATTTGCAACAGGATATCAGTGAATTTTACTTTTCAGCGGATGGAGCATCAGGAAAATAATGAACTTCTAAAATATCTTTACCGGTTCATCTCAGAAAACAAGCGAAACCATTTTGAAAGGCTTGTAAAGGAAAGGACCAGGTATTTAACTGTGGTTCTTGAGGATATCTATCAGTCACATAATGCCAGCGCGGTGCTCAGGTCATGCGATGTTTTTGGTGTGCAGGATGTGCATATCATTGAGAACCGTTACAAATACAAGGTCAATACCGATGTGGCACTGGGTTCTGCCAAGTGGCTCAGCCTTCATAAATACAATAATGACGAATTCAATACTCCTGAATGCCTCGAAAAGTTAAGGTCGGAAGGTTACCGAATAGTTGCCACTTCACCGCATAAGGAAGATGCGACAATACACGGGTTCCCGATCGAAAAAGGCAAGGTTGCCCTGTTGTTCGGTACTGAGTATGAAGGACTCACTGATGAAGCTATTGGCCTGGCAGATGAATATGTGATGATACCGATGCATGGGTTTACCGAAAGCCTGAATATTTCGGTTTCGGCGGCTATCTTTCTTTACCATTTTACAACAGGTCTTCGTAATTCGGATATACCCTGGCAACTGAGCCCCGCTGAGGAACTTGACGTTAAGCTCATGTGGGTTAAGAAAGTGGTCAAAAGCGCCGATCTTCTTGAAAAGCACTTTTTCAGAAATTATGGAAAGCCTTGATTGCCAAGACTTGTAAAAAAATATTACTTTTACGTTCCTAAAAACAAAAAGAGATCGAAAAATGGGAAAAGGTGACAAAAAGACGAAAAAAGGCAAAAGGGTAAGAGGGTCCTATGGCATCAGGAGGCCCAGGAAAAAGAGAAAGATCCTGAACCCTGCTGAAATGGAAGCCAAACCAAGAAAGAAGACTGCCAAAAAGAAACCGGCGGCCACTAAGAAGAAAGAGGAAGCGGCTCCGCCACCGGAAGTTAAAGAAACCGCTAAAAAGCCCGCAGAAGCGAAGAAAGAGGAAAAAGCTGAAAAGAAAGAGCCCGAAGCGGTTCCGGCCAAAGAGGACAAGAAGGAAGGATCGGGGAAAGACAAGTCACCGAAGGCCGCCGCTGAGAAAGCAGTAAAGGCCCCTCCTAAATCAAGTTCAAAGAAGGAGGAAGAAAAGAAAGATGAGGAGGGCAAGGAGGAAAAGAAGGCTTCTGAATAATAAGCCTCCACCCGGGTCAATAAGACTTCTGCTTTATTTTCCTATGTTCTTTGCCATTTCAGTGAACTTATTACCACGCTCCTCAAAATCCCTGAACTGGTCGTAGCTGGCCGCTGCAGGTGAAAGAAGGCATATGCCCTCCGAAGGGGTATTTGCATGGATGATACCCCCCGATTCATCGAGTCTGTTCACAAAGAAAATATTACCCCCATACTGCATTTCCGCCAGCCGGCTGCGTATCCTTCTGCCAGCCGGTCCTGTCAGTATTACACTATTCACTCCCTTTTCAATGATGCCGGCACACAGGTCATCATAATGCAGGCCCCTGTCGAACCCGCCGAGTAACAGGGTATCAACCCTTCCGAGGGTTTCAAGGGCCGAAAGGGTTGCTTCGGGGATGGTTGCGATGGAATCGTTGTAAAAGTCAATTCCACCGAATCTCCCCACGTACTCCAGCCTGTGGGGCAGGCCCCTGAACCCGGCAATAGCGCTAAGTGCCTCTTCAGCCCTGACCCCTGCAAAATGACAGGCTACAAGAGCGGCAAGCATGTTGGAAAGGTTATGCTTGCCATTAATGCCTGAAAGATCAGGGATTTCGGCCATAATTGATGTTCTTCCATCTTCGGTCTTGCAGATCTTACCCTCCACTGCATACCATCCTGAGCCATCGGTTTTAGCTGTTGAATAATAGTAAACAGTGGCCCTGGTGCCCTTCTCCTTTAATATCCTGTTGATCTCGTCATTTTCTGAATTACAGATCAGTATGTCGCCTTCTCGCTGATTTTCAGTGATCTTCCACTTTGTAAGATAATATTGATCCTGTGAGTCGTACCTGTCGAGATGCTCAGGGAAAAGATTCAGAATAACGGCTGTTGATGGTGAATGGCGACTGTTCTCGAGCTGGTGGGAAGATATTTCAAAGACATATTTTGTTTCGGGGTCCACTCTTCCCATCAGCGCATCGAAAGGGGCCTTTCCGATATTTCCGATCAATTTCGATGATTTGCCGGTATTGGCCAAAATATGGTGGATTAGAGAGCTTGTGGTGCTTTTTCCTTTTGTTCCGGTAATCCCTATGGTGGTTTTTCCAAAAAACTCAAGGAAAAGATCCGTCTGGGATGTTATTATAGTTTTCGGGCTGAAGTCGTTTTCTTTGAGGGGGATGCCGGGGCTCTTGATAACAAGGTCGTGATCATTGATGCTGTTGAGGTAATCGTTACCCGTTGTGATGAATCCAACAGAGTGTTCGTCTGTGACACTAACTACCGCATCCGGATTGATATCTGCTATCGAAACCTTTTGCCCGGGCAGGTATTTCCTTATAAACGCAAAGGTTGAAATGCCTTCCCTGCCGAAACCCAGTATCAGGATGCGTTTGCCTTTGAGCCGGTCAACCAGTTGTTCAAGCATCTCTTAGGGCTTTTTTTAACACATCCTGTTCCTCATGGTCCAGGAAATGGGGGTTTTTCTCTGGCGAAAATTGTAACTTACGCCTGAACATTTCATCTGAATGATCAGGTCTGCTAACCCAATCCCGGTAATGACCGAGCAGGGGTTTATCTTTTCGCTTTTCCGTTGCTGCTATTTTATTCATTGCTGCATTCACTTCATCTATGGTGCCTACACATTCGAAAGGCTTTTCCACGGTGCGCCCGGTAAGCTGATCCAGCAATGGGGCCAGTTCCCTGTCTGAAGCCATGTCTTTCCCGAATATTTTTTCCAGTTCAGCGTCATCCATGAAAGGGGCCAGGATGATCCATGTGAATAAACATTTGGAGCAGGCACCACACCATTTGTCCTCTTTGCTGCCAACATTGCAGCTCCGGAATAGCCTATGGTATTTTTTCATGCCTGAAAATATTTTTCCTATCTGGAGTTCATTCAAGGGCCTGAGCAAACTGTGATAATTGAACGTGGAGGATATGTTTTCGGATATATATTTCCTGAAAGTCTTTTCAAAATGATACGATTTAGAATACTGGTGGTTGATGCCGGTTCCGGGAATGGTAGGCTCATTGGCGCTCGACTCATTGGAGAGCACAATGTCGGCCCTGCCAGAAACATAGCTGCCTAGCAGAGAATAAAAGGCCAGCAGGGCTGAAAAAGGGGTATGGCCATTGAGGAAGCCGTTTTTATTCATTTCGAGCATCAGCGGGTCGAGTTTTCTTTCCACCACAAGGGATTGTTCGTTGCTCAGGCCGGCAGCCTCAATTGTCCTGCCAATTGCCGGCCTCGGATTAATTGCAAAGGGTATGATCTCATATCCTTCCTCTTTCATCAACTGAAGTGTAACAGCAGAATCCTTGCCCCCTCCCACAGGCACCATTTTTCCCGGAGTTGTTTCAAAACGGAAGGGGTTAAGCTCTTTTTCACCTGTAACTATTATATCAACAAAGTCTTTGTAGTCAGGTTTTATGCCGTTAACGTGGAAAAACTCACCCATACCATTGTAGTAAAGGCTCTTCCACCACTCAACCTGTGCGGGCAACAGTTTATGGGGGTTGATCCTGATCTCTTTCGGGCAGGTAGTTTTCCAGTAGCTGATCAACTCAATCATTCCTATGTGGAAAACCAGGTTTTGCAGGTGCCCTGCCATAAGATCTTTATTTCTTTCCCGGATATATCCCGATGGGAGAAGTAATCTCGCAGAGGGTCTGAAACTATATTTTCCTGAGAGGTTGAAGGAAAACAGGATATTAATTTCGTCTTCTCTTACGTTATACTCATATTCATCGTATGAGATGTACGGATACTTGCGCCTGAGCTTGTTGTACTTGCTTAAATTGCTGGTATCCATCCAGTGTGTTATTATTTTTGTACTTTAGAAATCAAATGTAAACATTAATAAAATAAGGGATATTAGCTGATGAATGATTTCGGTGACATCATTAAGATCAAGACCAACAATATTGAACCGGCTAAAGGAAGGATCCTGATCTCCGAGCCTTTTCTGCTTGATTATTTTTTTAAGCGCTCGGTGGTCCTGCTGGCCGAACATAATGAGGAAGGTTCTTTCGGTGTCATCATAAATAAACCTGTTCAGGCAAAGTTCAACGAGATAGTCAAGGATTTTCCTGACCTGGATACCCAGTTGTTCCTCGGGGGGCCCGTCCAGAGCGACAGTCTTTTCTTTATCCATACAATGGGCGAGGTAATACCTGAGAGCATGGAGATCATAGAAGGGCTTTACTGGGGGGGAGATATCGAATCCGTCAGGGAAATGATCACTCTGAACAAACTCGATGAAGACAACATCAGGTTTTACATCGGTTACTCAGGCTGGGCACCACAGCAACTCAATGATGAGTTAAAGAGAAATTCATGGGTGGTGTCGAACATCGACACTGAACAATTATTGAATACAAGGCCAAATGCTCTGTGGAAGCACTCACTGATGCGGCTCGGCGGAGATTATGCTCTTTGGCCGAAATTTCCGGATGACCCTGCATCTAACTGATCAAAAACTATAACTCACTTATACGTGCAAAACACATGAATCCGGCCGGAAAAACTCTTCTCTATCTTTTACTGATCCTGGTAATTGTTTCTTGCAAGAAGGAAGAAGAGGAGGTTACCATTTACAACCGGTGGCAGTTCGTAAGCCTCGAATCACAAGATGCCGACCCTGCTTTTTTCAATCCCATTCCCGAAGACCTTGAGATCAGGGTTCTTTTCAGCCAGTTCGGGATTGTCACAGTACAGAGCTATTGCAACGAAGGCTCGGGATCTTTTTCTACAAAGGGGGCAGACCTTACAATTACCGGCCTTGCGATGACAGAAATGATATGTTACATAGATGAGCCCCTCGACTGGGAGGCCGTTTTTATATACAATTTTGAAAGATCCCAGTATTATCTTATTGAAGAAGAAACCCTCACCATTCTTACAGAGGGGGATTATCACCTGAACTTTAAAAAAGTAAACTGACTGATGAAGGAATTTTGGGACGACAGGTTTAGCCCGGAGGATTATGTTTATGGAACAGAACCTAATGTGTTTTTTAAAAAGCAACTCGATAAGCTTGAGCCCGGTAAGTTGCTACTGCCGGCCGAAGGAGAAGGACGGAATGCCGTTTATGCAGCTTCGAAGGGGTGGGAAGTCACTGCGGTTGATTTCAGCGAAATAGCAAGGAAAAAAGCCCTCCGGCTTGCTGAAAGTTACGGTGTGCAGATTAATTACAGCTTGATGGACCTCAGGTATTTGAGGTGCCGTAACGGTTTTGATGCCATAGGACTGGTGTTTATACATTTCAGGCCTGAACAGAGGACTGCTTTTCACCATCATTTGATCGATTGCCTCAACAAAGGAGGGATCATTATAGCCGAGTTTTTTCATAAAAGGCAATTGGAGAACAAGACCGGAGGGCCCCCGGCTGTGGAAATGCTTTATGATGAAAAAGAGCTGCGTAATGATTTCCGGTCACTCAGGATCGAGATTATCGAGGAAAAAAAAGTACATCTGGAGGAAGGCAGCTATCACACTGGGGTTGCAGATGTAGTGAGATTGGTGGCGATAAAAGATTGAAAATATTCCTTTAGGGAGAAAACACTTTATTATCCTGCGGGCCTCAGTTTCCTTACTGTTTTTCCGTTGATTTTAACGAACAAGTATAATCTCTTTAGATGTCATTATTGATAGAAAGGCGGAAAAGGGATAGCTTTGCAAAAAATACAGATATGTACAGAAAAGCCCTCATATTTTTCTCTCTGATAATCCTGGCTGCCTGTTCCGGAGACCATGGGAATGAGTCAGTTTTGAAGGAATATCTCGAAGCCCATAATGCGAACGATGTGGACAGGACCATGGAGCTGTTCCATGAAAAAGCCCGTATGTTGAGGCATGGTCAATCACCCACCACCGATATCAGGAAACTGGAATTGTGGGATGCGGCTATTAAATCGAATCTGACCTATCACGATTGGGAGGTCAGGGGAGATACCATAATTGTAGGCAGGATCACAGAACGCAATAACTGGATAAACCAGGGAGGCATTGATAAGATAGAATATAAGCCGGGAACGAGGTTTATTTTCAGGGACGGTAAAATCTATATGATCAGCATTGCCGAATTGACCGAAGAGAGCCTGAAAGACCTGCAGCAGATGTTCAGTGACTTCCTCACATGGGCATACGAAAACAAGCCTGGTGCAATCAGGGAACTGATGCCCCGGGGGCAATTCAATTTTACCGAGGATAATGCAAAAGAGTGGTTCCTGATACTTGATGAATGGCAAAGAGCAAGTAAGGACTGAACACCTCTCTATAATAGAGTCAGTTTGATTTCGTTATTCTGATTGTATGAAGAACAGCGGCATTTTATTTATTCTAGTTTCTCTTTTCATTTTACTGCCCAATTGGTCCCGTTCACAGGAATCGAAGGTGATATCAGGCGTTATTGCCTATCAGCAGCAGGACTATAAAAAGGCAATGACCGACCTTGACCAGGCGTTGTATTATCCTGAAGAACTTACTCAGCGCAATCTGGCTAAAGCTTACTATTACCGGGCACTTACCCGTATCTACCTTTACAATAACGCTGTGCTCGATAACGATGAGAACATGATCTCGGCTTATTCTGATGCTTATCTCGATGCTTACCAGGATCTTAAAAAAGCCCTCGAAGCCGATGATGGTACCTGGGAAAAAAGGATTGCCAGAGAATTCGATGATCTTCAAAAAGGACTTGAGCAAACGGGCCTCATTTATCTCAACCGCGGCCTCGATAATCGGGAAAACAGAAGCGATGCGGGGTATCTCTTTCAAAAAGCAATTGAATATGCAAAAGCAGCAGAATCCATTCATGATACTTACCTTGCTGGTGATATATTGGGCCAGGCATACCTGAATATGGGTGATTATGACCTTGCTGCTGAATCTTTCAGGAGCTCCATTGATGCATACGGCAAAACGCCACCTGAAGTACCTGATTTTATCCAGGGGTATGTTTATTACAGGCTTGCCGATATAAACCTGCGGCAATTCAATAATGGTAAAGAATCGCTTGAAATAGTGAAGTCTGGGCTTGAATTCCTGCACAGTGAACATGACAGGTTCCTGAATTTGGGGAATACCGTTGAGAACAAGGCTGAGAAAGAGACCAGGTACAGGAATGCGGTTGCGGACCTTGGCAGGTTTCAATTGGAGCTTTATCTGAAATTGCCGGAAATGAAAGGGGAGGGGTTGAATGTTTTCAGCAAGGCGGTTGAAAACGAGCCACGTAACTATGATCTCAGGGTAGCTTATGCCAGCCTTCTCGAAACTGTTGACATGCAAAAAGCGGTTGAACAGTACGGCATGGCAAGGGAAATCGAGCCTGCCAGGGAACTGGCATGGTTTAATACCGGTGTTGTCTATTATAATAAAGCCAGGGATTATTACCAGCAGGCCTCCTCCACCATGCAGGAAGACAAGTATCATTTGCTTATGGAAGAAGCAGAAAAATATTTTAACAAAAGCCGGCCTTTCTTTATAAAAACGATAGAACTGAATCCCCGCAATCTGAGCGCTATTTCAGCTTTGAAAAACATTTCACTTCTTCTCGACAAAACTGACGATTATGAAAAATACAACGAAATGGAAAAAGCATTGAAAGGAAACTGACCACGTTTTCCGGGATTTTCGTTCAATGTATGACCATTAATGATCTTTGTTGTTCCAACCTGTCGATTGGTGAACTCCACACAGCATTTCAGCAGCCGGACAATATATAAGAGGTAAGAATTGAATATCTTAGCCAGGTAATACAATCACTTTTCCGGACTAATAAATAAAAAGATGAAAAATCATTTCAGATTAGCAATAATGATCATTTTTACGGGATCATTGTTAATGACTTCATGTATGAATGAAAAAACAATAATGAAAGCGGAACGAATCCCACTGGAAGATTTTTTCAGGAATCCTGATAAAACAGCTTACCAGATATCACCCAATGGCGAATATTTCTCTTACAAAGCCCCTTACGAAACCAGGATGAATATTTTTGCCAAAAAAAGGGGCTCTGACGAAGCTTTAAGGCTTACAAGCGAAACTGACAGGGACATTGCAGGCTACTTCTGGCCAAATAACGACCAGATCCTTTACATCAAAGACGACGGAGGCAATGAAAACTGGAAGCTCTATGGCGTCAATATCGACGGTACGGGGCTTATTTGCTATACGGATTTTGACAATGTAAGGACCGAAATACTTGAGGACCTGCCTGAGATACCGGATGAGGTTATCATTGGCATGAACAAGAGGAATCCCCAGGTTTTTGATCCATATCGACTGAATATCAAGACGGGGGATATGGAAATGCTTGCTGAAAACCCCGGCAATATCCAGAGCTGGATATTCGACCACGATGGCAGGCTCAGGGCTGCCATTGCCATTGTTGACGGGATCAACAGCCAGATACTATACAGGGAAACTGAAAAGGATGAGTTCACCCCGGTCCTCACCACAAATTTCAAGGAAACGGTATCACCCATGTTCTTCACCTTTGATAACAAGAATGTCTATGCCCTTTCCAACCTGGGCAGGGACAAGGTTGCCGTTGTAGTCTTCGACATAAAGAATGGTAAAGAGCTTGAAGTCCTTTACGAAAATCCCGATTACGATATCAGCGGGCTTTACTATTCAAGAAAAAGAAAGGTCCTTACCTCTGCTTCCTATCAATCATACAAAAGGGAAAGGCATTTCTTTGATGAAAAGACAAAGGGCCTTTTCAGTAAGCTGACAGAACACCTTCCGGGTTATGAGCTGGGCATATCGGCATACAACAAAGCAGAGGATGTTTTCATTGTAAGGACATACAGCGACAGATCACTTGGATCATATTACATATATGACGAAAAGAATGATGAAATGGATAAGATAGTGGATGTAAGCCCCTGGATTGATGAAAACGAAATGGCTACGGTGAACCCTATAACCTATACATCCAGGGACGGGCTGAAAATTCACGGATACCTCACTCTTCCAAAAGGCTATACCATGGAGACAGCGGAGAACCTTCCGGTAGTGGTAAATCCCCATGGCGGTCCCTGGGCCAGGGATAGCTGGGGGTTTAATTCCGAAGTGCAATTCCTGGCAAACCGGGGATATGCTGTTTTCCAGATGAACTTCAGGGGTTCCACGGGTTTTGGTCGTGAGTTCTGGGAAGCTTCCTTCAAGCAATGGGGGCTGTCGATGCAGGACGATATTACTGACGGTGTGAACTGGCTGATAGAAAAAGGTATTGCCGACGAAGAACGGATAGCTATTTATGGCGCCAGCTACGGTGGGTATGCTACCCTTATGGGTATTGTCAAAGATCCCGACCTGTATGCAGCAGCCGTTGATTATGTTGGTGTTTCAAACCTGTTTACTTTCATGAAGACGATCCCGCCTTACTGGGAACCTTATCTTGATATGATGTATGAAATGGTCGGGCATCCTGAGAAGGATAGTGCTTATATGGCTGCCAATTCACCGGTGCTGCAGGCCCATAAGATAGAAACCCCTCTTTTTATCGCCCAGGGTGCAAACGACCCAAGGGTGAACAAGGCAGAATCGGACCAGATGGTGGAAGCATTGAAAGAGCGTGGAATAACTGTTGAATACATGGTGAAAGAAAATGAGGGACACGGTTTCTACAACGAAGAGAACCGGTTCGACTTCTATCGCGAAATGGAGAAATTTCTGGGTGAAAACCTGTAATAATCGTTGCTAAAACCAACATCCACCCCTGGTGCTTTGCGCCGGGGGTTTTTCTTTTAAAAAAAAGCCCGCAAGTTACAGCGGGCTTTTTAGCGTATCGATTATATGATAGAATGTTGTCAGTGTCAGTATTTGATTATCTTGCTGTTGGCAGTTGCATTTTCTTCCATACCGATGATCTTCAGGAAATAGATTCCATTTTCCAGCTCTTCAAAGTCGAAGCTGACAGTTTTTTCAATCGTTTCTGTTGAATGGACCACAGAACCAAGCATGTTGATAAGGTCGATCCTCACCAATCCATCAAAGTTATGTTCAACATTGAACTGACCGCCGGAAGGATTGGGGTATACCCTGACATTCCTTGCCAGCAATTCTTCAAGACCAACAGGGTCTACAACAGTGATATAACCTACCTTCACCTCTTCTGACATGCCGAACATATTCTCTGCCATCAGTGAAACATCATAGGTTCCCTCATCTTCATAAAGGATGTCCTCAGGGTTCTGCATGGTGGAGGTTGAAGGGGTGCCGCCATCGAAGGTCCACATCCAGGTTTCGGGATCGTTCTGGGAGAGGTCGGTGAAGTTTACGGTTTCACCTTTGTTGACCGTATCCTTGTCTGCTTCAAAATCAGCAACAGGCGCATATCCCACCTTTATGTACTCCTCTCTTACCAGGCTGTCGTCACCAACGGCATTCTGCACATAGAGGGTAACATCGTAAAATCCCGGAGCATCATACACGATGCCAGAAGGATTTTGTTCGGTGGATGTCTCCGGAGTCCCTCCTTCAAAGGTCCACGACCAGGATGTCGGGTCTCCGAGAGAGAGATCGGTGAAATCAACCGCCGCGCCCACCTGTATGGTATCTTCACTGGCTTCGAAATCGGCTGTCGGGAAGTCGCCCACGGTTATATAGTCTTCTTTGGTTTCAGTATTACTGCCTGCTGCATTCTGCACAAACAGTGAGACTGAGTATGTGCCCGGGTCGTTGTAAGTAATGGGAGGAGGGTTCTGGCCTGTATAGTAAGTAGGGTCACCGCCCTGGAAAGTCCATTCCCAGGTTGAAGGGTTGCCTGTACTCAGGTCGGTGAAATTCACCGAACCGCCTGTAGTGACCTGGGTGTTGTCGGCCGTGAAATCAGGAACAGGTGTTGTCAGGCAGTTCATCATTCCCGGCGAGCCGTAAACAGTGTCGTCGTCGGCGTTGATACCCTGGAAAATCTCTGAATAGGTCCAGTTTTCACCCAGTGAATTATCCATTGTCGGGTCACAGATCACAAGTGAAGGACCGGTACCGTCGGGTTCGGTAGGCCATGGTGAATTGTCGTCGTAGTCCACACTGTCGACAGCGGCCCCCATCGGATGGCGCAGCAGCACAAGCTCGCCGCCATTGCTCAGGCCTCCTGAAAATTCATAGGCTGTTTCACCGAAGAAATTGAGAAATGCCAGCGAATCGGATGCCACCATGACATACTCGCCGGCACCAAGCGTATGGGTTGGAAAGGTGAAGGTTACACCATCAGAGAAATAATAACCATCAAGGTCGACAGACTGTGAATCGTTATTGTATAATTCAATGTATTCGAGCGAATCAGAGCCTGATTCAGGTGGGTTGTACATGATCTCGTTGATCACTATATCAGGAATGTAGATCGGCTCAATTATGGAAAATATACCACTCAGCGCCGAAACATCGGCAGCCATGTCGGAGATCCTTATCTGACAGTCGTTGCTGGTTGGCTGGGTAGGTGAAATGTTCCAGGTCCATGAACCCTGTGATGCCGGGATAGATGAAGCAAGGGTAGTCCAGGTAGGATTGCCCGATGAAGCATCGGTGGTAAGTTCGATCATTACGTTGGGCAGTGTGTTGGAAGCTGTCCATGTAATATCGTGCGTGCTTCCCTGCTCCCAGGTTTCACCTCCGGCGGGATTGGTCACCGTAAGCACCGGAACAGTGGCGTCGCCTGTAATGGCTATTTCATCCACGTTCCACCTTCTGGGGCTGCCACTGCTCTGATACTGGAAAGCAATGTGTACCGAAGGGCCGGTAATGCCCGAAAGATCAAGGATCCCTGAGGATTCCCATGTCTGATCCACTGCAGGCTTATTGAACGAAAGCTCTGTCCATGTTGCAAGCGTCGGGTCGCCGCCGGTATAGTCGGTGGAGTATTTCAATGTCAGCTCATCGGGGGTATCGCCGTACCTCCACTGTGTGTAGAACAGCATCTCTTCATTGCTGTAACTGTCGAGGTCGAGGGCAGGGGAGATGAGCCAGTCGTTGCTGAGCTCGTTTTCCTGGAAACCATTCATCTGGGCAAACCAGGTGGTGTTGAGGGCGCCGCCAAAGTCAAGGACTTCCCAGTCTTTGTCGGAGGCCACGCTGTAGGTTGTCCATGAACCGAAATCACCGGATTCAAAATCATTCTGATTGATGATGGCACCGGTTGTTGCGTTTGCAGCCGGAGGGGTGCCGTCGGTCTTGTAGTCAATGTTAGAACCTGCGTTTGTATAGGGATATATCTCGAAAAAGTATTGTGTTTCGCCGGCCAGATTATAAAATGTACACATTTCATCGCCGTAAGAAACGTTCAGCGCACCGCTGCCGTCCGAAAGGTCGGTGTCGTCAGTGACTGCTGTTCCGTCGACCGGTGGGGTTATGTTATCCTGGTCGCTGGCAAGTACAAGGTAGGCTGAAGGTAACTGGCCGCCGGTGGCATCGGTCCATGTGAGTTCTATGTGTATGGTCATGGCCATAGCCAGGAAATTGGTAGGATAATTATCCGGTTCCGGATCGGGCGTGCCGCCAAGGCTCTGGCCGTTATTGAGTGTGCCGAATGTTGAAACATCGGGAGGGAGCCAGCTAAAATCACCATAAGCGGTGCCAGTGCCTGTAAGCTGCAGTGATTGGCCAATGGGCGTGCTGCCTGGCTCCGATACACCAATGTCAGTGGAGGTAAGGCCTGCAGCAGGACCGTCATTTGCTGTCAATACTCCTTCATAGCTGAGGAACTGGCCTGTGACGACCGATCCCTGGTAACTCAGGCACATACCGTCGGGTGAGCCATTCTGGATCCCGTTCGTAGGATAAACATATGTGTAAAAAGTGAAACCCCCTGTTGTGGTTCCCGCAGTGAACTGATCGAGCGTCTTTGTGTCATATACCGATCCGTTGTTACCGTTATAAAGATCTATTTGAAAATCCGACAGTGTATAGCTGCCCGCATTTTCAAGAACGATCTCTATGGTTTCATCAACATCGCCGCCATCATTATCATAATGGATCTCATTGAACCATATGTTCTGGCCGGAGATATTCAATGCCGCAATGACAAATAAGAATAAGGTTGTGCTTTTTAAAATTGCTTTGTAGATTTTTTTCATGATGATATAGATTTTTTTTGACTGATTTTGTGCAAAAGTTGGAAAAAAACATTTTTGCGGTGTAAAAAGGAAGTTAAAGTTATATTAAAATTTTGAGCAGGTTGTTCATTGTTGAAAAGTCTTTATGATTTTTGACAACCTTCGGTTTTTTAGCTTGTCGTTGGATTTGATTATAATGGCAAACTAATAGTACTTTTGTCTTGTTTTGATTAAGCTTGAAGAAGGGAAATTCATATGCATGTGGCCAAAGTTCATTCCGATCAGTTAATAGAGGTGACCAACAGTAAGCTGCTGAAGGAGTTCGTAGGTTTTCCCCTTGAGCTGTACAAGGATAATCCCTATTTCGTACCCGGCATCAAACGTGGTGAACTGAAAAACCTTACTCCCAATAATAATCCTGCATCAAAATTCTGCAAAAGCAAAAAGTGGCTGATCTACAAAGATGATAAAGTGGCAGGAAGAATTGCAGGGATAATCAATTACAGGTATATTGAGCTTACGGGAAATGACCAGGCCCGTTTTAGCTGGCTCGATTTCATTGATGAAAATGAAACCGCTGATACTCTGCTGAAGACAGTGGAGGACTGGGCTGTTTCAGAAGGTATGAAAAGCATTATAGGGCCTTACGGATTTACGAATTTTGACCCTCACGGGTTGCTCATTGAAGGTTTTAATGAGCTGGCCACAAGCTCTTCCAACTATAATTACCCATATTACAGGGAAGCCCTCGAAAGGAATGGATATGAAAAAGCGGTCGACTGGGTGGAATACAGCATAAAAGTTCCGGATGGGATACCTGAAAAGATGAAACGCATTGCCGATATTGCCGAACAAAGAAATGAGCTGCACGTGGCAGAGGTGAAGTCATCCGGTGACCTGCTGAAATACAAGGATCAATTCTTTGATTTGCTCAACCGATCTTACAGGGAGATCTTCGGAATGGTCCCTCTTGACGAAGAGCAAAAGGAACAGCTCTATGAGGGGTACTTCAAATTTCTCGATCCCAGGTACGTTTGCCTGGTTCTTGATAAGAATGAAAAACTGGCTGCCTTCGGTATATCAGTGCCCTCTGTTTCAAAAGCGCTGCAAAAGTCGGGCGGCAATCTCTATCCGTTCGGCATTTTCCATCTCTGGCGGGCAATGAAGAAAAACGATACCATCGATC
This sequence comes from uncultured Bacteroidales bacterium, assembly GCA_964567785.1. Taxonomy (GTDB): domain Bacteria; phylum Bacteroidota; class Bacteroidia; order Bacteroidales; family JAGOPY01; genus CAZMOK01. The sequence continues at coordinate 2,785 of CAZMOK010000004.1, read as the reverse complement.
TCCTCCTGGTGGGCGTCAGGCCCGACCTCCAGAACAAGGGGGTCAACTCCATCCTTTTCAGGGAGCTTATCCCGAGGTACATCGAAAACGGCATAAAATACGTGGAGACCACCCAAAACCAGGATAACAATGAGCGTGTCCAGGCCCAATGGAAATACTTTGACGGCAGGCAACATAAGAGGTCTAGGTGTTATGTCAAAAGGCTTGATTAATTAACAATGAACAATGAACAATGAA
>CAZMOK010000004.1:0-2448 GCA_964567785.1 uncultured Bacteroidales bacterium | reverse complement strand
CACTAAACACTAAACACTTATTAAAAAAGGTTAATTAACTACCTCAAAGCTCCTGGAGACAGCATTCCCATTTTCATCCACTACCGTGATAACGTGTTCACCGCCGGCCGGGGCCAGCCCCACCTGGTGGACACCGGAGGTCGAGGTGAGGTACTCATCGTCGAGGTGCCAGTGAACGGTTGAGCCGGCGTTCCGGTGGGCAAGCTTGAATACCGCCTTTCCCTTTTCCCCGTCCAGCTCGGTCGGGATAAAGATCTTTGAATTTTCGTTCGGAAAGATAAAATCCATCACTTTTTCATTTTCAGGGCGGCAGTTTTCCAGGAAGGGGGGAAGCACCCGGTAGCCGGGATTTTTCTGGGCATAGTACCATTCCTGCATGGGTGGGAGCACAAACCATTCCTGCGGCCTGATATCATCAATCGCAACACATTCCGAACTTACACGGTGCGTGCCGGTCCTGTCGAGGCTGACCAGCCTGTGGTAGGGGCACGGAGGGGTTTGCAGTCCTTTATTGCATACCCATTTGTAAAGGGTGTCGGTACAATATTGCCCTGCCCGGTGGCCGCTTTGCCTGCAAACGGGAATGTATTCGAGCTCTTCATAAGGCATTTCGAACCAGCCGGAAGCCGGGAGCAGCGAGAACACATCAAACATCACAGGGGCTGCGGCGCTTGTACCGGTCAGTCCCGGGCGCCCTTCCCCGTCGGCGTTTCCAACCCATACCGCCACGACATATCCCGGTGTGGTGCCTACGGCCCAGGCATCCCGGAAGCCGAAGCTGGTGCCCGTTTTCCAGGCCACCTTGCCCATCGAGGAAAAGGATTGCCAGTTGCTGAGGCTCCCCGGGCGGTTCACATGTACCATTGCCTTGTAGGCCTGCCATATGGCCCCGGCAGTCAGGATACTGTTTGAATTCCAGCTTTCATCAAGGGAGTGTTTGGTTTCATCATAGAAATTGAGTTCCCTCAGGTCGCCGGGATGGTACTTGCCGCTGCGGTAATGGAAATGGTTCAGCGTTCGCGAGAACCCTGCATACATGCCCGCCAGGTCCCACAGGGTAACTTCAGCACCTCCAAGGATCAGTGAAAGCCCGTAGTGGCCTGCAGGCCGGTCGATTGTATGAATGCCAAGCTCTTTGAGAAGTGAATGAAACCGTTCAATACCGTATTCTTTCAGCATAAAAACCGAAGGGATGTTCAGCGACCTGCTCAGGGCCTTTTCGGCAGGTACGGCCCCGTCGTACGAATGGCTGAAATTCTTAGGTGTGAAACCGCCTAACTGCACCGGCACATCAGGTACCAGCATGGTGGGCAGCAGTTCACCGGCATCGTTCATGGCGGCAAAAAGCACCGGCTTGAGCACGCTTCCCGAGCTCCGGGGGGCAGTGACAACATCCACTTTATAGCTGAACTCGTCAGGGCCTTCAACGGGTGTGTTCCCGTGGTAGGCAAGCACATTGCCCGAACCTACTTCCGCAACTATCACAGCGGCATTGTGTACATGGTTGTCGGCCCAGAATTTATGGTGCCTCCTGAGTATCTCCGCCACCTGGTTCTGCAGGTGAGGGTCCAGGGTTGTTCTCACCCTTTCACCCTTCCTTCCGGCATAAATGCGGTTCAGCAGATGAGGGGCATCCATGGGCAGGGGATAGGGCTCTTGAGGCAGGGGCTCAAGCAGGGAGGATACCAGTGTGATAGAATCCATGAGCTTTCTTTCGTATAGTTGTTCCAGCAGCCTGTTCCTTTTTTCAAGCAGTTTGTCGCGGTTCCTCCCGGGATGGATCAGGGCGGGTGCATTGGGCAGCACTGCCAATGTCGCTGTTTCGGCCCAGGAAAGCTCTGCCGGCGGCCTGTTGAAATAGCGCCAGGCTGCCGCGTCGAGCCCTACGATATTCCCGCCAAAGGGCGCATGCGAAGCGTACAATGCCAGGATCTCCTCTTTCGAATTGCTCATCTCCATCCGCAGGGCAAGGATCATTTCCACTATCTTTTCACTGACCGTCCTGGGCCTGTCTTTTCTCATAAGCCTGACAACCTGCATGGTAAGTGTGCTGCCACCGCTCACAATCTCACCCTCCTTTATATTCTGGTAAAGGGCCCTTCCCATTGCCATAGGGTCAACGCCCGGGTGGCTGTAAAAGCGCTTGTCTTCAAAAGTGCAGATGGCTTTTCTGAACTTCACCGGGACATCAGGGTTTTCAGGAAACCGCCACTGTGAATCGTCAGCGATCCTGGCGCCCAGCAGGTTCCCGTCCCGGTCTTCCATAACTGTGCAATACGGATCGCTGAACAACGGATCAGGCAGTGAATACCAGAAGGCAGTTATAAGCGCTGCCACGACTATCGTGGAAAGTGCCAGGACTATTTTTAGTTGCCGGTTCTTCACTATGGTTATTAGTGTTTAGTGTTCAGTGTTTAGTGTTTAGTGTTTAATTAATTGTTCTTTATT
>CAZMOK010000003.1:17789-89144 GCA_964567785.1 uncultured Bacteroidales bacterium | reverse complement strand
CCTGCGAACTCCTGATAGCCGTTTTGCCAACCTTGACGGATATAATTATGCACCACACTATTTTTATGTAAATGATTACGAAGGTGGACAGCTACGCATGCACTACATTGATGAAGGACCGGCTGGAGGTCCTACTGTCATTATGATTCACGGTAACCCGACCTGGATTTATCAATTCAGAGATGTAATACCACTTTTAAATGCAGCAGGTTACCGAACTATAGCCATCGACCTCATGGGAATGGGGCGTTCAGATAAACCAACTGACTCTTTGGATTATTGCTATGACCGTCATGTAGGTTGGGTAACTCAATTATTCACTAAAATTGATTCAGCCTTGAATTTAAATGAAGTCACCATCTTCGGACATGATTACGGGACTCCCATTGGTATTAGAATGATGGTGGAGCATTTCCCCAATCGGTTCGATGCATTCATTGATGCCAATGCAAGCCTGCCGGATGGCACGTTTATATCTCCGGTTCACCTGAATTGGAGACAATTTGTTCGTGACAATCCGAATGTTCCGGTCGGTCATGTTATAGCCGGTTCAGTAAATGACAGCTTAACACCTGCTGAGATTTATAGCTATTATGCGCCTTTTCCAGACTCTACCTACAAAATGGCCGTACGAACTTTTCCTGAAATGGTACCGGATGACACCACTCGTCCAGAAGCTATTGCTAACAATGCTGCCTGGTCTTTCATGGAAAACTTTCAAAAACCCTTTATGACCATTTTCGGGCAGGCAGATAATAATATGTTTGATGCGCGCAGGGATTTTATTGAAAGAGTTCCCGGTTCCTATGGGCAGCCACACCCCCAGTTAGATGTTACCCACTACGCTCCGGAAGACGACCCTGTAGGAGTTGCCCATGAAATGATTCAATTTTTAGACGATGTTTATCATCAGGACAGCTTTGTGAATGTTGAGTTTTCTGATTTTGCCACAGGCTTTGACGGTTATGCCTCCGGTGGGGATAACTGTTTCTATGATGCTTCCGACCAATCTGTTCGAATACAAGGGAATAGCGGAATAGCTTCATCAATGATTTTGGACTCTGCCATAGATTTAACTTCGTATGATATCTTAAAAGTGGCATTTCGTTATGAAGCAGAAAGCATGGAAACAGACGAAAGCTTTGTTGTGGAGCTTTGGGATGGTACAAATTGGACAAATATCCTTACTCTCTCTTCAGATGATGATTTTGCCAATGGTGTATGGGACTATGGATTTACAAGAATTCAGAGTGATAGCTTCAACTTTGCAAATGATGCTAAAATTCGTTTTCGTTGTGCTGGAAGTGCCAACGATGATGGCATTTATATTAGGGATGTGGGTATTTATGTTCGTGGGAGTGTAACAAGTATCTCAGACCAATCCACATCAAAAGAGAATATTTGGGTCTATCCCAACCCTGCGGTTTCTTTCATCAATATAATGAATAGCGGCAAGAAATGGGAAAGCTATGATCTTTTAAATTCCACTGGTCAGGTACTAAAATCAGGAGTTATCAAATCTGAAAACGCTTCTATCAATATCTCAAACTTACCTACAGGTATTTATCATTTGAGTATCGTGAATACAGATAATAAAAAACGTATCACAAAAAAAATAATTAAGAGGAAATAAAATGAAACGAGAATTAATCTCATTATTGATATTTGTTTTAGCAGGTTTAACAACTATCGCACAACAAAATATATCAGACAGTCTCCAGCATCAAAACTATCAACGGCAGTACATTGTCCATTTACCACCAGGTTACAACAGTTCAGGCTTGGGTCAATAATAATAATAATTATGAGACTGTGGAACCAGTGGTTAACATACCTGATAACATACCGGATGACAGTTCAACAGTAGAACTTTACAGGTATACTGACTGTGATTGTGATGCAGATTTCTTTTTTTATAGAATTATCAATGGCGGACATACCTGGCCTGGTGTGCCAGTGCCTCAATTTCCGCAATTAGGAAATACCAATGAAGACATTCACGCGAGCTACTTACTTTGGGACTTTTTTAGTCAATTTTCCAATGTAACAGGAGTGGTTGAAAATGTGAAAGATAACAGCTTTTATCTGTATCCAAATCCAACCAATGGATCTATCTATTTACAGTCGGAAGAAAACATTGCCAATATCATTCTTTTCGACATGATAGGACAACAAAGATTTCTAAAGATAATAAATGATGGATATATTGATTTGTCCCATTTGAGTTCAGGAATTTATCTTCTTATGATTGAATTTTCGAATGGCAAGTCACAAACAACAAAAGTGATAAAAGAATAACTGCCCCCAATCGAGTGGACGGCCCCGCCAGTAGAAACAGACAAGTTAATTAAATCCGTTTCTGTGGCGACTGGTCAACAGTACGAAGATTTATAGTCTTATATATGAAATTTAAAATCGACAGTGCCGAGTTGACAATTGACAATCTATCCGGCCGGTACCTTCGCCGGGGATGTTCTGTGAAATGCAGTGAACAAAAAATGAAATGAGTGGTTTTTATATATAAAAGGAAACAATATGAAACTACTTGAAAAAATATTAGTTAATGTAGATCTTGAAAACACCTCATACAATCATTTGGAAGTTGCTGAAAAGCTGGCAGATAAGTTCAATTCGAAGATTATCTTCCTATGCGTTCTTCCCAAAGAAGCAACTATTAATTCCCTTAAGGATTATGTCAAATCTTATGCAGATGATAAATTAAAAAGTCTAACTGAACACTTGTCATATCCGAAAGAAAAAATTGAAAGCCGGTTTGAATATGGAAATGCATTCGAAAAAATTATTTCGGTCTCTGAGCTTGAGAATGTTAATCTGATAATCAATTCAGTCACTCAAGAAGCATTAACCTCAAACAGTAAAGTTGATATCTTATCTGAAAAACTTGTCCGAAAGTCAAACAAACCCATAATGATTGTTAACTCCAATACCAATCCGATACCTGAAAATATTCTATGCCCGGTAGATTTTTCAGAATCATCGGAAAGAGCTTTGAGCAATGCTATAAAAATCGCAAGATCTTTCAATTCTAAATTGTCAATAGTCAATGTTTTTGAACCATTGGGGGAAAGTTTTTCAAAACGGCTGGATTTTGACTTTGAGGAAGAAAATAAAAAACTAGAAGCATCCAATAAAAAGCAACTTAATGAATTTATTGGGCAGTTTAACCTTATTGATGTAGAGTATTCTGTAATAAGTTTATCAGGAAAACCTGCTGAGGTCATATCAAACTATGCTTTATCAAATTCCATAGATATGATTTTTATCGGTGCAACAGGTAAAAATTATATACAAAGGCACTTAATAGGTAGTGTGTCGGAACATTTAATACGGAGCACAGATGTTTCAATGGTAGTATTGAAAGCTGTAAATCTTCTTGAACTAAAAATCGAGTCAGATATATCGACGATTGAAAAGCATTTGGATCAGGCAATTAAACTTGAAGAAGCCGGTTTTTACCAGGAAGCGGTTGACCAACTAAAAACATGTTTGCTTATCAATGATCTACACTTGCCCGTTTTAAGCCGCATAAGTAAAGTATATTCAAAAATTGGCGAAGAAGAACAAGCAGAATATTACAATAATAAATTTCATGAAGTATTAAGGCGTTTATGGGATAAAAAAACCGAATCTGACCTAAGAAAAGGTTTGAAATTTTAACTGACCAAAATATGAAACAGACCGTGTAAGTGGTGGTAATTATTAAGACACAAACGTGGCAATGATTGAAGGCCCTGCCAAATCTAAAGCATTAAAATTTTTTTATCATGTTGAAGTACTTATTAATGATAAGGTATTTGTAGATACGGATATTATTTATGATGTTGTTGCCAATTTTGAGCCCTCTTATCTATATGCTGCTCAATTATTTACTCTAGCATATGAAGAATAAATAAAAATCACTTTTATGATTGCACAGTATTTTGTTACTCTTTATCAGTATCAGAAGCTAACAAACGCACCAGCAGCCAGCCCGGTCCATAACCATCCCTTCACATTGCCCGCACCATTTTCGAAAGATTGAAAATATAACACAGTTTCATTCCCAAACCACATTATTAGTTGTATATTAACAGATTCTTAAAAGATAAATAAATAAATATGGATAATCAGGAGTTCAATACAGATGAAATTCAACAATTAATAAAAAAGTATTACAAACCAGTACTCATTGCAATAGTGCTTTTAATTTTTGGATTTAATTCATTTTTCCAGGTAGGCACCGAAGAAGAGGCAGTGGTAACACGTTTCGGTAAACATGTACGGACGGTTACTCCCGGTTTGAAAATGAAAATACCCTTTATGGAAAAAGTTTATAAGGTGCCTGTAGAAAGACAAAAAAAGCAGGAATTTGGCTTTCGCACCCGGCAAGCCGGGGTCAGAACAACTTATAGCCGCACAGGTTCCGTCACTAAAGACGAGGCCGTAATGCTAACCGGCGATTTAAACCTGGCTAATGTTCAGTGGGTTGTACAATACCGCGTAAGCGATCCTTACAATTACCTGTTCAAGGTGCGCAACCCCGATAACACCCTTCGTGATCTTTCCGAAGCTATCACAAGGCAAATTGTAGGCGACCGGACCGTTAACGAAGTATTAACTGTTGGAAGAGCTGAAATTGCCAGCGAGGTTAAAGTTCTGTTGCAGGAAATGACCAGGGAATATTCACTGGGTATTGAAATAGCCCAGGTAGTGCTTCAGGATATCAATCCACCGGAGTCGGTAAAACAGGCATTCAATGCAGTAAACGAAGCACAGCAGGAAAGGGAAACCCTGATAAACGAGGCTAAATCGGAATACAACAAGGTAATCCCGCGGGCCCGGGGACAGGCTGAAGAAACCATTCAAAAAGCAAAGGGTTACGCTACCAAGCGCGTAAACAATGCCCAGGGAGAAGTGGCCAGATTTAATGCCCTTTACAACGAATACATCAGAGCGCCCGAAGTAACCAAAAGAAGAATCTACCTTGAAACCATGCAACTGGTTATTCCTAAACTGGGAGATAAGATCATTACTTCAGAGGATGGCAACAACATGATTCCTCTACTTAAAAAGACATTAAAATAAGCTGCATAACACCAATTTTTTGAAACGAATGACAATGAAAAAGCAAAATAAAATATTACTGATTGCAGCAATTATCATTGCCGGCATTATTGTTTTATCTCAAAGTATTTACATTGTTGATGAAACCCAACAGGTTGTGGTAACCCAATTTGGAAGGCCAATCGGTGATGCCGTGACCGAACCCGGCTTGAAAATCAAAACTCCTTTTGTTCAAAAAGCAAATTTTTTTGAAAAACGTTATATGGAATGGGACGGCGATCCCAATCAGATCCCTACGAAGGAAAAAAAATTCATTTTTGTTGACAGCTATGCCCGCTGGCATATTACCGATCCACTGCAATTTTATAAACGCCTTACCAATGAACGGGGTGCCCAAAGCAGGCTCGACGATATAATTGATGGCGAAACCCGCGACCAGGTAGCCAGTCACAGTCTGGAAGAGGTTGTAAGGAACACCAACCGGCAGGCCGACACCACAGCTAAAATAAGTGAAATAATCGAGGATTCTCTTGCCAGGATCGAGGTGGGCAGAAAAAGAATCCAGAATATTATCCAGAAAACTGCTAATGAAGAGACAAAAGATTTAGGCATCGAAATACTTGATTTCCGGTTTAAACGGATCAATTATGTTGAGGATGTCAGAGAACGGGTTTACGACCGTATGAAGAGCGAGCGGATCCGTATTGCCGATAAATTCAGGTCTGAAGGTGAGGGCGAAGCCTCAAGGATCAACGGAGAAAAAGAACGTGAATTGAATCAGATACAGTCGGAAGCATATAAGGAAGCTGAAACAATTAAAGGGAAAGCGGACGCTGAGGCTGCAAGCATTTATGCGCGCGCTTACAATAAATCAAGAAGCTCAAGAGAATTGTACAGCTTTATTAAAAGTATGGAAACCTTTGAAAATACATTCGATTCCACCACCACCATTATCCTTACAACTGATAGCGAACTTTACAAATACCTGAAAAGCATGGAATAAAATAAGCCATCAAACAATATCTGCTCAGAAAGCCGGATGCCTGCCTGAAACAAATAATAAAATTTGATCCTATCCTGTATAGTGCATTAACCGGGTCTCAAAAAAACCTGGCAATATTTAATTCACATAATAGAGATAAAGCATCTGGAAAAAGATTTCTCAAAACAGGGATGAATAAAATGTTTGTAAAAAACCAAACATATACCGCCATTCGCTGCAAGGCATCCCAATAGTTTTATCCGGAGCAAAACCCGCAAAGCCAGCGCTAAAACCACATTGTGCCAAATAAGGCAGAACCGGGCTGATGAGCCCCAATGAAAATTATCATTGCGAATAAAGAGCCCTTCAGCCCATCCCGCTTATAGTGCTTATTAATCAAGAGTATTAAAAATTTAAAGATGGTGCGTATCAAGAAAACAGAAATAATAATACGGCACAAACCATAGCCCCAAGCCGCCAAAAAGAAAACAGGGGAAGTTTCATTTAACCCCGCTATTGAAAATAATGTGATATGGATGACACATTGGCAGAAAAATGGACTAAACAATTTGATTTTAGAAATTGTTGGAACATCTGGGATGTCAAAAATTATATCTATTTCTTAATTAAAGCATTTAGTAAAACAAAAATCTTAATAGCAGCACAAAATCAGTTGTAAATAGTATTGCGGGGTTCGTGCGGTGAGGCTTTCCGCTTTTTTTTTGACAGCAATATTCTGCCGGAGACCGACACTTTTCGATATCCGCAACGACAACTCACAGATGGCAGTTATTTGTAATCACTGTTAAATCAAACTAACATCAAAATTTAAATAATAATGAAGAAAAAAAACTTTTTGCTTTTGCTTTTTTTCTTAATTTCTGGTTTGGTACATTCTCAAAAATTTGATAAGGTATTCGAGCATGAAATTGATAGATCATTTATGAAATTTTTGGATGGCGTCACAGCTGAATTTTCCATTACTCCATCCGGAAAATATTTGGTTATAGCCACGGAGGAATATGTAAAATTAATAGATGACGCAGGCCGGGAAATTTTCACCTATGATTGCATTCCCAAGGCAAACACGAAGGCAGGTCTTGGAGCGGATATTTTTGGGGGTAAGATCGGTTCAATGTTAGAAAATATTAAGTTGGATGAAGGTTCAGCATTCTGGATGTTTGAGGATGATAATATTATGATCGTGCTGGATTGGAACCTGGATAACAATATTGTACTGGGATATGATCTATCTACGGGTGAGAAAATATGGGAGCAAACCGGCTATCGCTACACTCCCGGTAAAGATGGTCAATTGGCTGCTGTTCTGGCAGCTTCTGCACTTACGGCTGTGGCAAATGAGTCCCTGTCTATGGCAAGTATTATGGGAGCAGAGGCTTTCCGGTCGATTCATTCCGATATGCATAGTAGGGAAGGTACGGGGAATGTCCGGGCAAAAGCGTTTATTTCACCGATGCCAGGTACAGATTGTTTTCTGTTAACCCATAAGGACGGTATCAGCAGTATTAATAAAATGACTGGTGAAGAAGAATGGAACTATGATGAAAGGCCATTGAAAATTGGAGAGGTTACAATGATACCCGGGCATGATGATGTCTTTCTTTCCAACTACAGCCCAAACTTTTTCTTAAAAAGTGAAAGCTACCTGGTCAGGCTTGATCTAGAAAGCGGTGAAGAAATAGCAATGGTAGACTACAAAGGGGACTTTACAGAAAATCAAATCAGCTTTATTGATAATATGTACCTTATTGATGGCTTCGGCATCGAAGCTTATGATCTTGGGACAGATGAGATGCTTTATGAAGTAATCCCAAAAGACGAATATGAGGAAAGTACTCAAATCAAGGCAGTTAAAGCAGAAAAAGACTTTATATATCCATCTAACGCGTGGTTTGACAAAGAAAACTTTTACTACAGCAGAAGTTCAGGTGATACCAAAGAGAAGTGGGTAAGTGCTTACAACATTAAGTCAGGTAAACAATTATGGAAGAGTGATATGATGGATTCCGAAATTGAAATCTGCGGGCTATCAGAAAATAATATAGTGATTAAGCAATTTGGGATAGGCAAAAATTTCTTTATGAATTTGAGCAAAAAATCAGGAGAAGTGACCGCCGGGCCGGTTAAAATCAAGCAGAATCTTATGGTGGATGAAAGAAAGCCATGGCTTTTCATTAGCGAAAAATACGTCATTCATAACGGTAAAAAAAGGTTGCACTTCCTGAATAAGAATGACCTCACCGAAGCAAAAGCGGTCAAAACCAAGAAAGCAAAGGTTGGAGAATTGAAGGCTATGGATCTTTTACCTGATGGCCTAATAATGGTTGGTTCAGAAGGTGTGGCATTTTATGATCGCGATGGGAATTTCGAAAATCGAGTCAAAATCAAATCAGTTAACAGGGCATTATGGACGCCTGAATACATACTGGTTATCACTGAAGGCAATGTATTTAAATCCGGAAACATATTTGCCATTAATATCCAAGATCAGAAAATGGTGGATGAGATAGAAATCGCTGATATGACAATATTTTCACCCGAGCTTGATCATTTTCTTCGTGCAGATGACAAAAAGGACTCGATTCTGAAGTTTTATACCATAAGATAGATTTTCACCATATCTGGAAGTTACTTCCTTGCCGGGTTTATTCGCTCAGTGATGAGTGTGCGTTAGCCACACTGCCAGCCAACAGTCCCCACCGGCGGAAGCGCCACTGGCCGCTAAGGTTAATCGCGAAAATCCCCCGGGGAGCAAAGTCTCCGGACTTCGCTCCCTGGAGTTAAAAACTCTGATTTTCCGTTCACCGCGCTGGTGTTAAAAAAACAAAAAAAGTAAATTTAACGGAATTATTTTTTCGGTCTCTTTAAGTGGTTGATATTATGATACTTATATCCAGGAAAACGTAATATGGCCTTTGCAAAGTGACAGGGCAATCCTTACCCAGTTCAGACTTTCAAGCCTAAATAACATGTTGTGATCAGCACTTCCCGCAAAAATCCGTTTTTGCATGGGCATAAGAAGTAACATCGAACAATAACCGGTACAGATCCAAATTGTGCGTAGAAACTTAATTATCTGTTTCAGAGAACTATAATAGGTTTTTTTTGTTTATAGGAAACCAGTTAGCATCCTGACAAATGAAAATAAGTATTCATCACTTCATATTGGTTTTGATAATAGCACTTTCAAATCCGTTTCGAGGTACTTCCCAGGATATTAATAAAAACAGCTCTTTAGTGACTTTTGAAATATCCAATCTGGGCATAAACATGGTCGATGGGACTATTAAAGGGTTTGAAGGTTCAGTAGTTTTCGATCCGGAGGATATGAGCAAAAGCTCTTTCCGGGTATGCATCGACCCTGCTACTATAAACTCCGGCATTTCGGCAAGGGACGAGGAATTGCTTGAAGAAGACTACTTCAACGTTGAAAAATATCCCGGTATTTGTTTCAGTTCTGATGATATCATTAAAACTGATGAAGGTTTTCTAACCACAGGGACCTTGATTCTAAAAGGGGTCAGCAGGGAAGTGACCATACCATTTGTTGTGCAGGATAACAGGCTTAAGGGCTCCCTCGAAATCAACCGGACAGACTACGGTGTGGGTCCTTCGGGTGGATTCCTGGTTGGCAAAACAGTAGAGCTGGAAATTATCTGTGTATTGGAAACCAGCAATCCCCGGTGAGATCATGTTTTCACTCTGACATCCTGTTTATGAACTTTATGCGCCGGCATCTGTTTCAATGATAGCGCTTTAAGAGATGGGCAGTTCAAGATCATATTTCATCCCTGATTTGAGTACAGTAAAACACCTGAGGTTTCCCTTTTCGTTTTTCCTGTTACCGGTCTTTATGTTTGCCTTAAGCCAGGCAGATACTATTATCTGGTTCGATGCAATGCTTGCATTTATCATCCTGCATCTACTGGTCTTCCCCTCAAGCAATGGTTACAACAGCTACCAGGACAAGGACGAAACCAGCATAGGGGGATTGAAAGACCCGCCTTCTGTAACGCGTAATCTGTATTATACGACTATTACCTTCGATTTGCTGGCAGTGCTGCTTGGATTCCTTATTTCACCTGTTTTTTCGGGCCTGGTCCTGGTCTTTATCATTATGTCAAGAGCGTACAGTTACCGTGGCCTTCGATTCAAAAAGTACCCGGTCCTGGCTTTTGCTATCGTTTTTATTTTCCAGGGAGGTTTCATCTTCCTGACATCATCCCTGGCAATCACAGGAAAACCATTGGCAGAGCTCTTCAACCCATCCGGTATCCTTTGTATGGTCATATCCAGCATGTTTATCGGAAGCGTTTATCCCCTCACCCAGATCTATCAGCATGAGAGTGATAAGAATGACGGGGTGATCAGCTTAAGTTACAAGCTGGGTTATAACGGCACTTTTATATTTTCGGGAATACTCTTTGCAATAGGGACAGTCCTTATGGCTTATTATTTCTGGAGCAACACGATGCTCTTTGCCATCTGGCTTTTCGTGCCGTTCATCATTGTAATGGGCTTAAGGATGTCTGCATGGTTTGCGAAAGTCAGGAAGGATACCGGGCAGGCAAACTTCCGGAATACCATGTCGATGAACCTGATCTCATCGGCAAGCATGAACATTTACTTTTTGATATTAGTTATAATCAATACACTACAGGGAGTTTAATATGCCTTCGAAAATCATATCCATAGGGACTGCATCCCCGCAATACTCAGCCAGTCAGTCGGAGATCCTTGACTTTATGGAGCAAGCCTATTCAGACAAGACTGATTTCAGGAAACTCAGGGTGCTGGCACACCAGAGCGGTATTGAAAAACGCTACTCTGTGGTGCCTGATTTTGGCATGGACTTCCAACCGGTCTTTTTCAGGCACCGGGAAACCCAGCCGGATGTTGAGGACCGCATGGGCCAATATAAAGAGAATGCGCCCGGGCTTGCGCTGGAATCAATAAAAAATACGCTGGAGCCAAGCGGTACAGCGATCGATGAGATCACACACCTTATTACGGTGACCTGCACAGGACTGCATGCCCCCGGGCTTTCAGCAGAAGTGATCAGGGAGCTTGGATTGCGTGAGGACATATCCCACACAGCGGTAAATTTCCTTGGGTGCAACGCGGCATTCTATGCTCTGAAGATAGCAGACCTTATCATAAATAACGACCCGACAGCTAAAGTATTGATAGTTTCAGTTGAACTTTGCACGCTGCATTTTCAGCCAAAAGGCAACACCGACAACCTGCTGTCCAACACGCTGTTCAGTGACGGGGCCGCCTCGGTTCTGCTGATGTCGGATAAAGCACCCTTCCCGGGCCTCACCATTGAAGGTTTCTATTCCCTTCTGCTCCACGAGGGCTGGGACCTGATGGGATGGGATATCAACCCCCTCAGTTTCGAGATGATACTGAACACCCGGGTACCTGTTTTTATCGGCAAGGAGGTTAACCGGATCCTGGAAAAAGCTGCGGCACATTATGCAATCGCAAAAAACGACATCAGCCATTGGGCCATACACCCCGGAGGAAAGAAAATACTTGACGAGGTAAGCCATAACCTTAAGATCGACAAAGAATTGCTGGGAAACTCCTATGGCGTTCTGAGGGATTACGGTAACATGTCGTCACCAACCATATTATTTGTCCTGAAAAGATTTCTTGAATCCCCGGGCCGGGATGGTGAAAAGATTTTCAGCGTGGGCTTCGGGCCCGGACTGAGCATAGAGACTTCCCTACTTTCATATGGCAAGTAAATTTACTGACCGGTCATACCAGCCTGAACTGATGGACAATCCTGATGTACCCAGGGACCTGCTTTACAGAAACCTTCGGGAACTGGATTTCCTGAACCGGAAAACTTTCGGCCATCAACTCAGTATCAGGGCTTTGGACAGGCTCCTGCCTGCCGGCAATGATCCGTTACATGTAGTTGACCTGGGCTGTGGCAGCGGCGATACATTAAAATATATGGCAAAGTGGGCCAGGAATAAGCAAATCCCTGCAAGGTTTACCGGGATAGACAATAACCCCGATATCATAGCCTATCTCCGGGAGTACTGTAAGGATTATCCCGAGATAGATGGAATAGATACATCCTACAAGGAGTACCTTTCGGCGAATGAGGAGGTGGATGTTTATCACTGTTCGTTGTTTGCCCACCATCTGGAAAACCAAGATCTGCTTGAGCTTTTCTTACATTTTAAAGAACATTCAAGGCATGGATTCGTGATCAGTGACATTTTACGCAACCGGTTAGCATATTATGGTTCCATAATCCTGACCCGGCTGGGAAACGGAACATCACTGGCAAGGCATGACGGGCCTGTATCTGTCCTGAAGGGATTCAGGATAAATGAGATCAAGGATTTACTGGCGGAGGCTGAAGTACCGGATTATGATCTGAGAACTGCAATGGGATTCCGGTTTATCCTTACCGGTCGATCGAACAGCACACACAGCAGATAATGATTGAAAATTCTGACAAGCCAAAGATTACAGATGTATTGATCGTGGGCGCCGGGCCTGCCGGACTTATGATGGCCTGCCAGCTTGCACTCCACAATATCAGCTTCAGGATCATTGAGAAGACAGAAGAGAACCATAAGTTTTCAGGCGCCCTTCTCATCCAGGCCCGCACAATGGAGATATTCGACCAGATGGGAATGGCTCATAAAGTCTTGCAAAATGGGAAGGTGGTTGAAAAGATCAGCGTGATCCATGAAGGCAGAAAAACAGGAGATATCAGTGTAGCAAATATGGGTTCGGGGATTAGCAGGTTTCCATACATTTTCATGCTGAAACAAACGCATACCAGGAAGTTGCTCTCCGGTTTCCTTGAAGAGCGTGGCATTCAGGTTGAAAGGGGCACACGGCTAGCGCAATTCAGCCAGGAATCACAATTTGTAACTGCTGCCTTCACCAGGGCAAACGGGAAAAAGGAAACTCTGAAAGCACGTTATTTGATCGGGGCTGATGGGATCCATAGTGATGTAAGGACAAGCCTTGGGATCCATTGGGAAGGAACGAGAGATCCTATCCCCCTGTTTGTCACTGATTGCCTCGTTAATAAATACCCAGGTGTTGAAGAGATGGCAGGCACAGCTTCAATCGGTAAACCCGGTAACGATATCATCTTCAGCATATCGAAAAAAAGCATTGCGGGATTCTTCCCGCTGGAAGGTACAAGCTGGCGCATCGACAGTTTGATCCCTAATGAGAAAGCCGGTAAAAGGGAATTTGATTTTGAAGATGCTACCCGGGGCCTTGCAGTGAGGTTGAAAATGAATGTAGTCTTGAAAAACCCCGATTGGTTTTCGGTTTTCTTTCCAAACACCTACCTGGCATCAACTTTTAACAGCGGCAGGTGCTTCCTGGTCGGGGACGCTGCACATGTACATACCCCTATTGGTGCTCAGGGTATGAATACCGGGTTACAGGATTCCTGTAACCTGGCCTGGAAGATGGCATATGTTTTAAAGCACGGGGCATCTGAAAGCCTGTTACAAACTTATACGTTGGAAAGAAAGCCTGTTGCTGAAAAGCTGATCCAGAGTACAGACAGGTACTTCTCCCTGGCAATAAGAAAAGATTTCACAAGCAAGCTGGTCCGCAACCATCTAATTCCCTGGTCGTTCAAACTTTTCAATTCTCTTTTGGCGTCACGATCACTTCAACGGGCATTCTTCAGAAGGATATCACAGACCGGAGTACACTATGGAAGGGCAACATCGTGGACAGGAAAAAGATTTCCTTTTATCGAATGGACTGATGAAAACGGGAATTTGAAAGATACACATGAATTGCTGGAATGCAGGAAGTTCACCCTTGTATTTTTCCGGACAGGCGAACCAGATCGGCAAGAGGCCGAAGAAGCTTTGCGATCACAACTAGACGGGTTCACTTTCCCCATGCAATTTGAAGCAGTTTCACACTCCAAAGAGACAAAGGAGCTGTTTCGTAAGTTACACATCCGCAAGTCAACCTACTTTCTGGCCAGGCCTGACGGTTACATTGCCCTGAGGGGAAAAGGTCCGGATTTCGGGCCTGTCGTTAAATATTTTAAAAACCTTCTGGCAAAACATGAATCAGATAAACCATCTGATAAAAATGATCCTGTTGTTGAATCTGAAAATATGGCTCCCCGTGCTCATAATCTGTATAATTAGTCCGGGAAAAAGATCCAGCACTATTTCTTTGAATTCCTAATTCTTTTTCTTGCTGTGTTTTGCGGATTTCTGGCAGAGTTTTGACGTGAACAATTGCAAGAATATAATAAAAAACCTGGACATAAAATCTTTTGTTTCTAATTACCGAACCATCCAACAATTAAAAATCAGCGGTGAATTAAGATTAATAAGAAATAAAGCAGTTTCAAATGGAATTATGGTCTTAAGGATTTAATAATTTATCTGGAAGTTGTTAAAAATGAAGGAAAAAACCTGCTGACATATATTAAAAGGAATATCATATTAAATGACTTTATCAAACACGAACCTACAACATTGTATAAAAAACAGTGAAGTAAGCGCTTACACAAATATGGGTGTTAGGGTAATTAACAATGAACAATGAAAACAACTGGAAGCGTGAAGTGTGAAGTAAAACGGAATATGGGGTTTTAGCGGATTTGTTACCCTCCCCCCTTGCTATCGCACTTCCCGCCTCCCTAAATTGCTTTCGCGAAGCTTCAGTGAAGCAAAGCCGGTAGGGAGGGTACCCGGGGGGATGGATACGGATACAGGCTTAAAGGCGTTCATTGGTAATTAAAATCAGAGGAGCATTTCGAACAAACAAATTCCTGGAATGTTTAACTTAGCAACCTGAAATCCGCCAAGGGCTAATAGTAAAATCAAAAAATCTATGAATATATTTCTCATTGTACTGCAATTATTTGTGGCGCTGAACATCCTCCGGATCTGGCTGGTAACAAATCAGAGAGCCAGTATATACAGGGGTGGTGACGGCAAGGCCAAAACATTACGCGGAGAATTTGAATACTATGGATTACCTGTTTGGCTTATGTATGTTGTTGGAATTTTGAAGGTTGCAGCAGCCATTGGTTTGATCATTGGTATTTGGGTGCCCATTGTTATCCCATTTGCCGCAGGAGCACTGATTGTACTTATGCTTGGCGCAGTTGCCATGCATATAAAGGTCCATGATAAATTAACGACTCATCTGCCTGCGCTTTTCATGCTCATACTATCAGTGGCAATACTCCTGCTAAGCATTCAATGAAATCAGAGATCGGAGCAAATTGCTTATTAAAAGTCTGCATGCAGTAATTCAAAAGTAAGAGTTTGTAAGTTGTTCCTTTAAAGCTTCTATCAAGGTTACAGGGGTCATGGATTCATTAACACAACTCGTTTTAGGGGCCAGCGTTTCGGAAGCAGTGATGCAAAATAAGGTTGGGCGCAAAGCATCTTTGTGGGGTGCAGTCTGCGGTACCCTGCCCGACCTGGATGTGTTTATCCCTATGGGAAATGCCGTAAAGGATTTCACGTATCACAGGGCAGAGAGCCATGCTTTTTTCTATATGGCCCTCGCAGCGCCTTTAGTGGCCTGGCTGATCACGAAAATACACCCTAAAACAAAAAAGTATAGGGTCAGGTGGCTTTTTGCGGTTTTCCTGACCTTCATAACACATGCACTGCTCGACAGTTTCAATGTTTATGGAACTCAGTTGCTCCTCCCCTTCTCGAACCATCCGGTAGGCTGGAGCACGATATTTGTTATCGATCCTCTGTATACAACTCCTTTGCTTGCTGGATTAGCATCACTATTTTTCTTGAGGAAAAAACCAGCCCTCGCACTTAAGATACACAGGATAGGAATACTCGTGAGCAGTTTGTACCTGGTCTGGAGCATAGGTGCAAAAGCATATGTGCATTCAGTTGCTGAAAAATCACTGTCTGAACAGAATATTAAAGTATCCAAAACCCTGGTAGGCCCAACTCCGTTTAATACCTTGTTATGGAGGATAATTGGCAATACTGAAAGCGGCTATGTTGAAGGGTTCTACTCTGTACTGGATGAAACGAAAGAGATAAAATTCAAGGAATACCCTTCGGAAATCGAGCTTATAAAGCCAATTGCCGATGATTGGAATGTAAAACGACTGAAATGGTTCACAGGGGGTTTTTACAAGGTGAGCGCTGTGGATGATAAAATTGTAATAACCGATATAAGAATGGGCGTAAGCGGACTCTATTTTTTCAATTTTG
Source organism: uncultured Bacteroidales bacterium (assembly GCA_964567785.1). Lineage (GTDB taxonomy): Bacteria > Bacteroidota > Bacteroidia > Bacteroidales > JAGOPY01 > CAZMOK01. Next base: position 72,854 of record CAZMOK010000003.1, on the reverse strand, counting down.
TGGTTGGTAAAAAGAGTTCTGTTGGTATAATTCCTGCCAGGGTTGAAGAATTTGAGCCTGAAGCATCTGACAGTATCGAACCATTAAAGAGACTCTGGCAGAGAATTTGGGATGAAAATATTGAACTGCTGTGACAGGGTCCGGGGAAGCACTTACCTCATGATCCTGTTCCAGGCCGCAAATCAGATTAACTTTCATTGCTGACCGACCAAATTTTTCAAGCAGGGGCTACTCCCCCCTCTAGCAAAATTTCCAGTTACATTATATTTTAGATGAAAATTTCAACACCATATATATCCAGGTGAGACGCACCCTTATTGCCCAGCTTCTATTGAAAGTCATCAAGAAAAAGTTGTTTTGAAAAATTTCCCGGATACGGGAAGAAACATTTAAGAAGAAAGTATGTTTGGTTCAAATAGTAAAAGTTACTTACCTTTTTTGCATATTTGCATTAAAGGGATTTGTTTGCTCCTTAGGAAAAGGATATGACATTACTGATAATCCTGCTGTTGTTACCCATAGTTTTTCTCTTTTTGCCCCGGCCATGGCAAAAACACAGGTCACTTGCCATCGGGTTGGTTCAACTGAGTGTTGTAGTATTACTGCTTACATATATTCCTCAGGTTATGCAGGGCGACTTCCTTTCCATTACCGCTCCATGGGTACCTGATTTAGGAATACACTTTTCTCTTTCTATCGATGGACTGGGGCTTGCTTTTTCTTTACTGGTTATGGGAATGGGGGGTTTTATCTTCATTTACGCCGGTGAATACATGCGGGAATATACCCATATTACCCGTTTTCTACTTTTAATGATGCTTTTCAGCCTTTCCATGATGGGAATGGTATTGTCTTCAAACCTCATATTCCTTTTTATATTCTGGGAACTTACAACAGTATTCTCGTTTTTACTGATTACCTTCTTTCATGAAAAAGAAGCAGCACGTTTAGCCGGTTTTCAATCGCTATTCATTACTGTTATGGGTGGCTTGAGCCTGCTTGCAGGGATCATCCTCTTAGGCACCATCCCCGGAAGTTATCAGTTATCTGACTGGATCAATTCCTCTTCAGCCATGACAGAGAGCCCCCTCTACCTGCCCGGCTTAATCCTGATCCTGGTAGGTATTTTTACAAAGTCGGCACAGTTTCCTTTTCATTTCTGGTTACCCGGGGCCATGCAGGCACCGGCTCCTGTGAGCGCCTATCTGCATTCGGCTACAATGGTAAAAGCAGGGTTTTTTCTCTTATTGCGCCTGCAGCCAATCTTAGGCGGCACAGATGCCTGGCACTATATTATCTCTTTTGTCGGAATTCTGACAATGCTTTTTGGAGCATACTTTGCCATCATGCAAACAGACCTTAAGGCAAGCCTGGCTTATACCACAATCAATGCATTGGGCGTACTGACATTGCTTGTGGGTATTGACACAAGCCTTTCGGTCAAAGCTGCTATTTTGTTTTTATTTGTTCATGCACTCTACAAAGCCACTTTGTTTATGATCGCTGGTTATATAGAAAAAATGACAGGAACCAGGGATCTTCTGTATCTGGGCGGTCTCGTACGTAAAATGCCAATTGCTTTCCTGGTAACATTGCTGGCAGCTTTATCCATGGCCGGTTTTCCTCCCATGCTGGGCTTCATCGGTAAGGAACTGATATACGAGGCTCAAATTCAATTACCAGGCATATCAGGAATAATACTCGTTTTGGGTGTGACGGCCAATATTCTGATGGTAACAGTTTCTCTTTACCTTGTTTACACCATATTTTTTGGCAGCTATAAGTTAACCAAACAGATTTCAAAACCTCGCTATATCCCGGTGATGCTTTTAATTCCTGCAATTTTATCTGTGTTCAGCCTCGTTGCCGGATTGATACCTGATTATTTAGGCAATTCTATCCTGAAGGGTGCGCTTCACTACGTAATACCCGGGTATCAAGATGTAAAGCTGGCACTCTGGCATGGGTTCAACCCGGTATTATGGTTAAGCATGTTCACTGCTTTTACGGGTACGGCCATTGCTGTGGCCATAATAAAGCAAAAACAGTTTTTACTGAGCTGGCAACACTTTACCAGGCAGATTGTCAGATTCCATTTTACCGATGTGTTTTTGCAGGGTATCAGCAACTTTATTGATTTTGTGCGCAGGAAAGACAGGGTTGTCAACCATGGTTTTCAAAGGATATATTTATTAACCTTTTTTCTCATTGCTTCTGCGATGTTATGGTTACAAATGTTGTTTAACTATAACTGGAATGTATTTGAAAGACTGACCGAAGCACCTTTTTATCTGTATGGCATTGCTGTGATCATGGTTTTCGCCACAGTACTGACCATGTTCTCGCGATCGAGGCTTGCAGCAATCATATCACTGGGTGTCATTGGATATGGTATAGCATTTATTTATCTCTACTATAGTGCTATCGACCTGGCTATTACCCAAATACTTGCTGAAACGCTAATCGTTGTTTTATTTGTTCTCATCTTACAACGTATGCCGATATTTGCCCGAATATCTGCAAAATGGATAAAAAACAGGGACCTGGCCGTTGCCATAACCTTTGGAACCGGTATGACCCTGATGGCCCTCCAGGCCACCGATATTAATCTCATCACACCGGTTTCGGAGTATTTCATTCAGAACAGCCTGGTTAAAGCATATGGGAAAAATGTAGTAAACGTAATTTTGGTTGACTTTCGCGCACTTGATACCCTGGGAGAGGTTGTTGTACTTATAATAGCCGCTTTAGGTGTTTTTATTTTATTGGGTAAAAGAAGCAAACGTCTATGAATGCATATTTGCTGCAGATAGCTGATAGATACGTTCGGTGGTTTTTAATAGCCATAGCAATTATTGCTTTGTTGCGGGGACACAACCTCCCGGGCGGAGGTTTCATCGGAGGTTTGCTTGCTGCACTATCTGTTGTATACAGGGGGCTTGCCTATAATCCACAATATGCGCGGAAAAAACTACTCACGTCACCTGATAATTATCTTGGCCTGGGGCTTCTGCTTATTATTCTCAGCCTGTTGCCCGGAATGGTTTTTTCTGAATCTTTTATGAAAGGCTACTGGTTAACAATTCAGATGCCTGCCGGGATGGTACTGAAACTGGGAACTCCCTTTCTTTTTGATGTTGGAGTATTCTTTACAGTGATCGGTGTGACCCTTACATTTTTATTTTCAAAAACAACCTTCGACCCATGGAACTGATACTTGCAATACTTGTTGGTACGCTTTACACAGCTGGAGTGTATTTACTGCTGCGGAGAAGCATACTCAAATTTGTAATAGGGGTAATCCTGATAAGCAATGCCACCAATTTGCTGGTCTTTCTGGCATCAACACCCGTTGGCGGGAACCCTGTTTTTGTTACAGAAGATACAACTGAAACCACTGCAATGGCTGATCCGCTGCCCCAGGCACTTTTACTCACTGCAGTAGTTATCGGATTAGGAATTATAGCATATACACTTGCATTGAAATTTAAGTTTTTTGAATCAACCGGAACTGATGACCTTGATGAACTGAAAGAAACTGATAAGTAAGCTATGAATGCAGTTTTTTTTCCCATACTGATACCTCTGGTCGGCATCATGCTGCTGCTTTTCTTCAGGTCGCGCAGTTTCAGTAATGCCCTGATCGTTCTTGGAAGCACCCTTCTTTTGATCTCATCACTGTTTTTGCTCTGGAAAGTTAACCGGGAAGGTATTCTGGCCTTGTATATGGGTAACTGGGAGGCTCCTTTCGGGATCACTCTGGTGATTGATTTTTTTAGCGCCCTTATGCTCATTGTTTCAGCCCTTGTTTTACTGACCGTTTCTATCTATAAAACCCGGTTCATAAATATCCGGGCCAGTGGAAACCGGTTTTCCATTTTTTTCTTTTCACTCGCTATGGGAGTGAACGGTGCATTTATTACCGGGGATGTTTTTAACCTTTATGTCTGGTTCGAATTGATGCTGATATCCTCATTTGTTCTCATCACCTATTGCAAGGAGCAAACCCAATATCATGCTGGCATTAAGTATCTGGGAATGAATTTTTTAGGATCCCTGTTTTTTCTTGCAGGGATCGGCTTGCTGTATGGAAAAACCGGTACCCTCAATATGGCCCACCTGGCCGCGATATTCAGAGAAAATGGCTTCCCGCCGGGTTTGAACACTTCAGCTATTCTGATTTTTTTGGCTTTCGGAATAAAATCTGCAGTGTTTCCATTGTTCTTTTGGCTTCCGGCATCCTACCACACACCAAATATTACCATTACTGCATTGTTCGCAGGCCTTTTGACCAAAGTGGGAGTGTATACCATGATCCGCTTTTTCACTTTGATATACACACAAGACCAGGCTTTCTGGCACTCTCTTTTTATTGTTGTTGCCGGTTTAACCATGTTGTATGGAGGTATGGCTGCCACAACCCAGTATAAAATGCGGCGGATTCTCTCGTTTCACATAATCAGCCAGATCGGTTACATGATCATGGGACTTGGAATCTTTACACCTTTGGCTATCGCGGGTAGCATATATTTCATGATGCACAATATGATTGCTAAAACCAATACTTTTTTTGTGGCGGGGATGATAAACAAACTAAAGGGTAGTTATGATCTGAAAAGCATTGGTGGATTATATAAAGAGAATCCCCTGCTGGCTGTCCTGTTCATTATTCCCGCTTTTGCCCTGGCGGGAATACCACCAATATCAGGCTTTTTTGCAAAATTTATCCTTATAAAGGCCGGTATTGAAGCCGGCCAATACATTATTAGTGCAGTAGCTCTGATAACTGGTCTGCTTACACTTTATTCCATGATCAAGATATGGAATGAAGCTTTCTTAAAAAAACATCCCCAAAAAGATCAAACTCATGTAAATAAGCGATCTCTGGGATTTATCGATTATCTCCCCTCTGTTATCTTAGGGGCTGTAAGCATATTCATGGGTGTTTTTGCAAATACGGTATTCGGATTGACGCAAAAAGCTGCTGCTTTTTTAATGGATACAGGGCCCTACATAGAAAAAATATTAATCCGCTGAAAATATGAGATACATTAAAAAAGCATACCGGCTGTTCCTTTTCATCGGATTATACCTTCTCAGTATCATTAAAGCCAATTTATTTTTAGCCTGGGATATACTTACGCCAAAGATGCTGATGAATGCTGGGATAATTAGTATAAACCTCGAGTTAAGGTCGAAAATGGCTCTTTTACTGTTCTCCAACCTTGTCTCAATGACCCCCGGCACCCTGGTCATTAGCCTTGATCCTGAGAAGAACGAAGCTTCTGTACATATACTGTATCTTCAGGATGAAAAAGCAATCAGAGCCGAAATATATGCAATACAATGTCGAATCAAAAGAATTTTTGAATAATGGATCACTATATACCCGCAGCAGTTATTGTCATTGCCATGGCCCTTCTTTTAGCTGCTCTTTTCATTGGTTTCATCAGGCTGGTTAAAGGACCCGGAGCGGCCGAACGGGTGGCGGCCTTTGACCTGATTGCTTTAACAATTCTGGCTTTTATACTGTTATACAGTATTCATAACCGGAATGATATATACATCGACATCACAATTGTCATTGCACTTGTGGCATTCATTGGAACTGTTGCAATATCAAGTTATTTAAAACAAAAAGGATGATGACGATACTGATTTCATTTTTACTTATAAGCGGTTCCGTTTTTATATTGCTGGCTGCACTGGGCACATTGCGATTCCCTGATTTGCTCAGCTGGATACACGCCATAACCAAAGCGACCTCTTTTGGTTTACTTTTAATATTGATCGGGGTTGGATTATCTTTTAATACGTTGCTGGTATATTTTAAGGTTTTTTTGGTTATCACCTTTATCTATTTAACAGCCCCGCTGGCTGCACACTCTATTGCAAGGGCCAGGCAGAGCCAGAAAAAAGATAAATAAAATCTACAACTGTTCTTGCTGAGATAGCTTCACTTATGAAGCAAAAGGCTGATCTTAACCTGGTTATTGAATGGCATACCGATGCCACCGGAAATATAGAGTACAATATGGAATTATCGAAACGACGTGCTTAAGCAGTGGCATAATCATGTCTTCAGAACAATGCATTTCAAAAGACAGGCTTGAAACATATGGTTTAGGTCCTTTATCTCCTGTTGCCGGTAATGAAAATGAGTATGGTCGCTCCCGTAACCGTGGAGGTTGAGTCAGTGAAAATATCTGATCCTGATCAATAATCCAGCAGATCAGAGGCGGCTTTTTTAATTTTTTCAACGTCGGGCAGGATGGCCTTCTCAAGTATCCTGTTAAACCCCACGGGGGTAAATGTTGACCCCACCCTCCTTACCGGGGCATCAAGGTATTCAAAAGCCTCCTCTGTGATAAGGGCCACCAGCTCACCTCCGAAACCGGAGAATACTTTGTCTTCGTGCACAACTAGTGCCCTGCTGGTCTTCTTCACTGTTTCAAGCAAAGCATCTTTATCGAGGGGAATAAGTGACCTTAAATCCAGCACTTCTATTTTTTTACCGCTTTGTTCCTCGATCATATCGGCTGCCTTGATGGCCATATGGGTTGTATTCCCGTAAGTTATAATGCTGAGGTCGGTGCCTTCCCTCCTGACTTTTGCCTTCCCGAAAGGCACTTCATAATCGTCAGGCACCACTGTGACGGCCACAGGGTCGTTATAGAGCGCCTTTGGCTCCAGGAACAGTGTGGGGCCTTCAGAGCGGATGCTGGTCCTTAACAACCCGGCGGCATCGTCGGCAAAGGACGGGTAAACAACCCTTATACCGGGGAATGTGGATAACGCCGCCTCAGTGGATTGCGAATGATAAAGCCCACCGCCAATATAACCTCCGGAAGCAAGCCTGATAGTGACATTAGGGGCGAACTTTCCGTTCGATCTCCAGTAATCGTGTGTCAGCTCAACATACTGTTCCATGGCTGGCCAGAAATAGTCGGCAAATTCTGCGCCTTCGACCACTACCCTGATATCTTTCCTGAACCGGCTCATGCCATTGGCAGTTCCAACGATATAATCCTCTGCAATGGGAGCGTTGAATACCCGATCTTCCCCAAACTCCTGCTGCATACCCTTGGTAACGTTGAATATCCCTCCTTTGTCCTTGTTGGCAATGTCCTGCCCCCAGATAAAGGTGTTCTCGTTTTTCCTGAACTCCTGTTTAAGGGTAATGTTGAGCGCCTCAATGAACTTTATCTCTTGCCCTTTAGAACCGTCGTGGGTGCCGTCGGGATATTTTTCAGCCGTATATGGCTCAGGGATCACAAAATCGAAAATGGAGGCCGGATCAGGGTCGGGCGCTGCTATCACTTTCTTGTGGGCTGCGGAAATCTCTTTCTTGGCTTCCTTGTCAATTGCATCCAGCTCCTCCTCGGTGAAGATGCCGCTGTAGGTAAGCCTTTTGCGGTACTTCTCCATCGGATCCTGCCCCAGTGCTTCACTCAGCTCAACCTCATCGCGGTAAAGTTCGTGGCGGTCGGAATTAGAATGTGAGTGGATCCTGACGCAATTAGCGTGGACAATTACAGGTACCCCCTGCTCCTTTACATATTTCTTTGCCAGCGTCATTGCGTTCATGGAATTGAAAACATCCCTGCCGTTGCAGTAGATTATTTCGAGGTTCTTAAATCCTTCGAAGTTGGTGGCAGCATAGAAATTAGCCGTCTGGTCCTCCTTGGGAACGGAAATACCATAGCCATTGTCCTGGAATACAAAGATGACGGGAAGCCTTTCATTGCTGGCCCCGTTGATGGCTTCGTAAACATAGCCCTCCGAAACCGACGATTCACCCTGCGAACTGATCGAAACCGCATCCGCATCGTAATATTTCATGGCCCTGGCCACCCCAACTGCATGCTGCGCATGGTTACCCGTGGCAGAGGATACATTATGGATGTTCCATTCGGGCTTTGCAAAGTGGTTCGACATGTGCCTCCCACCGCTGGCTATGTCATCCTTTTTCGAAAGTCCGTTAAGGATGATCTCCTCTGTGGTGAGGCCTGCCGATATGGCTGTCAGCATATCCCTGTAATAAGGGAACAGATGGTCTTTTTCCTTTTCAAATAACTGGCCGATGGCAAGCTGGATACCGTCGTGCCCGGCGTAGGGCGCGTGGTACGACCAGCCAAGCGCCTGCTTCAGGTAATTCGGCGCCTTGTTGTCGAGCTGCCTTCCAAGGGTCATCAGGTAATACCATCTCCTGAGTGTTTCCTTATCAGTGTTGTTTATATTATAGACCTTGTCGGCCTTTTTGATCTTCAGTCTTTTATTTCTGTACATCTCTATGTTTTTTACAATGATATCTTAACAATCGAAATAAAAATGAGTTGCAAAGTTAACACTATTCACTAACTTATAATTAATCTAAATAATGACCTTTATTCTACCTGTACTGGTCTGGTCTGCGGTCGGTAAAGGCATGGTTGCGGTCTGTTACCATTTTATCCCTGGCAAGCAATGGATCAAACTCAAAGGTAAACACCCCTTCCTCGGTCCTTCCGGCTTCCATCAGCACCGCCCCGTCGGGCGTATAGGCTATGGAACGCCCACAAAAGGTCAGGTCATCTTCCGCTCCAATCCTGTTGGCTGTTAAAATAAAAACACGGTTCATCAGGGCCTGTCCGGGAAGTGTCCGGTAAGCATTCTGTGTTATAAGGTTTGAGGGATGGCAGATTATGTCGGCGCCTTTGAGGGCCAGTACTCTCCAGGCTTCAGCAAACAGGTAGTCGAAACAGATCAGCATGCCCAGTTTTATTTCGCCAATGCTAAATAAAGGTAAACTGAGGTTGCCCGGTTCAAAAAAGTCTTTTTCATCGACAAATAGGTGGACCTTACGGTATTTTCCTATTACCCCCTTAGGCCCGGTCAATACCGATGTATTAAACAGTTTCCCTCCGTCATTTTCATTGAGGCCGGCCACCACATATGCCTCTCTTTCTTTGGCAAAGCGTTGCAATGTATCAATGAAAGGACTGCTACTGATCTCTTCCGAGGTTTTGAAAGCTTCATCCATCGACCTGAAGTTGTAGCCTGAATTGGCAAGTTCGGGCAGCACGTACAGATCAGCGTCATCAGCTTTCGAAAGCAAACTCTCCACAGCACGGCGGTTTATTTCATTTTCGCCGAGCAAGGGCTGAAACTGTAAAATACCAGCTTTGAATTTCATGACAGATCAGTTATTATTCCCTGATAATATTAAAATTACCCCTTTCATCGATCTTGATTATGGTAGATGGTTTTGTTTCATGAACAACATTACGATGGTAATCAACCACATGATCAACGCTTCTGAGCACTTCATCCGAGATCTTGCTGAACGCAAGGGGAGTGGGGTCGCCGCTTACATTTGCCGATGTGGAGACCACAGGCTTCCCAAAACTCTTCACCAATTGTCTGCAGAATTCATATCGGGTGATTCTGATGGCTATTGTATTATCGCTGGCAACGACATTCCCTGCAAGGTTAACCGCATTGGGGTAGATTATTGTTGTAGGTTTGGAAATACTGCTGATCAGGTCATAAGCAATAACGGGAACCTTTTTCACATAGCTGTTCAACTGCTCAGGATCGGCCAGCAATACGATAAGGCTTTTGCTCTCCATCCTCTTTTTTATGCGGTAGATTTTTTCCACGGCAGCTTCGTTGGTAGCATCACAGCCTATACCCCATATCGTATCCGTGGGATAAAGTATTACATTTCCTTTCTTCAAGTGTTCTACTGCCAGATCAACTTCCTTTTTCATCCGGGTATCCTCTTAGTCAATTGACGTATATCTATAGTATTGGCGCAATCAAAATGGCCTTCCGGGCATTTTCTGAAGCCATGCAACCCACAGGGCCTGCAGTCTAGTTTCTTATCAGTTTGTACAACGGCCGAATCATCCGACAACGGGCCGAAACCAAATTCAGGCACCGTTGAGCAAAACACAGTCGTAACCGGTGCATTCACTGCCGAGGCAAGGTGCTGGGGAGCTGAGTCATTCACGTAATTCATTTTCGCATCCTTCATCAGTGCCGCAGTTTCAAGCAATGAAAGCTTACCGGCCAGATTCTTTGTATTATCGTGATCGCAACTTTCCCTTAGTCTTTCACAAAGTTCGAAATCATTTTTTGAACCCATAAGCAGGACCGTAAGATTTAGATCGATTCTACTTAAAAACTCACCCCACTTTTCTTCGGGGAACTGCTTTGTGAACCATATGGACGCAGGTGCTATGCATATGTAATTTTCATTTTTATATCCGTTTACTTTGTCAAAGTGATCTTTCCCCGGATACAGCTTCACCGGGTAATTTCCCCGGCCCGCTATATCACTAATAAGCTCCAGGTTCCTTTGCGTTTCGTGAATAGCAGACTCCCGGTTAATAATATGCTTTTTCTTTAGGGTGAAGAGAAAAGAAAAAGGATTCTTGTCAAAACCTATCCTGTGTTTTGCCCCTGATAACCCGGTAATCAGGCCTGTTGAACCGAAACGCTGAAGGTTTACTATGCAATCGTATCTTAAGCTTCTTACCTTCGAGAAGAGTTTCAGCAGGTTTTTATACTTATGTTTTGATTTGTCCCAAACGATAACCTCATTGACAAAGGGATGACTTTCGAAGAGAGGTTCATTTCCTTTTTTGATAAGTATATCGACGGTTGCCCCCGGGTAGAAGGCCCTGATCTTCTCGAGTACCGGCGTTGCCAGGATCACATCCCCAATGGAGGCGGTTTGTATGACGAGGAATTTATTCAAAAGACAGGCGATTATCTCTTGAGCTGGTTAGGGTTGTATCCTCTCTTCTTGGCAGCATCTTCCAGCCGTTTCTGGAAAGAGGATTTCTTAACCGGTTTTTTCTTGTTCTCCTGTATCTTCCTGTAGATCTTATCTTCATCAACCACTCTTCTGAAAATGAACATCTGTGCAAAAGTGATGATGTTGACAAGGAAATAGTAGTAGCTCAGCCCGGAAGCATAGCTGTTGAAAATACCCAGGAACATGACAGGCATGATGTACATCATTGTTTTCATACCCGGCATCTGTTGGGCGCCTGTGGCCATCATCTGGTTGTTCATGTAGGTATAGATGAGGGTCGAAACGGTCATCAACAAGGTAAAGAGGCTCACGTGATCACCGTAAAAAGGTATTGTAAACGGTAAACTCAATATCGAATCGTAGGTTGACAGGTCAGTTGCCCACAGGAAAGATTCCTGCCTAAGTTCGATGGATGCCGGGAAGAAACGGAACATCGCTATAAGGATCGGCAACTGCAGCAGCACCGGGAAGCAACCCGACATCGGGTTCACCCCTGCCCTCTTGTACAGGCTCATCGTTGCCTGTTGTTTCTTCATCGAATCTTCCTTCTTTGGGAACTTCTTGTTCAACTCGTCGATTTCGGGTTTAAGCACCCGCATCCTGGCCGACGACATATAGGTCTTGTATGTAATCGGAAACAGAACGATCTTGAGCATTATGGTAAGCACAAGGATCACAATTCCGTAATTCCACCCGAAGCTACCCAGGAAATTGAACACGGGGATCACGGCATACCTGTTGATCCACTGGATCAGGAAAAAGCTCCAGCCCAGGGGCAACTGCCTTTCCAGGTCGAGCTTATAATTTCTGAGTACGTTGTATTTATTAGGGCCAAAATAGAAATCCATGTTCATGGTGTACCGGTCCCGCGCCTGGAAGGGAACAGCTACCTTCATATAGGTACTTTTCAGGTACCTGTCGCTGGGTGGGTTTTCAACCGTAACCGTCCTAAATATGGGGTCTTCAAAGAAAGACTCCGATATGAGCGTTGAGGAGAAGAAATGCTGTTTGAACGACACCCATTTGATCCTGTCGCGCAGTTGTTCTTCATCGTCTTTCCTTTCAGACAGATAATCGACCTTGTCTTCATAGATCTTATAGTAAACGGTTGAACCATTGAAGCGGTCAATACTTTTCTCCTGTTGCCTCAGGTTGGCCGACCATTCAAGATCGATGGATCCCCGGAGGTCGTCGATAACGCCCTGCATGCCGACGAAATTCACTGCGTAATCCAGCATGTATTTATCTCCGGTAAAAGAATAGAGATACTCGATATACCTGTTTGTGTTCCTGTTCCCCTGGTCATCAGTAGTATAGATCCTCATTCCGAGGTCGAGGCCCTGGTCGCCGGAGATCTTCACCTCCTTTCTGCCTGGCGACCCGCCGTTGATCATGGGCTCAAAATAGAAATTGTTTGTGTTGAAGCTCCGTGTTCCGGCAAGAAAGGTAAAACCAAACACTGTCGTGTCGCTGTCGATAAGTATAAGTGGCAGGGAATCCCAGGTTTTGTAATTCTTGAGCTCTACATAAACGATTTTACCTCCCCTGGTGCTAACTCCGATCCTGTAGATATCGGTCTCGACCATATAAACCTCTTCGCCGCCGGCTGCAGCATCAGAAAAGACACCGTACTTTTCCCGCAGGGCTTCCGCATCCTGCTCTGTTTCTTCAGCGGCGGCAACAGTTGCCTGCTCCTCTTCAATCTGCTGTTGCTGCTTTATTTGCTCCTCTCTTTTAAGTTCCTCGACGATCCTGATGGAATCTTTTATTCGCTGAACTTCGGCTATGGAATCCTGAATTCTTCGTTTTTCCAGCAGCTCTTCCTGCGAAGGGGTCATCCAGACGAAGTAGCCGACAAATATCGCGGCTATCAGCACCAGCCCTATTATCGTATTTCTGTCCATTAGCTAAGTGATATACCTTTCTTACAGATTGGCAAAGATAACTCAATTGAATGAACTGACCTCAGTGGAGTGGCTAAAATAAGGGGTGATGAATTCATCCTTCCGGACCTTCAGCGAGGTCTTTCTTTCTTTTATGTTCCATTGATGCCCTGATGAAATTCAGGAAGAGGGGGTGTGGTTCGGCAACAGTGCTCCTGTATTCGGGATGGAACTGCACACCAACGAACCAGGGGTGGCCTTCAAGCTCCATGATCTCTACGAGGTCCTTTTCGGGATATATTCCGGTGGCTTTCATGCCCGCTTTTTTATATTTTTCCTTGAACTGGTTGTTGAACTCGAACCTGTGTCTGTGTCGCTCCTGAACCTCAGGCTTGTCGTAGATACTGCCAACAATGGAATCTTTTTCCATCCTGCACAGGTAAGATCCCAGCCTCATAGTGCCGCCTTTTTCGCTGATCTCTTTTTGTTCCTCCATTATATCAATAACGGGATAGGGAGTCTCGGGGTAAATCTCAGTGCTGTGTGCATCTTTCAGGCCGAGCATGCTGCGCCCGAATTCAACCACTGCGCACTGCATACCCAGGCAGATACCAAGGAAAGGTATCTTATTTTCACGTGCATATTTAATAGAGCTTATCTTACCATCGATACCCCTTTCTCCGAAACCCGGCGCGACCAGTATCCCGTCCTGGACCCTGAGCCTCTCTGCTGCATTGTTATCGTCGATGCCTTCTGAATGCACCATTGTCACATTCACCTTACATTCGTTATAGGCGCCGGCATGCACAAGCGCTTCCCTGATGGATTTGTAGGCATCTTTCAGCTCCACATATTTGCCTACCAGTGCGATGTTGACCGATCCGGCCGGGTTTTTGAGTTTTCTCAGGAATTCTTCCCATCTGTTGAGGTCGGGTTCCTGTTTCGGTGGTATCCCCATTCTCCTGAGCACTTCGATGTCGAGCTTCTCATCCCTCATAAGCAGGGGGACATCATAAATGGTCCGGGCATCAATTGATTCAATGACAGATGAAACGGGGACGTTACAGAAATTTGAGATCTTATTCCTGATCTGCTGGCTCAGGCTCTTTTCACTTCGGCACACAATGATATCGGGCTGTACCCCTGATTCGAGCAGGGTCTTGACAGAATGCTGTGTGGGTTTGGTTTTCAGCTCCTCGGCGGCAGCCAGGTAAGGCACCAGTGTAAGGTGCACCACAAGGCAGTTGGCGCCCATTTCGAATTTCATCTGCCTCACGGCTTCGACATAGGGCAGCGACTCGATGTCACCCACAGTACCTCCTATTTCAGTGATGATGAATTCGTACTTCCCGGTATCACCCAGTAGCTGTACACTTCTTTTGATCTCGTCGGTGATATGAGGAATTACCTGGACGGTTTCACCCAGGTAGTCGCCCCTTCTCTCTTTCATTATGACGTTCAGGTAAATTCTTCCTGTTGTAACATTATTTGCCTGTGAGGTAGGCTTGTTCAGAAACCTTTCGTAATGCCCCAGGTCGAGATCGGTTTCAGCTCCGTCTTCCGTCACATAACACTCTCCGTGTTCGTAGGGATTAAGTGTACCCGGGTCAACATTTATGTAGGGGTCGAGTTTCTGAAGTGTCACCGAGAACCCTCTTGCCTGGAGAAGTTTCGCAAGAGATGCCGAAATTATTCCCTTCCCGAGAGAGGATGACACGCCGCCTGTCACAAATATGTACTTAACACTGCTCATGCCTAAATTCATTTGGCTGGTGAAAAATAAAACAATAAAAGGGATATTTGCCGATATCCTGTAGTTAGTTATAAAAAGTTTTTAAAAGATCACTGCAGGCACAACTGAATAACTGTAATATCTCAGCAGAGATTGCCGCGGGCGAAACTCCCTAATAATAGCTGAACCTCTTAACCCCGGCTATTTGTTTGGCAAGCCTGATCGCCTGGATGGTATAGCCAAATTCGTTATCATACCAAACGTAGATGACCACGCTCCTGCCATCTGCAGATACCACTGTAGCGGGGCTGTCGAAAATGCCCGCAACCGGATCTCCAATGAAATCTGTAGATACAGATTCCGGTGATATAGAGTACCTTATCTGCTCTACAAGGTCTCCATGGAGGGCTACTTCCTTCATAATACCGTTAAGTTCTTCCACTGTCGTGGTCTTCTTCAGCGTGAGGCTCATTATTGCCAGTGAAACATTGGGGATCGGGACCCTCACCGCGTTTGCTGTCAACTTTCCCTTCAGCGACGGGATTGCCTTTGCAGCTGCATTTGCAGCCCCGGTGGAAGTTAGCACCATATTGATGGGTGCCGACCTTCCCCTTCTTGGTTTCTTGTGGTAGTTATCGGTAAGGTTCTGATCATTGGTATAGGCATGAATAGTCTCAAGATGCCCCTTCTCAATGCCAATAGTATTTTCAAGCACATACAGGGTGGGGACCACTGCATTGGTGGTGCAGGAAGCGGCTGAATAGATCTTTTCCGCATCGTAATCCACCGAGCCATTTTCGTGGTTCACGCCGTAAACTATATTCGGCACATCGCCTTTTGCCGGTGCTGTTAAAAGCACTCTTGCTATTCCTTTTGCTTTCAGGTGCTTTTCAAGGCCCTCCCTTTTGTTCCATACCCCGGTAGTGTCTATAAGGAGTGCGTTGCGGATACCTTCTGCTTCATAGTCTATCTCTTCCGGGTCGTTGGCAGCCAGCATTTTCACTATATAGCCGTTTATGGTAAGGGTTTTCTTTTCAACATCCTCAACTGCAATTCCCCTGAAAGGCCCGTGTATTGAATCGTGGCGGAAGAGAGCTGCACGTTTCCTTATCTGCTCCGGATCGTTGCCCCTGGTAACTATCGCCTTTACGTTAAGCTGTGTGCCGTTGCCCTGGATTATCAATTCCCTGACAATCAGCCTGCCGATACGGCCAAAACCATAAACTACAACATCCACCGGATTGTCATACTTAACCTTATTTCCTATAATATCCTTCAGCTTGTCCTCAAGGAATGCCCTGGCATCATTTCTGAATTTTTCCTTCTCGATCGTCCATTCGTGATTAAGCCTGCCAATATCGATCCTTGCAGGCGGAAGGTCCATCTCAAGCATTGTTCTGGCGAGTAAGACCGAATCCTGGATCCTGAGGGAAACTCCAACAGTATGTACCGAATAGGCGTGTTTGTAGAGTATAACACTCGCAGACCTGTCGATGAGCTGGCTCTTGAACAGGATCAGCTCTATTGATTTGTCATAGTAAAGGTGCCCCAGTGCACTGATGAACTCAAAACCTGCTTTTTCGTCGGTTATCCAGTTTCCCAGTGAAGAGGCAAATTCTTTTGAATAATGATCGCTTGATGAATTATTACCGGCCATTTGCTCTAAGGTTTAAAAGGTTTTTGGAAATATCTGAAAGATGCAAAATTAAAAAAAAAGGATTACCTTAACCACGGTAATCCTCTCATTTAATCAGTATTATGTCTTAGTTTTATTCTCCCAGGTAAGCCTTTAAAAGCCTGCTCCTTGAGGTATGTTTTAACCGCCGGATGGCCTTTTCCTTTATCTGCCTTACTCTTTCGCGGGTAAGGTTGAATTTTGCCCCAATTTCTTCTAGCGTAAGCCCGTGATTCATTCCAATACCATAATAGAGATTGATCACATCCCTTTCCTTCTCGGTAAGGGTTGAAAGTGACCGTTGTATCTCCCTGGCAAGAGACTCCCTCATAAGCTGGGAATCCGTGCGGGGTGAATCATCAGAAATATAAACATCAAGGAATTTCAAGTCATCTTCCTGCGAAAGAGGTGCATCCATAGAGATATACCTCGTGGTGATCTTCATGGCCTTGTCGATCTTGTGCTTGGGGATCTCAAGCTGCTCTGCGATCTCATCGACCGAAGGAGCGCGCTCATAGTCCTGCTCAAGTTTCGATGTGGCCTTTTTAATTTTGTTGAGTGAGCCTACCTGGTTCAAGGGCAACCTCACCAGCCTTGACTGCTCGGCCAGGGCCTGAAGGATCGACTGCCGTATCCACCACACTGCGTAAGAAATAAACTTGAATCCCCTGGTTTCATCAAACCGCTGCGCAGCCTTGATCAAACCGAGGTTTCCTTCGTTGATAAGGTCGGGAAGGCTCAAACCCTGGTTTTGATATTGCTTGGCAACTGATACAACGAACCTGAGATTAGCCCTGATCAGCTTTTCAAGAGCACTCTGGTCCCCTGTTTTGATCTTCCTGGCAAGTTCAACCTCCTCCTCTGCCGTAATAAGCTCCTCCTTACCAATATCCTGGAGATACTTATCCAACGAAGCAGTCTCTCTATTGGTAATAGATTTAGTTATTTTTAACTGCCGCATATATTAACTCCCTGTAAATCAAAAAGTGGTGTATCTGGTGCAGATATAATTCATAGATAAGAAACTGGCACCTTGTTTATAGAACGTGCAAAGGTACAAAAAGTTTTCTTATTTAGAACCGGTTTAAACATTTTTTTAGAGGATGAAGCCATAGTTCATTCTCATTCCGTTAGGATAGACACCTTCTATTCTGATTACACCGCCTTTTGTGTTGTTCATTGCATAATTTATGTCATTCCTGTCGCGGATCTTGACATTGTTGATTTCGAGGATTATAAAACCTTCCTTCACACCGCCGTTGAGGAGCAATCCTTCTTCAAGTTCGCTCACCTTCAGGCCATTTGTTATTCCAAGGTCTTCCATTTCTTCCTTGCTCACCGTTTCGAAAGTTGCGCCAAGGTTTGAGCTGTAATAATCCTTTTCAGCCTTTGCCAGGGTCGTTTCTCCTCTGTCATTCTTCAGCTCTACCTTGTAATCAACAACGCGGTCGCCGCGTAAAACTGCCACGTTCACAATGTCACCGGGTGAATGCTGGCCTACGATCTCAAGGAGCTGTGCCGTAGTATTCACGCTGATATCATCCACTGATAAGATCAGGTCGCCTTCCTCTATACCTGCTTCTTCAGCTCCTCCGCCTTCAGAAAGAGCTTCGACATATACACCCTGAATCTCATCAAATCCTTTATCATCAGCGAGTTCGGCATTCATTTCCCGGATGATCACACCGATGAACGCACGCTGAACCTGACCGTAATTCATCAGGTCGTCCACCACTTTCTTGACAATATTTACAGGAATAGCAAAAGAATAGCCGGTATAAGCACCTGTATTTGAAGCTATGGCAGCGTTTATGCCAATAAGCTCTCCTTCGGTATTCACCAGGGCCCCGCCGCTGTTTCCACGGTTCACTGCAGCATCGGTCTGGATGAACGATTCAATAGCCCCCGGGATACCAAGGATATTGATGTTCCTTGCTTTTGCACTGACAATACCGGCTGTTACCGTAGATGTGAGGTTAAAGGGATTTCCTACTGCCAGCACCCACTCCCCTATCTGAACGTTATCTGAATTACCGTAAATAATGAAGGGAAGACCCCATTCCTCGATCTTAAGCAATGCAAGGTCGGTCTGTGGGTCCCTTCCAATTACCTCCGCTTCAAACCGCCTTTTATCGTTTAAAGTCACCTCTATGAAATTGGCCCCTTCAACTACGTGATTGTTCGTTACAACATATCCGTCGTCAGAAATAATGACTCCGGATCCATAACCTGAGTAGGTCCTTTCCTGGTTACCGTACCTGTCGCCGAAAAACTCTCTGAAAGGCTCAAAAAAATCATGATAATAGCTCCTTCTCTGGAATTCGCTTCTGATATGCACAACGGCATTGACCGTTTTTTCGGCTGCGGTTGTGAAATCAGGCCCTTCAAATGGCACAGGAGCATTATACCGTGCAGGCAGCACATCAGATTCAGTCTGCACCGTCCTTCTTGCCTTGTTGTCTTTATTAAAATCTGTTTGCGTAAATCCTACGAAAACAAGCACTATAAGAATCGCGATAAGTAAAATATTTGTTGTTCTTTTCATAACAGTGTTTTAACAATATTTGGTTCGATTATGTTCTTTGTCAACTAACGTTTTGGTAGATCAAAGTTTATGCCTGCTTGCTGTTAAAAAACGTTAAAACAAAAGGTTATAAGCCTGGCAGCTAATGGAGTGATGCAATTTAAACACTTTAAACCGGTTTTCAAAATAAAACATAGGATTTTTGCCTGCAATAATAATTTTTCAGGGCAAAATCATTGCTTTCCTGATTTTCCTAAATTTGTGAATCCCTGAATGATAGTATGGAACAGGAATTCTTTAAATACCAGGCAACAGGTAATGATTTCATTATCATTAAAGAGAACCCGCAAATTCCGGGAAACCTGTCATCTCTAGCTAAGAGGTTGTGCGACAGGCATTACGGAATTGGTGCCGATGGGCTCATAATCATTTCCGACCATCCAGGCACTGATTTCAGGATGACATTCCTGAACCCTGACGGAACGGAGGGATCTTTCTGCGGTAACGGCGGAAGGTGTGCGGTGATGTTTTATGACAGAATGTCAGAAGGAAACGGCGATTACAGGTTTGTGGCTATTGACGGGGATCATTGTGGAAAAGTGCTGGATAGAAGCAGCGAAAAATATAACGTGGAAATAAGTTTACAGGATGTATATTTTCGCAACATGAGCAAGCATGAGGAGGGCCTTTTCATAAACACCGGCGCACCGCACCTGGTGATAATGACTGACGACATAGACAGCGTTGATATTGTGAACAGGGCACCACCCCTGCGGTATTCAAAAAAGTATTTACCTGAAGGTATTAATGTTAATTTTGTTGACATGAAGGGCCCGGGGCTGAAGCTCCGTACTTACGAAAAAGGCGTGGAAAATGAAACCCTTTCATGCGGCACCGGCGTAACTGCTTCAGCGCTTGTTTTTGCAACAAATGAAACGGATCAGGTACAGGAAGTACCCGTTGAAAGCAAGGGTGGCCGCCTGGGAGTGAAATTCATCAGGAAAAACGACAGGTTTACTGATATCAGGCTTACAGGTCCGGCTTCATTAAGTTTTAAAGGTAGTATTAATTTGAAGTGACTTTTATGCTGCAAGGGAATAAAATATTGCTCAGGGCCCTTGAACTGGCCGATGCAGAACTTCTTTACCAGTGGGAGAACGACACCTCCCTCTGGCATCTCAGCAATACCCTTACACCCTTCTCAAAATTCACGCTTGAACAATATGTGATGAATGCCCACCAGGACATATACACTATCAAGCAGCTCAGGCTGATGATCGACATTGCAAATGGCGGAGCGGAGAGAGAGACAATAGGCAGCGTTGACCTGTTCGATTTTGACCCGGGTCACCGCAGGGCTGGCATTGGCATACTTATCCATGTCGACTACAGGGGCAAAGGATATGCATCGGAAGCCCTGGAGCTGATGATTGACTACGGTTTCAAGACACTCAAGCTCCACCAGATCTATTGCAATATAGGGGTGAACAACAAAGACAGCCTCCAGCTTTTCAGGAAGAAAAACTTTGAAATCACCGCCACTAAAAAAGAGTGGAACCTTACCCCTTCAGGATGGGAAGATGAATATTTCCTCCAGTTATTGAAAAACCAAAAACCTGCAAAACATTAATGACAGTACATCCAAAATACAGCAGACCGCGCAAAAGCAAGCGTCCTTTTTTTCACAGGTTCATTATGTGGACACTGGCCCTGCTGATCCTTGCAGCTATTGTGACAGGCTACCTGCTTTACAGGGCCATCTTTAAGCCGAATGTCTGGACCGGAGAAAAGGATTACATCTCCGTTTACATTCCCACGGGCTCTGATTTTACGGACGTGAAACGCATTCTTTACGGGAATGGCACGGTGATCAACCGTAAAACCTTTGAATGGCTGGCTTCAAAGAAAAAATATGATGAATACGTCAAACCGGGCCATTATATCATTACCAGCGAGATGAACAATGATGAGCTGATCAATCTTCTCAGATCGGGCAACCAGACACCTGTAAACGTTATTTTTAACAGCCTGAGGAGCATAGAAGACCTGGCGTCTGTCGCAGGGTCGCAGATAGAGGCTGATTCTTCGGACATATCTGCATTGCTTAATGACGACGAACTCATAAGGGCATATGGTTTTTCCGACACCAGCATAATGTCGATGTTCATTCCTAACACTTATGAATTCTGGTGGACAACTGATGCCCGCCAGTTCATGGAAAGAATGGACAGTGAATATAATTCATTCTGGGATGAAGAACGGAAGGCAAAAGCTAAGGAACTTGAAATGAGCCCGATTGAAGTGACCACCCTGGCATCCATTGTTGAAAAAGAAACCAACAAGAACGATGAAAAGCCCACCATCGCAGGAGTCTACGTGAACAGGCTCAGAGCCGGATGGAGGCTCCAGGCCGACCCTACACTGATCTATGCCTGGCAGGATTACAGCATAAAAAGAGTGCTTAACAGGCATAAAACGATTGAATCACCCTACAACACCTATAAGGTGAGGGGTCTCCCTCCCGGGCCCATATGCATACCTTCCATATCATCCATAGATGCCGTTCTTAATTACGAAGACCATAACTACATGTTCTTCTGCGCCAGCGCCGACCTGTCGGGATACCATGCATTTGCCAAAACCTCAAGGGAACACAACCGAAATGCCCGGGCATACCAGAAAGCACTCGATGAATTGAATGTCTATAAATGATCAGGGGGTTGTTATCGGGAAGGATAATATACCTGTTGCTGGTCCTTGGCCTGGCATGTCCGTTCAGAGCAATTTCAGGACTTCACCAGCCAGATGATTCAGCCACGGCAGAAAACCACAACCATAAAGGCCGGCTTATTGGCGTGGCAACATTAGGTGGAGTGGCCTATGCAGGGACGATGGCAGGCCTGTACCAGTTATGGTACAAAAACTATCCGCGCTCAGGCTTTCACTTTATCAATGACAATAACGAGTGGCTCTATATGGATAAAATAGGGCATGCCACAACTGCTTACTGGTTCTCCAGGGTAGGATACAGATCACTGAGGTGGGCCGGCGTGGAAGAAAAACCGGCCATCTGGATAGGCAGTGCTTTCAGTTTTTCCTTTTTGTCGACCATAGAGATATTCGACGGTTTCTCTGCCGAATGGGGGGCTTCGGCAGGAGACATTGCATTCAATACGGCCGGCACTGCCCTGTTTATCGGTCAGCAATTTCTCTGGAAAGACCAGAAATTCATCCTTAAATTTTCTTATTCACCAACCGAATATCCTCAATACAATCCGGAGCTCCTCGGAAAGAACGAATTTCAAAGCATTATAAAAGACTATAACGGGCAGACCTACTGGCTGTCGGCCAACATTAAATCCTTTCTAAAACGAGAATCCAACTTCCCCTCCTGGCTCAATGTGGCAGTGGGATACGGAGCCGATGGTATGACCGGGGCAGGGAAAAACCCGGGTTTGGTCGAGGGAGTGCCTGTCCCGCCATTTGAGAGGACATCACAATATTACCTGACACTCGACATTGATCTTACCAGGATTAAAACAAGATCAGAAACACTTGAGCTTTTACTGAACATTGTCGGATTCATAAAGATACCCTTCCCGGCACTTGAATACAATGCCAGGGACGGATTCAGATATCACTGGTTATATTTTTAGTATGCTGAAAAGATACACAACCCTCATCTGGGACTGGAACGGAACACTGCTGAACGATGTGGAAATTTGCATCAGTTCGATGAACAAGTTACTCACCCGGCGCAGGCTGCCACCCCTCGACACGGAAAAATACCGGCAGATCTTCACCTTCCCCGTAAGGGAATATTATGTAAAGGCAGGGTTTGATTTCACAAGCGAGCCTTTTGAAACCCCGGCGATACAATTCATCGACAATTACAGGGCCTCTTTGCCAGACGCTACTTTACAGGAAGGTGCAAAGGAGGCTCTCATGTTCTTCAGAGAAAGAAAACTGGATCAATCGGTCCTTTCGGTCATGGAACAGCAACTGCTGATCAATTCGGTAAGAGGGTTTGGCATTGAGGATTTTTTCGGCAGGATATCAGGAATTGACAACCATTATGGAAACGGAAAAAAAGAGCTTGCCCTCAGGACACTGAAAGAGGTGAAAGAAAGGAAGGAAAACATCCTGCTGATCGGAGACACACTGCACGACCATGAGGTGGCCTATGCAACCGGTATCGACTGTATCCTTGTCGCCCACGGGCACCAGTCGCCTGATCGACTGAGCACTTCCGGACGAAAAGTGGTAAATAATTTCAGCGAGCTTCTCTCTTTATTCTGATCAAATTTTATCTTTGCTTCCTAACCTGATCAGGATAAAACAGCCATGAAAATAGTCAAGAAAGTAGAAAAAGCTGTAAACAGCAGCACCATCAAACCGGGAAGTGTCATTTACATAGGCGGGAATGCAGCAACCCCACAGGTATTGCTTCGGCAGCTCGCCTCAGACTCTTCCATACGCAATGTTCAAACACTGAGCGTACTCCTTTTGGGCGATATTGCCAAATTGTTCGGGAAGGATGCCTGTGAAAGGATCAAGCACAGGATCATTTTCAACGGTCCCCACTCGCGGGAGGCAATGAATTGCGGTTGGGCACGGTACCAGCTTATCCATCTATCCGACATACCCAAGCAACTGAGGGAATACATCAAGCCGAATGTGGTCTTTACTTCTGTCAGCGGTCCTGATAACGGAGGCAATTACAGCCTCGGGACAACCGTTGAAGGGGTTAAAGCTGCCGTTGAATCTGCCAGGGCAAACGGGGGTGTTGTGATTGCCGAGAGAAATGCCAATATGCCTTTTGTGCTCGGGACTACCATTCACGAAAAAGATATTGATTTCCTGATCGACACCAACTACGATCTGCCGGTCAGTCCGGTGCATACACCCGATGAAAGATCGAGAAGGATCGGTGACCTCATTGCCGAGCTGTACATTGAAGACGGCACCACACTGCAGTATGGTATCGGAGAGGTTCCCGAAGCCGTAACAGATGCAATTATCAGAAAAGGATTAAAGGACCTTGGCATATACACAGAGCTCTTCGCCGATGCCATGCGCTCGCTGGTTGAAAAAGGGATAGTTACCAACAAGTATCTCAGGAACAACTTCTCGGTCTCCTCCATCTACCTTTCAGGATCAAAGAAAGGGTATGAATGGCTTGACTTCAACAGCTCGATACAAAGCCGGCCCTGCGACCAGACCAACAATGTGATGTTCATTTCGCAACAACCTAAAATGACAGCCATAAACGGTGCCATAGGCGTTGACCTTCACGGGAATATCTGGGCCGATTCGCTCAATGCCAGGCAGATATACAGTGGTATCGGTGGCCAGGCTGACTTCCTCAGGGGCTCGTACCTTTCAAAAGGGGGTGTGCCGATCATCGCCATGAAATCCACCACTGAAAAAGGACAGAGCAAGATCCTCGACATGTGCCCGCAGGGTATTACCACCACGGCCATCGCAGCAGACCCTGTGGTAATAGTTACTGAGAACGGTGCCTTCAACCCACGCGGCCTGACAATTGCCGAACATGCAGTAGGCATAGCCCACCTGGCCGCCGATGAATACAAGGACCACCTTCTGAAAACCATATACGACTCAAAGGCTTTCCATAAACCCCAGCTCGCTTTGAAAGAAGTTGTGAAAAAAGGGTTTGTATCCTATGAAGATGTTTTTAAATAATCTTAAATCCGCTCACTCGACCAGTACCCCTTCATAGTACTCTTTACGATTCGTAGTAACACCTTCCTCATCAAAATAGATCCATGTGCCATGTTTGAGTGAATTTTTGAAGCTCCCTGACACTTCCACGTTACCATTCAGATGGTATATCGTCATCAACCCTTCCAGCTCCCCGTCAACATATTCAGCCTCTGATTTCAGCCCCCCCTCGGTAAAATATTGTTTCCATGTACCATGCTTCACTCCGTTTTTGTATGGTACCTCCTCGGCAATGTTCCCTGTTTCGGGATAATAGGTTAGCCAGGTGCCCACAGGCACGCCTTTGTCGTAATGTTCCTCAGATGATATTTTACCGGTGCCGCTGCTGTAGTAGTTCCAGGTGCTGTCTTTTTCCTGGTCTATGTATTTCCCTTCGGCCATCAGCTTTCCGCCCTCGAAGAAATATTTGAAGTAAACAGTCTTGTCATCCCCTTTATGCATAGCTTTCGCCCGTATCTTCCCGTCAGGATAATAATAGGTGAATTCACCTACCGGGATGCCGTCTTCGAAAGTCCCTTTATATTTAAGGTTACCGTTCACATCATATCCCCGCCATAAACCCTGTTTCCTACCCTGCTCATCCACTTCATTCTTGTAGGACTGCAGGAATTCCTGACCGGCCATTGACAAGGCAACCAGGAGGGGTAACAGGACCAGTGCTGCTCTTTTCATTCTTACTCTTTTTATTGCTATAACGTAAAGATATTGAAAATATTAAGATAGAGTTAAAAGCCTTAATTTTGCAACCTGATCAATAGCGATGAATTTTTCTTCGAAAATACTTGAAAATGCTGTCGGAGAGATCTCCAAGCTCCCGGGCATAGGAAAAAAGACTGCCCTGCGCCTGGCGCTGCACCTTCTCAAACAGGATGAACAACAGGTTGAGATGCTTGGCAATTCGATTATCGACCTGAAAAAAAACATCAAATACTGTAAAATATGCCATAACCTTTCCGACAGTGATATTTGCGAGATCTGCAGCAACCCGAAAAGGAAAGAAAGCATCATTTGTGTTGTACAGGACATCAGAGACATCATTGCCATTGAAAACACTGGTCAGTATGAAGGGCTCTTCCATGTCCTCGGGGGGATCATTTCACCCATGGAAGGCATCGGCCCCGACGACCTTACCATCAGAAGTTTGATAGACCGCGTTTCATCCGATGAAACCGAGGAGGTGATCTTTGCATTGCCCACCACCGTTGAAGGCGACACAACAAACTTTTACCTGTTCAAGGTGCTGAAAGATCTCAATATTTCCATCACTTCCATTGCAAGGGGAATTTCGATTGGGGATGACATCGAGTACACGGATGAAGTAACGCTGGGCCGTTCCATACTGAACCGGCAGCCCTATTCCGGATCCTGACGGCAGAATGATAAACTTAACCCTTATCAAAAAGGTCGAGCTGGTTCTCTGTCACATACATTTCATCAGGCACTTCTTTATGATAATTCGTAATGTAAGGCCTGATCATTTTCTTGATCAATTTGGTAGGCGTTGTTTTCCTGGCCTCACAATAATTGAACAACGATTCTTTTTGCCTTTTGGAAAGTTTGAAGGTGACAGTGGTATACCTTGATCTTTTTCTGCGTTTGCGGCTTTTACTGAGGCCTGACATTAAGTGGTTTTCTTTTGTTTTCAGCTAATTTAAGCTGATGATCCCCCGATACAAAAACTACTTGCCATATTTATCAACATCAGGCTTTTGATATCTCCAACTTAATGCCATTCACAAGTTCAAGTGCTTTTTCATGCGAAACGGCCTCGGAATAGATCCTTATAATAGGTTCGGTATTTGATTTCCTGAGGTGCACCCAGCCTTCCTCAAAATCAATCTTTACACCGTCCACGGCAGTTACATTTTCATCTTTGTAAAGCTGTGCAACTGTTTTGAGAAGATGGTCGATATCTGTCTGCTCTGTAAGCGGCAGCCTGTCCTTCACCATGTAATAATCAGGATATCTTTTCCTCAGGTCTGAACAGGGAATTCCGGCCTCTGCAAGGAAAGAGAGAAAGAGTGCGATACCCGCCAGGGCATCCCTGCCGTAATGAAGGTCGGGAAGGATAATTCCGCCGTTACCTTCCCCTCCTATAACGGCATCTTTCGCTTTCATCATTTCCACTACATTCACTTCGCCCACGGCGCTGGCAAAATAATCAACCCCGTGTTTTTCACAAACATCGCCCAGCGCCCTTGATGAGGAGAGGTTGGAAACCGCAGCCCCTTTGCGTTTGTCCAGAACATAATCAGCCACTGCCACAAGTGTATATTCTTCGCCGAACACATCTCCTTTTTCTGTAACTATGGCAAGGCGGTCGACATCAGGATCAACAACAAACCCCAGGTGGGCCCCTGTCCCTTTCACCGTATCACAAAGCTCCCTAATGTTTTCGGGCAGCGGCTCGGGGTTATGAGGGAATTTGCCATCAGGATCGCAGTGCAGCTCAACGATTTCCTTTACACCCAGCGCTGTCAGCAAGGGGGGAAGG
Source organism: uncultured Bacteroidales bacterium (assembly GCA_964567785.1). Taxonomy (GTDB): domain Bacteria; phylum Bacteroidota; class Bacteroidia; order Bacteroidales; family JAGOPY01; genus CAZMOK01. The sequence goes on along the minus strand of CAZMOK010000003.1, from coordinate 45,997 downwards.
GCAATGCCGCCGGTAGAGCTCACGCAATCGATCACGATTTTCAGTCCTGCTTTTTTTATCAGATCAGCATTGACCAGGTCGTGTGAAAGGATATTCCTGATATGCCTGTCGATCATATCATCAACCGCAGAGATCTTACCGAGTTTATCCCAGGGTGCGAAGTCAACCTCTCCCCTGTCTGCTATCTCAAGAATTTCCTTGCCGTCTTTGCCCGACAGGAATTCCCCTTTTTCATCGAGCAGCTTCAGGGCATTCCATTGTGCAGGGTTGTGGCTGGCTGTAAGAATGATCCCGCCTTCGGCCCTGAATTCCATCACAGCCATCTCCACGGTGGGGGTTGTTGACAGGCCGCAATCAATCACATCTGCGCCTAATGCCAAGAGTGTTCCCGTAACAAGCCGGCTGACCATTTCACCCGAAACTCTCGCATCACGGCCTGTGACAACTGTAATTCGACGCTTACCTGTCCTTAGCATCCGCTGATGCGTAAAGGCCATGGTAAATTTGACAATATCCGGAGGCGTCAGGGCTTCACCCTGCTTCCCTCCTATTGTGCCCCTTATACCTGAAATCGACTTTATCAATGACATCACTGCTGAAATTTGAACAAATGTATGATATAAAAACGTTATTTACGTTAAGGAGATGTTGTTGAAAAGTGAAGTTTTGACACAGAAAAGTTTTACTAATTTTGCCACAGATTAGGATTTTAGATGGATAATCCGTTTGAGCACATAGAACCTGAATTTTCAGCACTTGTCAAACGTTTTGAGCTGATGCTCAAGAAAGACGATAATTATTTCTTTGATGTGGAAGAATTTGAGGAGCTGATCGATTATTATCTTGAAAGGCACCAGACTTCAAAAGCCTCAAAGGCCATTGAATCGGCCCTGGGCCAGCACCCGAAAGCCAGTAATTTCCTGCTCAGGAAATCGAAACTGCTGGCCATGACCAATAACAGTCACAGGGCACTTGAACTCCTCAACGACATAGAGGGGGGCGAACCCACCAATTCTGAGATATATCTTATAAAGGGGGCCATATACAGTCATTTGAAGCAATACGAGAAGGCCATAGAGGAATACAACAAGGCTGAGCAATACGCCGACGATTTGGAAGACCTTTATACCAACATTGCCTTTGAATACGAGAACAACAGCCAATACGAGAACGCCATTGCATACCTGAAAAAAGTGGTTGACCTTAACCCGGAGAATGAAGCCGTGCTGTATGAACTTTCTTTCTGCCACGAGATCCTCAAAAAGAATGATGAGCTTATTGAATGGCTTTCTGACTATACCGAAAAGCACCCATACAATAAGGTAGCCTGGTTCAACCTCGGGATTGCTTACAGCAACATGGAGCTTTATGAAAAGGCTATCGAGGCTTATGAGTTCGTAATCGCTATTGACGACAGGTTTGTATCGGCCTGGTTCAATATAGGCAACACTTACTCAAGTATTGAACAATACCGGAAGGCCATCAAGGCTTACCTTGAAACATTGAAGCTTGAAGATCCGCAGCCCGTAACTAATTATTATATAGGTGAATGTTACGAGAAGCTCGAGGTTTTCGATCGGGCCATTGATTTTTACCGCAAGGCCATCAAACTTGACGACGAATTTGCTGATGCCTGGATGGGTGTGGGGGTCTGCCTGGAGGAAACAGGGAAAAGAAAGAGTTCACTCACCTTCATGAGCAAGGCGCTCGAACTCGACCCTGACAATCCGGAGTACTGGTATATTTACGGGGATACCCTGCAAAAAGAACAAAATACCGAAGAGGCAGCTTTTTGTTACAGCAAGGTCAGTGAACTTGATCCTGAAAACCCCGACATCTGGCTCGATTACTCGGAGATCTATGACAATATTGACGAACGGGAAACAGCTATCGACATTATCAATGAAGGGCTCGAACACCAGCCCCGCAACGCTTCACTGTATTACAGGCTTGCCGTCTACATGATCAAAACGGGCAAGAAGGAAAGAGCTGTCGACCTTGTGGGCAAGGCCCTTAAGCTCAACTATAACAGACACTCAGAGATGTTCGACTATTACCCGGATATGAGGATGCGCAACGAGGTCATCGAGCTGGTACATACCTACCGAAAATAAAGATCCGGGAACCTGACAATAACGGTCTTTTCCTTAAATAAAATCAGATTCCCGGAATCATTCATTTTTCAGATAAAGGACTACTTCTTCTTATCATCCTCTTTGGATTTGATCTCGATGAATTTTTCCATCAGGTCAGGCACCTTCTCAAAAACACCTGAAAGGCCTTTTTTCTTGTCGAGGCTCAGCACAGAGATCTCATCCCCTTTTGTTACAAGAAAAGCAATGGGGCTTATGCCGATTCCTCCGCCGGCTCCTCCGCCTGATCCCTGGCCTTTTTTAGGCTCACTGCCGCTGCCGAGCCCTGTTCCGAAACCAAGGCCGATCTTGATTATGGGGACGCAGGTGAACTCACCCAACTGAAATTGTTCCCCTATTACTGTTTCAGTCTTTGCCAGACTCTTGATATCATCAAGGATTCTGTTGATAGTGTCCTGATAATTTGTGTCCATGATTACCTCCTTATTTTTTGGATTTAGATTCTTAAACCGGGTTTAACAAAAGTACGCCATGCAAATTTAATACCTCCTATAACAAACCAGACCAGCCTGGCCCTCAGGTCAACAATGATCCGCTGATAATCGTCAAAGTTTACCATAACATACCTGCCTTCGCGGCTAAGCGCATAGCAAACAGGGTATAACCTGGCATTGAGCACATCATCGCCCGTATCAAAATCGATCATGAGCTTCTTTAGTCTGAAAGTATTGAATATATCACTCATGAATTTCAGGGAAGGTTTTAAAAACCTGCGTACCGTTAATTTCCCTCTTTTACCTTTCTTTTCTTTTTTTCCTTTTTTCTCCTTTGCGGGCTTTTTTTCTTTCTTTCCGGAAGAGGGGGCAAAAGGATTGGCATAATAGCTGAAAAAAAATATTCTGAACTTTACAATAAACAGGTCAGTTGTCGGTACCAGTGATGCATTTACCAGACCCGGTATCCCGGCACGGTAAATTTCTTCCTCCGAGTTGATCTCAAGCCTGAAGGGAACAAGCAGGACCCACATGAGCAAGGCAATCAGCAGCCCTGACAGTCCGAATATTATCCAGAGGACGATCATGGAGCAAATATATTAAATTGGCTCCCACAATGGTAAGGGAATAATCAAATAGTCTGATGACATGGCAACAAGTTTTTAAAAACAGCTTCGGGGACAAAAGCTTATTTTTTCAGTAAGGAATGTCTTATTTGCTATTTTTGCCGCGTCATTTCAAACTTATGCTGCAATACATATTATTCATAGTAAAGGGTATGGCCATGGGAGCGGCAAATGTCATCCCGGGGGTGTCGGGAGGCACCATTGCCCTTATTACCGGTATCTTCGAAAGGCTGATCAACTCAATAAAATCAATTAACCTTTCAGCAATAAGGCTATTGCTGAAAGGCAGGGTGCGGGCTTTTCTGGAATACACAGACCTGTATTTCCTTCTGGCAGTTTTTTTCGGGGTTGTCATTGCCGTTGTATCCCTTGCCAGGATATTCGACTTCCTTTTCACGCATTATCCCGTTTACATTTGGGCCTATTTCTTTGGACTTGTTCTGGCATCTGTTTATTTTGTAGGGAAGACTGTTGAAAAATGGTCGACACCTGCTATTGTTTCCTTCATTCTGGGTACCGCCATTGCCATAGTCATCTCTGTGCTTAACCCCGCCACAGAGAACAGGAGCTTCCTTTATCTTGTTTTATGCGGTGTAGCAGCAATCTGCAGTATGATCCTGCCGGGACTGTCTGGTTCCTTTATCCTGTTTATCATGGGTAATTACAAGCTTGTTGCCATTGATGCCATAAACCAGCGGGACATGAGCGTGATCATTCCCGTTCTCATCGGAGCGGTTGCAGGCCTCATCACCTTTTCCCATCTTCTTTCATGGGTCCTCAAGCGCTTCAGGGACCAGACGATAGCACTACTGACCGGGTTCATCCTTGGCTCTGTCGCTATATTATGGCCATGGCAAAGGCCTGAATATCTTGAAAACAGCATGGGTGAGACCATAATGAAGAACGGAGAGCCGATAATTTTAAGCTACACCCGGTATGTCCCCGATTATTTCTCCACTGAAATTGTTATCGCCCTTATCGTAATTTTTGCAGGGATCGCCAGCATCTGGGCAATTGAGAAAGCAGCGGGAAAATAATCTTTACGAGAGATCAAACCTGAATCCTGATATGAAGCCTGAACTGGTATCCTTCCTACAGTACAGGATGGTGGAAGAATCGTCCGGCACCAGGAGCAGATCAATGAACATCCTGAATAAGCTTCAAAAAGAGATTTATTTAAAGCACACAGCACCTTATCCCTATTATTTATAATTTTGTAACCGAAATATTAAAATATAGCCTGACAGAAATATATACAGGATTCAATCCTTTAAATAATTTTTAAACCATCAGGCGCCTTAAAGTGTTCAGAATTATAAATCCAGATAAAAACAGGAAGAAAGATGAAGCCTAAATCAGCAGACTTGCAACCCAGAGCAGTAAGGGTAACCAACGAAGACGAATACTGGTGGTGCGCTTGCGGCGAGTCCACACGCCAGCCCTATTGCGATGGTTCGCACAGAAAAACAGAGTTTGTACCAAGGCCTTTCACACCGGAACACAGTGGGGAGGTCTGGTTATGCATGTGCAAGCAAACAAAGAATCCGCCATATTGCGATGGCACCCACAATCACATGAAAAAGGAATCAAAGTAAAAACACTACTAATCATTCGAAGCCGGGCAGTAAGTCCGGCTTTTTTTATAAAAAAAACCCGGAAAGACTCCGGGTTCTTTTAGAAGCGAAATTCATAAAGCTATTAACAAAAATTAATCGGCCTTATGAGAGCGTTTATATCTTCAATTCCATATTCACGTACCTGAGGAATTCTTCTTTCACCTTAGGATCTTTGAATTTACCTCCGTATTCAGATGTGATCGTAGTGCTGCTTTCATCCTGAATTCCACGACAGGCAACACAGTAATGTTTGGCATCTATAAGCACAGCTACATCCTCCGTATCCAGCACCTCCTTCAACATTGCAGCAATCTGAACGGTCATGCGCTCCTGGACCTGTGGCCTTCTTGCAAAGTAATCTACAATCCTGTTCAGCTTCGACAATCCTATCACCTTGCCGGAAGAAACATATGCCACATGAGCTTTACCCATGACAGGCAAAAAATGGTGCTCACAGGTTGAGGTAACCTGAATATTCTTTTCCACCAGCATTTCACCATATTTGAACTTGTTATCAAAGACTGAAATCCTGGGTTTGTTCTCCGGCTTCAGGCCATGAAATATTTCCCTCACGTACATTTTAGCCACCCTGTGGGGAGTACCCTTCAAGCTGTCGTCGGTTAGATCCAGCCCCAGGGTGTTCATAATCTTTTCAAAATGTTTTTCTATTATCGCAACTTTTGCGTCATCCGACATCTTGAAAGCATCTTCCCTCATGGGTGTTTCTATAGAAGTTGCCGCATGATTGTCGCCTATTGTATCGTGGCCATTGTTGTCGTCATGCCCCGGTGTATGGAATCCATTTATCTTCCCGGGGTGGTTTTCAATTTCCACTGTATTCAACAAAGTTTCTTTCAGTTTCATAAAGTTTGATCTTAAGTTGATGATTTCCGTTGATTTTTGTCCTGAGAATATTCCAGATAACCACAGCAATATTCTCAGCCGTAGGGTTCAAGTTGCTGAAATCTTTCACATCAGTGTAAAGATTCTTATGATCGAAGCGTTCGATAACATATTTATTGATCAAGTTTTTAAGTACTTTCATGTCCACTACATAGCCGGTCTCTCTATCTACTTCACCGGTAACACTTACAATGAGATCATAGTTATGTCCGTGATATTCCGGATTGTTACATTTACCAAAAACACTTTCATTTTTATCATCATCCCAGTTAGGGTTGTGCAGCCTGTGTGTGGCGTTGAAGTGCTCTTTTCTGTGTACTGTTACTATCATAATATTACTTAAACCAAAGACTAAACAAGAACAATCAATTATTGTTTAACTTTTTTAGAAGTATTTTAAACAAAAGCATCTTTTCCTCCCCATACAGATGCATGAATATTTTTTAATAACTTCTTTTAGTATTTTTATCCCCGTTGTACAATCTGAGTTTGGCAATTAAGCAAAATACTGTAATCATCTTTTCCCTGGGTGCCATTAGTTACATTGCGGGTATGGCACTGATTGGGATCATGGACATAGATGCATCCCTATATGCAGAAATGAGCCGTGAGATGCTTGGATCAGGCGACCTCATTGATTTCAGGAACAGGGCCATTGACCGCTACCTTGATAAACCGCCACTTCTTTTCTGGTTGTCAGTTTTCTCCTACTACCTCTTTGGTTTATCTGAATTTGCCTACCGCCTGCCTACTTTCCTGGCCACTCTTTTAGGGGTATACTCAACCTACAGGATGGCATCAATATATTACAAAGACCATGATGTTCAATTCCTTGCCGCAATTTTCCTGTTCTCTTGCCAGGCCTGGTTCCTGATTAACCATGATGTAAGGACCGATGCGCTGCTTGCCAATTTTGTCATATTTGCATCCTGGCAGCTTGCTGCCTACCTTGAAAGCAAAAGGACGGTTAACTTCATTCTGGCCTTCGTGGGTATAGGCCTTGCGATGATGGCAAAAGGGCCTATTGGACTTATGGTACCGGTAATTGGTTTTGGTTCAGACCTGCTGATAAGGAAAAGATGGAAAGATATCTTCCGGCCCGAATGGATAGCGGGGATATTGATCATCCTGCTAACCCTTACACCTATGCTTATGAGCCTTTACCGGCAATATGGCACCTACGGGCTGGAGTTCTTTTTCTGGACACAAAGTTTCGGCAGGATCACCGGAAGTAATTACTGGCAGGACAGCTCAGGCCCGTTTTTCTTTGTTCACACCTTTTTATGGTCGTTTCTGCCCTGGTCATTGCTAACAGTGGCCGCCCTTGTTATCATAGCCCGAAAACTGATAAAATCCAGGCTGAAATCGAATGCAGTCTCTGAATACGTCACTGTTTCGGCCTTTCTCATCACTTTCCTGATCCTCTCCCGGTCGAGCTACAAGCTACCTCATTATATATATGTTGTATTTCCCTATGCTTCCATTTTCACAGCGTCGGAGGTAAGCAGCCTTATTAAAAAGGCCGGCAGAACCCCCGGAACCGGTCAGAAAATAACAGGTGCAATTCAGTACTTTATTTCAGCGATCCTGCTTGTTGCCTCTTCCCTTCTTGCATTGTGGATCTTTCCTGTTACTGAAATATGGGTATTTATTTCGATGATACTTTTTGTGGGCCTTGCATTCTATTTTCTTGTATTAGAGGGCCATACATTCAGGAAGTGGTTCCGGGTATCTCTCTTTTCAATATTTACGGCGAATTTTATCCTAAATATCCATGTTTACCCTGAATTAGTGAAATACCAGGCAGGAGAAAAAATTGCAGATTACATCAATGAAAAGGAGATCCCTCATGAAGATATTTACCAGGTTTACTATCACAGTTCGGCATTTGATTTCTATCTTGGTGACACCCCTCCGGAGGCAAACCCGAGAAAGATAAAAAGGTTGACGGAATTGAAGGAGCAATTCTGGGTCATAACCAATGAGAGGGGGCTTAAGGAACTGCGCGCGGTTTCCGTATCATCTGACCCGGTAAAAGTGTTTGATAATTACAGAGTCCAAATCCTCACCTGGAAATTCCTGAACCCTGATACCAGGAGAGAGAGCCTCAATAAGGTCTACCTTCTTAAATTATAAGGTCCTTTTCAGGCAGTTTCAGCAATTTCAGGCTGCTGCCTCTTAAGGACTGCTTCATATATTGAGGCGAAAGCGCCTTCTATCCAGATAGAAGCAGGTATAATTCCAATGATAAGGAGAATGAACCCGAGTATGGCAACAGGTATGGCCAGCAGGTACATCAGGAAAATTGTTATTGCATAGCCGTTGGTCATCTCCCAGCTTTTCTTGATAGCTGCAACCGGTTCCATGTCTTTGTCCATTACCAGGTATGGAACAAAGGCCAGCTTACAGGCAAAGATTATCCCGGGTATGATAAGCAGCAGTATGCCAAAACCTATGATAACGCCCGAAAGTATGCCGGCCCCCATAACGTTCAGCCAGTTGTTGAATGGGACAAAGAGATCCCTGATCTCAACCTTCTCTCCCCTCACCGCTTTCAGGAAAGCCCATGCAACACCAAATTCAAGAGGTATCCCGATGAGGATACCATAGAAAAAATTGAAAAGGCCTGCCTGCCAGGAAACATCACCCGATGATTCCATTGCGGCCTCAAAAATACCGAGGGGTAGGAATAAAATAGCTGAAATAATGATGATCAGTAAAAGCTCGATAAAGCTTTTTTTCATGGTATCAAATGAATGTTCATAGGCGCCACCAACAGTGGGTTGCGGTTTCTCAATAAAATCAGGGCCGGACGGTTCCATTGGTTTGCTAATTTTTGATTGCAACCAAAGATAAGGATTGATTCTATAAATTTGTCAGTTTCGGTGCTTAAATTACCCATGCGCTTAACAAAAAAACAATTTAAACTGTTTAACAGGCAAAACACATGATACTGTTATGAGAACATTACTGCTTACCTTTTCATTAATTGCCCTCAGCCTGGTTTCCTATTCTCAAAAAGAAAGGGCACTGATAATTATCGATATTCAGGACTTTTATTTTCCCGGCGGTGATGCAGAGCTGGTCAATCCGGAAAAAGCTGCTGACAATGCCTTTAAGGTACTTGAACATTTCAGGAAGAACGGAGGTCCCGTTATCCATGTAAGGCATAATTATGAACCAGGGGGGAATATTCACCAGACTGTGGCTCCTGAGGAAGGAGAAAAAGTTTTCTCAAAGGATTTCGCAAATAGTTTCAGGGATACCGGCTTACTTGAGTATTTGAGGAAGAACAACATCAAAGAGGTCGTCATTGCAGGTATGCAGACCCATATGTGTGTGGAAGCCACTACGCGTGCTGCTGCAGACAAAGGGTTCAGGTGCACTGTGATTTCAGATGCCTGTACTACAAGGAATTTGAAATATGGCGACAAGACAATAAACTGGGATGATGTCCACTATTCAACTCTCAGCACCCTTAAGGGAAGTTACGCCACTATCATGAATGCCTCGGAATTCATCGAAGCTAATTGAAATTTCATTTTATCATAAGTTACTCCAAAGATGACGTCACGGATGCGCTGATTATTCAAGAATTCATGCGGGAAGCCCAGTTCCACCCGGCTCACATCACCTAATCTGCCGAACAAAGTATATTTGGTAGCAATAACGTATTTGTCCCTGTCGGACCTGATAAACTCACCCGGCATTCTTTCGCTGGTTCCTTCTGTATACCTGTTAGCAGTATCAATGAAATTGCCTCCTGCTTCCACAAAGGTTTCAAATATTTCCCTGCTGATCTTTTCATCACAGCCCCAGCCCCATTCAGTGCCAAAAGTCATTGAACCAAGGCACACTTCAGAAACCTTCAGGCGCTTCTTCCAAATAATTTATAGTTCATTTCCATATTTAGTTTTTAGCAAAACAAAGGTTTGTATTTCTTTGTTTGCTGAATTTTTATCTGATTTAGCATATTGAATAAAGATATAATTTCTAATTTCGCGCCTTTAAATTTAACGCAATGAAATCCGAGTCCGGTGGAAAACAATCTCGCTTCAATATCAGGAAATTCATCCAGGGAGAGGCCGTAGGCGGCCTTCTTCTGTTGCTTTCCACGATACTTGCCATGATATGGGCCAACTCTGGCTATTACGAGCTATATGAAAAATTGTGGCACAAAACATATTTAGGTTTTTCCATTGCCGACTACGAATTGAAACTCTCTCTGCACCACTGGATAAACGATGGCCTGATGGCAGTCTTCTTTTACATGATAGGCCTTGAAATCAAAAGGGAAGTGGTTGACGGTGAGCTTTCAACCCCCAGGAAGGCCAGCCTGCCCATTGCTGCTGCAATAGGCGGAATGCTCTTCCCGGCTGTCATTTATACTATCTTCAACGCGGGTATTCCTCAAAACCTAAGCGGATGGGGAATCCCGATGGCAACAGATATTGCATTCGCTGTAGGCCTGATGTCGCTTCTTGGGAAGAAGGTGAATATCAATGTCAAGATCTTTCTCACCGCACTTGCTGTAGCAGACGACCTTGGTGCCATTTTGGTGATTGCCTTTTTCTACACAGATGCCATTAACACAGGGGAACTGCTCAATGCCGCAATTTTTCTGGCGCTGCTTATCGGCGCCAACCGACTGGGTATAAGGAGGACTTCCTTTTATGCTCTTGTGGGCTTTGCCGGCGTATGGCTTTCTTTTCTCAATTCAGGGGTCCATGCAACGATCGCAGGTGTTCTGGTTGCCCTGACAATTCCCGTCAGGACAAAAATTAAGGGGGGAATACTTATTGACGACATGCGCAAGCTTTCAGATGATTTTAAGAAGGCAGCACCGGCAAATAAGGCTTTTCTCACAAAACACCAGGCACACATTATCAACAAGATGCAAAAATTGTGCGGTGATGCACATACTCCGCTTCAGAGGCTGGAGCATTCACTCCACCCTATAGTTACCTATTTTATCCTTCCGTTATTTGCCCTGGCCAATGCGGGAGTAAGGCTGCAGGAAAACATTCTCAATATCCTTTCCAATCCTATTGCCATTGGAATAATCTCTGGTCTGTTCATAGGTAAGGTTTTGGGTATTACAATACTCTCAAGGATCTTGGTAAAGCTGAAACTGGCTGTATTACCGGCAGGTGTAAACTGGAGACAGATAACCGGGGCAGGTCTGATGGCCGGGATAGGGTTTACAATGTCTATTTTTATTGCCAACCTGGCTTTTATTGATGAACACCAGATACAGGTTGCCAAGATTGGCATATTCACTGCTTCATTTCTCTCGGCCGTTAGCGGATTACTTCTCCTGAACTTTTCAGGCAAAAAATAACCTCTCAAACAAAGAAAGCAGGGGCTCACTAGTTTATCTGATCAAAAGGTTTCCGGATTCAATCAGACCTTTATCAATCGATTAAAAATGAGGAAACTCTCAATTCCCGGCCTTTAATGATATCTGACCTGATACTTCCACAATTCGGGCAGGGGTCGAAAGCTGAGGTTACGTGATATCGGTGATCACATTCAAGGCACCCTGCAACCGCTTCGATCTTCCTGATGACCAGCTCGGAATTGTTCAGCAGGCTATGTTCAACGGCAACATCCCAGGCAAATTCAAGTGCATCATATTCAATACCGGCCATTTCGCCTATTTCAAGCTCAACCCTGGTAACCTTCACGGCCCCCTCTTCTTTTGCCCTTTCCTCAACCATTTCCACTATACTGTGCGCTACTGAAAGTTCGTGCATGTTTATTTCTTCCGGGAGTTAAACTTCGTTGCAAAGATATTGTTATTAGTATTCAGGTATACTTCGCAGTAAATCAAAAATTATTATATTGTAAGTAAATCAAAACGAATATGATAGATTATATTCCCACATTGCCGGAAAAAATAGTCTGCCTCACCGAGGAAACCACAGAGACCCTTTATCTTTTAGGTGAAGAGGACAGGATAGCAGGTATTACGATCTATACGGTGAGGCCACCTGAGGCGAAAAAGGAAAAGCCGAAACTGGCTTCTTTTCTTGATGCCGACATCGAGAAAATAGTTAAAATGAAGCCCGATCTGGTGATCGGGTTTTCAGATGTTCAGGCAACTCTTGCCTCAAAACTGATCAAAAAAGGACTGAATGTTCTGATCTTCAATCAGAGATCAATAGGTGAGATCCTGGACACTATCCTGGTAACAGGCACACTTGTGGGAAAAAGAGAAAAGGCGCTGGAGCTGGTCATGAGCCTTAAGCAGGGTCTCGACAAGATAAAGGAGGAATCAAAAATACTGAAATCAAGACCAAAGGTATATTTTGAAGAGTGGGACAAACCAAGGATCTCTTGCATAAAATGGGTTTCGGAGCTTATTTCAACTGCAGGCGGAGATGATGTTTTCACTGACCTTTCCAGGCATCCTGACGCTAAAAGCCGTACAATCACTAACGACAATAAGATCATTGAAAGGAACCCCGATATTTACATCGCTTCCTGGTGCGGTAAACCGTTCAACAAAAAATCATTACTTAAAAGAAAAGGATGGAAAGGGATCGAGGCCATCAGGAATGACAATATCCACGAAATTGATTCGGCAATAATCCTCCAGCCCGGCCCTGCTGCTTTAACCGACGGAATCAGGGAATTGCAAAGAATCTTCAGGGAGTGGGACGCAGAAAAAATCTGATTGGCAAAATTTCAAGTAAATTTACTTTTCTTCCTCATTTTTAAGGTACTTCGTGATATCTACCCCAATGCTGAGGCTACCCGAGATTTTTCCGTTTTTGTCCACCAATCTCACATTGAACCATTCGATCATCCTTTCATCTCCTTCTTTGGTGAGTATGGGATTTTTATACTGAGCATGGAAGTTATTTTTTAACACTTCCAAAAAAGCCCCCTGGACATCATATGTGACTGCATTGGGCAGGAACTTATCGAACCAGTCCTTTCCAATCACTTCATCCGCCTCATAACCTGTTAGCTCCAGGAAATAGGGGTTGATGTAATCAATATTTCCCATCCTATTAAGACCTACCACAATAAGATTTACCTTATCGAAAAGTGTTTCCCACATTTCTTCTTTTTCCCTGATCTCATCGGTCATTCTGGTAACAGACAGCACCCCGAAGAACATTGACAGACTCATTGAAATAGTGAAAAGAACCAGGAATACCGGCAGCAGATACGGGGATTCCAGGTATTGGTTCAGTACCAGGTAGTCATAAACAACCGCAAAAACAACAATAAAGACCTGTATCACAAAGAACAACGCCACATCCCTGATGCCATAATTATACATGCGGTATGCCGAGTAAATCATATACGTGATGAGGATCAGGATGGAAAAATCGACAAGAAAATGCCACGTGTGTATTGCAGCTTCGGGGTAGAAATAGGTTTCGCCCCACGGCAATGTACCTTCCCTGAGTGAAATGACTTCCTTGTATAGGATACTCTCAGGCGAAAATATATTGATAATAATCAGAACTATATACGCGGAAGTTATTGCTGTTACTGCCCAGTAAGTCTTATCCCGGGTGTAATGGAAAATGAACCAGGCAAGTGAAATACCCGACAGGCTTAGAAACATCATGGCGAACTTGATATAGATCACGAAGGAAGATATATCAGCAGCCTCATAACATAATTTTCTAAAGATCAAGTAGAAAGCGACTGATATACTCAGAGCTGCAAGAGTAAGGTTTGTGTATCTGTCACGCTTGAAAATACCTGCCAGAAAGTGCCAGACCCCAATTGCAAGGCATACACCTGTCAATATATTGAATAATGCGGGGAGAACTTGCATGCTATAAGACTTTGGCCGCCAATATAAACAAAAGTAATACCTAAATTACTTAAAGTAAAGTTATCAGGATGTTAAATGCATGTTAAAGAAATCATAAAATGACAATTTACTGTGTCATTCCTCCTCAAACAGACTGTCATCTATTGCCCGGTTCAGCTCATAATCATAAAAACGAAGATATATAAACCCGGTTTTCAGGGAATCGCTTTTCATCTTTTCCCGGTCGATCTCTATGGTCCGGTTGATGAAATCGAGAGGGATATTGAATTCCTTCACTTCAAATTCCACACTCATTTTAGAGGGCAGTTTGAGATCTTCATAATACTCAAACCGGATGAGACTGGTCCCTGTTGACTTTGTATGGCTTTCCATCCTGGAAATAAGGTAGTCAGTAGAATCGACCCATACGGTTGAAAGTACTACATCCTGGTTGGAGGCCATCGGGATCACCTTGATTATGTAGTGGTAATCCCTGCCTATAAGCTCCTGGCCTACAAGTACGGCTGAATAATCCTCACTGAGTATTTTCTGGATTGACTGGTTAAGACCTCTTTTCGGGAGCATCAGGAACTCGTCCGACTTAAATTTAACCTTATCGGGCTGTTTGAAATAGAGCTCAGCGGTCTTTACCGGCATCTTTATGAAATCAACATCTACATCTATCTCAACAGTCACCTTATATTCTTTGATACCCTCCTGGTGTTCAAGCACTTTATCAAGTATGGCATAGGGATCAGCTACTTTCTGGGATAATAAGGCAGGTGAAACAAAAAACACTGAAACCAGCAAAATCAGGTATTTCAAATCTTTAATTCTCATAATTTTAGGATAAAACATCTTTCCTGTTAAAATGGTACCATGTAACAAAATAGAAAACAACTATATGGGCAACCAGCACATATGCATCACGCAGCAGCATCATGGGCTGGATTTCAAACCTGAAAAGGTACATCCATGAATTCAGGTAAGAAGTAAACAGGAAAGGCCTGATAAGGTTGAAAATTTTAAGATTGATAGAGGAAACCAGCGTAAGAAGTATAATTATAGCTATCGTAAGCAATATGGGCCCGATAGAACTGTCGGAGAAACTGGATAGCATCAGTGACAGGGAGGCGACCGTGATCATGCTCAGCAGCCCGAAAGCAAAGGCAACAGTGAACCGCATTATCAGCTCTTCCTGAGGGATGATATTGAGCGTCTCAAGGAGTACCATAAGGTCTCCTTTACCAAAAACTACCAGCCCGAGGGGAAGGCTGAACAATCCAAGGAAAAGGACAAGGGCACCGGTATACAGGGAAGCTGCAATGAATTTTGCGTTAACCAGTTTTGTGCGCGTTACAGGCCTTGTAAGAAGCAACCTGAAAGTACCGTTATGGGATTCACCTGAAAAAAGGTCCCCGGTAACCAGAACTATAAGAAGGGGAATATGGACCCACATAAAGTTGAGCACCAGGTAGGTTACCATATAACCATTTATAAGGTTACCCTGCAGTGTAAATACATCTTCAAGATTCTGTGTAAGGAAGTCGAGGATCTCCTGGCCCTCCATATAAACAGCTATATGAGTAAAAGCTACGAATATTATGATTGCCAGGAACCCTATGTAACTCCTTGGGCGCGTAAAAACCTTATATAATTCAAGCCAGGTTATGGTCAGCATATCAGGTCAGGTTCATGAAATAATCCTCTAATGTCTGTATCTGGTTGATCGATTCGACTTCCATCCCTTTTAAAGCCAGGTATTTATTAAGCTCGGGGATGAGGTCCCTTCTGGCCCTCACGGCAAGCTTTCCATTCTCAACCACTGCTTCCTCTATTTCTATACCACTATCCTTAATTATGTTTAATGCACTGCGTGGGTCTTTAACGCCAAAATATGTCTTCACGTCAAAAGCATCGAGAAGGTTTTTGACCTCACCTTCAACCACTACTTCTCCTTTGTTTATAATGATCATCTTGTTTGCAATGAGCTCCACTTCGTAAAGTAAATGGGAAGAAAGAAAGATGGTTTTACCGAGGTCCCTGTTGAGGTGAAAGATCAGTTCACGTATATCCTTAATGCCGGATGGGTCGAGCCCGCTTCCGGGTTCGTCCAGAATGATCAGCTCAGGATCGTGGAGAATGGCCTGGGCAATTCCCAACCTTTGTTTCATCCCTTTCGAATAGGTCTTTACCTTGCTTTTGGCTCTTTCACTAAGGCCAACCATCTCAAGCACTTCAGAGATCCTCGTTGCAGGGATGTCGAATCCTCCAAACCTGGCCAAAAGCCAGAGGTTTCTTTCAGCGCTTAGATATTCATAGAAATCGGGTTTTTCTATCAATGCCCCAACCCTGGAAAGTATCTTGTGCTTATGATCTGTCAGTTCATTACCAAAAATTTCAATGTTACCTGAATCCGGCCTGATAAGCGACAGAAGCATTCTTATGGTAGTGCTTTTCCCTGATCCGTTAGGGCCCAGAAAGCCATAAACATCGCCCTTATCGACTGAAAAACTAATGTCGTTAACGGCTTTTACCTCGTTAAAATGCTTATAGAGTGAATTGACTTTTATTATTTGATCATTCCCGTGGGTCATACTCTAATTCCGGAATTACATAACGAACAATGCCCTGACATTGTTCTGAAGTCGTATCGGGATACATACCCTGGCATTAGGAAAGTCGAGCTCCAAAAATACCATGTAAAAATGAACTTCGGTTTTTTAAAAACGAAATCAGGAAGCAAGTGGTACCATCGATATCCGTTATCATAAAAATATTTATGGCAGTCATTTCCATATCCCAGTTCTTCAGCCGCTGCCCCGGCAGCATCCCGCTGGCACCTTGATTTTAAAACGGGTTTAAGTATCCGGTACTTGAAACCATAACAAAACATCTGATCCTTTATCTGCTTGTAATTCTGGTACCTTGACCTTGCATCAAGCTGCGCAAAAACAGGCATCAGCATAAACGGCACAAGGGAGGTAACCTTAAGAAGCTGGTACTCCCCTGCAAGCCAACGGTCGATCCTTAAGAGATCATACAGCAAAATAAAGAGCATTATTTCGGTTGCGGTGATAAGGTGCAGCAGGTATCCTGCCTTAAGGTATGATAATATGGGATGTCGATATTTCACCGAAACTAATTTTTATCGCTGTAAATATAGAAATTATTGGTACGTCTAACCTTATGTATCTTTTTAACAATGAAAATCACGAATCTTATCTTAGGGTTAAAGTAACCAATAATTCCAGATGAGAAAATATATCTTTAACTTCGCTGAGGAATTTAATAACTCCTCTGATAATAAAGTATTGTAATGCTCACTGTTACCCGTACTGTACCATTTATACTTATGAAGTTCGCCCTTATCCTGTTTTTACCATTACTGACAGCCTTTTCCGGTTCGGCCCAGTTCATATACGGCTTCAAGGCCGGCGCCAATATGTCCAATATGAGAATAGAGAACGGGGCAAGAAATGTAATCCTGGGCGATTTCAGGGCAAAACCGGGATTTAACGCAGGCTTTGTAGGGGAAATACCTGTAAACAGCTGGTTATCAATTCAATTCCAGGTGAATTATGATCAGAGAGGAGTTAATTACTTTGAAGAAAAATACGAACTTGGGAACAGGACAAGCATCAGCGGTAACGTCAACCTGCATTATCTTGAAATACCTGTATTTGTCAAGTATCATAAGGTTTTGAACGAAAAGAAGAAAAGAGGTTTACACGTGAAACTGGGACCTGACCTGGCTTACCTTCTTGCAGGCAAGCTTAACGGCACAAGAAGCTTTAATGAAGAAACCAGCGAGATTAATGAAACAGTAGCTGCCAATACTTCACCCTCTTCCATAGGAATGAGCATCGCAGCAGGATTTTTCTTTCCCATAAAGCATATCAGGGCTTTTGTAGAGATGAGGTACAATTACGGATTCACTAATGATTTTGTCGGCACAGAGGAAATCCCTTCCAATGAACTTAAGGCCTATGGCAATGTTGTTTCGGTCAATTTCGGAATGATTGGTTTCAGCCGCTGGGACAGGTACTAACAATCAGCTTATATTGAGCACTTTTGCTCCCCTGATCTTCCGGTTCTCTCCTTGTGGTCTTGCAATAATTGACTTTCCAGGAATTATTCAACATATCCATGGTAGAATTGTTATGAAAAAAGAAGCAATCTGCAAACTAAAATGAGTGGCAACTGGATCACGTTTATACTGGTCTTCGGATTTATCATTGCAACGGCTGTATTCGCCTATTTTGTGCCTGTCCTGCACTGGTACATGGCCTCTCAGGCGGGAATCAACCTTTCCATCATCAAGCTTATCAAATTACGTTTTAGCGGCTATTCGCTTGACATACTTATCGACAACTTAATACAGATAAGGGAGTACAACCTGCCCTTCTCCCTTGAAGAACTTCTTGCACACAGCGACAAGGGAGGCAATATCGATAACCTAGTCAAGGGAATGGTTTATGCCAGGGAATACAATATTCCGGTAACAAAAAGAGCGGCTGTCAAAGCAGACCTTTCAAAAGTAGATATACGCAAAGGGGTAGTTGAATTGACCGAAAAGAACTTTATGGAACAGGAAAAGAGAATGGCTCAAATAAAAAAGCCCCGGCCGGAAGCCGGGGCCAACATCCCTTGAATATAATTATACCAATTCCCCAAGAGCCTTTTTCAGGAACTGAACCCGCACAAATGCTGCCGCATTACCATAATCCTTATGCATCTTGCCTTTAAAATCGGCTACAGATTTATAATTCTTATGGTACATCCAGTTCTCAAGATCTTTCAGCATCTGTTCAATGTATTCTATTCCGTTATTGTACAATGTTGTACATATCTCTACGGCGGATGCTCCGGCCAGGAGGTGCTTGACCATGGCTTCGGCATCATGAATTCCTGTATTGGCGCAAATATCGCAGTCGACCTTTGTAGAAAGCAATGAAACCCATCTTAGAGGCAATGTGGTTTCTGAAGGACTGCTGAAGATGTTATCGCCTATGATCTTTTCATCGTCAATATCGATGTCGGGCCTGAAGTAACGGTTAAAGAGGACCACGCCGTCCATGCCGGTCTCGCACATCTTCCGGACTGTACGGAACGGGTTTGTGAGCATTGATCCGAGCTTGACCGCCACCGGAATGGTTACATGCTTTTTGACCTCTTCCAGTATCTTGATATAGGTTTCTTCCAGGTCGCAGCTTTCAATGTTCTCATCCGAAGGAAAAATTGAAATATTGAGCTCAATGCCATCGGCACCGGATGATTCAAGATGTTTCACCATTGCCGGCCACTCCTTTGGTGTGATACAATTCACACTTGCAATGATCGGCACGTCAGCCTCTTTCTTCGAATCCTCTATAAGCTTAAGATATTCCTTAACTCCATGCTCCCTGGCATGGCTGTCGATATAATCAACTGCCTCGGGAAACCAGAAATATTTATGATCCTGGTCCATAAGCTTGTTCCTGTCGGCCAGTAACTGCTCCTCGAAGAGTGATTTAAGCACGATGGCGCCCGCTCCTGAGTCGGCGCACTTCTTTACCAGGTCGATCTGGCTGGTAAGTTTCGAACTGCTTGCAATGATCGGGTTCTTAAGCTTAAGACCCATGTAAGTTGTTGAAAGATCCATATTATTCTGATTTACAAATTTTTACTGCAAAGTTTGGTTTCGAATGTTTTTATTTCAAAAAATCTTTCCGGCTTGCCAAGCACAGGACTCATATAATCCAATGCCTTTTGAAGATTCTGCACTGCCTTTTCCGACAAACCTTCTTTAAATTCCCAATCATATCCCTTTATATGTAAAAGATATACGACCGGTCTTTTATTGAACAACTTCTCACAAAGGTGGACTATGTAACCCGGTGATGCTGCGTGAGTGGTAAACGACATTTCACTCTTTGCATCCACCAGGCTGATACAAAAGTCATCTATTTCTTCTTCCGATGCATCGGCAAAAATCACAATATCATTCCCTGCCAATGCATCTGCATCTTCTATATTGAGCTGGTAGTTCGAGTCGAACGACCAGTGCACTTCCTTTTTATTCTTTGTGAGGGACTCAAAGCGTTGTGTGAATTCTATTCCCAGTCCATCGTCACTCCGCCCCGGGTTCCCGTAGCCGTATACAAGTATATTCAATTTTCTGCCGCCCCTATCTCCGTTTCTTGTCGATCAAGATATTCTGAGAATCGTACAGTGCTATTTCCAGCGGCATCTTGCCAAGCGCATGTGTTGCACAGCTCAGACATGGGTCATAGGCCCTTATTGCCACTTCAACAGCATTCATCATAGGTTCGGTTATCTCCTCCTGTCCGTTCATCCAGGAATTGGCAACCCTGTTCACCGACCGGTTCATAGGCTCATTGTTGTTTGTTGTGGAAACAATGAGATTGGCCATGGTGATCTGGTCATGCTCGTTTACCGCGTAGTGGTGGAACAACGTTCCTCTTGGAGCTTCCAGGAGCCCTATACCTTCTGAACGTTTCTCGCCCCTTGTAGTAAGCTCCCCTTTCATGAGGTCCGGATCGTTAAGCAATTCCTTCATCATCTCTGCAGAGTGAAGAGTCTCGATCAGCCTTGCATAGTGATAGTGCATGCAATAGTTGTTCGGCTTTCCTTTTGTTAGAGCTTTGTATTCTTCAAACTCCTTCTGAGCCAACGGACTGGGGATAAAATCGCAGGTATTGAGCCTTGCAAGCGGTCCAACCCTGTACCAGCCCTTCTCCTTACCAAGGTGCTTGATATAGGGGAACTTCATATAGCTCCAGTCCCTTACCTCTTCTTCAATATATTCGGTATAATCCTGGTAGTCAACATCATCAAGGATCTTATTACCTTCTGCATCGACCGCACGCAGCACCCCGTGATAAAGATCAAGCGCACCATCCTTACGGACGATGCTCAGGTGATTTGACGGGAAATATGCGTAATTGTCGATGAAATCCTTATTCTTCTTATAGTAATCCTTGAAGAAATCTATGATGCCCTGCGACCATTCGATCATCTTGTCAATGTTCATCGGATCGGGCCCGTTAATAAAGAAGTCTTTTTCTTCCTGCGTGAGGTGTTTGTTAATACCTCCCGGGATGGCACCCGTACCGTGGATCTTCTTTCCTGCGGTTGCTTTGATGATTTCCTGTCCGTACTTACGCATCATTACGCCCTGCACAGCCAGGTCTTTATGTTCCATGGCCACTCCGATCACGTTCCTGATGGCCGGGTCGGCATCAATCCCGAATAGAAGGTCGGGTGAAACAAGGTGGAAGAAGTGCAATGCATGCGACTGGAACATCTGGCCGTAGTGCATTAGACGGCGCATCTTCTCCCCCGCGGGGGTGAGTCCGTCGCCCGTTCCGGCGCCTACGATAACATCAAGTGCCTTGGCGGCAGCCAGGTGGTGGCTTACGGGGCAGATGCCGCATAAGCGCTGTACAAGCACAGGGGCTTCCCAGTATGGCCTACCCTGAACGAACCTTTCAAAGCCCCGGAATTCCACAATGTGCAATCTTGTCTGGTCAACCTGGTTTTTGTCGTCCAGGTGTATGGTAACCTTTCCGTGTCCTTCAACACGGGTTACAGGTTCTATAGTGATCTTTTTCGACATTTTTTTCCTCCTTTTAGTCAAATTTTACAACCTCATAAGGGAGTTTCATCTCGTCACCCGTTACCAGAGCAACCAGTGCATTCCAAATAAGGTCGGCACGTGGCGGGCATCCCGGTAAATAATAATCGATCTTGACTATTTCGTGACAGGGATACACCTTGTCGAGTATCATGGGCAACTCATCATCATTGGGCATTATCTTTTCCTTGTTCAGCCCTACAGTTGGACCGTTGAGATAGGCTTCGTCCAGGCATTCCTGAACGGGTATCCCGTTCCTGAGCGCCGGCAGCCCTCCCATAATGGCACATTCTCCAACTGAAACGAGGATCTTGCAGTTTTTTCTGAAATCCTTCAGGACTTCAACATTTTCGCTGTTACAGCATCCTCCTTCGATCAGGCCTATGTCGCATTGCTTGGTAAATGTTTTTATATCATCTACCGGTGATTTATTGAACTCTACGAGTTCTATCAGCTCCAGAATGCGTTCGTCGATGTCGAGAAGCGACATGTGACAGCCAAAGCATCCTGCAAGTGATGTAGTGGCAACTATTGGTTTACTCATATCAGGATTGTTTTTAATATCATTACTTATTTTTCAATATCACTGCCTATAACTGCATTGTCATATTTACGGCTACCAATAGGTGAATAGTAGCCTCTTTCTTTCTTCAGGATAGCGCCTACCGGGCAGATCTCCATCGCTTCAAGGGCTTCCTCTTCGGTAAGCTGATTTGCCAGCTCATGGTCGAGGACTACACGAAGATGATCTCCGCCGCGGTCCTTGAATGCAAATACGTTCTTGCCGTCTTTCTGTACCGTTCTGATGCACCTTTTGCACATGATACAACGGTTGCGGTCGTGGTAAATAAGATTGCTTTCGGCATCCACACCCTTCATCGGGAATTCATACCTGAACCTCGGCACCATCATTTTGTACTTGTATGCCAGAGCCTGTAGTTCACAGTTACCGCTTTTTTCGCAGGCCGGGCAGAAGTGGTTACCGGCAACAAAAAGAACTTCGATAAGCGTTTTACGCACCTCGTTGAGCTCTTCAGTGTTGTTTTCAACAACCATCCCTTCTGAAACAGGGGTAGAGCAGGCAGTCATGTACCTGCCATTCACCTTAACGTTACAGATCCGGCAGGAACCCGCAGGCTTCACGCCTTCAACGTGGCACAAAGAAGGAATAAAGACGTTACACTCTTTGGCTGCATCTATGATAGTCTGGCCAGATTTTGCGTAACATTCTTTTCCGTCTATCGTGAATTTTATTTTTTCGTCCATATGTCAAATGATCTTTTTTGTTTACAAACTTATTCATGAACATTGGGTATCCTTCCGACATGCTCACAGGCTTCAGCAACGGATTTTTTCATGTCGAATGTCGAAACGAAATCTTCTCTTGAAGTTACCAGCCTTTCGTACAGCGGCCTGAAGTTTTCGATGGTAGAGAGTATCGGGTTGGCAGCCGTTTGTCCGAGTCCGCAGCGGTTGACATTCTTCATGTAGAGGCTCCACTGCTTCATATCATCGATATCTTTTCTTGTGCCATGCCCGTTGAGCATACGCTGAAGCGTTGACTTAAGGATCGGGGTGAGCGAACGGCATGCAGAGCATGAGCTGCATGATTCTTCTATGAAGAAATCCGTGAAGTTCATCACCACGTCCCTGAGCAGGTCGCGCTGATTGCCAATGACAATCATGGCTCCGCCGGTTGCGAAGTCTTCGAAGGCAATTTCACGCTCGAACTTGGAAGGGTCGACACATCTTCCTGACGGACCGCCGACCTGGACAGCCTGGACGTTTGATGCACCAACCATCTTAAGCATATCGTATATGGTCATTCCCCATTCAACTTCATAAACACCCGGGTATTTGCAGTCACCGGAAATACTGAGCATTTTCGTGCCTGACGATTCCTTTGTTCCCATCGCCTTGTACCAGTCGTAGCCGTTAACCACGATTTTAACAGCATTGCAGAATGTCTCAACATTGTTTACGGAGGTGGGATCATTGTGGTAACCTTTCTGCACAGGGAACGGAGGCCTGTTACGTGGCTCTCCCCTCTTTCCTTCCATGGATTCAATAAGGGCTGACTCCTCACCGCATACATAAGCTCCGGCTCCTATTTGTATCCTCACATCAAAGTCGAATCCCTCTTTGCCGAGAATGCCTTTACCAAGCATATTCTCCTTTTTCATTTTCGACACGACATCTTCGAGATACTCCTTTAGGTAGAGGTATTCATACCTGAGGTACATAATACCTTCTTTTGCACCTGTAGCATAGCCTGTAAGGGCCATCCCTTCAAAGATCATCTCTGGAACTTCCGTAAGTATGACCCTCTCCTTGAATGTACCCGGTTCACCTTCATCGGCATTACAAACAATATATTTTGAGCCACCCGGTGCTTTGCGGGTAAATTCGAGCTTGAGGCCCATCGGGAAGCCTGCTCCGCCCCTTCCCCTCAGATTCGAAGCCTTTATCTCTTCAATAACATTTTCCGGAGAAGTGCTAACAGCCTTTTTCAGGGCAGATCCGCTTGCATGTCCGCTGAATACAACAGGGCCTTTTTTCCTCAGGTTGTTCTTCACCATAGAGTTGACCAGCGGATGACTGTTATTTCCGTCGCCCGTTTCCTCAACAAGCTCTTTAGCTTTCTTACCCGCACGGAACCCGTCGACCAGCTTCGACACCTTTTCAGGCGTGAGGTGGGTAAATACAACGTTATTGATAATAGCTGCCGGTTCCTGGTCGTTCATGCCTATGTCGGCAGTATCCCAGAGGCCGATCAGTCCGTCGCTGGTGACTGAATTGAAAAATGCCCCTGTTTCCTTCTCAAATGCCTGCACAACATCCTCCCTGCCCATCATGTTCGACACAGCGCTGTTGTTGAGATATACGGCATATTTTCCAACCGGCTCCTTTGAGAAGAAGTGGTAGAACGAGAGGGTTTGATCAACATCCACAACCGACATTTCGATGCTATCTGCAATGATCTTTACGGCTTCATCGGGCACATACCCGTTTTCAGCCTGAACATCAAGCAAGATATCCATAAGTCTGCTGCGGTCATTCCCATACTTCGAAAGAATGCTTTTCACAGTTGCTTCCATAAATACTCTTTGGTTATTTTTGGTTATTTTTTAAGTGGTTTCCTTATTTGTTAAAACATTAACAACACAAAATTACTCCCTTTTAAAGAGTGGCTAAAGCCTTAATTGTATTTAGAATGGTTTTAAATACAAAACACCTTCTATTTACCTGTAATATTGAAAGTTATAGCTATTTAGAATGAGAATAAATTAAGTGCCTGATCAGGTAATAAACTGATGTATGTCAGTTTTTTGATTGATGGATGTTGGATTAATGTCAAAATTGTCTTTATTGTTAAATTGTCTTTATTGTCAAATTGTCTCAATTGTCAAATGGGTACTGGGTAATGGGTGTTAGGTGCTGGGTGCTGGGAAATCCGTGAATCGTGCTCCGCGCTCCTCGCTCTGGTGCTTTCGAGCTCCTTACTTACTGTTCCTCAGCTTTTTAATTATTAATTTTTCATTTTTCATTGTTCATTGTTCATTGCTGTCATGAAGCTGGATAGAAGCAACAGGGTCAACTCTTGTCGATATAATACCCTATCTCGTCGATGTAGGTAATCACGTCACACTCTTTGAAATAGATCCCTTCGGGGACATCGAGCTGTGCCGGGACAAAATTCAAAATACCTTTAATACCTGCTGAAACCACTAATTTTACAATGTTGTCTATATCATCAGGAGGAGTTGTGAGCACGGCGATATCAATTTCCATTTCTTTTATGACACTGTCCATGTGGGTTATATGAAATGCAGGAACCCCTTCAATATCAGTGCCATTTACTGATGGATCAAGATCAAAAGCGGCTTTCATCAGCAGGTTGTTATCGGTTTCATTCATGAAATGGAGGATGGCCCTGCCCAGTTTCCCGATACCCACAAGGCAAACCTTGTTGATCCTTCCATGATCAAGCGTATTGTCGATCAGGTTGATAAGTTCATCCACGCGATATCCTTTACGATGATTCCCTGAAATGCCGATCAGCATGAGGTCCCTTCTGACCTGGACCGGGTGAACACCTGTCATCCTGGCCAGGTCGTGTGAAAAAACATGCGGCTTTTCAACGTATAAATACCTCGATAAAAACCTGCGGTACTTGCTAAGCCTGTAAACGGTGCTTTTCGGCAGTGACATATTTTGTGAATTGGGCAACAAAGTTATGCACACTATTGTTAATTAATTAACAAATAGAATTAATTTAGAATGATTCTAACGGGTATTCGGGTCCTCCTTCGCTTCGCTATGGAGGATAAATGTTCGGGTCCTTCTGCGCTTCGCTCCGGAGGATAAATGTTAGGAAAAACTCCTTTGTAAATTGTAAACCGTAAAATGTAAGCTGTAAATTCTTGGTGTTCGATTGGTTGGGCGGTTGGGTGATTAATGATTAATTTTGCAGGTCTCAAAAGGAGAAACGATTAAAAAAGCTTATAAAATAAAGGTTCAGGGACTGGTACAGGGGGTTGGGTTCAGGCCTTTCATATACCGGATCGCTCATAAAAACAGTATCACCGGGTGGGTCGAAAACCGTAACGACGGAGTATTCATCCATGCTGAAGGAGAAACCGGGGATCTTCAAGTTTTTCTGGAATGCATCTCTTCAGAGTCACCCGAAGCATCCTCAATATTCTCCCTGGAAACACAGGAGACGGCTCACAACGGATACAATGACTTCGCCATCACCAGGAGCAAAAGCACATCCGTTGAAATTACCGAAGTAAGCCCTGATATCGCTGTTTGTGATGCCTGTCTGGAAGACCTGAAAAAACAACCTCACAGGATCGGTTATCCTTTCATCAACTGCACAAATTGCGGCCCCAGGTTTACAATCATCCGCGACCTGCCCTACGACCGGGACAAGACCACAATGAAACCCTTCGAAATGTGCCCGGTATGCGAAAAGGAATACAAAGATGTCCTCGACCGCCGCTTCCATGCCCAGCCTGTCGCCTGCAACAACTGCGGGCCACAATATACCCTTCATCCCGGAGAACGAAAGATCACCGGTATTAATGAAATTCTCTTTAGCGCCGCAAAGCTTATTGGCGAAGGAAAAATACTTTCCATCAAAGGCCTTGGCGGCTTTCACCTGTCGTGCGATGCACTGAATGATGAGGCCGTCGCGAAACTGAGATCCCGTAAGTACCGGGAAGGGAAGCCTTTTGCGGTCATGTTCAGGGACCTTGCGGCAGCAGAAAAGCATGTCAGGGTAAACAAAGAAGAGAAAAAGCTGCTTCTCTCCTGGCGCAGGCCCATTGTGATCTTGAAAAACAAGAGCAAGGGATACAACTTAGCCCCTTCGGTAAGCAACGGTTTCGACACCACCGGAGTGATGCTCCCATACATGCCGTTTCATTACCTCCTTTTCGAAAATCTTGAAACTGATGCTGTTGTCCTTACCAGCGGCAATTTATCAGATGAGCCCGTTATCATAAGCAACGACGAGGCCCTGGAGAGGCTGAAAAAAGTGTCAGATGCCACAATAACGTATAACAGGGATATACAAAACAGGGCTGATGACCCGGTAGCCTTTGTGGCTAATAACAAGCCAAGGCTGATAAGGCGTTCGAGAGGATATGTGCCCAACCCCGTGAGGACAGATTTTAATGTTGAAGGCATTTTTGCGGCAGGCGCCGAACTGGTCAACTGCTTTGCCCTTGGCAAGGGTAAACAGGCCATACTCAGTCAGCACATAGGCGACCTTCAGAACCTTGAAACCTATGAGTTTTACAAGGAATCAGCAGACCGGTTCAGGCGCTTGTTCCGTTCAGGAATAACCCATATTGCACTCGACCTGCACCCTGATTATCTTTCAACCCGTTATGCCCTGGAACTGGCAGGGGAACTGGGCATAGAACCCATACCTGTTCAGCACCACCATGCCCACATAGCCTCCTGTATGGCCGAACATTCCCTGGATGAAAAAGTAATCGGCATATCCTTCGACGGTACAGGTCTGGGTGACGATAACACCATTTGGGGAGGAGAGATACTTCTTTGCGACCTTGAAAGCTATGAGAGGTTTTCTCATCTTGAAGCGGTGCTGCTACCGGGGGGTGATGCTGCCACCAAAAACCCATGGCGGACAGCCGTATCTTATCTCTACCGCGCTTATGGAGAGAGGTTCAGGGATATGGAAATACCGTTCCTTAAAGCAATCCCCAAAAATGAAATTGAATTAATAGTCTCCGCAATCAAGCATAAGATAAACACCCCTGTAACCACCAGTATGGGAAGGCTGTTCGATGCGGTAGCAGCCCTTACAGGAACCTGTACCCACTCACTGTTCCACGCTGAGGCTCCAATGAGGCTTGAACAGCTTATATTACCGGGTATTGGCGAAAGTTATCCCATGAGCGGGGAAAAACCCATCAAAACAAACGTATTGATTGAAAAGATAGTTGAAGACATTCTTGAAAATAAAAACAAAAGGCTCATAGCGACTAAATTCCATAATACCATAATAGATATTATTTTTGCATCGGCCCGGAGAGCCGGGCGAGAAAGAGGAATTGAAAAGGTTGTCCTGTCGGGCGGCACCTTCCAGAACCGGTACCTTCTTGAGAATACTGAAAAGAGGCTCAGCAAGGAAGGATTCAATGTTTACAGCCAGGAGCAGGTGCCCACGAACGACGGTGGCATTGCACTTGGCCAGCTCGCAATTGCAGCCAGGATTAGGAATAGATAAAAAAAGGAAAGAAAATGTGTTTAAGCATACCTGCCAGAATAGAAAAGATAGAAGGTGAAATGGCCACGGCTTCCGTCGGTGGCACTACCTACCGTGCAAGCCTGCAGATGCTCGACGATGTGAATGTGGGTGATTACGTACTCCTTCACACCGGATTTGCCATACAAAAGATCAGCAAGGAGGAGGCAGAGGAGACACTGAGGATCTTCGATGAATTTGAAGAACTTAACAGGCAGATGGACGATGAGGGTAGTGTTTAATGTTGAGTGTTTAGTGTTTAGTGTTTAGTGTTTA
>CAZMOK010000003.1:7013-17689 GCA_964567785.1 uncultured Bacteroidales bacterium | reverse complement strand
AGTGTTTAGTGTTTAGTGTTTAGTGTTTAATGTTTATTTAGCCAACAGCCATCAGCTAACAGCCATGAGATACATTGATGAATACCGGGACAAGGAAAAGGTGAGGACGCTGGCCGAACTGATAAAGAAAACCTCGAAGAAAGAGGTTGCCTTTATGGAGGTTTGCGGAGGGCATACCATGGCCATACAGAAATTCGGTATCCCCTCCCTCCTGCCGGATAACGTCAGACTCATTTCAGGCCCCGGCTGTCCTGTGTGTGTTACTGGCAGGAACTACATCGACAGGGCTGTGGCATACTCCCGGATCAGAGACGTAATAATCACCACTTACGGTGATCTTATAAGAGTGCCGGGTTCCACTTCGTCGCTCGATATTGAGAAAGCCCGCGGCGCCGACATCAGGATCGTATACTCCATCCTTGATGCCCTTTCTGTAGCCAGGGACAATCCTGCAAAAAAAGTTGTTTTTCTCGGCATAGGCTTTGAAACCACTTCTCCGGCCACAGCAGCCGGAATACTGAACGCCGGAAAAGAGGAGCTTGAAAACTTTTACGTATACAGCGCACACAAAGTGATGCCGCCGGCTATGGAAGCTTTGATAGACGAAGGGGTTAAAATAGACGGCTACATCGCACCGGGTCATGTAAGCACGATCACGGGCACGGAAATGTATAACAGCATACCGGAAAAGTTTGGGCTGGGGTGCGTGATTTCAGGTTTTGAGCCGGTCGACCTCCTGCAATCAGTCTATATGCTTGTGAGACAGATTGAAATGAGCAGGCCTGCAGTAGAAATACAATACAAGAGAGCGGTAAGGAATGAAGGCAATTTAAAGGCAAAAGCCATGCTGGATGAGGTATTTGAACTGAGGGACGACTGGTGGCGAGGACTTGGTGTTTTAAAGAACAGCGGAATGGGCATCAGGGAAAAGTACACCTCTTTTGATGCTGAAAAACAAATAACCATTGAAGTTGAGCCGACCCTTGAAGAAAAAGGCTGTATTTGCGGTGAGGTGCTGAAAGGCTTGAAAACACCGAAAGACTGCAGGCTTTTTGCCAGCGTTTGCGACCCCTCAAACCCCGTCGGCGCCTGCATGGTATCGAACGAAGGGGCCTGCCATGCATTCTACAGGTACAACAGGTAAAAACTATGATGAAAGGAAAGAATATATTACTTGGCCATGGCAGCGGCGGGAAATTATCACATGAGCTGATAGAAAGCCTGTTCGTTAAATATTTCCGAAATCCCGTACTAGATGAGCAAACCGACTCTGCAGTGCTAAGCCCGGTAGATGGGAACCTTTCGTTTACTACCGATTCATTTGTGGTCGATCCTGTTTTTTTCCCCGGAGGGGATATCGGTAAACTTGCCGTGTGCGGTACCGTCAATGACCTGGCTGTATCAGGGGCCGATCCCCTTTACCTGAGTGCAGGTTTTATCATAGAAGAAGGTTTTCCAATGGATGATC
Source organism: uncultured Bacteroidales bacterium (assembly GCA_964567785.1). Taxonomy (GTDB): domain Bacteria; phylum Bacteroidota; class Bacteroidia; order Bacteroidales; family JAGOPY01; genus CAZMOK01. The sequence goes on along the minus strand of CAZMOK010000003.1, from coordinate 16,221 downwards.
TTGAGAAGATCGTAAAGTCGATGGCTGAAGAAGCCCGGAATGCTGGAGTACAAATAGTGACAGGTGATACTAAAGTAGTGAACAAGGGGCATTGTGACAAGATCTTCATCAACACGACAGGCATAGGCAAGCTTCCGGACAAGTATACCGGAATCAGCTCAGGAAGTGGAATAAAGCCAGGTGATAAGATCATAGTAAACGGCTACCTGGGCGATCACGGAATGGCGATAATGGCTGCACGGAAAGAGCTGAACATCGAAAGTGATCTGGTTTCTGATTGTGCTTCCCTCAACGGTCTTGTAAAGAAGGCCATTGAAGCGTCAGAAAACATAAGGTTTATGCGTGATGCCACACGGGGCGGGCTTGCAACGGTAATTACCGAAATGGTTTCAGGAAAGCCTTTCGGAGTTATGATAGATGAGGAAAAGGTACCAGTAAGGGAAAGCGTTCGCGGGTTTTGCGAACTCCTTGGGTTTGATCCGTTGTATGTGGCCAATGAAGGCAAAGTTGTCCTGGTGGTAGCAGCAGAAGATGAAAAGAGAGTCCTTACTGCACTCAGGGATCATGAACTTGGAATAAATAGCCGCACCATAGGTGAGGTATTTTCGGAACACCCTGGTAAATGCTGGCTGTCGACCCAGGTGGGAGGCAGGAGGATCATCGATATGCTGGCTGGTGAGCAGCTTCCCAGGATCTGTTGATACACTGGGATTACTTAAACCCATGATCTGTGAAAAACTTTTTTACCAGGGCATCAGGATCTTCCATCACTATGTAATGGTTTTTACACCCCTGACGTGAGCATATGCTAACCCTCCCTCCTATTGAGCAACTGAATGAAATAATGGGGGCAAAGCAATGGTCGCATTCCACCTTTCGCCGTCTCAGGTTCTTTCTGCAATGCGGACAGTAAAACCTAACAATACTTTCATCTTGTATCGGAATATTAGCGGTGTAATTATGATCACCATAAATAGAGCTTAGCCATAATTCGCCTTTCCCGCCATTTTGTGTTTTGATCACAAGATATATGGCCTGCGAGTTGTTTATGAAATAATTCTTATCCATTAGCGTGTGACCGCAATGAGGACAGCTTACTTCAACTTCGAATCTTTTTTTCATAGCTGTTTGCTTTTGGCTCTTCAAGATCTGCTTTCAAATAAATTCTCAATAACTTCCCCATCTCCGACTTCCCCACTTCATATCTTAAGGCAAGGGCATCAAGGCCGTGTATAAGACTTAAATCTGTCATTTTTATAAAGTTACTAAATTCCAATCCCGAAACCAAGCCAGGCTCCTTACATAAATTGCTTTAATGCGGAACTATTTTGTTAATTTTGTACCGATAAAAACAATTATAACTATGTGCGGAACTTGCGGATGCGGAGAAGAAGGCGGTGTGAGTATCCTGAAGCCGGGAGAAGAACACCAACACGATCATAATCATGATCATGATCACGACCATGAACACGGTCATGACCATCATCACCATGATCACCATGGGACCGAAATAAAGATGGAGCAGGATATCCTGCAAAAGAACAACCTGCTTGCCGAAAGGAACAGGGGATATTTCGAAGCGAAGGGCATCATGGCCATCAACCTGGTAAGTTCACCGGGATCAGGTAAGACAACACTTCTTGAAAAAACCATAAAAACACTATCAAAAGATAAGCAGGTTTTTGTAATTGAGGGTGACCAGCAAACTTTTAACGACGCAAAAAGAATTGAAGAAGCAGGAGCTCCCGTTGTACAGGTCAACACCGGCAGCGGATGCCACCTGGATGCGCAGATGATCAACTCGGCCGTGAAGAAACTCGAAGTGGCCGATAATTCACTGCTGCTGATCGAAAATGTAGGCAACCTGGTTTGTCCTTCGATGTTCGACCTCGGGGAATCGAAAAGGGTAGTGATCATGAGCACTACCGAGGGTGAAGACAAACCGATCAAATACCCTACCATGTTTCAGACCTCCCAATTGTGCATCATAAACAAGACAGACCTCCTCCCCTATGTTGATTTTGATATGGAAAAGGCCAGGGAATATGCCCTCAGGGTAAACCATCACCTGGATTTCATCGAAGTATCGGCAAAGACGGGTGAAGGACTTGAGAAGTTTGTGGAATGGGTTTCTGTAAATAGATGATCTCTTTTTCCCCTATCGGAACCATACACAGCCCTTATAAAGAAATGGCGCCATTCAGGCCCGACAATAGCGATGACGGGGAGTTTTTCCTTGAGGTCTTCCCGGAATATGCTGAAGGGCTGAAAGACCTTGACAGGTTCAGCCACATTATCGTGCTCTTCTACCTCGACCGAACCAAAAAGCACCACCTGACGGCCCATCCGCCCAAATTCAGCGGTGACAAAGAGGTTGGAGTATTTGCCAGCAGGAGCCCCTACCGGAAGAATAAAATAGGGATGAACACGGTTGAGTTGAAGAAGACCGACGGCAACCTGGTCTATACATCACCCCTGGATGCCCTGGATAACACACCCCTCATCGATATTAAACCCTACGTTAAGGACCTTGATTGTTTTCCTCAAGCCAATGAAGGATGGCTAAATGATTGAGCGATTGTCGATTTTCGAATTCTTATTTCAATAAACGCAGCCATCAGCCATCAGCCAACAGCTAATTACTATCAGCTATTTTCCTATTTTTACACCATAAAAGATTTATGATTTATGGAAAAGGTCAAGGATATAGTAATATTTGACATCCAGTTATGGAATGTCGTGTTTTTCTTCGGTACCATACTGGTAGCCATTATTCTAGGGAGAATTGTCAGGTCCATCCTGAAGAGACTTGCCAACAAGAAAGCATTACAGGATAAACCGGTTGCCGCAGCTGCGATGGCTGCAGTTTCCCGCTCAATGACCTTTGTACTGTTAACTGCAGGATATCTGGCAGGCATACAATTTCTCAGGGAAAACCAGGAACTTTACAGTACCCTTTCTACATCAGGGGATATATTAGTAGCCATAGCCATAGGTTTTATTTTGTATCATTTAATTGAGGTCCCGATAGCTTGGTTCAGTGTCAGGATGGAAAAATCAGACCACCAGATGAACAAGATGTTCATTCCGGTGATCAGGAAAAGCCTCCGTGCAGTCCTCATCATCCTTGTTTTGATCCAGATCATCCAGATACTCAGCGACAAACCCATCACTTCCATTGTGGCAGGCCTTGGTATTGGCGGACTGGCTGTTGCACTGGCAGCACAGGATACATTAAGGCACTTCTTTGGTTCTGTAGTGCTTGTGGGAGACAAGCCTTTTGATATCGGCGACAGGATCGTCATCGACGGGCATGACGGCCCGGTTGAATCAGTGGACCTTCGTTCAACAAGGATCCGGACACTGGAAGGGCACCTGGTTAGTGTTCCAAACGGAGAGCTTGCCAATAAGACAATACACAATATCGGTAAAAGGCCTTTCATAAGGAGGCTGGCAAACATCACCATCACCTACGACACCCCTCCCGAAAAAGTGAAGGAGGCCAAAGCGATCCTTGAAGACATCCTTAAGGATCACGAAGGTATGGACCCTGAACTTCCACCGAGGGTCTATTTCAGTGAATTTAATGCCGACTCACTGAACCTGATCATGCTTTACTGGTATCATCCACCCGATTACTGGGCCTATATGGATTTTACGGAAAAGGTGAACCACCAGATCTTTGAGCGTTTCAACAAAGCAGGCATCGAATTTGCATTTCCCACTCAGACTATTCACCTTAAGAATGATTAGTGTTTAGTGTTAATTGTTTAATGTTCAGTTTCTGGGATATATCCTGAAAGGTTTACTTTAACAAATCGTTAACAACTCCTCTTCGAACAATTATTTTTTTTTGTGGTTTGCTAGTTTATTAGTCCAAAAGCCTTCATATCATGAAACATTTATCATTTGCAATTTTAATGGTGATCCTTCCCCTATTATTGGTAGGCAATAACCTGCAAATCACGAATACAAGCTGGGACAACAGCACAAATATCCTGAGTTTTGACATAAGCTGGGAAAATTCCTGGCGCGATGCATCTGGAGACTATTACGATGCAGCCTGGGTATTTGTTAAATATGCACCCAATGGCGGGCCGCAATGGCTCCATGCAGATATTCAGCCTTACGGTGCCACACAACTCCCCTTTACTGTTGATGCTGTCAGCGATTCCAAGGGTGTTTTTATTTACCGTACCCAGGCAGGAACGGGAACTATTGGCCCGAACACAATTGACATACAAGTTACCGAACCCTCCCTTGGACCTTTTCCCGACTTCAAGGTATTTGGTATAGAGATGGTTAATGTACCTGAAGGGCCCTATTACCTTGGCGGCAGCGTTTCCGGTTCTGAAGAACACTTTCACAGGGGGGATGACGTAGATGAAGCTTTCTATGTCAATACAAGCGGTGCTTTAACGTATGGAACTACCAGCAGTGATTGGAGAGCAGTGGCGATAGTGGGTTATGCAACGGATATACCAGCTACTTATCCAAATGGTTATGACCAGTTCTATGCAATGAAGTACCCTATTACTGCAGAACAATATGTCGAATTTCTAAATACATTGACCTTCCAGCAACAGAATGCCCGAACAGATTCTGATCTAAATGCACTTACAACAGCAAATCATTATGTAATGTCAGAGTCGGGTACGCCAATTGGCAGAAACAGTATTAAAGCTGACATAACAAGTACTGCTGGTTATCCTTTTACCTTTTTCTGTGACCTGAACAATAACGGTAATCCTAATGAGATTGATGATGGCCAGAACATTGTAATGAATTACGTGATCAATACTGATTATCTCGCTTACTGTGATTGGGCAGCACTCAGGCCGCTTACAATGTTGGAGCATGAGAAAATGTGTCGTGGGCCGCTTCCGCCTGTTCAAGATGAACGATCATGGGGTACTGCAGGCACAACCGTAGCTTTCGGCACAAATTTAACAAATCCGGGACAGCCTGATGAAAGTCATACCCAGGTAGGAAGTCCGGGATTAATTATACTTGCAGCTTGCAGGGTTGGCCTTACAGCTACCCCTACTTCTGACCGGATTACATCAGGCGCCGGATACTACGGCCATCTTGATCTATCGGCATATACTGATAATTTCTATATCAGTGCGGAAAGCACTGCATTTGGACTAAGCTACACAGGTGTTCCGGGCGATGGAGAACTCTCACCGGCAGGTGAAAGCAACAATCCTGATTGGCCTTCAACAAGTGCAGGTTTCGTAAGGAAAGGAGGTAACGACCCTATCATTGAACATAATACAGGTGCCGGATCAGGAGGAGTCAACAGGAGCTCACTGGATTCTTTCAGGCTGGGCCGATAAACCAAATATTTATGCTACGTACAGCTATTTCAATACTCCTAAGTATAATTGGTTTTATAGCTATAAGTCAACCTGCCGAGCGATTTTATGGTGGTGTAGGCGATGGCTTCCATACTCAATTGATCGATCTGTCAAACAATGTATCAAAAGGTGGGGCCTCCGATGGATTTGCCCATGCACTTATTGATGATCCCACCTCTATTTTCCAGTCTGGATCAGGTGATGGTTTTGTTATTTCATTTTATAACAACTCCGGGTCAATAAGCAAGGGCAGCATATCTGATGGTTACAGCAGTTCATTTTATAACTTCTCCGGATCAATAAGCAAAGGTGGAGCGTCTGATGGTTTCAGTTCGATTGATCATTTATATTATCATGAATGGACTGGTGTAGTCAGCACCAATTGGATCGAACCCAAAAACTGGCAAGATGGCATAGTCCCTGATGACGGGCTGAGGGCCCTGATCCCTGCCGGTGCATCTAACTATCCTGTAAACTTTTCCGGAACACTTACTGTGGGAAATGATACCGGAGACTTTCAATGCCGTGACCTCAAAATAGAACAGGGAGCCCAGATCAGACATGTGCCCGGCGCCACGGCAAAGATATTCGGGGATGTGGAGATATCGGGCCTGTTCATTGTGGAAGACACTACACCTGAGGCATTCCAGGTTTACCCCGGGGGAAATGTGGTGATAAAAAATGGCGGGGAGCTGAGGCTTGCGCCCTGATGGATTTTCGATTGTCGATTTTTGATTTTCGATTTTCCTCTCCTTGCTCTGACGAAAGAGGAGGATCAAAAAGGTGAGTTGAAATCTTATCCGGGATCATTAATCTTTTCCGTAGAACTGATCCAGATATCATAGATCCTCATGCTGAAGGCTTCGCTGCTTTCGCTGAAAAGTGTTTCCCCAACCCGTTCTATCCTTTTCTTCAGGGTGGACCTTTTTCTGTAGATGTACTTTAAGAGGGATTTTTTCTGATGGGGTTTCAGTACAATGAGCTTTTCCTCGTTGATATGCTCATTGAACAGGTTCAGGTCGTGCAGATCGCCAAGCAGGCCTGACAGCTTGTTTAGCTCGCTGATATAGGCCTTGAAATATCCGGGCCAGGCCAGGTTCAGGATCGTCAACTGGTACATCAGGTATTTAACCTGCTTTCTCCAGTAATGATAGATCTCGTCAGTCTTCAGGAAACCGGATATCTCCCATGCACTCCTGGCCCGTTTGTGTATTCGCTTGAGACTTTTGAGGATATAATAATCCGGGTCACCAGCGAAATCCAGTTCCCTCACTGCTTCCTTAACAGCCAGTATATCATAACATACCGAATAGTGCCTGTTCCTTTCATAGAATTCGCTGAACTCTTCCTTGCGCTTCTCTTCAACCTGGCGGATTGCCTTTGAAATTGCCCTTTTTATTTTTCCGTCGTCAACCTTCTTCTGCATGCTCTCAAGGAGCTCTATCTGGGAGGTATCGTCGCGGAGCACGGCAACCTTTTGTGCAATCTCCCGGTAGGTATCATTAAGTTCATGGTATTTATCCCTGCCAATCTCATGCCTTAAAAGGCGCAATATCCCCCTGATCTTCTTGATGTTCTTCCTCAGCTCATGAACGGAAATATGTTGCCTCGAGCGGGCAATGGCATATTTCGCCGACTCATCATGAAGTTCGTCGAGCAGCCTCAGGATGCCCTCCCTGAAACTTTCCCGTTGTTTTATTTCCAGATCCTTTCCTTTCACGAGATAAAAACCTATCTGTATTCTTTACAAAGTTAGTACAATGTTAAATTAATGTAAACTAACTGATAGTTACATACTAACATATGGGTGTTGAAATTGTTGGGAAGGAAGGTTTTTGGTTGATGGCTATGTTTAGTTAATTGTCTCTATTGTCAAATTGTCTCTATTGTCTCTATTGTCGGAGTGTTAAGGTGTTTGGGTAGGATGTTGGTGGTTGCTATAGATCTCTTTGCGAAACATTGCGATACCAAATTATCACTACTTTTGCACACTATTTTACAAGCACATAACATAATATGCAGGATATCAGGAATATAGCTATAATAGCCCATGTCGATCATGGTAAAACGACACTGGTTGACAGGATCCTTCACCAGGCCAATTTGTTCCGGGACAACCAGGATATGGGGGAGTTGATCCTCGACAGTAACCCTCTGGAAAGGGAAAGAGGGATCACGATACTTTCAAAAAATGTCTCCGTTCGTTATAGAGGAGTGAAGATCAACATTATCGATACACCGGGCCACAGCGATTTTGGCGGTGAAGTGGAAAGGGTCTTGAACATGGCAGATGGGGTTTTACTGCTTGTAGACGCTTTTGAAGGTCCCATGCCACAAACGCGCTTCGTGCTTCAAAAGGCCCTGGCTATGAACCTGAAGCCTATAGTGGTCATTAATAAGGTCGACAAACCCAACTGTGATCCCTACTGGGCCCATGAGCAGGTTTTTGAGTTGATGTTCAACCTGGACGCCAGCGAGGAGCAGCTCAACTTTCCTGTCGTTTACGGCTCTTCCAAACAGGGCTGGATGTCGGAAGACTGGCAGAAGCCATCTTCCGATATCATCTATCTTTTGGATACTATCATCAATCATATAACTGCACCTGAATTCGCCGAAGGCAATACCCAGATGCAGATATCTTCACTTGATTATTCGTCCTATGTAGGAAGGATTGCTGTTGGAAGGTTATCAAGGGGGACATTAAAATGGGGGATGAATGTTTCGCTTATTAAGCAGGATGGCAGGATATTCAAGTCGAAGATCAAGGAGCTTTACGTTTTTGAAGGATTGGGCAAGGAGAAGTTCAAGCAGGATGTGCATACCGGGGAGATCTGTGCAGTTCTGGGGCTGGACGACTTTGAGATCGGCGACACCATTGCGGATTTCGAGGAGCCGGAGGGCCTGGATTCCCTGAAGATCGAGGAGCCGACCATCAGCATGTTGTTCCTGGTCAACAACTCGCCTTTCTATGGAAGGGAAGGGAAATTTGTCACCTCCCGCCACCTGCGGGAGAGATTGTTCAAAGAGACTGAGAAAAACCTGGCATTGAAAGTAGAGGAGACCGATACCCCGGAGGCGCTGATCGTCTATGGCCGCGGCATACTTCACCTCTCTATCCTGGTGGAGACAATGCGCCGGGAAGGATATGAGTTTCAGCTCGGCCAACCCCAGGTCATCATTAAAGAGATCGACGGAAAAGACCATGAGCCTACCGAATCCCTGACTGTCCATGTTCCGCCTGATTTTTCCGGGAAGGTGATCGAACTGGTATCTCAACGAAAGGGTGAGCTGGCCCACATGAGCACCAAAGGCGACCGCACCCACCTGGAATTTACAATTCCTGCACGCGGCATCATCGGTTTGCGCAACAACCTGCTGACTGCCACAGAGGGTGAGGCTATCATGGCGCACCGGTTCAAAGAGTTCCAACCATGGAAAGGAATGATACCCGGCCGCCGCTATGGTTCGCTCATCGCGATGGAAAAGGGAATTGCCGTTGCCTACGCCATCGACAAGCTGCAGGACCGCGGCCGTTTTTTCATCCACCCCAACGATGAAATCTATGCCGGGCAGGTGATCGGTGAACATATCCGCCCCGACGACCTCATCATCAATGTTACCAAGACCAAGAAACTGACCAATATGAGGGCTTCAGGATCAGACGATAAAGTTATGATCATACCGGCGGTAAAGTTCTCACTGGAAGAATCCATGGAATACATTGCCAGGGACGAATACCTCGAGGTTACACCACGTTCGTTGCGTTTGCGCAAGATCATGCTTAGCGAACACGACCGGAAGCGCGCGAAGATAGCGGCGCAGGAGTAAGGTGGGTGCTGGGTGCTGGG
>CAZMOK010000003.1:3868-6913 GCA_964567785.1 uncultured Bacteroidales bacterium | reverse complement strand
GGTGCTGGGTGCTGGGTGCTGGGCGCTAGGTGCTGGGTACTGGGCGCTAGGTATTGGGTGCTGGGATTTCAATCTGTCACTGTACTGCGCTTCTGCGCCTCTCCGCCTCTGAGCTATCACATCTTGATTATTTTTTTCACGATTATTTGGTTTTCAAGAGATATTCGGATGAAGTAGATTCCTGTCGGGAAATGGCTGATGTCAAGTTGCGGGTTACGGGTTACGGGATACAGGTTAAAGCACTCAGCAACCTTTCCATAGATATCAACCACCTCCAGTTTGGATATTGAGTTTTGAGATTTGGAGTTTATTTGGGTATTGGAGTTTGTAATTTGGAATTTACCATGGGTCGGGTTGGGGTAGACCACCATCTCCGGCATTTTTGGTTCAGCAACGTCTGTCGTAATATCCACCGTCACCACCCAATTATTCACTGTCTGGCCATTTTCCGAAGTTACAGTATATGTCACCGGGTAAGTGAAATCCTGCATACTTCCGCTTGGTGGATCAACGGTGGCTCCTGCTGATATAAATACGGCAGGTAACAGTTGTGTTACATCGGTGCCTTGCTCCACTTCAATCCAGACTGTCAGATTTTCGTTGTTGATGACGGCCGGTGCAACCTGCTCATCAATGACCATGTCAAGGATATCGGCACCTCCTGCAGGGAACCCTTCGAGCAGACCATAGCGGTAGATAGAACCATTACCGCCTACTGCCCAGGCGTTGTGGCCATCCACGGCAAAGACATCAAACAAAAACTCTTTGGAGATATGATCATAAGAAAAATGCACTGTATCATCAGAGGCATTCGCCGACAGGATCACATCACCTGTCTGACTGACTGCCCAGACGGTGTCTTCATTCAAAATAAATATTCCATAATACCCGGCTGAGTCGGTAAGTACACGTGAATAGCTCTCTCCAATAAGCATCCTGTCGATCCCATAGCCTTGCGCCAGGTACATGACCTCTTCCGACATGAACTGCACATCATTCAGGCAAGGAAAATACATGGCGCCGCCGCAGTAGGTCCAGGCCCCGTTATCATAGATTGATTTCCTGCCGAAACAGGCCACGGCCCAGCCATAGTCTCCTGAAGGCGTAAATGCGATGCTTGCATAGTCGGGAAAAGAGACCTGCTGTGTGGTATACGTTCCGTTTTCTATTTTGCCGATCAAACCATTTGTTCCACATGTATGCCCGACTGTCCCGCTTTGAGTAAAACTGATGTCGGTGATTCGTGCAGAAGACACACCGAAGAAATTCCATGTGGCACCTCCATCCGTTGTTTTATGAAGGATGCCACTCTCCCCGCCGGCATAGCCCTCTTCTTCGTTGATCATGTGAATGGCATTACAGGGCCGCAGGGTTGTTTGCAATTCCCAGGTATCGCCACCATCGGTCGTGTGGTAGATCTCTTCAAAATCATATGCATTCACCACCCAACCTTCATTCCCGATAAAATAGAGATCGGCGAAATTGGCACCTGTGGCGTTGCCTATCGGGAACAGGTTTTCACTGATCTCAGTCCATCCGTAAGCACGGGTGTAGTGGGCATCAAAATTGCAGTTTACCTGGTTGCCGTTGATTGTGACCTGGTGTGTAAGAGGTGTGAACCTGGCGTATTTATGTGTTGGGGTTACTGTGTAAGTGCCATTCGGCAGGTTGGTGAATTCAAATTCGCCATTCATGTTGGTGCGTATAAAGGAGGAGATGGGTCCGCTCAGTTCAATCTCCGCCCTGGGGTAGGGATTTCCATCAAGTGTGATCACCCCATCAATCCTGCCGGAAGGCAAAGGATCGGTGGCAGTACGAACCGGCCACACATGCCTGTCGCTATCTTTCAGGTAAACATATTCATTACCATCTCCCATCAGTCCATCATGCATTATTATGACCCATGCCCGGTCGGTTTCATCGGCACAGGTTGTTGAGGTCCAGTACATTCCTTCCGCATTGTGACCGTATAGATTGGTAAAGGGATTCCTTTCGGGAAGTGCAAAGTCATCGAACCCAAAATCGATCAGGCTGGTCATTTCATTCCGGTTGGGCATACGCCAGTCGTTATAGCCCAGGTAATTCTCATCATTCAGTTTAGTGATGTAGTCCAACGCCCTGATCCAGGTGACAGAACCATCAACCCATTCCAGGGTATCGAAGTCAGGGTCCCGGGTCAGCATCAGGTTGCCATCCTGGGCCCACATCAAACCTGTCAGCCGGTCGGTGACCGATTCATCTCCATTGTCGACCAACCGTGGCGAGGGCCATGGGGTCCCTTCATTGAGCCCACCATCGTCTCCCGGGTAATAGTTATAAAACTGCCCTGTTTGCGGAAGTTCAACATCACCTGTATTCCCAGATGTCCTGACCGGCAAGAGGTAAAATTTCCAGTAAAGGGTCTTTTCATCTTTTATATATAAATCAGGCAACTTAAGATAGAACTGTGTTTCTCCTGCCATATTTGTGATGTTGGCATGCACGTAGTATTCCTGCATATAGTAGCAGTTGGCTGCCCGGCGCATCGATTCTGTTGTGGTGGACGACCAGTAGGGGGATTTCAGGTTGAAGAAAGGATGTCCTGCCGGCAATGCCGTGTCGGGCCTGCCAAGATCGGCCAGGCTACGGATCTCGACAAGGTTCGGCATGCGCCAGTCGTTATAGCCCAGGTAATTTTCATCATTGAGAAGCTGGATATAGTCGAGGGCTGTCTTCCAGTTGATATCCCCATCGCCGGCCGTACGGTCCTGGTCGAATGCAGGATTACGGGAAACGATGAGGTTGCCATCGGTGACCCACATCAACCCGGTCAACTCATCGGTGGCCGATCCGTTTCCGTGATCGGTAAACCGGTTTGCCGGCAGAGGCACTCCCAATTGCAGGTCGCCATCGTCGCCCGGATAATAGCTGGTTGTCTGGCCGGTGGCGGGGAGTTGGATGGTACCCTGCTGCGCTTGTGAAACGTGAAGGGTAAGGAGTGAAATGAGAATAAGGGTAATTGGTTTTTTCATGGTTTTGAAAATTGTTGTTATTGTCTCAATTGTC
>CAZMOK010000003.1:0-3768 GCA_964567785.1 uncultured Bacteroidales bacterium | reverse complement strand
CTTTATTGTCAAGTGCTTGAGTGTTCGGGTATTCGGGTGTTTGAGTGTTCGGGTTGCGGGTAATCAGAGCTTAGAGTTTAGATAATTGTTCATTGTAATTATTAATTGTTAATTGTTCATTGTTAATTGTTCATTATCAATTTATGATTTCAGCTCCCGTTTCACTCCGTTCACGGGATTTCTCTTCGCTCCATTTCAGATTTCAACTTTTAACTCTGTATTCCTTGCCAGAATACGGTTCAGGTTGCTCAGGAACACCATGGATGTTTTGGGTAAACCCGATGGGTCATAGCCGCCGGGAAGGACCTGTTCAAGACCGCTTACTTTTTCGAGCAGTTCATAGAAGTTGCCTGGTACCATGAAATTGAACCGGAGCTTGTTCTGGCAGGCATCCCTCACAGTTTCCAGGCTCCCCTCGTGCAACCCCAGAAGGTTAGCTGCCATCCTGGAAAACATCAAGTCGCTCACAGGTTCTTCAAGTGCCGGCCTTACAAAGGAACTACCCACGTCGCCGGCCTCCCTCATTATGTTGAAAACCATTATCTCTGCCAGGACATCCACCGGTATAACCCTGAAGTGGAACTTAAAGTAAAAACCTGTTTTGAGGAACATGTCGAGTATGAGCCAGATGGAATAATGCCTTGGGCACACCCCCTTGCCCTCCGACCCCAGCACAAGCGGCAGGTCATAAATACAACCGTTCATGCCTTGCCTGAAGGCATTTTCAAGTGCTTTATTGGCTACGTATTTAAAACCGGCATAGCCCGATTGCCAGGCATTGGTATTTAAGGCTTTAAAATCGTGGTCATCTGTAAAGAAATTGGCATTGAACGAGGAGGTATAATGCAGACTTTTAGGCGAATGTTGGTTTCCACAGAATTCGATCATCCTTTCAAGCTCCGGTACCCATATCCTCCTGAAATGCTCATATGGAAGGTGGTACATGGGTGTCATGGCCAGATGGATAACCCTTCCCGTTTCCTGCATGAGCCGTTTATAAGTTTTATACGGAAGGCCGAAGTGCTTCCGTGTTACATCACCTGTAACGATCTCATAACGATCTTTTTTGAATGATCCCAGTTCCCATTTGGCAAATGCCTCATGCATCTTTTTCTCAGCCTCTCGGTTTGTGTTGGCCCTGAGGAGGAGATATACAGGGCCGTTCCATTCTTTCTGAAGTTCTTTGACCAGGTGGCAGCCCACGAAGGAGCTCGCCCCGGTGAGTAGTATGCCTTCCGGAAATATTGATGCCGGTGTTGAAATGAAGTCCCACTTTTTTGCAATGAGTTTCTCTTTTCTGATATCTTGCAGGTTCTCTGTCATCAAGCTGTTTTTGTAGTTAAGGGTCTGACTGGCACGGTGCGGATAATAAGGGAAGACCCGGCACTCGTTTTGATATGTTCAAATTTAGGGAGGGAAAAGAGCGAAGGCAATTAATATGGGCTACAAGAACACTCAGCGCACCTTACAAAAACACTCAGTGATTTAAGATGTAAGATGTAAGATTTAAGATTTGAGAATCTTGTGGTCTTTTAAGGTTTTACTTCCTGATCGGAACTTTTCAAACCTACAACTCATTTTTTCAAAATAGATCCCACTCAATCCTTTACACATCTGACACTGTATCCATATTGTTTCCAATTATAACCACGGTATATTTCATCATACCCGTTGTGGAGAATCCTATTGATGCTGTAATCCTCATCCAACTCTGATGAAGTCCACCAGCAGCCAGCAATACCCACACCTCCATCTGGTGTATTTCCTCCGGGCAGCCCGGTAAAACCATAGGCATCATCCCCATTTCCGTTGGAATTCCAGCCTGATATGGATTTCAGATGGAACCCTGCATCAAAACCCCTATACCCCATACTATTCCATTCCGGATCACCTGCTGGGTATTGACTGTCGACGTAACCTTCCAGCTCCATCCACTCTTCATCTGTGGGAATATGCCAGCCGGCGGGACAAATACCCTGTGCGCCAGCAGAATCGGTATATTGCATCAGCTCGTCCCACTGGTACAGCCCACCATAAATATCGCAACTGTCGGGTTTATTGTCATAACAATATTTTTCGATGATATTGTTATTTGTTTGAGGTGTTGCCGCCGTGATATTCAGGCCAACATTGAGGTTCTCCTTTAACCAGCATTGTTCCCCGATGATAACTGTCTCATAGGTTTCTCCTTCGTAGCTGACGTTACCGCAGGATTCCCCGTCGCGGAACTCCATCATGTTCCATTCAGCGCCATCAAAATAAAAAATTGTGTTCACGCTGGTATTGAAAACAATCAATCCGGGGTTCGGTGCAGCTATGTTGTTCATTTCTGTTGTACTCAACCTCGGCAAAAGCAATCCCCTTTCCGTGGATTGGAGATCAAGTATTGCAGAAGAATCGGGAGGGTTGCCGCCGATACTTACCTGGCAAAATGAGATATGCGCCAACGCTATAAAAAATACCAGGAAACTTATTCTTAATTGTCCCATATGTTTGATCTTTAAGGATATTTTTCGGTTAACAATTGATCTTTTTATCCATTCACCATGTTATTCAATCCTTGATGCACCTCACTGCAAAACCCCGGATTTTTGAATGAGTACTGCGGCCGATGTCATCCTTCGCATAGTATAAAGAGCGGTAATATTTATAGGTATCGTCAAACTCATCAGAGGTCCAGAAATATGCATACTGAGGCATCATGACGAACCAACCATTGGTATTTCGATATCCGGCAGGCAGGCCGGTAAAGCCGTAACCATCAACTCCGTTCCCCCCGGAGTACCAGCCGTAATTGGATTTAAGCTGTTTTCCTGCATCATAACCTCTCCATACTGAACCATCCCATTCAGGATCGCCCACAGCATAAAGGCTGTCAACGGACCCTTCAAGTATCTTCCACTCTTCATCTGTGGGAATATGCCAGCCGGAAGGGCACATACCCTGTGAGCCGGAATTGGTGGTATACCTCATCACTTCATCCCACTGGTAGAGACCGCCATAGATGTCACAACTGTCTTCTATGTCGTTGTAGCAATACTTTTCAAACTCGCCATTGTCGGTCTGCTCTGTGCTTCCTTCAATCCTTTCGCCTACATTCAGGTTTTCAGCCATCCAGCACTGGTCTCCAATGATGACCGTTTCATAGGCTTGCCCAAGATATGTGAGGTCTCCACATGACTGGCCGTCTTTATTGCCAATCATGTTCCAGCCATCTCCATCAAAAAAATATACAGCATTCACGGTATTGTTGTAAATGACCAGGCCATGTGCCGGATTGCTGATACTGTTCATTTGCATGGAATTCATCCGGGGCAGCATCAACCCCCGGTCGGATGCCTGGAGATCAAGAGTAGCACATGAATCAGGTAATGAATCACCTATACTTATTTGAGAATTAACATGAAAAGAGAAGGTGACCAGGAAGGCAAATAAAAAATATATTCTTTTCATAGGAAAAGATTTTTTTCAAAATAGTAATATTTGTCTTTTTTTCCCGCAAAGAGAAATCAGAACCATGGCTTTGGTATTGCTAATATAGCAAAAATCTTGATTTTAATTTATTGATATGAAAGAAGAGGATGGTCGTACAGTAATTGTTCAGATTTCCGGGAGAGAAAGCAAATAAAACTTCAGATTTAAGAATCGGGAATCTTTTTGCCTTTTGATCTTCAGAATAAAATCCATACCTTCCAAGGTTAATTTTTTACTACCTACTACCTACTACCTACTACCTACTACCTACTACCTACTACCTACTACCTACTA
>CAZMOK010000002.1:0-94069 GCA_964567785.1 uncultured Bacteroidales bacterium | reverse complement strand
TCACTGACATGATAACTTTTGAAAAGGCACTGAAAATAGTTCTTGACAATGCCCCGCAGTGCGGAACGGAGAAGGTAAGACTGGAAAACTCGATGGGACGGTTTCTGGCAGAAGACGTTACATCCGATGTTGAAATGCCCCCGTTCGATAAATCGGCCATGGACGGTTTCGCCTGCCGCCGTGAAGACCAGGACAAGGAACTGGAGATCATAGAAACAATTGCTGCAGGAAATCCCCCAAAGAAAAAGGTTATGGAAGGGAATTGCGCCCGTATCATGACCGGGGCAATGGTGCCTGATGGTGCCAATGCAGTGGTTAAAGTGGAAGACACCGAAATAACCCGCGAAGGCAAGGTGAAGATACTGAAACCAACCACAAAAAGCAATATTGCGAAGAAGGCTGAGGATGTTAAAGTAGGGGATGTTGCCGTTACTGCAGGCATCCGGATTGAGCCTCAGCACATCGCTGTGATGGCTTCGGTTGGCTGGACCAATCCGCTGGTAGCCAGGAAACCGGCTGTAGGTGTGATCTCTACCGGGGATGAAATAGTGGAAGCACATCACAAACCCTCCGTTTCTCAGATTCGTAACAGTAATGGCCCGCAGCTTACCGCCCAGGCTGTTCGTGCCGGAGCAAATGCAACCTACTTCGGCATTGCCGGGGACGATCAAAAGTTAACCTATGACCTGCTTTCAAAAGCTCTCGATGAAAGTGATGTGGTGCTTCTCAGCGGAGGCGTTTCAATGGGTGAATACGACTTTATCCCCGGCGTACTGGAAAAGCTGGGAATTAAACTGAAGTTTAAAACAGTGGCAATCCAGCCCGGAAAGCCTACTGTATTTGGCCTTAAAAATGAAAAAAGGATCTTCGGGCTGCCGGGAAACCCTGTTTCATCTTTTACTACGTTCGAACTATTTGTGCGGCCGATGCTTAAGAAAATGATGGGATCAAAAGAACCGTACCGGAAGCTAAGGCTGCCCCTTGAGGTGGAATACACAAGGAAAAAAGCCAACCGTCTTTCGTGGATACCCGTGCAATTTACAGAAGGGGGGACCGTTATTCCCCTGGAATACCATGGCTCCGCCCATATTTATGCCCTGGCCGGAGCTCACGCCATGGCTGCCGTCCCGGCAGGCACAAGACTGCTTAAAAAAGGTGAAAAGGTAGATGTACGACAGGTTTAACAGAAAGATCAATTATCTCAGGATATCGGTCACCGACCGGTGTAATCTGCGTTGTATATACTGCATGCCGGCGGAGGGTATCAGGTTACTTAAACATTCGGATATCCTCACCTTCGACGAGATCACAGGGGTTGTTAAGCAAGCTGTCTCTCTCGGTGTGGATAAAGTCAGGCTTACAGGCGGAGAACCTCTTGTGAGAAAGGATGTGGTTGAACTCGTCAGGATGATATCTGGTGTGGAAGGCATCAGCGACCTCTCGATGACCACCAACGGCATACTCCTCGACAAGTTTGCCCATCAACTTAAAAAAGCCGGACTGCAACGGGTAAATGTGAGCCTCGATACAATCGATCCTGAAAAGTACAGGCAGATCACCCGGAATGGTGACCTTGAAGATGTTTTCAAGGGGCTGGATGCCGCCAGGGAGGCAGGCCTCAAGCCCATTAAGCTGAATTGTGTGGTTGAAAGTTCATCGGATGAACCGGATGCTCTCAGGGTCAAAAAATTTGGTGAGGATAACGGGTTTGAGGTCAGGTTTATACACCAGATGGACCTGGCAACAGGACAATATTCGGTTGTTGAAGGGGGAAGGGGAGGACACTGTGCCATATGCAATAGGCTAAGGCTAACTGCCAACGGATTGATCAAACCCTGCTTGTTCGATGCCAGGGGCTACAGCGTGAGGATCCTCGGGGCTAAAAACGCCATCCTCGAAGCGGTCAGGAATAAGCCTGCCTGTGGAACGAGGAACCTCAAGGAACAATTTTATAATCTTGGGGGATAATATTGTCACTATTGTCTCTATTGTCTCTGTTGTCAAAATCGTAAGAATGGAAGAATTATCACATACCAATGAAAAGGGAAAGGCCCGGATGGTGGATGTGGGCCAAAAAGCCGATCAGTTCAGGACTGCCAGGGCCGAAGGCTTCATCAGGCTAAAACAAAATACGGTAAAACTCATAAGCGAAAACCAGGTCAAAAAAGGTGATGTGCTGACAACAGCAGAGATCGCCGCTATCCAGGCTGCAAAAAAAACCAGCGAACTGATCCCGCTTTGCCATCCGTTGCTTCTTACCAAAATCAAAGCTGAAGCATCGTTGAGTGACGATGGTGTAACCGTTACCAGTGAAGTTTCATGCACAGGCAGGACCGGAGTTGAGATGGAGGCGCTCACGGCAGTGCAGGTTGGCCTGTTGACGGTTTACGATATGTGCAAGGCCGTGGACAAGATAATGGTGATCTCCGGTGTTAAGCTCTTAAGTAAAACAAAAGAAGATATTTAGCCGCAGGTTACCGAATAATGAGGCTTTCCCTAGTCATAGCCCTGTTTTTTACTGCTTTTGCAGCCTCAGCCCAGGTGAACACCGATTATTTCCTTGCTGTAGGACGGCAGGAGTTGGCGCAGAACGATTTCAGGTCGGCCATCAGCAGCTTTACCAAAGTGATCAATGTTGAAGGCGACCGTTTTGAAGCATATTTCTTTCGCGGTATTGCCAAATATAACCTGGGCGATTACCTGGGCGCCGACAGGGATTTCTCAAAGGCAATACAACTGCATCCGCTTTATTCGCATGCCTACCACTACCGGGGCATAACCAGGGACCATATGCAGGATTACTACAACGCCCTG
Source organism: uncultured Bacteroidales bacterium (assembly GCA_964567785.1). GTDB lineage: Bacteria > Bacteroidota > Bacteroidia > Bacteroidales > JAGOPY01 > CAZMOK01. Next base: position 91,255 of record CAZMOK010000002.1, on the reverse strand, counting down.
CGCGATATGGACAGGGCCATTGAACTGGACCCTTTCAACGACGAGATATATGTAAGCCGCGGAGCAGTCAAGCTTCATATGGAAAGTTACCTCTGGTCGATGGACGACTTTGACTCTGCCATCAGGCTTAATCCGAAAAACTCTCAGGCCTATCTTAACAGGGCTGTAGCCAAATCGGTCCTGAAAAACTATGAGGGCGCGCTCGATGACTGTAAAAAAGCAATAGAACTTGAACCGTATGATGCCGGGGCCTACCTCAGGCGCGGGGTGATCCATTACGAAGAAAAGAATTATGAAAAGGCAGTGGCCGATTTTGATTATGCCATCCGTCTGGATAACAATAATGCATATGCCTATTTCAACAGGGCCCTGTCCAGGATATTCACAGGAGATACACTCGGCTCGCTGGGTGATTACACACAGGTGATACGCCTTGATCCCGACAATGCACTTGCTTATTATAATCGTGCCCTGCTGAAATCCCAGCTAGGAAAGCTTAAGGAAGCTCTTGATGATTATGACAGGGTGCTCCGGATCAATCCCGATAATATCTATACCCACTACAACCGGGGAATTACCAATCACCAGCTTGAGAATTTCAGGGATGCTGTTAAGGATTACACTGCCACCATTAACCTGTTCCCCGATTTTGCAGGTGCCTATTTGAACCGCTCGGATGTTCACCGGCAATTGGGGAATGAAAAACAAGCCTTCCTGGATTATGAAAAAGCTTATGAAATAATTGACAGGGTAAACCTGGGCAGCCTTGACAGCGCCATAGTGATGAAAAAGTACTCCGACTCAAGCTACTTTGACAGGATCATCGAGTTCGAGGCCGATTTCCAGAATTTCCAGATGGTTGAAAGGCAGGCAGGACAGGCACCCGGACTGGAACATGCGTTTTACGTTCAGTTCATTCCCGATGACCTGGCTTATGTGAGGCTTACAAGAGAGGGTTATTACGTTAAACAAGTTGCTGAGATCAACAATAACAATCCCTACGGACTTAAGTTTGCCATTACAAACGATATCATGGACCTTTCGCTGGAGGATGCCTACAACCAGATTGCCTTTGCCGACAGCATACTCAAGTATGAAGAATCGGGGCCTGAAGTGTACCTTTACAAAGGGATCATCAATGGCATGGTACAGAATTACAAAACTGCCATAGCAGAGTACAATAAAGCCATAAAACTCGATAAGGATTTGCTGCTTGCTTACCTAAACAGGGCGCAGGCATACTTCGAAATGGCCGAGCACCATTTCCTGGAAGAGAGATATTCAAGCTCTGTTATCATTACATGGGGCGAACTTGAAGACACACCTGATAAAGTAACAAGGGACCGGCCCGATTACGGACCTGCCCTGGACGATCTTAACAGGGTTGTCGGGATGGCGCCTGAATTCCCATTTGCATGGTTCAACAGAGGTAACGTAAAGAACCGTATGCGAGACTATTCCGGAGCAGTCAGGGATTATACGAGGGCCCTGGAACTCCTCGGGGATTTTGCTGAAGCATACTACAACAGGGGCCTTACACTGTTGTTCCTTAATAAGAATGAAGAAGCCTGTGAAGACCTGAGCAGGGCAGGCGAACTGGGTATCCGGGATGCGTACAGGTTGATCAACAGGTTTTGCAAATAGAAATGATCATGAAGAGGTTGAATATTCATTTGGGCGATGTTATATAAGATTTTAATTTATCACCGTTACCTTTGTATGAAGAATAGGCCCTGGTGCCGGATATTATTTTGAAAATGGCTAAAGTATTATCAGTTAATATATCTGAGAAGAAAGGGACGGTAAAGGTTCCGGTTGAGAAGATCGCTTTGACAGAATTTGGTGTTGAAGGGGACGCCCATGCAGGATCGTGGCACAGGCAGGTAAGCCTGCTGGGCAATGAGAGCTTCAAGAAGTTCAATGTGATCGCGGGCAGGGAGATCAAATACGGTGAATTTGCCGAGAACATCACGACAGAGGGCCTTGTCCTTTATGAAACCCATCCATTTGACAGGCTGAAGATAGGCGAGGCAGAGCTCGAAGTCACCCAGATCGGTAAAAAATGCCACGGCGACAGTTGCGCTATATTCAGGGAAGTTGGAAACTGCGTGATGCCCAAAGAAGGCATTTTTGCAAGGGTCCTTAAATATGGGGAGGTGAAATCAGGTGACCAGGTCGAATATTTTCCTTACACTTTCAGGATCTCTGTCATAACTTTGAGTGACAGGGCAAGCAGGGGTGAATACGAAGACAGGAGCGGTCCGGCAATGATAAAAATGCTTGAAGATTTTTTCAACCATAAGAAATGGAATTTCCGGATCGACCACAAGATCATCCCTGACGACCCGGAGAAGCTTAAAGAATTATTATTGAAATACAGGGAGGAAAAATTCGACTTCGTGTTTACAACCGGCGGAACCGGGATAGGGCCCAGGGATTTCACACCTGATGTCACCCGTGAAATGATTGACAAGGAGATACCGGGGATCATGGAAATGATAAGACTCAAATACGGAAAGGAGAAACCTGCGGCACTTATCACCCGTGGAATAGCCGGGACGATGGGTCAAACGCTTATATTTAACCTTCCCGGCAGCGTCAGGGCCATCAATGAATACATCCCCGAGATCTCGGTTCACCTGAACCACCTTGTAATGATGATCCATAGTATTGATTCGCATTGAAAAAGTTTTTAGCTATGATGACACGTGAACGCGCTGTAGAACTGCTAGAGAAATATATTGAAAACCCAAGGATGCAAAATCACTGCTATGCTTCTGAAGCTGTGATGCAGGATGTTGCAATCAGGTTAGGTGAAGATTCTCACAGGTGGGGGCTTGCCGGCCTTCTTCATGATCTGGATGTGGAGATAACCGATGCCGATCCTGAAGTGCACGGTCTTAAGACAGCCGAAATACTCAAAAATGAAGATGTTGACGGGGAATTTGTCGAAGCGATCGTAAGGCATAATGAAATGGCCTCCAAAAAGGAACGGACCACCACCTTCCAGCATGCCCTGTCGGCCTCTGAAACCATTACAGGCCTTATTGTGGCCACTACACTGGTATATCCTGATAAAAAGCTTTCAAGTGTCAAGCCGAAGTCGATCGTGAAAAGAATGAAGGAAAAAAGCTTTGCCGCTTCAGTCGACAGGGACAAGATCCGCGAATGCGAAAAAACAGGTATCCCGCTCAATGAATTTGCAGCACTGAGCCTCAGCGCCATGACAAAGATAAGCGATCAATTGGGACTTTGATGGCTTTATCAACATTTGTAAGTTGAGAACTTAGGCAGATTAATTATTTTTCCCTGACAATGCATCTTAATTTAGCTTTTTATCTGAAAGGTTTTACAGTACCGGGGGCGGGGAAATTGAGCAGTCCCTTTCATCCCGGTACTCTTTATTGACTTTTAAAGGCAACTTTATCAAGACCGGCAAATGTTTCGGAAAATCCTAAAAATAATCAGGAATAAGTATTTCATAACACTGATGCTATTTGCTGTCTGGATGATCTTTTTTGACAATACGAATATCCAGGAACAATTCAGAATGTCGGGGCAATTGAATGAACTGGAAAAGGAAAAGGATTTTTATCTCGAAGAGATCGAAAAGAACAGGAAAGCAGCCGAAGAGCTCACAACTGACACAGTGAAACTCGAAAAATTCGCCCGGGAAAAATACCTTATGAAAAGGGATAACGAAGACGTTTACCTGATGATAAGGGAAGGGGAAGAGTAGGGATAGTAATAGGATTAGGAGAAAGAACAGGAACAGGTATAAGAATAGGAATAATTATTCTGATGGCGCTAAACAGGATCCACGTCAACGATCACCCTGACCCTCCGGTTCGTATTAACAGCCACAAAATTTTTGATAATGTTGTTTATTTCCACTTTTGTGGAGCTGATCCCGGTTTTCTTGTCCAGTTTCACAAGGATATGCTGTATGTATAGTCCCCTGACCCTGGTAACCAGCGGAAATTCAGGGCCAAGAACCCGCCTCCCGAGCTTCTGCCTCAGGTCGTAGGCAAGGTCTGAAGCTGCGCGTCTTACCTCTTTTGAATCTTTGTGTTTCAATCTCAGCATGATCAGGCGATAATAGGGGGGATATTTAAAATCAGAGCGCTGATGCATTTCAATCCTTGCCATCATCTCAAAATCGTGGTTCTTGACCCACTCAATAACCTGGTGTTCCGGTTTGTACGACTGGATGATCACCTTCCCTCTTTTAAATTTCCGTCCTGCCCTTCCGCTTACCTGTTCCATTAGTTGAAAGCTCCGTTCCTGTGCCCTGAAGTCGGGGAAATTGATCATGTTGTCGGCATTCAGGATACCCACCAGGCTTACCCTGTCAAAATCGAGCCCTTTAGTTACCATCTGGGTTCCAACCAGCACATCGATCTTGTGGTCTTCAAAATCTGTTATGATCGACTGATGAGCATATCTGCTTTTTGTTGAGTCAAGGTCCATACGTCTGATCCTGGCTTCGGGGAAGATCAGTGCAAGTTCCTCTTCCACTTTTTCAGTACCAAAACCCCGGGTGGATAACCGGGTGCTTCCACAGTCGGGGCATTTATCAGGTAACCCGGTGGAATAGCCGCAATAGTGACATTTCATCTCTTTGAAATACTTGTGGTAGGTAAGAGAGATGTCACAATGTATGCAATAAGGGATCCAGTGGCAGTCTTCACACTCAAGCCTGGTTGAAAAGCCCCGTCGGTTCTGGAAAAGGATTACCTGCTCCTTTTTCTCAAGGGCGTCTTTCATCGCACCGACAAGCACAGCAGAAAAATGTGATCTCATGGTTTTCTGCTGCCTTTCCTTCCTGAGGTCGGCAACGATGATCTCAGGAGTTTCCATTCCGCGGTATCTTTCAGTCAGTTTCGCATAACCATATTTGCCGTTCTTCACGTTGGAATAGGTTTCGAGTGAAGGGGTGGCTGAACCGAGCAGGACCGGTACGTTGAACATGGAACCCAGGAATACTCCCGAATCACGGGCAAGGTAACGCGGCGAAGGTTCCGTCTGCTTATACGATGTGTCATGCTCTTCGTCCACTATGATCAGTCCGGGGTCCTTGAAAGGAAGGAAAATGGCCGACCTTGCCCCCAGGATCAACGGGGTGTTTTTAACGGCATCGCTGTTCCCGAAATTCAATACATTGTTCCAGGTTTCGGCCCTTTCGCCTTCATTGTATCTCGAATGGTAAACACCCACAAGGTCGCCGAAGTATTTTCTCAACCTGTTTATGATCTGGGAGGTGAGGGCTATTTCCGGAAGGAGATATAATACCTGTTTGTTCTGCCTGAGCTGTTCCTCTATCAGCTTGATATAGATCTCGGTCTTGCCCGACGAGGTGATACCGTGGAGCAGTACCACATCCTTTTCCTCAAATCCTTTCTTGATATCTTCAAAGGCCTCGCGTTGGTGTTCACTGAGCTCTATGTCGGAAGCTGAAGCTGGCGCCGATACCTCTTCAAAGCGGCTGACTGTTTTTTCATGGGTTTCAAGTATGCCTTTCTTTTCAAGGGATTGCAAACTTGCATAGCCGGCGTCCACACTTTTCAGCAGATCGGTGCGTTTTATCTCCTTCAGTTCCTTTTCCCCGTTCCTGGTAAGGTTGATGAATGAAATGAGCAACTGAAGCTGCTTGAACGCCTTTTTTCCGAGCGCATCAAAGATATCCCTCAGCTTCTGTTCATCACCCGAGATCTCCCCGGGCATGCTCACATAGACCTCTTTCCTTGGCTTATAGCGGTCCTGCAATTCCTCTTCAAGCAAAACAACCCCTTTCTCGATCAGGTTTTTTATCAGGGGTAGGATCTTTTGCTGGTCGGTGATCTCAATGGCTTCCGAAACCGGCAACTTCGTCTTGTTCATCAGGGATTCTGTAATAAGCAGCTCTTTTTCAGAAAGGTCTGTGATGTCAGAATCAAAATCGGGGTTCAGTACGATGCTCGATTCGCTGGTAAGCTTTAGCCCCGATGGAAGGGCGGCATTCATAACCTCCCCGGGGGTGGTCATATAGTATTCGGCCATCCATTCCCAGAACGCAAATTGCTTTTCCGCCAGTATGGACTTTTCATCAATGACAGACAGGATATACTTTGGTGTGACCGTATCGGGCACCCTTTGATGAACCCTTCTTACCAGTCCTGAATAGATCTTCTTCTTACCAAACTGCACAGCAACCCTTTTCCCTGCTTGCACCTGCCCGTTGAGATCGGCCGGTACCCGGTAGGTATAGTAGCCCGGTAACGGCAATGGGAGCAAGACATCAGCAAAAAAGGTTTTTTTCATATGAAAGATGGGAGGCTAGATTGAGAGCACCTGTGCGATACGGTAAAGCTCCCGGTTTATTTCCTGGTGATGCTTGATTGATCTTTCAAAGGGCGTATAGACCACCTTTCGGTTCATGCTGCCTATCATGATGTTCTTTTCGCCGCCGATCAGAGCCTTCACAGACGCGTGGCCAAGTCCGCTGGCCATCACCCTGTCGAATGCACTGGGCGAGCCACCTCTCTGTATGTGCCCCAGTATGGTAACCCTTGTTTCAAATTCGGGGAATTTCTTATTGACTTCCTCAGTCACCTCCAGGGCACCTCCAAAATCATCCCCTTCCGAAACAATGATGATCCCGGAAGTCTTGTTCTTCCTCCAGTCATTTTCGATCTTGTCCATCAGTTGATCGATAAAGGTGGGGCTTTCAGGGATCAGTATGGCTTCTGCCCCTGTGGCAATACCACTCCGCAGTGCAATAAATCCGGCATCCCTGCCCATGACCTCAACGATGAACAACCGGTCGTGCGAGTCGGCCGTGTCACGGAGCTTATCAACCGCTCCCACAACTGTGTTTACGGCAGTATCATAGCCTATCGTATAGTCTGTCCCGTAAAGGTCGTTGTCAATCGTTCCCGGCAGTCCTACGATGGGAAAGTTGAATTCCGAATCGAATACCTTGGCTCCAGTGAAAGTACCGTCTCCACCTATCACGATCAGGGCATCTATATTGTTCTTTACCAGTGTTTCATATGCTTTTTTTCGCCCTTCTTTGGTGCGGAACTCTTTTGACCGTGCCGATTTCAGGATGGTTCCGCCTCTTTGTATGATATTCGAAACAGAATGGCTTTTGAGATCCACAACACTTCCATTTATCAACCCCTGGTAACCACGGTAAATACCCATTACCTCAAGTTCTTCATATATGCTTGTCCTCACAACGGCCCTTATGGCTGCATTCATTCCCGGTGCATCTCCACCGGATGTGAGCACACCGATTTTTTTGATTGTTTTTGGCATTGCCGGTTTCTTTTTTCTTCCCTGTAAGACTTAAATTTTTTATACAGGAAGCTAAAACATTCAACGTCAATTAATTTCTGTCAGGTTTCCTCGAACCTTTATAGAGTTCAAAATTAGCAAATCTGCACTCGAGAGGGCCATTGAAAAGGATTAATTTTTTTGAAGTGCGCAATCCTACATTCTTGAGGGCTTCCATATCAGATGTTAACACCCACGCAGAAAATCCCTGGTAATTATTTTTTAGCGTATCACCCAATTCGCTGTATAGATCAGATATATTATAAGTTTTCATTCTTTCTCCATAAGGAGGGTTTGTAATGATGATCCCTTCCGAGGCTGATTTCGAAGTATCCCTCACATCTTTCTTTTTCAGGTCGATCACCTTTCCAAGCCCGGCTGTCCTGATATTGATCCTGCTTGCCGAAAGAGCTGTACCTGAAATATCACTTCCAAAAAGCCGGCAGCCGGGACTTTTCTTTCTTCCTTCTGCATCCCGCTTAATATCATTCCATAATTTTCCGTCGTAATCGGTCCAGTTCATAAACCCATAGTTTTCGCGGTAATGCCCGGCAGGGATATTCATTGCCTGCATGGCACCTTCAATAAGCAGTGTGCCGGAACCACAAAAAGGATCATAAAGATCAACATCGCCCTTCCAGCCTGTGAGCATTATCATGCCGGCTGCAAGCACCTCGTTCAGGGGGGCTTCAGCGCTTCTTTTCCTGTAACCTCTAAGATGGAGGGAACTCCCCGAACTGTCGAGCGATATGGTAACCTGTTGCTCTTTTATGTGCAGGTTGATCAGGATGTCAGTATCTTTTGTATCAACCGAAGGCCTTCTTTTATGCATTTTCAGAAAACGGTCGGCAATGGCGTCTTTGCAGCGCAGGGCGGCAAAGTGGCTGTGGGTGAAAATACCTGAAAAGACAACAGGATCAATGGCAAAGGTCTTCTGAAGGGTCAGGAATTTTTCCCAGGGGATCCGGAGCGCTTTTTCATAAAAATCATCCTGGTTGCTGATACTGAATTCAGCGACGGGCTTTAACACTCTCAATGCCGATCGGCAAAAATAGTTTGCCTTGTATATCATTTTTTTATCGCCGGTAAAAGATACACCCCGCTTGATGATCCGGATATTTCCGGCACCCAGGTTCTCAAGTTCACCGGCAAGCGCGCCCTCCAACCCTTGGAAAGTTTTGGCAATAAGCCTGTCAGAATTCTCCAGTAGTTCCAAAACGGTTTCTTTTATTTCTGTGTACCTTCACCGGTCAGCCCCACACTGCGCCTGACATGCTTCAGCACTACTTTCCATTTCTTTTTTCTTTCGTTCCCGATGAGATAGGCGAGGGGTTTAAGATCATCTACCTGTTCGAAAAGTATCTTAAGTGTGGCCATAAAAGGAATAACTATAAGCATTCCTGTTATACCCCATACCATTCCGCCGACTATTATGCTCAATATAGTGATCAGTGGATTAAGCCTTACGTATCCGCCGGTTATATTAGGGGTAAGTATATTGTTCTCGGTAAATTGTATGATAGCATAAAACAGGAAAACACTGATGGCCAGGCTTGGACTGTCGCCCGTAAGGAGGGCAAAGGTTATGGGAAAAAAGGCCCCTATCCAGGTGCCAAAATAAGGGATCAGGTTGAAAAGGGCCGACAGCACACCAAATATTACGGCATACTTTAATCCTATTATGTAAAGGCCTATCGAATTCAGGAAGCCCAGAATGATCACGACTGTAAACACGCCGCTTATATACCTTTGTATGATCGTTGAAATATCCTTCATTATCTTTTCAGTATCTTCCCTCTTTTTCTTGGGCGACACTATGATCACAAACTTTCTGAACTGTTCCCTGAAGGTAAGCATGTAGTACATCAGTACAGGAACCAGAAGAAGCTGGAACAGTGTGCCTGCCGTAGCATTTATCATATTTTCAAGCAGGCTGCTGCCCGATTCAAAAAGTCCCTTGATCCTTTCTCTCATCCAGGAATGCTGGCTTTCGGAATCCACGCCGAAGTTCTCCTGGACAAAGAGACGGAGGTATTCAAGATTGGCCAATGCCTTCTCCTTCAATTGGGGAAAATCCTGTGCCAGGTTTGATATCTGGTTGATCAGGAGGTTGAAAAATACAAAGATCACGGCGACAAATGTCAGCACCCCCACAAGCACAGCTATTGTTCGCGGAAACTTAAGTTTTTCCTGTAATAACCAGGTAAGCGGATAAATCAGAGTGGCAAACAGAAAACTGAGGCTGATAGGTATCAGGATCTGTTTCGCAGTTATTATTACGAAAAAGAAAAGAATAATACCTATCACAACGTATATGGTAGCCTTGAGTAACTCTATGTTTTTTCTTTCCATTCCGGCTTAACTGTAAGCTATGATAAAAATAATGTAATTATTTTAGTGACAGAATCTGTGAACAGCGGCATTTAAAATTTTTTACAAAGATGACAATAAAAGAGGCACAGGAAAAGGTTGACCGGTGGATAAATACAACAGGAGTAAGATATTTCAGTGAACTGACAAATACAGCCATTCTCACCGAAGAAGTGGGCGAGGTGGCCAGGATCATGGCCAGGAAATACGGCGACCAGTCGTTCAAGGAGAATGAAACGGCCGAAGACCTCGCCGATGAATTTGCCGACGTGATGTGGGTGCTGATCTGCCTGGCCAACCAAACAGGTGTTGACCTGACCGAAGCTTTTGAGAAGAACATCCGGAAAAAGACTGAACGTGATTCTTCAAGGCATAAAAATAACAGAAAACTTTATTGAACCGCGTCTTTCGATGTTTGTTACATTCCTGAACGGTCAATTTATTGATTGAATTTGTCAAATTATTGATCGAGCCGTTTACTTTTGCCTGGTATTGCTATTTTAGTGTTCTTTCACGAAAGATCAGCAAATATTAGAATTAACCTGAAATAAAACAGGAATTATGAAAAGTCTATGGTTTCTTGTTCATCAGTGGAAGGAATGGGCAAGGTCGTCAATGTGGCAAAAAAGCCTTGTGGCTAATATATTTATTGCCTTGCTTCTCATGCTGATGTTTTCCTATATCCTTGTATTGGGGCTCTTGATCGATAAAATACTTGAAGATGCTTTTCCTGATGAAGATCCTTTAGGGTTGTTCAATTCAATCCTTTTTTACTTCTTCATAGCCGGTCTTCTGATCCGTTACCTGCTTCAACCCCTTCCCACCCTCAATGTAGAATCATATATACACCTGCCGATTAAAAGAAATACTCTGGTTAACTATCTTATTTTCAAGTCGGTTGGGAATGTTTTCAACATTGCACCCCTGTTGCTGTTTGTGCCCTTTGCCATTAAGGTAGTTATTCCTGTTCATGGTCCGGTTGCGGGAATTTCATGGCTGATAGCGGTTCTTTTTATGGTGTTGGCAAATAATTTTCTTTTAACATATTTTAAACGTCAATTGGCTTCCAAAGCCTATATTTCTTTGATCATTGCAGTAGTTATCATCGCTATTGTGATACTTGATTATTTCGCTATCTGGTCGTTGCTGGATGCCTCCAGGGTGTTTTTCGAATTGATCGTAAAAAGTCCTGTTTTTGTTGTAATGCCTTTTGCCTGGGTAGTTCTCACATACTTGTTCAACTTTAATTTCCTGAAATCAAGCTTATATCCTGAAAAGGTAAATAACCGGAAGGCTGTGAGGGTCGACCGGTTTACCGGCACCAGGTATTTTGAGTCGCTCGGCCTCACCGGTGAGATTATCACCCTGGAAATAAAGCTCTGGCTGCGCCACAAGCGAACCAAATCGATGATCTACCTGCTGCCCCTTTTCATTCTCTATGGCCTGTTCTTTTACCCGAACCCTACCTATGAAGACGTATGGGGCTTTCTGATTTTTGTAGGCGTATTTATTTCGGGTGGAATGATGATGAACTATATCAACTATGCATTTGGTTATGAAAGCAATTACTTCGACACCATCCTAACCAAAGAGATAGACATGAAGAAATACCTGAGGGCAAAGCTGCTGATAGGTATCATGGTGAGTGCCTTTTGCTATGTTGTCACTATACCTTATGTTTTCTTCGGATGGCATGTGCTGTTGATCAATACGGCAACATTCCTCTTTAATATAGGGGTGGTCTCATACGTGCTCCTTTATATGGCAACCTATAACAAGAAGAGGATGGATCTTTCCAAAGGCTCCACTTTTAATTACCAGGGTATTGGGGCCATGAACTGGCTGGCCGTGCTGCCGGCTTTCCTTATGCCGGTCTTGATCTTTATACCATTCGGTCTTTTTGGGGCCAGGTACCAGGGGCTCGCTATTATCTCGCTGCTGGGTATCATAGGGCTATTACTGATGAAAAGGATATTGAAAGGCATCTATAATAATCTGAAAGAGAGAAAGTACGTTATGGCTGAAGGGTTTAGGGATTAAATAGTAAATAGTAAATAATAAATAGCAGATAGCAAGTAGTAGATATTGGATATGAAACCGTAAAAAATTATGATAAAAGTTGATAATCTTAAGAAAATTTATAGCGGGGTAACGGTCCTTGACCTACCGGAACTTGAGATCCCCAAAGGGGAAAGCTTTGGACTGGTAGGTAATAACGGTGCCGGAAAGACTACTTTTTTCAGGCTTGTCCTCGACCTGATCAAAGCTGATGAGGGAAAAGTATTCTCAAAAGATGAGAATGTTGCGGGTAATAATTCATGGAAAAGCTATACCGGGTCTTATCTCGACAAAAGGTTCCTTATCGATTTCCTGACACCTGAAGAATATTTCAATTTCCTCGGCAGTGTTTACAGACTTCCCAAAGGTGACCTGGATAGTTTCCTCGGGTCGTTCGAAGAGTTTTTCAATGATGAGGTGTTGGGGAAAAAGAAATACATCCGCGACCTCTCAAGCGGAAACCAGCAGAAAGTTGGAATTGCTTCGGCACTTATGCTTACCCCTGAGGTGCTTGTACTTGATGAACCCTTCAACAGCCTTGATCCCACATCACAGATCAGGTTAAAGAAAATGCTCAATAAATTCAGGGAGGAACGCCAGGTTACCATGCTGATCTCAAGTCATGACCTGAACCACATAACCGAAGTATGCGACAGGATCTGCGTGCTTGAAAAAGGTAAGATCGTGCACGACATGCCTGCAAGTTCTGACTTATTAAAGAAACTCGAAGATTACTTTGCTGCCTGATTGCAAAAACGGAATAAGAGGCACATACTGCCTTAATGCATTAAGACTTGCAATATTGCTGGCCTTATTGTTGTCACCATCATTTTATCTTTTTTCCCAGAGCAGTGTAAATGAGATTAATGGCAGGATAATCGATTCCGGCACCATGGAACCGCTGGCTTTTGTGAATATCAGCATTAACGAGGGAAGAAGAGGCGTTACCACTGATATAGATGGTAAATTCACTATACGGACGGCAACCCCGGTCAGCAAGATTACCTGTACCTATGTTGGCTACAAACCATTGGCCTATGAAATAACCGGTGATATCTCCGGGTCCCTGGTGCTGGAAATGGAACGAACAGGGATCGACCTGCCTGAAGTGACCGTTTATGCAAAGGAAAACCCTGCCCACAGGATCATCAACCTTGCCGTTGAAAATCGTGATAAAAACGACCACGAGAACCTCGGCTCATTCTCATACACTTCGTATGAACGGACCATCATGACGGTACAGCTTGATTCCCTGTTACGGCCCGATCCCCTGATAACAGCCGATACCCTCATATCCGACTCTTCGTACAATGAACTGAAGGAATTCTTCGACAAGCAGGACCTGGCCATTATTGAAACGGTCACCGAACGGAAATTCCTTGCCCCGGATAAGAACTACCGGAATGTGATTGCCAACCGGGTTTCGGGCTTCAGGGATCCCATATTCGTGTTCCTGCTCTCCCAGCTTCAGTCGACTACCTTTTACAGCGATATGTTCCATTTGCTCGATAAGCACTATGTGAATCCTGTCAGCAGGGGAAGTACTAAAAAGTATTTCTTCCGGATAGAAGACACGACCTTCACACAGAGAAACGATACCGTCTTCATAATATCCTACCGTCCGAGGATCAATACAAATTTCGACGGCATGAAGGGCGTTCTTTCCATCAACTCCAACGGCTGGGCCATCCAGAATGTCATTGCGCGCCCTGCCGAAGAAGAAGGCTTCAGGATCAAGATACAGCAGAAATATGAACTAATTGATGGGGAACAATGGTTCCCGGTGCAGCTCAATACAGATATCACTTTTTTCAACGCACAGGTGAGAGCAGGGACAAGGACCGCAAATATGGTTGCCGGCGGCAAGACCTATATAAAGAACATTGAGATCAACCCTCAGCTTGTCAGGCGGGAGTTCGATATACTTGGCATTGATGTGGAACCTGATTCTCACGATAAACCGGATGATTTCTGGCAGGCCTACCGGATAGACAGCCTGAGCGAAAGGGACCGGCGTACCTACGAGTTTATGGACAGTATCGGACAGGAAGCAAACCTCGACAGGACGGCCAGGATCGTTGAGACAATGATGACCGGTAAAATCCCCGTTAAGTTCATAGATATCGACCTGGCCGAGCTGGTGAAATATAACGCCTACCAGGGCTGGTATTTCGGAATAGGGTTACACACAAACGAAAGGCTGTCGAAACGCGTTAAGCTGGGAGGTTTCTGGGGTTACGGCCTAAAGGACCGGACAGCCAAATACGGGGCCGATGCCAGCTATCTCATTAACCGGAGGAACGAGATTGAAATCAGGGCTTCATACAGTTACGATCTCCTTGAAACAGGAGGTGTATTGTTTGAAGGTGAAAAACAGAGCCTGTTCGATCCCAGGAACTGGGGTGATTTCCTGGTTACCCGGATGAACCTCACAGAAGATGTCACCGTGGGAATGTCGGCGCGGCTGCTCCGTGATTTTAAGTTCCATGCCGCACTCAGCTCCAATTCAAAACAGGCTTCTTACGATTACATGTATGGCATTTCAGAAGACGGACTGTTGGTTGCCACCGACCGTTTCCATTTCACCGAGCTGAAACTGGGTTTCCGGTTCGCCTTCAGGGAAGAGTTCCTGGTCACAAAAAGGGCCAGGGTTTCGCTGGGCACAAAGTATCCCATTGTAAGGTTCCAGTACACCAGGGGCTTCGACAACTTCCTCATGGGGGATTTCAATTACAACAGGTTCGACCTGAGGGTGAGCCACTCCTTTTATACCAGGTACCTCGGCAGGACATACCTGGAAGCGAGGGGAGGCTTTATACAGGGAAGCGTTCCTTACAGTAACCTGTACAATGGAAATGCCAGTTTCAGGCAATTTACCGTTTATGCCCCGTCGACCTTTTCCACCATGCGCATGAACGAGTTTGTTTCTGACCGGTATGTCTCTTTTTTCTTTGTACATAATTTCGGCTCGCTTCTTTTCAAGGCCAAAAATTTCAGACCCGAGTTCCTTATCGCAACCCATGCTGCACTGGGCAACCTGGTTAAAAACCGGGAAAACCATTTCAATATAGGTTACAATACCCTGGAGCACGGTTATTTTGAATCAGGCCTGCTGATCAACAAACTGCTCGACCTCAATTTCTTATCACTGGGTGTCGGTGCTTTTTACCGGTATGGTGCCTACAGTCTTTCCACTCCATGGGAAAACCTGGCGCTTAAGTTTTCCATTGTCCTCCCGTTCTATGACTGATATAATTCCTCCACTTTTCCAGTACTTCTGAAAGATCACCTGGCAGTTCCGAATCAAAATGCATTCTCTCACTGCTCCCCGGATGGGCGAAGCCCAGCGTTTTTGCATGCAGGGCCTGGCGGGGTAAGATACCGAAGCAGTTCCTGATAAATTGCTTGTATTTGGTAAAAGTGGTCCCCTTCAGGATCTGGTCCCCTCCATAAGTAGTGTCGCCAAACAGCGGGTGCCCGATGTTCCTGAAATGGACCCTTATCTGGTGCGTTCTCCCGGTTTCAAGCCGGCACTCAACCAGGGTAACATACCCAAACCGCTCAATTATCCTGTAATGGGTTATGGCCTCCTTGCCTTCATCTTCACCTTCCACCACAGTGAACACCCTCCTGTCTTTTTTGCTTCGCCCTATATTGCCCTCAATCGTTCCTTCCTTATTTTCCGGCTCACCCCATACCAGAGCCTGGTAAACGCGTTCTGTTTCATGCCTGAAAAACTGCCTGGCAAGGTGCTCCTGTGCCTCTTCGGTTTTAGCGGCAATTATCAGGCCCGTGGTATCCTTATCGATCCTGTGGACCAGGAAAGGCAACCGGCCGGGCTCACTGTCGGGCGAACGGTGCTGCAGGTGCCAGGCCAGCGCGTTTACGAGGGTGCCTGTATAGTTGGCATAAGCCGGGTGTACCACCATCCCTGCCTCTTTATTTACAACGATCACCTCCTTGTCTTCATAAACAATATCAATTGGAATGTCTTCAGGAATTATCTCTGTTTCCCTGGGGGGATAAGTAAGGACGATAGTGATCACATCACCCGGTTTCACTTTGTAGTTAGCCTTTACGGGATCATCATTTACCAGGATGTTACCCGCTTTGGCAGCAAGCTGGATCTTGTTGCGGGAGGCATTCTGTATCCTGGTCATCAGGAACTTATCGATCCGCAGCAGCGACTGGTTCTTATCGGCTACAAAACGGTAATGCTCGTAAAGTTCCTGATTCTCTTCCTGCTGTTCCGGTGCTTCCTGCATAGAAGAACAAAATTATCTCGTTATGATCACTCGGGTAGTGTATTTTTTATGAGTGCGTGTATTGATCAGCCGGATAATGTACATCCCTTTATCGCTTACCGTAACAGGTAAAGGATTGCTGTAATTCCTGCTGCTGACCTGCTGACCCAGTATGTTATAAATATCAATCCTCAGGAAATCGCGGTTTTCAGGATTGTTCTCACTGGCAGGCAGTTCAATATGCAGTTGATTTCCCCGTAAGGGATTGGGATAGACCTTGAAGGTTGCAGGGATTGCTTCCTCCTCCTCAACCCCAAGGAATTCCTCCCTGCCCAGCACGGGCCTCATCATAAGTGACCCCCCCGGGATGCTGGAGGCCAGCCATTGCCCATCGGCATTAAAAAAGATCTTGTTCTTTGAGTCGGTGTTCCTGTCTAGCCCCAGGTTGAGGTTGTCGTTGGTGGTCTGCTCCCATCCCACGTAAAAGACCCCGTTTACAAGGAGGGGCTCATCCAGCAGGTAGGTATAGAATTCGGTCAGGCTGTTCGAATATTCCACGAACTCGTTGAGCTGCTCGTAAATGAGGTCTCCGGGGAAACCGTTGTTGTCGCCCCATACACGCAGGTTGAAAAACCGCTGGTTGGAATTATCCTGTACCCTGTTGAAATACATCTGCACGGCCCTGAGGGTATCCCTTACATTCAATTCAAATTTATAAGCAAGTTGTGCCCTTGCAGGTGTAAGTCCGTAGCCTGCCTCCGGAGTACCATCATCATATGCATAATAATTCCTGAACTGTTGCCTGAAGATCGTTGTATCGCCAATTGTATCGAAGGCGGTGATATCACCAAGGAGAATGTGAGTTATGGTGAATGAGGTCATCTCGCCCAGGTCGAGGGAGAAGACATAGTTGACCGGCGGACACGCATGCTGGCCGCAGATAAGGCAGTTTTGGTAGCCGGAAGTGTTGAACGGGTCGAGGTTGCAGAATCCACCGTCGTAAGTATAGGGGTAGAGCCCTTCTTCATCCACTATTTTATACAGGTACTGGTAGTTGAACTGTGTATTGTCGAGGTTGGTAATGAACATCTCCAGGCTGTCCTTGATCTCGTTCGTGGGGTCGTTGATATATTGATTGTAGGGCATTGCCTGGTATTCCCTCAGCATCGACGGAGCCCTTTCGGCAAAGGAAATGTCCCGGTAATATATATCGTTCTGATCCCTGTTGATGTCGAGATATACATAATCGATGTTCCAGTGATCGCAGTTGCTGCGCCAGCTCGGGTTGAAATCGTTTGCCAGGCTTGCAATGTTACGGAACCTGAACCGGAAGCTGTCGCGGTAATACCTGGTACTGTCAGTAATAGGTATCAGCACCTGTTTTGAATATACCAGGTTAGAATCAAAAAAATTGGAAAGACTCATCCCTTCGGCGCTCCATTTCCAGTTCCAGACAGTTTCTTCTTCAAATACCGAATCGCAGGGAAGTGTGATCTCGTCGTTGTAATAATAGGTGGTATCTGAGATGAGGTAAAGTCCGGGGTCACACACTATTCCGGGCGCATAAACCGTGTCCCCTTTCACAATTGAATCGCCGGGATCTATAATGTTGAGGTCGGCTATATCAACTATCACTGAATCAAGATATCCTGCATAAACCGTAGTGTCGTAACCAAATTCCAGTACCAGCGAATCAAATGACTCGGGCTTGTTGGCGATGCCCTGGGGTTGGTAGAAAAAGCTCAGGTATACTGAATCGGCAGTGGTGATGGCCCTGGGGAAGGGGGAAAAGATAGAATCGAGCCGTATGGGCTTTGAAGTAAGCGAGTCGGCCCTGAACGGGAAAGTGCTAACATTGAAATGCAGGTTGCCCTTGTTGTCGAGGGCATCGAAAGTGGCCACGCCCCGGTTTGGCGCCCTGTATGCATAGCTCGTGTTAATAAATACCACACTGTCGTCCCACAGCCTGGCATTGGGATAGATCCCCTTGTTCTTGAAATCATCCAGAAAAGGAAGCCTCACAGCCTCTGATCTTTCACCGTTGCCGGATCTAAGATCAGCTTGTTGCTGTACCTGTTCTGATATGTACTCTTTGATAACCGGGTTTTCAGAAAGTTCTGTGACGACCTCCTGAGCCTGCATGAGCGGCACCATTGCTGTTGAAAGAAACAGTATGATTAAGAGTCTTTTCATTAAAATTCCTCAGGTATTTCTTTTAATTCTGCAGGCAGTTCCTTTTGAAGCGTATCCATAGCAGCAGTGTCGGGGATCATGGTCATGATGAGTGAATCAAAATCAAAGAATTTATCTGACCGGTACCATACGTTTAAGTAATCCCCCCTGTAGTATTTGCCTTCATCATCCCATTCGGGTTCCTGCCTGTAAACCCTCATTGTACCTCCGTTCTCTTCATCCATGAAGTATTCCCTGCCCACATTGAACGATGAAAGAAGGATGCGCTCCGATGCGGTATTCCGGTCAAGCCCGATAAGGAAGGGCAGGGGCACCGGTAAATTCTTTCCGCGGCCAAGCACCAGGTCTATTTCAGATCCTTTTTCTATTTCAGTGCCTGCTTTAAGTGTATCTTCATTGAAATATTGACCAATAACGGCATCTTCGGCAAGATAGGGCTCAAAAATAAGAGTCCTTATGTCCAGCCCTTCCGATCTCAGCATGGTCAGGGCCTGCCTCAGAGTGAGGTCCTTAAGGTCGGGCATGGTAGTCATTTCCGGCATTATGGCTACCGTGGTTATGTAAACATTCCTGCCTTTTTTCACTTTCGATCCGGTAGCAGGGTTTTGCAGCACAATAGTGCCGGGAAGTTGTGAATTGTCAAAAACAGAATCAGTAACTATGAAATCGAAGATCTCATCAAAATCCTGGTCCTTGACCTCCAATAAGGTTGATCCCGAAAAATCGGGTACTATGTATGCTTCTCCATGTCTCGTGTAGATATCGAGATATTTCAATACGAGAAAGAAAAGTATTACCACTACAATAATGGCATACCCTAAGTGGATGTAGAATTTCTTTTTCAGCAGAAAACTGAAGAAGCTCATTTTTTGTACTTTTACCCTGACCGGTTTGTGCCGACCTGCACGCTAAAAATAACTTAAATCGGCCGTTATTATTGTTCTCAAAGGCGTAAAGATAGGAATATTTGGAAATGCACCGGGCAGGTGCATCGAACATGTTTTAACAAACTTTTTATTATGCAGAAGATCGCGATACTGGCCGGCGGTGATTCGGGTGAATACGAAGTTTCCCTCGCCAGCGCCGGGGTTGTAAAGAAATACCTCGACCCGTCCCTTTTTGAGCCCTATATCATAATGATAAGGGGGGGCGAATGGTACAGCGAATCCGGCGAAGGAAAAAAATCTCTTGTCAACAGGAACGATTTCAGTATCACGATCAACAATCAAAAGATCAGATTTGATTGCGTCTTCAACGCCATTCACGGGACACCGGGAGAGGACGGCAAGATCCAGGGATATCTTGAACTGCTGGATATCCCGCATACCTCATGTAACCTGGCTACCTCATCCCTGACCTTCGACAAATATTTCTGCAATGGTTTTGTGAATAAGCTGGGCGTTATAACAACCCCCACAGTGCTTCTGAGGGCAGGGGAGGAGGAACCGTTGGAGGAGATCGTTAAGGAGATCGGTATACCTTGCTTTGTAAAGCCCAATGCCGGAGGCTCGAGTGTGGGAATTACAAAAGTGATCAGGGAGGAACAACTCGGAGAGGCAATAAACCTTGCTTTTAAGGAAGACACACAGGTATTGGTCGAAAAGTTCATTGAAGGTACCGAGATCACCTGCGGGGTGATCAGGCATAAAGGAGAAATACTGGCCCTGCCGATCACGGAGATCGTAAGTAAGACTGATTTTTTCGACTACGATGCAAAATATAAGGGCATGGCCGATGAGATCACCCCGGCAAGGATCTCAGATGAAACTGCCAGGCAATGCCAGGATCTGTCAAAGATGCTTTACCGGGAACTTAACTGTAAGGGACTTCTGAGGTTTGATTTTATTTTCAATGAGAAAGGAATGTTTTTTCTCGAGGCGAATACCGTGCCCGGGTTATCAGAAGCCAGCATCGTGCCGCAACAGGCCGAAGTGGCCGGCATATCCCTTACCCGGCTCTTCACTATGATGGTCGATGCTGCGACAGAAAAGTGACCAGTTTTTTCAGGGCATTCGCCCTGTGACTGATCTTGTTCTTCAGCTCCAGCGGCATCTCTGCAAAAGTCTTGTCATAACCGTCGGGAACAAACACAGGGTCATAACCGAAACCGTCATCGCCTCTCTTCTCATCGATTATACGCCCATTAGCCGTACCTTCAAACTGGTATTCCTTGCCTCTTAATATGAGAGAGATCACTGTCCGGAACCTTGCGGAGCGTTCCTTTACTCCTTCCAGCTCTTCAAGGACTTTCTTTATGTTTTTGACGGAGTTGCCTTCCGTTCCTGCATACCTGGCCGAGATAACACCCGGCCTTCCGTCGAGGGCATCGATCTCAAGGCCGGTGTCGTCGGCAAAGCAGTCGGAGCCGGTTCTTTCATAAACATACATTGACTTGGCCCTTGCATTCCCTTCAAGGGCATCCTCATTTTCAGGGATATCTTCAACAATACCTATCTCTTTGAGGCTCAGTATCCTGTACCGTTCATCAAGCAGGGCGGTTATTTCCTTTAGTTTATGTTCATTGTTGGTGGCAAAGATCAATTGCATACTTTCAATTACTTTAAGGATAAGCTACTGCCGGATAATCAGAAACAACTACCTCTGGTACACTTGCATTGAATCTGGCATTGATCTCCTCTATAAAGAAATAGGCCACTGCAGCAGACCCTACAGGTGTAAGGTGCAGCCCGTCGAGCGAGAATATGTTTCCGCTCACAAACTCATTGGTGAGGGTTATGCCGTCGAAAACCAGCTCCCCGCCGGCTGCGGCGCTAAGCTTCGAATTCAGGTCTACGAAAGCCACCGGCTTCCCGTTCAGCAATCCGGTCAAACTCTGGTTGTACTCGTTGATTGCCTGTTCTGCTTCCTGTATTTCTGCGGCATCAAGTATAAAATTTGCCGGTACCGGTGTAATGCTTCCCCATCCTCCGCATTTAATAGAATCGGAAGGCGTGGTCAAAAGTACAAGGTCTTCAGGTGTTAACTGCCGGAGTCCCCAGGGGAGCGTTGCATCTTCAACTACCAGCGGATTCGGGCCTGCCGCAAAAGCTATCGTATCAGTTGATCCCGCCAGCTTGATCTGTTGGTTGAGGGGTGCATAGGCTGCGTTAAGTTGATCGATTGACGCCGGATCCTGCAATACAAGGGCATTGTATGGTACAG
The DNA here is from genome assembly GCA_964567785.1 of uncultured Bacteroidales bacterium. Classification (GTDB taxonomy): domain Bacteria; phylum Bacteroidota; class Bacteroidia; order Bacteroidales; family JAGOPY01; genus CAZMOK01. The sequence goes on along the minus strand of CAZMOK010000002.1, from coordinate 69,911 downwards.
TTCTAAAGAAAGGGGCATCAAGGAGGTTAGGTATGTTTGCTACAGCCCCTTTAACGTCGGGATTTGTTGTGAGTGTGTTGATGATCGTTTGCATTGCTGCAGTAAAATCCTCAACCGGCACTATCGGATTCACCCCTCCTGATGTGGCATAGCTGAGTATGTCATTCTGCCCCAGCCACAGAGTGAAGAATGTTCCGTTAACAACGGTTATCTCATCCAGGATCGAATTTTGCCCGTCTGACATAAAACGGCCATAGTATGGGTTAACAACCCCGTATCCCGGGATAAGTGCATCAACTGCCCTCAGGCCGGGTACCGCGATGTTGTTGAATGGACCCTGGTCGTTGATCGGAAGCAGGTTCTCGGGGTTTACTTCCACATCGGCCCTCACGGGCGCAAGATCAGTGTTTCCGAGGCAGTCTGTATCATAGCCCAGAACCAGCTTTGGAATAGGTTGATCCCCGTCGAAACCTACACCATAGTCATCCACCATGAGAGGTTGTTTGAACTCACCGCCACCTGTTTTTTTGAATTGGGTGGCCAGTATATTCGGGTATGAGTTTTCCTGACCGCTTTTGTAAAGAGCGCCATCTGCATATCCGGCGGTAAGTGAATTGCCCACAGCAATGTAGTTTGAAAAGTCAATCTCTCCGCTTGAGGGTGTGAATTCTTCAATTTCTGGTTTGCACGACCACAAACCCAGGAGTATCAAAAATGCTATGTAATATCTTGTTTTCATGCTTCTGTTCTTTTGTGGTTAAAACTGGTAGGTCAGGCCAAATCCGGGAATCGAGGTGAGCGTCCGGTATGTCCCGCCGAAATTGTCCGGGGTAAAGGTCATCTCACTTTCAAGACCAATAAGCTGCAGGAACGACAGATCAATGGATAGCCCTTTCACCGGGTAAATGCTCGCACCAAGAGTGAATGCAACAGTATTCAGGGTCACTGTTTCCGGCGTGAAATAATCAGGATCGGCGGGAGAAGGGTCATAATAAGCTCCGCCCCTGAAAGTGAAAACTTCATTCAGCCTGTACTCAGCCCCGATCCTCGGTATGATCGTATTGCGGTATTTACGCGGAGAACTGGAATTAAGGATTTCACCCTCCTGTTCAAATTCAAAGTTGAGAGAATCGTAGGCGCTCCACATAACCCAGTTCAGTTCAAAACCAAGTGTCCAGGCTTCGTTCAGATCCATGGCAACACCGAAGTCGAGATTTGCCGGAAGGGGCAGCTCAGCATTGAACTTATTCTGTTCGGGTATCTGGGTGGCAACAGATGAAGGGATTGTAAAAGTGGCATCGGCCCCTTTTACTTCCATGATCACTTCAGAACGGTAATCAATGCCAATTGAAACACCTTCCACAGGTCTGTACATCACACCCAGATTAAACCCTATATTGGTGGCATCACCGCTCAGGTTAACCCGAGAATCCTCATTGTAATAAAGGCTCCTGGTGAGGTCTACATTACCTATGGCATAAATAAACCCGGCGCCAATACCAAATTTTTCCCCGATATGGTAAGATACTGTGGGTTGAATGAAAATAGCCTGGAGGGATATTTCTTCAATAAGATACCTTCCGGCCCATCCTTCTTCCCAGTTTACCGAGCTACCATATGGAGAATAAACGCCAACGCCCAGCGAAATGGCATTCCCTATCTTTGCCGAGAAATAGCCATAGAAAGGGGTCCCCATCGGATTGTCGGTAGCAGCCTGGTAATCTGTCCCTGTTTTCCGGAAAGTGACATTGCTCATAATTCCGCTAACACCGGCGCTGAAGCTGAATTTTTCATCTATGAGCCCCAGTCCGCCGGGATTGTAAAATATGGAGCTGGCATCATAAGCAAAGGGACTTCCTATGAGGCCTATCCCTGTTTGTTTTTGCCCTTGCAGGCGTACCTGGTAACCACCTGCATAGGTACTAAATTGTGAGAACAGGGTCCACAACAGGATGAATGGTAAGATTTTTTTCATAGTAATGATTTTGATGAGAGGGGCGAAAATAAGAAATTCCTGAAAACAATATTTATTTCTCCCGATCAGAATATGCTCGTGTAGCCAAAGTGTAGCTTAGCGCCCCTTAACTCAAGGGGATTATCGAATTGTTTACCGAGCGCGTAGAATACCGAAAAGACCCCTGCCTGGGTCCGGAAGCTCACTCCTGCGCCGAATCCCCAGGGTGTATCAGTAACAAATTCATTATTAAGCATCTTTTCGTACCATCCGCCATTCCAGAAAAGAGAGAAATAGGAGTCCTTTTCGAAGAGGTAACGGAACTCCGCATTTATAATAGTATAAGAGGAAGCAAATATGGATTCCTCATCAAACCCGCGAAGGGTTTTGAGGCCGCCAATCCTGAAAAGTTCATTGGTAAACAGGTTATCGCTTTCTATATAACCTCCGGATCCCGAAACCAGAAAGGTTGAACCCCTGAAAAGGGGAATGTAAAGGTCGATCTTTCCTCCTGCTTTGAAAACATTTACAGAGAGGTCGAGACTGTCGTAAATTTCAGGGTTCAATGATGGATTTTCATTTATTTTTTTAGACCCGAACGAACCAAAAGCATTCAGGTTCACACCTCTCATCGGGTTCCAGAGGTAGTCAAGCCTGGTAAGCTGGTATTCGAGCCCATAATTTGAATTTCTGATATCGGCATATTCCGGCAACTCTGTTGTTTCTTCAAGGCCGGCTGTTGAAAGCAAGGATGAATTGATCGCTTCAAAATAGACTTTCAGGTAATGGCCGGTTTCAAAATGGTACTGCAAACCTATATTGTTATTGAGAGTTATAAAGGATGTATCCTGCTTGAGCAGCCAGAAGCGATAATCGAGTCCGAAAGGGGTAGAGAAGAGAAAGGGATAGGTGACTTTAATGCGAAGGTCCTGTGTCTGGGCTTCAAGGCTCCTCCAGTTGAAATCGAGCACTTCACCACGGTTCAGGATACTCACCAGTTTCAGTTTCACATCACCGGTTACCAGTAGTTTCCCGGTTTTGGTACTTGACGGGGCTACCCCTATAATACCATCAAACTGGCTGGCCTGCTTCTTTTCAAGGTAAAGAACAGGCATGGCTTTCTCCTCGGTGAAACCTATCTCAAAAGGCCTGATCTCGCTTGCAAAAGGAAGTTCATCCAGTTTCTTTCCGATCTTCTCTATCTTGCTTTCATCATAAAGATGTCCCGGTTTGATATCAAGGTAGTTGTGCAGGTATGAGCTTTTTATTTTAGAGGAACCTTTTACCTGGATCGTATCCATCCTGATCAGCATATTTTTTTCCACGTCTAGCCCGGCAATAAGGCTGTCGCCCGAGAAAGTGACCGAATCGAGTGATGCAGAGGCAAAAGGATATCCATTCTGCTCATAATACCTTACAATACTTTTTAAGAGAGCCGAAATATCTTTCCCTGTAAGGGGTGTGCCGTTAAAATATCTCTCTTTGAAGCCTATCTGGCCTAAAAGAGTGCGATCTGACAGGTTGGTCAGCAGTTTTGCCCAGTAATAGGGCTTGCCTATGTAAAGCCTTGTTCTGTAACCGGTAGAATCAGAAATAATCGTGTCGAAACTTGCTGTAAGATATCCTTCATTGAAAAGCTTTTCCCTGATTTCCAGCATCTCTTTTCTGGCAGCTTTTTCATCTCTGACTTTTCCGGGATACTTCAGTTTCCCGAATACTTCCTCCGAGGCCTTATCAATAAGATCTATTTTGAAGGAATTGCTTTTTTGCCCATGTGCCTGGTTGGCTATTATTCCGTAAGCCAGGAGAATTATTAATATGGAAAAGGCTTTTTTCAAATTATAAAGAATGTACCTGATCTTCAACGATAAGAGCATCCGATTATTCTATTTTCCAGTCTATTTCCCTAAGACCCAGGTCTCTGAGTATCTCATTTGTTTTGGAGAAATGCCTGCATCCGAAAAAGCCGTTTGATGCAGAGAAAGGGGAGGGATGGGCAGCTTTTAGAATGTGATGCCTTTCAGGATCGATAAGTTCAGCCTTCTTTTGGGCAAATGCCCCCCAGAGCAGGAATACCAGGTTCTCTCTTTGTTCCGACAAGGTTGATATGGCAGCATCGGTAAATTTTTCCCATCCCTTGTTTTGGTGGGATCCCGGCTCATGCGCCCTCACAGTAAGGGTTGCATTCAGCAGCATCACTCCCTGTAAGGCCCACTTTTCAAGATTTCCGGATCCAGGTATGGCAAATCCAAGGTCATCGTTCAGCTCCTTGAAGATGTTTACCAGTGAGGGTGGCTTCGCTATACCTTCGGGGACAGAAAAACAAAGGCCATGAGCCTGGCCGTCGCCGTGATAGGGGTCCTGCCCTATGATTACTGCTTTAACGCGATTGAAAGGCGTAAAGTTGAATGCATTGAATATTTTCGCCCCCGGTGGATAGACCACATGATTCTTTTTCTCCCCTTTCAGGAAATCTTTAAGCTCCTGGAAGTAGGGAGAATTGAATTCGTCCTCCAGCACCTCTTTCCAGCGTTGCTCGATTTGAAGGTTGTTTTTACCCATTTGCAAAACCAAAAATAACAGTCGGTTACAATATAATCACTAAAATCCTGTTATAAAAATTAAAATAAGTTATTTTTGTACTTTAGTAAAAGACCAATCTTGATTCCGAATATAATGAAAAGGGTATTATTACTTATTGCCGCACTTGCGATATTGGCTCTGACCTCTGTCTCCTGCAGGTCTACCTACGATTGTCCGGCTTACGGCGAAACGCATAAGTACCAGATTGAACAAAGGTATTAGAAGGGCGTTTCGTATAGTATATGGAATCACCTGGAGGATGTTTCGGGTCAGATCCTCTGTCCATCCGGCTTCCACGACTATGAAACTACCGCTTTCCATATGGGCTATTTTATTGCTGGCAGCTTTGTCGTTAAAGGGCTATGCGCAGGTCGACTATGACCCTGACGATACCATCAGCGACAGGGTGCTGCTGAGAAAAGAGCTCACGGGTGGTGTACTCATTCACAACCTTGGTTTGGGTATACAATTCAGAACGGGCAAAAACATTACCTATTTCAAATCCCGGATCTTCGAAGCTGAGTTTGTGAGCATGAAGCATCCCAAACAGATCAGGGTTATCAACCCCTATTATTTCAATGCCCGCAGCTATGTATATGGCAAGGTAAATCATGTTTATGTACTCAGAGGTGGATACGGTATCAAGAAATTACTCAACAGGAAACCTTACTGGGGAGGGATTGAATTGCGCTATCTGCTCATGGGAGGTGCATCCCTGGCTATCATGAAACCTGTTTACCTTTATTTCTGGGATGAATCATATACCATAATCAACGAAGAGCGCTACGATCCGGATAATCCTTATCACGGAAGTGAATATATATACGGAAGGGCACCTTATACTCGTGGTTTTGGGGATTTAAAGGTGTCGCCGGGGCTTATGGCCAAGGCCGGATTGAACTTTGAGTTTGGTAAATACAATTCCAAGATACGGGCGCTGGAAGCAGGGGCGGTGGCAGAATTTTTCCCTATTTCAATACCCATTATGGCCCAAAACCCACCACATAATTTTTTTCTCACATTCTACATTTCATTCACACTGGGTAAAAGGTATAATTGATGGCTGATGGCTTTTGGCTTTTGGCTGAGGGTAGGTAACAGCACGAATAAAACATGTTCAAAGATACTTATTCTGGAATCTTATATCTTAAATCAAAAAAGGCTCCCGTGTTGGAAGCCTTTTTACATTTATTTCAAATTGAATGTTATCTGATGATAAGTTTCTTCATCATCGATCGTACACCGTTATTGACCTTAATAAGATAAATACCACTGTCAAGGTCGGTTACATTCACAGAAGCTACCTGCGATGAATTAAGGTTGAGCCTGGTTGAAAGGACATCCTTGCCAAGCAGGTCGCTGACGGTAACTTCAACTTCTCCATAATTAGCAGAAGAAGAGATAAAGAGAACTTCGTTTGCCGGGTTAGGATATACATTATACTGAAGCTCATTGACCGGTTCGTCAATACCCACAGGTGGTACTGTGGTGAATGACCAGGTATCGCTCCAGTTAGTGGTATCAACAGGTATAAGACCCCTGACCCTCCAGTAGTACTGGGTTTCTTCTTCCAGTATGATAGGAAGGATAAGTATTACATCAGGTGCCAGAATGTCCTCATCAACAAGTGGTTCTTCGAAACCTTCATTATCATCAAGTTGTACCTGGTAATGAAGGGCTCCTCCTATTTCTTCCCATTCGAGGACAGGCACTTTTTTAACATCCATTGCATTGTTATCCGGGCTGTTAAGTTCAACCGTGTTTATGGTTGTTAAGGTCCATACTTCCGACCAGTCGGAAACATCTTTTGTATGAATGGCCCTCACACGCCAGTTATATTCCAGTCCAAACCTGAGTTGCTCTCCTTCGATCTCTGTTTCTGAAGTTGTAAGGTCGATGGATGAGCTGAATTCAGGGTCGTCATCAATTTCTATTTCATATGAAACATTTTCACCGGTGGCATCCCATGTAAACATTAGATTCAAATGTTCATCAGTGCTGTTATTGTTGGGTTTGTTGAGTTCGGGGGCTGCCACCGTATAAAATGAAAAAGGTGCCGACCAGTCTGAAGTGTCCTGGCTGTGCATTGCCCTCATTCTCCAGTAGAAGGCAGTGCCAAAGAACAATTCAGAGAGTTCAACAGAGGTAAGGTCCCCTGCCACTTGTTCGGGAGTTGCCAGCGGGCTGTTAAAAGCTTCGTCACTGTATGATAGCTGGAAACCCTCTTCTCCTGCAACAAATCCCATATCATCCATGAAAAACACAGTTTGGAGGTCAAGGTCAGTGCCGCTTGAGGGCTTTATCCATTCGGTTACATCGTAATAAAGCATTGTTCCGCTTCTGCCAACGGCCCAACCCATGGAAGGATCCAGGAAAATCATGGAATAGATATCCCTGTTGGTAAGGTCATGATCGTATTCCATCCATTCTGCACCGTCAAATTGCAGAATTGTACCGGCTTTACCTGCTGCCCATCCCAAATTACCTTCGAACATGGCTATTGAGTACATATCCCTGGTGGTGCCTGTTTCCTGCTCGGTCCATTCGGTTCCGTCATAATACAGGATAGTACCGGTTTCGCCTGCTGCCCATGCATTGCTCATGTCCAGGAGTGAAAGAGCATATATATCTTTAGTTGTGGGAGTGCTCATTTCTGTCCACTCTGTGCCGTTGAAATAATATATTTCACCTCCGTTTGCAGCGACCCAGCCATTCATTTCGTCAGTGAAAAGGATATCGTTTACATCTTCACCTGTAGGGCTTTCCAGTTCAGCCCATTCAGCTCCGTTCCATATGACCATAATGCCATCTTCCCCTGCTGCAACAACCATTGTATCATTTATTGCTTCGATAGCGAAAAGATCATCTGATGTGTTGCTTTCTTGTTCAGCGAATTCATTACCATTCCAGAAAAGTATGGTACCGTTCTCTCCCACAAACCAAACTGCAGTGTCGGACAGTATTGCACCATCGAAAAGTTCACTGTCTGTTGCGCCTGATATTTCATTCCACCAATAAACGGTATCGATCTGGTATTGATAAAAATCTATACCTGTCACCTGGTTCCATTCGAGTATCGTTTCGGGGTCCTGCTCAGATGCATCGATGGGCCTGTCGAGTGTTGGTCGTCTTAAAACGGTAAATGATCTTGTTTCTGACCAGTCTGATATGTTGTCACCGTCTTTAGCCCTGACACGCCAGTAATATGTTTCGCCGAAAGTCAATTCTGACATTTCGATACCGGATTGCAGTTCAACTTCGAATTCAACCGGGGAAGAAAAGGCAGGATCGGTATCAAGATGAACGTCATACATGATAATTCCTGAGCTTCCTCCGGTTACGGCATACCAACTAAGGACAACGTTGGGCTGCTGATTCAATGCACCCTCGTTAGGTGATTCCAATTCGGGTGCATAGATCCTTACCTGTGCTGTAACACTCAGAAAAGCTGCTGCGAGAAGGAGAAGAAAAGTAGAATAGATCTTTTTCATCATATCTGGTGTTAAAAATGTTTTCTAAAACTTTTAATTAATAAACAATGAATTTGGCTGTCCTGGAATCTCTTTCATTCCTCAGCTCGATAATATATGTGCCCGGTGCCAGATCCTGGCTGTTTACTTCAAATACGTAATTGCCTTTATTGACTATCCCTTTGTCGATCGATCTGACAACCTGTCCCCTGAGGTCATAGATGTTTATGCTCAGCCCGGCTGATTCAGAAAGCTCAACTTCAACAAAAGCATTGTTAATGGCCGGGTTAGGATAAATATGCAGTGATTCTTCCTTGTCCTGATTGGCTGAAGGTTCAAAGATACCGACAGGTTTCTGGAACTCATCAAGTGCTATAATGCCCCTGCCATAGGTAGCAGCATAGATAACACCGTAATTGTCATTTCCTGGATAGATCTCGTAGGTTACATTGCCATTGGGGTCGACTATTGGCACCTGGTCTTCCTCTTTCCTTATCTTCTGCTGCCTGATCATCATAACAGGAACCTCACCGATTGTTCCATTCTGTTGCATCCAGGAGGTGTTACCTCCATTCAGATTATCTGTCACATAGATACCATATTCAGTTCCTAGGATCACCAGGTCGTTGTTCGGATCCATTTCAATCAGTGAGGCGTATGCCGGTGCTTGTGGCAGGTCTCCCTGTATTGAGACAAATTCCGGATTCTCATCCAGTGCGTTCGTCGACATATAGACATAGTGGTCATTTCCGTAATTTCCGAGTGTGATAACCACTTTATTGGGGTCGTTGGGGTCTACTGAAACAGAAGTGACAACCTGCTCAATTTCATCGCTCGTTCCGGGAAGATATACCGGTATCCTTGCTGTGGAGATTACAGAAAAAGGACTGGTAACATCTGCTGTTTCAAAATCATAGGCGTATTTGATGTTTGACACCCTGTAAAGAGTTCCTTCCAGGGTTCCGACAAAAAGGTGGTTCCCGTCGCCCGACAAATCCATGCACTGTGGTGTGCCCTCAAAACCATTGTTGTCCTGGTTTGAAATAGTAAACCACTCCAGATCCTGGACATTGAAACGGATGGCATCCAATGTCATAACGATTCTGTCGTCACCACCGATAATGAATTTATGTGTTATCGGATCCTGGACCTGTATTGAGTCACCATCTGCCAGCGGTTCGTTCAGTATGTAAGGGAATTTACGGCCCATTGTGTTGCTTTCGAGCCAGAGGGTTGCCCCTGCATCAAGATCCCTGATGGCTGTATATTTAACTGAGTCGCGGCTCTGTTCGTTCTCAAAATCTTCCCATAACATGAATGGTGAGAGGAAAGCGTCGCTCCGGTATTGGTCATCGAAGAAATTAGGTGCCCAATCGGGGCCGCCTCCAAACTCGTTCCTTCTTACGAATAGTTCAATGCTCCCGTCCCTGTCGGGGTGAGGATATTTGGAATAGAGAACAGCTTCCGGATAAATAACTGAATATGATAGATAACCGCCATTATCACGGGCCGGTATGTCTGCCTGGCTGGTCCACAGATCATTTCCCCGCTTTGCATCACTTGAAATAAGATTCGCGTTCATTTCAAGCGTGCCCAGATCCTGGCTTCCCCCGCCAACAATCTTTTTGTCGGCCGAAGGCGCCACGGTGTAAAATTGTGCGCTTATATGATCGCGGTTCATGCTCTGGTAAGTAAAAAAGAAGGATGCGCTGTTGTCGGCAATGCCTTTGAATATTCCGCCGTTTGTAACGCAGAAAAATTCGTTGGGGTTATTCGGATTGAAAATATATCCGTTTTGCCCTGAGGGCAGGTAGCGTTCATCAAATGTTGATGTTAAACTGCGTGAGGCAAGGTTCCAGGCAAAATAGCCTTCTTCGTCGAATTTTTCGCCCAGCCATGTGTCTATACCGCCTACAAGGATCTTATCAGGATCATTGGGGAAAACGGCAAGTGCGCAGTTATATATTCCCTGTCCGTCGCTTGTGTTCGAACCTGTGTTGAATAAATTGAAATTAGAGCTTCCGCCCGGGCCGATCACTCTCCACGTCTCACCCCTGTCGTCAGACCTGAAAACCCCGTTTAGCGCCCCCTGGGTTGTAACAACTACGGCATAGATTATATTCCCGTCAGTTGGGGCAACGGCAAATTCAAGGCGTCCTACCCCTGAATTGGGAAGGTCGTAAGTGGAATCAGTGGAACGAAGGATAAAGTTCGACGGGTTGCCATCGTCGGAGATATAGCAGAGATTATTCACTTCAGCTATGACCAGTCCGTCGGGGCCGAATTTGACTTCCATGGAGTTGCCGAGGAGTTCTTCACCCTCTGCAGTCATTGCTGTGCTCCAGTTACCGCCTTTATCGTCGGTATAATGCAAACCCGTATTTGTACACGCGTAAAGCCTGTTGCCGCCGTCGGCTGCAATTTCGTTGATGAATTGCCAGTTTTCACCGTCGGGCTGGGTGGAAGGAACAAGGCTGAATGTTTCTCCGTCGGTAGACCTGAAAAGGCCCTGGCCCATAAAACCACCGGAGTAATTCCATTCGCCGAGCACTGTGTATTCTTCAACGGTATATCCTTCACCGGTACCGGCAAAGATGTCACCGTCGGATGTCTGGGCAATACAGCTAACTCTGAGATTACCATTGTCAACATTGATCTTTTCCCACAGGTTGCCGTCATTTTCAGACCTGAACATTCCGCCCATGACACTTCCTGAATAGATTGTCATACCGGTTTCATCCCTGTTATCATAAAGGATTGCCCTGACCCTGCCGGCCAGGTTGTTAGGACCGCGAATCTTCCAGTCAAAATCATATTCCCTTGTTGCCTGCTGCTTGCTCTTTTGTACCTGTGCCCTGGCACGGAGTACGTCTTTGGCTGAAATTGTACCGGTTTTCTGATTGGTACGCAGTACATCCATGTACTCCAGCCCATTTTGGGGAGCAGTTTTTTTCTTTTCATCAGTTTCTGTGATAGAAGCAGCGATCAGTAGGGCAGCAAATCCAACAGTCAATACTAAAATGGCAAGGGGTATAAGTCTGTTCTTCATATCAGCTTATTTTGAGTTTTTGGTTATAGGTGATTAATTAAACGTGCCAAGTTACAGTTTTTTTAAGAAAGGGCACAAACGGCTTTGCTAATTTTTTAACAAAAATATCCATTTTATTGAATAAACAAAGATAATATTCCTGAACGGGTGTGCAAGCTGTAATCAGAAAACGGCCGAAAGTGACAAGTAAACGGAAGTGCTGTTATTAGCTGCTTTTAGCTTGTATGAGAGGTTTTTAAAAACCACATTGCAGGTTAAATGATCCTGTAGGTTTTATTTTTTACCCAGCCTTTGCTTCCGTTGGCTATCACGATCTCGGTCCAGCCTTCAACCCTGTCGGTTATCCGTACTTTGGTACCCTCATGGATAACAAAAAGGTCGACACTGTTTTCGTTTGGCGAACTTTTGACCGTAAGTGTAGGAGTGAATATAACAGCTTCTTTCTCTTTGGTAGTTTCCCGGTAATTCTCACCGGCAAGGACAAAGCTCATGACTGTTATTAAAATCACCACTATGCCTGTCCAGAAGCTTATCTTTCTTATTGCAATCCTCTTTGAAAAAGTGAAGAAAAGGACAAGTACCCAGAAAAACATGAAGGCCCCTGTACCGATCCATGCCCAACCATCAAAGTCTGTCAGGTTTTTAAGAGTATTCCACCACTTGACATAGAACAGCTCTGGTATGGCATCTATCTTGTCAATGGTCCTGCTGTTGGCAAGAGCCAGGTTATAATCAATATCCTCGTTGTTAGGCTCAAGCTTTTTTGCCTTTTCATAGTAAAGGATCGCTTCCGGTATCCTGTTAAGTTTGAAATAGGAATTTCCTATGTTGTAGTGGAGCTCGGATGATTCGTACCCTTTCTCTACCACATCCAGGTAGAGTTCAATTGCCTTTTCGTAGTTGGCTTCATTATATGCCCGATTGCCCCCGATAACCAGCGAATCTATTCCTGAAGCCATGATAGCCGAAAATGGGATCAGCAACAGCATCAACACTATATTTAACTTCAGGGTCTTCATTTTATCTCTCGTTCAGTTTTAGTAATAATACCCAGGGCTTTATTATACAGTTCGTTCATCTTCTCGCCCGCAGGACCCGGTGCAAACCTCGCAAATTCGCAGTCGTTGAGCACATTTACAAAATCGTTTATGGTTTCTTCAGCCACACTTTTTTCATCAAGCCTGTTCTTGACGTTTTCCATCGAAAGTTCCGACAGGGGGATGTTGAATTTATCACTGAGATAGCCCCACAGTGCCCTTGAAACTTCCTCGTAAAAGAGTTGTTCCTTACCTTCCTTCAGGTGTTTCTCTGCCATCCTGAGGTTCTTTTTGGCTACTCTTGTGGCACGCTTTGTTCTCATAAGCCGCACATCCTTGCGCCTTTTAACATGTCGCCTCCAGATGATCAGCACAGCAAAAAATATAATTACAGGGGCAATAAGCAGGATATAGAGCAACCGGGAGCCGTAAAAATGCACACCGATCTTATTTAACTGGAAGGGGTAGGCCCTTATGTGCCTGATATCGCTTCCGATGAACTGAACATCCTTTTGGCTGACACCGCTGTAGCCGATACCTGCCGGCTCCTCATCGCTCTTTTCCACAGATATATTGAATTCAGGGGTTTTCAAGGTAACATACTTTTTAGCTGTCGGATCAAAGTAAACAAATGAACTGGGCATGATGGTGAATTCCCCCGCCGTTCTTGGTATGATCAGGAATTCGTAGGTTTTTCTTCCCGAGATGCCCGAATTCGTCCGGTTTATCCTGTCGGAAACTTTGGGGTCGTAAACTTCAAAATCGGGTGGGAATAAAAAATCCGGCTCACTGATAAGTTCAATATTTCCGCGACCTGAAATATCAACCTTGAGGTTAATTGCTTCGTTGGTTTTGACCTCCGACCTGTCGATAGCTGCATTCATACTGTAGCTGCCCACGGCACCGCTGAATGCCACAGGCCTGCTTTCTGTCGGCAGGGGCTTGACATCCAGTTTTATATTGTTTGATGATACTCTGAGCTGGATGTTCTGCCTGTTGAAAAAGGGGTCATCAAAAAAACTGTCGAAGAAAGGGTCCCGGAACCTGGAAGAACTTCTGCCCTGGACCCGGGCCATGCATTCAAGCTCCATCTCTTCAATGTTGATCTCTCCGCTTCTCTGGGGGAAAAGAGCTATTTTTCTCAAATCTGCCACAACATACTCCTTTCCGTTGATAACTTCGTTGTATTGTCTGAGCGATTGGTTATTGTCCCTGAGGTCTTTATACCAGAAGCCCGGAAAGGATGACAATTTAGTGATATCTATCTGTGAGATTGGAACGGTTGTGTAGATCTTATAGGTGATGATCACCTGCTCCCCCTGGTACGGATCCCTCTTATCAACTATGGCTTTTATGAAAACATCATCTTCGCTGATCTTTTCACCGGAAGAAACATTGTTTTGTGACCCCTGCGGCTGTTGGGCAGGGGCATTTCCCTTTCTCACTTTTATGGTGAGAGGATTGGATTCAATGCTCTCTCCGTCAACGGTGATTCTTGCCGGTTCAATTATATATTCTCCTTGTTCCAGCGCCTGGAGGAAGTAGGTGAATGTAAGCTGGAACGACTGGGTAACGGCTCCGTTAATGATCTGGTAGCTTCTGTTGGTCGACTGGCTGGGACCGCTCAGTATAGCAAAACCCTTTAGCCCGGGGCCTCTGAAATCACTACCGTTTTTATTAAGGGTATAGGTAAGCCTGAATTGCTCACCTTCCCTAACAACCGTTTTAGCCGAGGCAATAAATTCAGCATCCTGTGCCTGCATCACTGTAAAAGGCAATGCAAGCAGTGTGATAATAAGTAATGCCACTATTTTGGCGAATTTTTTCATCTAATAAAGACTTTACCAGTCCTTTTCCGATTTGGCAGAAGCACCTGTTTTTACCTTTACCTTTTTAAGGTTTTCCAGGGTCTTCTTTTCGTCATTTTTCAAAGCCTGCAGGATCCTTTCTGCATCTTCCTTTGAAATTTCTTCCTGGCGTTGCTGCTGCTGTCGCTGTTGCTGTTCCTGCTGCTGTTCTTGTTGTTGCTGTTCTTGTTGTTGCTGTTCTTGTTGTTGCTGTTCTTGTTGTTGCTGGTCTTTCTGTTGCTGCTGCTTTTGCTGATCTTCATTCTGCTGATCCTGGTTTTGGTTCTGCTGTTGCTGCTGCTGCTTTTTCAGAAGATTTTGGGCATAGGCAAGGTTGTATTTGGCATCACGGTCATCAGGAACAAGCCTCAGTGATTCCTTGAAAGCTTCAATACTTGCCGGAAGAGCCTTTCCGGCTTCCTGCTGCTGGATTGAAGTGTCTTTCGACATCTTCAGGAGGGAATTGCCAAGGTTATAATATGCCTTCGCCCTTGTTGCTTCATCAAGGTTATATCCTCTCAGAGTATCAAATGCCAGCACGGCTTCTTTGTAATTATTCTGCATGTAGTGAGCATTCCCGAGGTTATAAGCACCTTTATGAGAAGGATTCTTTACTTCTCTGGATTTCAGGTACTTGATCTCAGCTTCTTTATAATCACCCTCTTCATAATAGTCGTTGCCGCTCCGGATCAGCCTTTTTTCGCTCTGACCGAAGGCCGTGCTTCCTGTCAGGATCAATAATATGCCAATGATAAACTTGTTCATTTTCATTGCCTTGAAAATATTTTAACTTTTTCAGAGATCTTACTCTTTCTTTCAAAAAGTAAAAACTCAAGAACCAGCAGAAACAAAGAAATAGCGATAAGGTACTGAAACCTGTCCTCATAGTCGGAAAACATCTTTGTTTCGAATTCTGCTTTTTCCAGCTTGCTGATCTCCTCCAAAATTTGTTCCAAACCGCCTGAACGGTTGCTTGCGAGCACGAACTTGCCGTCTCCTGCGGCTGCGATCTGCTGCAGCATGGTTTCGTTCAGGCGTGAAATTATGGCATTGCCCTGTTTGTCTTTTTTGTAACCTGTCAGTTGGTTACGGGAATTAAAAACAGGTATCGGGGCTCCTTCGGGCAATCCCATACCTATGGTGTAAACATTTATTCCCATATCGGCAGCTTCTTTTGCTGCCTCAGCAGCATCACCTTCATGATTTTCTCCATCGGTGATAACAATTATGGCCTTTCCGTGGTCTTCATCCTTGAACGACTCAGTGGCAAGTGAAATTGCATCAGCTATGGCAGTTCCCTGTACCGGAACGATCTCGGTTGAAATAGTATTGAGGAACATTTTCGCTGCACTGTAATCGGAGGTTATCGGCAATTGTGAATAGGCTTTTCCTGCAAAGATCACAATTCCTATCCTGTCACCCTGAAGCCTGTCGATGAGCCTCGAGATTGCCTGCTTCGCCCTTGTGAGCCTGTCGGGCCTTATATCCTGTGCAAGCATGCTGTTCGAGACATCCAGGGCGATGACCAGGTCTGACCCTTTTCTCTCGACTTTTTCGAGCCTGGAACCTATCTGAGGATTTGCCAGCCCGAAAACCAGGAATATATAGGATATCATCAACAAGGCAAATTTGAAGCCCGGGTTTCCGTTCGACTTCAAAGGCATAAGCTTGCTTATCACTGCCCTTTCGCCATAATCATCCAGAACCCTCTTTTTCCAGTAAGTGTACCAGATGTAGAGCCCCAGGAAAACGGGTATGAGCAGAAGCGCATACAAGAACTCGATATTTTCAAACCTGATTATGGTCATTTTCTTAAAACCCCTTTTATGGGATCGTCCTGAAAAAAGTGTTTCTCAGGAGGATCTCCAGTATCAGCAAAGCTGCAGCAAGAAGTGCCAGCGGCAGGAACTCCTCGTTGAGCTTCCTGAATTCCGTAATATCTATCTTCGAACGTTCAAGTTTATCTATTTCATTGTATATTTCTTTAAGTTTCCGGTTACTTGTGGCCCTGTAATAATTTCCTTCGGTCATTTCGGCCACCTTTTGCAGAAGCTCCTCATCGATCTGTACTTCCATTCGTTGCATCCGTGTGCCAAAAGGTGTTTGTACAGGATAGGGCGCTGTACCTGTGGTTCCCACACCAATTGTATAAATGCGTATTCCATAAAGGGTAGCTATCTCTGCAGCCGAAACCGGGTCGAGTGAGCCCGCATTGTTTACACCGTCGGTTAGCAGTATGATGACCTTACTGATGGCCTGGCTTTCCTTCAGTCTGTTAACGGCTGTTGCCAGCCCGTCACCAATTGCCGTGCCATCTTCTATCATGCCGCTTTCAACATCAGCAAACAGGTCCTTAAGCACAGTATGATCTGTGGTAAGAGGGCATTGTGTAAAAGTTTCGCCCGAAAAGATAACCAGCCCGATCCGGTCGTTTGGCCTGCCACTGAAGAAATCAAGTGCCACAGCTTTTGCAGCCTCAAGCCTGTCGGGCCTCAGGTCCCGGGCCAGCATACTGCCCGAAACATCAAGCGCCATCACAATGTCTATCCCTTCTATCGAAACATCCTGCCTGCTCGTACTCGTCTGGGGTCTTGCTAAAGCTGTTACAAGCAGGGCAATAGCAAGGATGCGCATAATAAACAGGCTGTGAAAGAGATATTGCCTGATACTCCTGCGGGAATTTTCCAGCACGCTGGTGCTCGATACCTGGAGTTCTGCATACCCCTTTCTGAGCTTGTAGATATACCAGGCTGTCATGCCCGGTATAACCAGCATCAGCAGGAACATTTCAGGGTTTGCAAATTCAATGTTGTCAAACATCAGGCGCTTATTTTTTCAGTTTCTTTTTGTTCTGTCTTTTCCGGTTGTTCAATGGGTTTCGTTTCTCTCACAAAATCGATGCAATTGTTCAGGCTCGTGTCATTTTCAACGGGCAAAGGCTTTTCTTTGGCAAACTTTACCAGGTCGGCCAGGACCAGTGTCTGTTCCAGTTTCGATAAGGCCTCTTTATTGATGTTAAATGGCTTCAGGCCCAACATAATCTCACCTGTGGTTAACTCCAGAGCTTCAACACCAAATCTGTCTTCAATGTACAGCCTTACAATACCGGTCAGCTCGATGTAGAATTCTTTCACTTTTCCACTTTGCCACAATTTTTTCAGCTTCAGCTTTTCGAGGTCTTCCAGTGCACGGACATGGGCCGGGACTTTGGGTTTCGGCCTCGGCCTGAATACCGGTTCGTGTTTCCTCCTTTTTCGCAGGTAATAAATTATCCCTGCTATGATCAGAGCAAGTAAAAGGCCTCCGCCAATGTACGGAAGCGCTTCGTCGATCGTAAAGGGCGCTTCCAGTGGCGGTTTGATGGACTTTATGTTTGCATTCATGTCCACATCGGGTGAATTTACCCGCAGGTAAGCCGGTACCGTCTGCAGACTGTATTCAGTGGTGTCGTCCTTTATTTTGAATTTGAAGGGTACAGGTGGAATGGCATAATATCCCGAATCGAAGCTTGTTACAGTGAGTGTTTGCTCCAGGTGCAGGTAACCCTTGTCAAGTGCGGTAGTGTCCACCTCACCTGAGCCGATGATCTCAATTCCGGTAACAACAGTGTCTTCTGTAAAATATGGCCAGAATACTTCAGAGTTCGAAGGCACATCAAGTGCCAGTGTAAGCTCTATCTGGTCGCCGATCAGGATCGCATTGGTGTCGAGTTCCACCCTCGCTTCGGTCACTTGTGAATAAACCTTCCCCCATCCTGTGGCAAGGACAAGCAAAGAGGCCATTATTTGAAAAGCTTTCCTGATCATTTTAAAACCTTGCCTCCCTGATCTTGAATAGATTGACCAGTGGTTTTACGTAATCCTCATTGGTTTTTATGGTAGTGGAATCGACTCCGCTTTTTCTGAATATGCTTTTCAATTCACCTTCGAGCTTAATCCACCATTTCCTGTAGTTTTCCCTGGTCGATCTGTTCAGTGTATCCACCCACAGGCTTTTACCCGTTTCCTTGTTGAACATCCTGACCATCCCCATTTTCGGAAGCTCTGTTTCTCTCTCGTCATAAACCCTTACGGCAACCACGTCGTGCTTGTTATTGGCAATGGTCAGCGCATCTTTGAAACCCGTATCAATGAAATCGGAGATAATAAAAGCCGTGCATCTTTTCTTGAGGGCATTTGTAAGAAATTTAAGGGCTTCTGAAATGTCTGTTTTCTGCGATTCAGGCTTGAAGTCTATCAATTCCCTGATGATGCGGAGGATATGTGATGTTCCTTTTTTAGGGGGTATGAATTTCTCGATCCGGTCGCTGAAAAAGATCATACCAACTTTATCATTGTTATTTATGGCTGAAAAAGCCAGCACGGCAGCAACCTCGGTCATCATGTCTTCCTTCAGCCTTGCACGTGTTCCGAATTCATTCGAGCCACTGACATCCACCAGGAGCATAACGGTAAGTTCGCGCTCTTCTTCAAATATTTTTACATATGGGTGGTTGAACCTGGCTGTCACGTTCCAGTCTATCGACCTGATATCATCACCTACCTGGTATTCCCTTACTTCGCTGAAAGCCATACCCCTGCCCTTGAAGGCACTATGGTAATGCCCTGCAAAGATCTGGTTCGACAAGCCCTTTGTCTTGATCTCAATCTTCCTGACTTTTTTTATGATATCAGCGTGTTCCAATTTCTTTCTTGCTTGGTTTTGAATAATTTAGCCAGAAGGTCAGCCGTTACCCACCTAAGGGACCTCGACCGTATTAAGGACCTCATTGATGATGTCTTCGGTGGTAATATTTTCGGCTTCGGCTTCATAAGTGAGACCTATTCTGTGACGCATCACATCGTAGGCCACAGCCCTGATGTCCTCAGGGATCACATAACCCCTTCTCCGTATAAAAGCAAAAGCTTTGGCTGCCAGTGCAAGGTTTATGCTTGCCCTTGGCGATGCACCGTACTGGATCATCGGCTCGAACTTCGAAAGTTTATATTCTGAAGGGAATCTGGAAGAGAATACGATATCGGTAATGTAGGTTTCTATCTTTTCATCCAGGTAAACCTCTCTCACCACTTTCCGTGCCTTTAAAATAGCAGCCGGCTTGATCACTTTATTGGTCACTGGGAAGGTATCCTGGATGTTCTGCCGGAGTATCTTTTTTTCTTCTTCCTTGTCGGGGTAGCCAATTACGACCTTCAGCATGAAACGGTCTACCTGTGCTTCAGGCAGGGGATAGGTGCCTTCCTGTTCTATGGGGTTCTGGGTAGCCATCACCAGGAAGGGTTCCTGGAGTGTGAAAGTTTCGTCACCGATGGTCACCTGCCGCTCCTGCATGGCCTCCAGAAGGGCGCTCTGCACTTTTGCCGGCGAACGGTTGATCTCATCCGCAAGAATGAAATTTGCGAAAATAGGCCCTTTCCTCACTTCAAAATCTTCCTTCTTCTGGCTGTAGATCATCGTACCGATGAGGTCGGCGGGCAACAGGTCGGGGGTAAACTGTATCCTGCTGTACCTGGCATCGATCACATTGGCCAGTGATTTTATGGCAAGCGTCTTGGCAAGGCCGGGTACCCCCTCCAGCAAAATATGGCCATTGGAAAGGAGACCAATGAGCAACCTTTCTACCATCTGTTTCTGGCCCACTATGACCTTCCCCATTTCCAGGTTTACCATATCGACAAATTCACTCTCCTTCTGAATTTTGTCGTTGAGTGCTTTAATATCTGTTTCAATCATCATAAATACGCAATTGGTGCGGCACAAAAGTAACTCTTGACTATAAGAAACGTTGTGGCTTTTATGTTAAAAGATGTTAAACCCCCTGTTAAAAGGTGTTAACTCTAACATGCTGAAAATTAGCACTTGAAGAATGGTCTGAAGGGAATATGAAATACCCGCGTTTTTATCGGAGATGATGTGCAGGATCCCAGAATAGTGAATCAAAATCAATGATCTTGTCATCGGCAACGGAAATGCCTTCGCTTTCAAGCAATTGCTGCATAACGTCAGGGCCTCCGAAATGATGCTTTCCCGTGAGCAATCCGTTCCTGTTCACCACTCTGTGGGCCGGAATATCGACTGCAGACTTGTGGGAACTGTTCATTGCCCAGCCCACCATTCTCGCTGAACCACCAGAGCCCAGGTGCCTGGCAATTGCTCCGTAACTTGTAATCCGTCCGTAAGGTATCTGCCTTACAACTTCATAGACCTTTTGGAAAAAGCTTTCGTTCATTTGACAGGCCTGAATTTAAATTGCAGATAATTTATCCTGACGCTTTCCTTCAGGAACATCTCCTCATAAAATGTCCTGAAAGAAACAGCAGATCCTTCAAAACCTGAATTATACAGATCATTGGTTGAATAGACCAGTTCCTGACCTGTTTCTTTTATTACTTCAAGGGTATAGTCATAGAGCTTTTCGTTGTCGGTTTTCAGATGGATCAGTCCTCCTTCTTTCAGGATGCCGCTATATCTTTTAAGGAATTCCGGTGAAATGAGCCTTTTCTTCCGGTCGGGCTTTTTCGGCCTTGGATCGGGAAAGGTAAGCCAGATCTCGTCTGTTTCACCCGGGACGAAGAAATGCTCTATCAATTCTATCTTTGTCCTTATAAAAGCAACGTTTTTCAGCTTTTCCTCCTCAACCGCCTTACATCCCTTCCACATCCGTGCTCCCTTTATATCCACACCAATGAAATTTCTTTCAGGGTAGATCCTGGCAAGGCCAACTGTGTATTCCCCTTTACCGCATCCGAGCTCAAGAGTAATGGGGTTCAGGTTACCGAAATAATTATCACGCCATTTACCTTTCAGCGGGAAACCCTGCATAAGTTCGTGGTACGACTGCTGGAAAAGGTGGCTGAAAGTGAAATTTTCGGCGAAGCGTATTAACTTCTTCTTAACCACAGTGAGCAATGTTGGGTTAGAAGCGCAAAATTATAAAAGTATATGAAACTATCTTTTCAGGATCCAGCATTCAGGATTAACTTCTTCTCTCAATACTGCAAGCCTTTCTAGAGCATCTTCCTTATTTTTGAACGATGAATAACTGACCCTGTACCTGCTTAATGAGGGGTCACTTATAAGTGCAGGCTGAAACCCATTATATTTCAACTCTTCTGCCATTTCCAAGGCCTGGTCACGGTTTGTAAATGAGGCACCGATAATATAGTACCTCAATTTGGTTTTAGCTTCTGGCCCTTTGATTTCCGGGATACCAAAATGGTGATCAAAATGTGCCAGTTCATTTGCCTCCCTTAATTTGGGGATGATGGTTTGAACTGAAGTTTTGTACAAAAGTGGTTGAAGTTTTGTGGGGGCATCAACAAATTCTATCCTGTCTTCACCTGTGGACAAAATACCTGACCACCTTTCGACATTAACAAGACCGGAATAATTAGCCGGGATCTGTTTTACACCGGAAGGATCAAGGATTCCGTAAACCAGGAATAATATAATGGGTACAGCAACTGCCAGGGTCAGCTTTACCATCACCGGTACTTTCTGTCCGGATCGGTAAGGTATTCGGTCTTTCTTTTGAGGGTATGCTCTTTTTCTTTTTTCCTCCCTGAGGACCGGTGGGGAGAAGATTGGCTTCAGGCCATAGCCTTCGTCCCAGATCTCGGGCTGGTCGACAGGTTCGAAAAAAGTGTTGTTCTCCGGGTCGACCTTAAAGGTGCCTATACCCTCCAGGTGATAATTCTTATTAGAGCTTAAGGTAGAGGCAAGAGATTGTGCAAACCGCTCAACAACCTCTCCTGCCTTTCTGTAACTGATGTGTTCACCATCACTGATCTTGCCTGTCAACAAACCGTCGTTCTTGTTGAGCTTCCTGTTAAAACCGATAGTGCGTGCCGGGGGATAGATCCTGTTGTTCACAGGGTTGATATATGCACCGGTATATCGCGCAAGGAAGCCGCCAAAACCCGGTATGACCACACAATCGTGTTCTTTTAACAGCTCTTTAATGTAATATTCCGGTTGCCTCATTCTCAAAAGTTCGCACTAAAATATAAATCTAACCTGCGCTGTTCAAGGCTTGTTAGTAAATTTTGATAAATCTTCCGGAGTGTCAACAGAAATTGAATCATAATGCGTAATTCCTGTCCGGATATCATATCCGGCTGAAAGCCAGCGAAGTTGCTCCAACGACTCTGCCTTTTCAACATTCGATTCAGGAAGTTTAATGAGTTGCCTTAGAATTTCAGCTTTGTAACCATATATGCCGATGTGCTTGTAATGATGTTTTTGATCGCACCAATGGCCCGCTTCAGCGGAACGAAGATAAGGGATGGGTGCCCTGCTGAAATACAGTGCGTTTTTATTATAGTCGAAAACTACTTTTACTACGTTGGAATCACTGATCTCTTTTTCCGTTTCGATAACTTGTGCAAGCGTTGCAATTCCTGTATCCGGAGTTTCCAGAAGCTGACCCACTTCGTCAATTTGGCCGGGATCGATATAAGGTTCATCTCCCTGGATGTTGATAACTGCATCAACAGTTTCCCGGCTTTGCTCAAGTACCTCACCACAGCGTTCCGTTCCGCTTTGATGCCGGAGGGATGTCATCAACACATTCCCCCCGAAATTTTTTACATGGGTAAAGATGCGCTTATCATCGGTAGCGACTATAACGCCTGAAAGGCATTTCGCTTCCATTGCCTGCTCATAAACCCTTCTGATCATAGTTTTGTCACGGATCATCACAAGGGGCTTCCCTGGAAACCTGGTTGAATGATATCGCGCCGGAATTACTCCTATGATCTTCATTGCATTGTTTTTCTGATTTATAGATTATGACAGGCAGATTGTTGCATGAAAGCTGCTGACGGAGCTCCTGTCAGTCGAAAAGGCCGTGGACCTCTGCGTTTACCCTGTCGATGATCCATCCGAGATCTTTGGGATTATCGGCAAAATTTATTTCATCAACATCAACGATCAGCAGCTTACCAAGTTTGTATTTTGTTATCCATGCCTCATACCTTTCGTTAAGGCTTTTCAGGTAATCAAGGCGGATCGATTCTTCGTAGTCCCTCCCTCGTTTTTGTATTTGCTTGACAAGATTCGGGATGCTGGACCTGAGATAAATGAGCAGGTCGGGTGGTTTTATAAATGAGCTGATAAGCTCGAAAAGCGCACTGTAGTTTTCGTAGTCGCGGGTTTCCATCAGGTTCATCGAGTGCAGGTTAGGAGCAAAAATGTAGGCATCTTCATAGATGGTGCGATCCTGGATCACATCCTTGCCACTGTTCCTGATTGTGACGATCTGCCTGAAACGGCTGTTAAGAAAGTAGATCTGCAGGTTGAACGACCACCTTTGCATATCCTCATAAAAGCTGTGAAGGTAGGGATTTGATTCCACATCCTCATAATGTGCTTCCCAGCCAAAATGTTTGGCTAATTGTCCTGTAAGTGTCGTTTTACCTGATCCGATGTTGCCGGCAACCGCAATGTGCATAGTTAGGTTATTACTTGATATTAGTTCTTTTTCTGAAGGATGTGGAGCTTTTTCCCGTCAAGTAGGTAAACTTGCTGAGGATCAAGATCCAGGCTCACCTTCGCGTCGACTACTCCGGAAATTCCGGTTTTAACCTCCGAAGATACTAATTTCCTCGTATCATGGATCACCAATTTTTCCCCGGTGAAATATATGATCTTTTCGTTCTGGACCTGGAATGACTTTATGTCCTTGAACGGGTAAGTTTTGTAATACGTCCCGTATCTGTCGAAAACCAGCAATCCGGCAGAGGGGTCGCTCAGGTAAAGGTTGTTGTCGCTTTCAAGAAGGTAGTTAGGGTTTAACTCCAGGCCTGTCAACTGGTTTATATTGCCTGTCCTGTCAGAGACCTTCATCGATTGATTGAAGCGCAGGAGCTCAAAGTTCAGGGGATCATAGATCCATATTCCGTTATTGTATGACCTGCAGACCAGTGTGGCCAGTTCATAACCATAGGCCTGCAGGAGCAGTGGATCGGTGGTTGGTGAAAGGGTATTGTCAAGCACATCTACCTGGCCGAATTCCTTGAAATAGACAAGGACCTTGAATGGGTCTGAAGGGTCCACATAAGTAACATTGCCTGCTATGAAATTGCTGTAGGTAAACAATTCCTTTCCTTGTGGATCGAGCTTTTTGAGCTCATATTCATCCGTCACATAGACATTGCCCAGAGGGTCGCAGGCCAGCATTGTCCCGTCAACATTTACCTGGCCCGATTTTTTGAAGTCTCCGGCGCCAAAAGCTGCCAGAAATAAAGCTGATATCAGCAGGATAATGACCGGAACCGACAGAATAATTTTCAATTTCAGGGTCATTCGATATTTATCCGTTTTTCTTTAACAAATGGTTAATCTCTTCAATGTATTTCCTGTTATTCGACAGGCGCGGCACTTTATGCTGGCCACCCAGCTTACCTTTGCTTTTAAGCCATTTGTAGAACGTGCCTGAAGGGACCTTTCGTATCTGGGGCGCTTTTAGCAGCAGGTCATGGTACCTCTTGGCCTCGTAATCAGAATTGAGCGATTTAAGGGCATTATCGAGTACTTCGGTGAAATATTCAATATTCTCCGGCTCTTTCTCAAACTCTATAAGCCATTCATGGGCCGCCTCCTCATTATCTTTGAAATAAACCGGTGCCGCAGTAAATTCATTCACAACCGCCTTGCTTTTGCTGCAGGCTATGTCCAGTGCATTCTCGGCATTCTCTATGATCAGCTCTTCACCGAATGCATTGATGAAGTTACGTGTCCGGCCGGTGATCTTTATGCGGAAAGGATCCAGTGAAGTGAACTTTACGGTATCTCCAATAAGGTAACGCCATAAACCACCGTTGGTCGATATGATCAGGGCATAGTTTTCATCCTTTGATACTTCACTGAGCGATAGAGTCCGGGGGTGTTCGTCATCTAGCCTGTCAATCGGCAGGAATTCATAGTAGATGCCGTAATCAAGCATCAGGAGCAGTTCTTCAGAACCTGACTGGTCCTGTAGTCCGAAAAAGCCCTCCGATGCATTGTAGGTTTCCATATATTGCATCTCGTTATCCGGTATAAGACTTGCAAATTGCTCCCTGTAAGGTGCGAAATTGACCCCGCCGTGAAAATAGACCTCGAGGTTTGGCCAGACTTCAAGTATATTGTTCTTCCCTGTCTTCTCTATTATTCTTTTAAGCAGCAGAAGCGTCCAGGATGGTACACCCGACAGGTTGGTAACATTATGGGGAATGGTTTCTTCGGCCATCCTGTCGATCTTGTCTTCCCACTTATCCATCAGTGCTGTGCTCCTTTTTGGCACCCTGATGAATTCGGCCCAAATCGGGAGGTTGTGTATGAGGATAGCCGAAAGGTCTCCATCGTAATAGGAAGTATTGCTGTACTCGGTAATTTTATGGCTGCCGCCGATACCGAGGCCACGCCCGTCGAAGATCCCGGGATCGGGGAAATTATTGAAATACAGGGAAAGCATATCCTTGCCGGCCTTAAAATGGGATTCTTCCAGTGCTTCCTGGCTTACAGGTATGAACTTGCTTTTTTCTGTGGTTGTCCCCGAAGATTTCGCAAACCATTTTATTTCGGTGGGCCATAAAATATTTTGCATCCCGTTCCGCAGCTTGTCGATATATGGCTTCAGGTTCTCGTAAGTGTTGATCGGCACCCTCTCTTTAAAAGTTTCCACCGAATCTATGCTTGAATAATCATACTTTTTGCCCCACTCTGTTTCCTTCGCTGCACTTATAAGCCTTTTGAACCACTCCGACTGGACTTCATGCGGATATTTTATAAAAAGCTCGATCTGGTGCATACGCTTTTTTATCAGCCACGACAGTACGGAATTGATTATTGCCATTGTTGATTTGTTTCCCGGAACAGACCCCAAAATTACAATTTTAGCCGTTACGGCAGGATATTCTTTATTTTTGATCCATGATTGTTTTTCCCTGTTCCAAAATCAACCTTGGCCTCAAAATAATAGGAAAAAGGGACGACGGTTACCACGATATTGAAACAGTATTATTCCCTGTTCCTATATGTGATATGCTTGAAATTATTAAGGGGCATAAAAAAGATGAGATCTCTTTTTCAGGGATACCTGTGGGTTGCAAACCTGAAGATAACCTGGTGATGAAGGCTGTTCATGTATTAAGGAAAGACACTGACATTCCTCCCCTTCGTATTCATCTTCATAAAATGATCCCGGCGGGAGCCGGACTGGGAGGAGGTTCCTCAGATGCCGCCTCGGCCCTGAAGGTATGCAGGGAAATCTTTGCGCCGGGGGTCAGTGATGGCGACCTCCTGGTCGTTGCCGGTGGCGTTGGCAGCGATTGTCCCTTTTTTATTAAAGGCATGCCTTCACTGGCAAAGGGCAGGGGAGAGCTGCTCAGCCCCGCCGGTGTTGACCTTTCCGGTTTCTTCCTCGTTGTTATCAAACCCCCGTTCGATATAAATACCTCCTGGGCTTACAGTGTGACCGCTGCCAGTCGCTCAACAGCCTATCCCGGGAGTATTGTTTTAAATGAAAGCATAGAAAACTGGAAAGGAAAGCTGATCAATGATTTTGAGCCGGCCCTGGAAAAACATTATCCCGAACTGGGAAATATCAAAAGCAGCCTATATGATAAGGGTGCCCTGTATGCTTTTGTCACAGGGAGCGGATCGGCAGTGTGCGGTATTTTCAGCAAAGAAGTCCCCGAAGAAAATATCGGGTTTGAAAATTATTTCAGATGGATGGGCCGGCTGTGATCATTTAGGTGCCGATCTAAGCAAAAAGATTCCGAGGATCCCGAAAATGATGTTAGGTATCCAGGCTGCAAATGCAGGGGGCAGGCTGCCGTAAGTGGCAAATACTGTTGATATCCTCATAAACAAGATGAATGCAAAAGTGATCAGTATCCCCAGGCCCAGGTGCATCCCGATACCGCCCCTGATCTTCCGGGATGACAGAGATACGCCTATCAGGGTAAGAACAAGTGTGGCAAACGGGGACGCAAAACGGGTATGTTTTTCCACCTCATAGAAAATGACCTCCTCCGAGCCTTTCATCTTTTCTTTCTCGATGTATGCATTCAACTCCATCAGGTTCATCTCCTCAAACCGTTCCTTCTGGAAGTACAGATCGGATGGCTTGAGTTTCAACACCGTGTCTTTCACCAGTCCGCTTTCCATCCTTTCCTCCTTCCCATCAATATACCTCACGTAATAATTCTTGATGACCCACTTGTCTGTAAGGGTATCCCATTCTATCCTGTCGGCTATCATTTTGTATTTCAGCTTTTCGTCTTCAAACTGCTCCATTGAAAATTTATAACCGGTAAGGCTGTTAAGGTGAAAGTATTCAACATAAACATAAGTGCCCGGGCTTATCTGGAGGTGAAGGTTACGGTCTTTCTCCTTGTTAAGGTCTTCAATATACCTGTTCTTGAAAACCCTCCTGTGCTGGTTGGTGCGCGGGATCAGGAAGTTCGCCAGGTAGAACGACATCAGCGCCAGGATTATGGCTGAAAAGAAGTAGGGCCTTAGCATCCTCCGGTAACTGATACCGCTGCTCAGTATGGCAACTATTTCGGTGTTCCCTGCCATCTTAGAGGTAAAATAGATCACCGATATGAAAGTGAAGAGATAACTGAAAAGGTTGACAAAATAGGGTATGAAATTAAGGTAGTAATCGAATATAACACCCTTGACCGGTGCCCCTTTTTCTATGAATTCATCTATGTTCTCAGATATATCGAATATGATGACAATAATAATGAGCAGGGAAATGGCAAAGAAGAAAGTTCCCAGGAATTTCTTGATAATATAGATGTCGATCTTCTTCATCAGGGGATAAACGCCTGTCGAAGAGCAAAATTATCAATAAACTTGTAGGTTGGCTAAGTTTTCTTTAAGTTCAAAAGTTACTTTTCAAGAATGGTTTCATAAAAGACTATTTTCCATTCACCGGGTTCTTTTTCCACGAGCGCTGACATAGTTTCCACCCAATCACCTGAATTCATATAAGTTATGTTCTCTATTTCTTTTAGTGCAGGTTGATGGATGTGACCACAGATGATCCCGTCATAGTTGTGGGCACGGGCAAAATCAACCATTGTCGTTTCAAAATCGGCTATGAAGTTGACTGCCATTTTAACCCTGTGTTTGATCTTTTGCGAAAGTGAATGGTAGGGTAAGCCTTTCAACCGGCGGATCTTGTTATGCCTCCTGTTCATCCACAAAAGGAATTTGTAGCCGATATCGCCGATGTTCGCAATCCATTTGAAACGGTATGAAATGATGTCAAAGATATCGCCGTGAGTTATGAAAAACTTTTTACCCCCGCTCGTGATCGTCATATCATTTATGATCTTTATGTTACCGAAGTTAACAGGTATGAGCCGGTCGAGGAAATCATCATGGTTGCCCCTGATGTAAAAAACTTCGGTTTTGTACTCTTCGGTCATTTTGAGTATCCTCCTGATTACCCGGGTGTCTTTTTTGCCCCATTTCCCCTTCCTCATCAGATGCCAGGCATCAATGAAATCACCGTTTATGATAAGCCTGTCGCATGAATTGTTCTTCAGGAATTGTGCGAGCTCCTTTGTTTTTGAATCTTTAGTCCCCAAATGGACATCTGAAATTACGATGGACTTATAGTGCATTCAGCACAAATATAGACTGTATGGAAGTCCGGGTTTAAATCCATTCCCGAATGTTATCAAGTTATTGAATGTAATCAGATCCGCTGTGAAAGTTTTTTTACCATCTGGTCTTTCCATAACCCGAATTCCCCTTCAGCTATCTTCTGACGGGCTGTTTCCATCAGCCATGTATAGAACCGGAGGTTATGCAGGCTTGCAATCATGGGGCCAAGGATCTCGTTGGCTGTGAATAAGTGCCTCAGGTAGGCACGTGAATATGCACTGTCAACGAAAGAAAGTCCGTTCGGATCAATGGGTGAATGGTCGGTTTTCCATTTTTCGTTTTTCATGTTCATAATCCCTTCCGAAGTGAACAACATCCCGTTCCTTCCGTTCCGGGTGGGCATTACACAGTCGAACATATCAACCCCAAGAGCTATTGATTCGATGAGGTTGACCGGGGTTCCCACCCCCATGAGGTAACGTGGCTTATCTTTTGGCAGAATTCCACAAACCGCTTCGGTCATCTCATACATGATCTCGTGCGGCTCGCCAACTGATAACCCGCCTATGGCATTGCCTTCGGCTTCTTTTGATGCAACAGTTTCCGCAGAGCGGACACGGAGGTCCCGGTATATGCTTCCCTGCACAATTGGGAAAAGTGCCTGGCTATGGCTGTAAGAAGGGTAAGTATTTTTGAAGCGATCAATGCACCTGTCGAGCCATGTGTGAGTGAGCTCCATCGATCTCAGGGCGTAATCATATTCACAGGGGTAAGGCGTGCATTCATCGAAAGCCATTATTATGTCCGCACCTATTTCTCTTTGTATATCTGTTACGTTCTCCGGTGTGAAGGAGTGCCTTGACCCATCTATGTGTGACTGGAAAACAACACCCTCTTTTGTTAATTTTCTTGTTCCTGCCAGAGAGTAAACCTGGTAGCCGCCGCTATCGGTCAGAATGGGCCTGTCCCATCCGTTGAAACGATGAAGGCCGCCGGCTTTCCTGATGATCTCAATCCCCGGCCTGAGGTATAAGTGATATGTATTGCCCAGGATGATACTGGCACGGGAATCGTCACGTACATCCCTGATATGAACAGCTTTTACGGCCCCGGCGGTGCCGACGGGCATAAAAACCGGTGTTTTCACTTTTCCATGACCTGTGATCAGCTCTCCTGCCCGTGCAGCGCAGGTTTCATCTGTATGAGTTATTGAAAAATCCATTGTTAATAAATATTTTTCAAAGATATGCCTTCTGGGTTTTGAATCAATATTTTTGTATAACCACTATGCTTGAATATCCCCTACACCCGGAGTTCTCGGAGGTCTTCCCAATGGTCCTCCTGCTACTCTTCGCGCTTGGGTTTTTTATTCAGATGTTTTATGTTTGGTTCTATTTCAGCAGGTTATCTTTCTATAAACCCGGTGAAAAGAGCAGTAGCCAACAACCTGTATCCATAGTGGTATGTGCGCGGAATGAGTACGAAAACCTGCGCACCAACCTGCCGCACTGGCTCGACCAGGACTACCCTGAATTCGAACTGATAGTGGTGAATGATTCCTCTGACGATAACACAGAAGAACTGCTCAAGGACTACAAGAAAAGGTATGGTAACCTCAAGGTGTTTGACCTTAAGCAAAACCTTAATTTTTTCAAAGGAAAGAAATTCCCACTATCCCTTGGTATCAAATCGGCCTCCTATGATATTGTCCTGCTCACCGATGCCGACTGCACCCCTGCCAGCAACCAGTGGGTGCGCAGGATGCAATCGGGTTTCATGGAAGGCAAGGACATTGTGCTTGGTTACGGTGCCTATGAAAAACGACCCGGTTTTTTGAACAGGTTCATACGTTTTGATGCTTTCCATGTTGCCATCCAGTACCTGTCCCTGGCACTTGCAGGAAAAGCCTACATGGGAGTGGGCCGCAACCTGTCGTACCGGAAAAGCCTTTTCTTCGGGCAGAAAGGATTCAGTTCCCACTATACAGTACATTCTGGCGATGATGACTTGTTTGTGAACAGTGTGGCTACCAAAACCAACACCCAGATAGAAATATCAAAGGCAAGTCACACAATTTCTGCTGCAAAAAGGAGTTTCAGCGACTGGTTTACACAAAAACGAAGGCACTTTACAACCGGAAGGCACTACAGCAAAAAATCCAGGAGGGCACTTATGTGGTATGGCTTATCGAAAGTGCTGTTTTATTCTTTCGCAGTTGTTCTTATTATAATGAACTATAATTTACTGATCATTCTGGCAGGGCTCCTTCTTTACCTGGCCTCCCTGCTGATGGTATTCAGGAAAGCTGCGATAGAGCTTGATGAAACCGATTTATCTATCGTTTCGCCGGTTCTCGACCTGTTTATGACTTTTATAAATCCCTTGCTATATTTTAGTACCCTTATTGTAAAACCTGAGAAATGGAAGTGAACCAGCATATGACAGATAAGGCAAGGCGGGATTATGAACTCGTCAGGGCTGCCCTTGGGGGTGAGGACAGGGGAGCTTATGCCGAACTGATGAAAAACTACAGGGATTCACTCTATTTCATGCTTTTAAAAATGACCAACAATCCACAGGATGCTGAAGATCTTACTATTGAAGCTTTTGGAAAGGCATTCAAGAACCTGCACCAATACACACCTGACTTTGCTTTCAGTACCTGGTTGTTCAGAATAGCCTCCAACAATTGCATCGATTATATGCGGAAACAGAAGAGGAGGCTTATTTCCCTGAATAATGTTGAAGGTGAGGATGACAAAAGAGAAATGGCCGATCAGATACCCTCCGATACCCTGGACCCTGAAGAAAATTTCATAAGGGAACAGAAGCTCGATACGATGCGCCAGGTTGTGGAAAAACTGAAGCCTCATTACCGGAAACTGATAGAATTAAGATATTTTAAGGAATTTTCTTACGAGGAAATATCACAAGAGCTGGACCTCCCTATTGGCACGGTAAAGGCGCAACTTTTCAGAGCCCGGGAATTCCTTCAGAATGTCATGAAAAGGATGCAGGGGAGCATCTGATAAAACTGCCCTCAAAATATTCTTACACACCCCTCCGTTCAAATATTAAAATCATCCGAATAAGCACTTCTACGCTAAAGTAAAATTATCAGCCCGGATATCTACCATTGACAAGATCCTTGTTAAACCCTAAAAAAGGAGGTTATTATGAAACCTACAGGTTTCTTTGCATTGGTAATGGGGCTGGTCCTGACACTGGCCTCATGTTCAAGCAAGACAGAACAATATGAAAAGCTCGAGGCTGATTATGCAGCCTTGCAACAGCAGGTTGAGGAAAAGGACAGACTGGTAAGCGAATTACTGATAACACTTGCATCGATCGAGAAAAATCTTTCTCTTATTAAGGCTAAAGAAGAACTCATTGATGCGGGTTCGATCAGTAAAGATGAAGTGCCTCCCGATGTCCAGCTTCGTGTAATTCGTGAGATCAACAATGTTGCTGCTGTTCTCAGGGGGAATTATAACAGGCTGGCCTCGTTAAAAGAGGAGTTGAGAAGGTCGGGAGTTAAAATGGATGCATTCAGGCAAACTGTCACGGCACTTAACGAAGCCATTCTGGCTAAGGAGGACCAGATAGACACCCTGAAAAGGCATCTTGTGGAGATGAATTTCGAGGTTGATGAGCTTGAATACCTCGTGTCATCACTTGAAACTGTGGGTTCGATCAAACAGGATATCATTGAAGGCCAGAAAGCTGATCTTAACCGTGCCTGGCTTGCCGTGGGGAAAGAAAAGGAGCTTATTGAAAAAGGAGTGGTCGAGAAAACCGGCGGTATCCTCGGCATAGGCAGCACTTTGCGTCTCAGGGACGACCCTAACGAAAAGCTCTTCAGTGAAGTGGATATATCTACTTTTGGTTCAGTCGCCTTCAGGGGTAAGAAACCTCGTGTGGTGACCCCTCATCCGCAGGATTCATATCTCTTAAAGAAAGACGAGACCAACAATCAGCTTTCTATAGCAGATCCCGGTGAATTCTGGAGTACGTCGAGGATACTCGTGCTAGTGACGAAATGATGCAAAAAGCCATCAGCCAAAGGCTAACAGCCTACAGTCAATTATTCTTACTTTTGCAATGCAATAAGAAAAATTAGTAAGATAATGGACACAGCATCATTCCGGAAAGCAATTATTGAGGGTATCCCGGCCGATCTTCCGGAGCCGAGACCATACGATGAAAATGTAAGCCATGCGCCTAAGCGGAAAGAGATTTTATCTGGAAAGGAAAA
The DNA here is from genome assembly GCA_964567785.1 of uncultured Bacteroidales bacterium. GTDB lineage: Bacteria > Bacteroidota > Bacteroidia > Bacteroidales > JAGOPY01 > CAZMOK01. The sequence goes on along the minus strand of CAZMOK010000002.1, from coordinate 37,112 downwards.
ACAGCTTGCATTGAAGAATGCGTTGCGTTATTTCGATAAAAAGCACCATCCTGTGCTTGCGCCGGAATTTGCTGAGGAGCTTGAAAAATATGGCCGGATCTACATGTACCGTTTCAGGCCGCGCTACAAAATATATGCACGCCCAATTGATGCTTACCCATGTAAATCGAAGCAGGCTGCAGCCATTATGCTGATGATACAGAACAACCTGGATGAGGCGGTGGCACAGCATCCCCATGAGTTGATCACCTATGGCGGCAACGGTGCCGTTTTCCAGAACTGGGCACAATATCTTCTCACTATGAAGTACCTGGCAGAAATGACTGATGAGCAAACACTTGTCGTGTACTCAGGCCATCCGCTGGGCCTTTTCCCGTCTCATCCTGATGCCCCCAGGGTAGTCGTCACAAACGGCATGGTGGTACCAAATTATTCAAAACCAGACGACTGGGAAAGGTTCAATGCCCTGGGTGTTTCACAGTACGGACAGATGACTGCAGGTTCTTACATGTATATCGGCCCTCAGGGCATAGTGCACGGTACTACCATTACTATTCTCAATGCGGGCAGGCGTCTGAAAGCGGATGATCCTGGGCTTGCCGGTAAGGTATTTGTTACATCTGGTCTGGGCGGGATGTCGGGAGCACAGGCCAAGGCTGCGGTAATAGCAGGAGCTGTGGGTGTAGTTGCAGAGATCAACCCAAAAGCAGTTGAAAAACGGCATTCCCAGGGATGGGTAGATGAAGTCTACACCGATCTTACCGGATTGCTTGCGCGGATAAAGAAAGCGAAAAATGATAAAGAAGCTGTTTCGCTTGCATACCAGGGTAACATAGTGGACCTCTGGAAATCGCTTAATAAAAGTGATATTTTGATCGAACTTGGTTCAGACCAGACTTCCCTGCATAATCCCTGGGCCGGAGGTTATTATCCTGCGGGACTTACCTTCGAGGAATCGAACCGCATGATGTCTGAGAATCCTGAAGAGTTTAAGAAACATGTAAAGGAGTCGCTCAGGAAACAGGTGAAAGCCATCAACGAAATGGCTGCAAAAGGAATGTACTTCTGGGATTATGGGAATGCTTTCCTGCTGGAGTCGGGTAGGGCAGGTGCAGACGTGATGGATCCCGATGGCACTTTTAAATACCCATCCTATGTACAGGACATTATGGGGCCCCTTTGCTTTGACTATGGTTTTGGCCCCTTCCGTTGGGTATGTACCTCAGGTAATCATGAGGATCTCAGGACTACGGATAAAATAGCCGGAGATGTGCTGGAGGAAATGATGAAACATGCTCCTGCTGAAATAAAGCAGCAGGTGAGCGATAACCTCCTGTGGATAAATTCGGCAGAGGAGAACAAGATGGTGGTAGGCTCGGAAGCGCGTATCCTTTATGCCGATACCGAAGGCCGGATAAAAATTGCTGAGGCGTTCAACAAAGCCATCAAGGAAGGTAAGATCAAGGCACCTATCGTGCTCGGACGTGATCACCATGATGTATCAGGAACAGACTCACCGTTCAGGGAAACTTCGAATATTTACGATGGATCGAGTTTTACGGCCGATATGGCAGTTCAGAACGTTATTGGCGACAGCTTCCGCGGGGCAACATGGGTTTCGATACACAACGGAGGCGGTGTAGGCTGGGGCGAAGTCATCAACGGCGGTTTCGGCATGGTGCTCGACGGCTCGGATGATGCTGACCGCAGGTTGAAAATGATGCTGCACTGGGACGTCAACAACGGGATTGCCCGCCGGAGCTGGGCAAGGAACGATGAAGCCGTTTTTGCAATAAAAAAGGCAATGGAGGCTGAACCCCGTCTCAGGGTCACCCTGCCAAACATTGCCGATGACGATCTTATCGAAGGACTCCTAAAGTAAGGATATCCTTTGGGTAACGACTTTATTGCCCGAGGTCACTTTAACAAAATAGACTCCTGAGGCGTTACCACCGAGATCGAGACTGACACGGTGAGTGCCCGGATCTCTTTCATCCGTGACAGAAAATGCTCTTTCACCTGAAGCACTGTACACTTCTATGGTTACCTTTCCTCCCTCTTCCGTAGCAAATTCCACTGTTGCATTACCGGTGGTCGGATTGGGGAAAACTTTTAGGCTTCCGGCCAGGCCGCTTTCACCAATGCCCACGCCATCGTCGGCAGTAAATTCAGTTGCTTCCATGGAACCGAAAGAGGTTCCCTGTGCTATGGTAATGTTGTTGTCGTAATAGAGACTGTAGAAGCCCGGCTGCATCAGCCCATTGCCGCCGGCATCGTAAATGTTGAACGAATAGCAATCAGGATTGGCAAGCTCGAACTCTTCCATTATCATCTCTCCGGAGTTAGAGTAAGGACCGCCTGAATAAATTACCTCACCTTCAGAATCCACTATTTCCCATGTCGTTTCTGTGGGGTTGGCATCTGTTCTCAGGATCAGGTTGATGGTGCTGGGTGTGATGTCGCCCTTTTCAACCATTTGCTCCTTGTCATCGTTCGACGGGTAAGGATCGGGCGCCTGGTTCGGGTTTTCGGAGGTGACCGCAAGGTTATTCTCTTCCTCCACCGTGAAGTTGATGGTGGGAAGTGTAACTTCCAAAGAATCAAGATATTCAATGTTTCCGGTCCACTGATATGTTTCAGGATTGCCTTCATTCACGCTGTAGGCTATGTCGAGAGAGGTGAGGGGGTCATTACCCTGGTTCCTGATTATTACTGAAGGTTCAAAGCTTCCGCTGCAGGTAGTTTCAGGGATGTTCCCGATTTCAAGCGTAGCGACTTCCGAATCGAAAGCTGAAGGGAAATCGAGGAGATCCATCTTGGTGCCCTGCAGAATTTCCTTGGTTGAATTGTCCTGGATAAAAACCACAAGTTCGCAGTTGACCGGGTCCCACTCTTCATCTATTGTCAACTGAAGCTCTTCCTGGATTGTGTTTCCGCCTGAAAAACTAATAGCTGTTCCATTCTGATTGGGAACCATCAGCCTGCAGACAAAATTAAGTTCGTCCATCCCCTGCCATGATTCCTCTATATGCGATTCGGTGATAGCTGCGTGCAGCCTCAGGTTGGATCCACTGTAAGCAGATACTTGTTCAATATCAACGGTGATGTCCCACTCACTGAGCCCCATGTGTTCACCACTCACGTCAATGGTAAAGTCGGAAGGGATCGCTAGGCGCTGGTTGACCCTGCTCAGGTAGGGACCGTAAAGGCTTTGTGTGCTGCTGCCCCCGACATAAGGGTTTAGGCCATCGAAATGAGCTGTGGGGTATCCGGTTACATTGTAATAAGAGTTCCGGGCGTTTGAATAGACATTTGCATATGGGTCACCGTTGTGATATTCTATCACAGCCACATCATGGCCGTTCTCGATGAGTTCGTCAGCGCCCATTGCTGCACCCGGACAATAAGGGCACCACGTACCGGTTGCTATTTCAAGAACAACTTTGTCTCTCGATACGCGCTGGGCTGCAAGGGAAACAGTCAGTATCAGTATCAATGAAAGTAAAAATGTTTTTTTCATGGTTATAGCATGTTTAGTTTATAGCGATTTTTTCTTTTAAACTTGTAGGTTATATGAAGAGGTATAAATATTATGATAGTTGCAAGTATTTTGCAAAGATATCAGATTATCAGTGAGAAAGTAAAAATGAAATCCACAAAATTGGATTATCTTTGCAAAAAATTTGTTAAAAATCTCTGTTAAAACCTGAACGATATGAAGAAAACTTTACTCTTATTTATTCTTGCAGTTTCAACCATCTTCCTTTTCGGGCAGAATCTTTCTCTTACCTATGAAGGTGAACCGGTTGAGCCCAATTCGATGATCTATGCAAATGGAGATCCATCAGATGATCTCATACAAGCTGCCATTGACGTGACCAACAATGCCTCGTCGAATCTTACCGTAAAAGCAAAGAAGGTAATCAACGAGGGAGATACCCTTGCGGGTACTTCTAATTACTTTTGCTGGGGAGCCTGCTATCCTCCGTTTGTCTACATTTCACCGGCTGAGGTGTTGATAGAAGCAGGTCAGACAACAGATGAATTTTTCGGGGATTACGAGCCAAACGATATTCCTGGAAAGTCAGTGATAAGGTACTGCTGGTGGGATGTAAACAATCCGGATGATTCGGTTTCGGTTACGGTCCAGTTCAACGCCAGCCCTGCCGGAATCTCTGATGATCCGGCAACTGCCAATGTTTCATCCAGGGTTTATCCGAACCCGGCCACTTCAAGGGTGAATTTCAGCTATGCTCTTCCGCAATCGACAGCGACAGCAAGCATAGTGATCAGCAATATCCTTGGATCAAAAATTATGGATATCCCACTCAACGGGAACGAGGGAACTATTGCAGTGAATGTATCCGATCTCCGCCAGGGTGTGTATTTCTATAACCTGATTGCTGACGGCGAAAGGGTCGACACCCAAAAACTGATCATAAACAATTAAAAATATACATCACTCAATAAAAAACCCGGCCAGTTAAACCAGCCGGGTTTTTTTTGTGAATATAGTTTGTTTACATTCCGAATTCTTTTTTTATTTTTTCAGCCATATCTGTTTTTTCCCAGCCAAAGAACTCCACTTTCTTAAAGATCTTTTCTTCTCCTTTGACCGTTTTCTTATGGGTGGTGTCATCTTCATAATAGACTTCCACTTCTTTCTCATAATTGTCACGGCCAAAGTGCCCGTAGGTTGTTGCGGGCTCAAAAACGGGGTTCAGCAATCCGAATTTTTCAATAATGGCATACGGCCTCAGGTCGATCATCTCATTGATCCTCCTTGCTATTTCATCATCAGTAATTGTTTTGCCCGCAGCATCTTTCACCTTTACCGTATTGAAGGTATTTATATAAAGACCAACTGGTTCCGGCACCCCGATCGCATAGGCGAGCTGGATGATCACCTCATCGGCAACTCCCGCATGAACGAGGTTTTTGGCTATGTACCGGGCTGCATAGGCAGCCGACCGGTCAACCTTGGTTGCATCCTTGCCTGAGAAAGCGCCACCTCCGTGAGGAGCAATCCCTCCGTAAGTATCAACAATGATCTTCCGACCGGTTAACCCTGTGTCGCCATGAGGCCCTCCAATTACAAAATTTCCTGTTGGATTGACAAACAACCTGAAATCGTTGAATAGTTTCTTGATCCTTTCAGGCACTTCCTTTTTAACCCTTGGAATAAGGATTGTTTCAATGTCGGCCTTGATCCTGGGTTGCATTTTCTCGGGCGTATCGAAGTCATCGTGCTGTGTTGATATCACTACAGTGTCTATCCTGACGGGTTGCCTGTCGTTGTTGTATTCTATGGTGACCTGGCTCTTGGAATCGGGCCTCAGGTAAGTCATTTCCCTGCCCTCTTTCCTGATGGCTGCCAGTTGCTGAAGGATTATATGGGACAATTCGATGGGAAGGGGCATGTAGTTGTCCATTTCAGTGGATGCATACCCGAACATCATCCCCTGGTCACCTGCACCGGTCTCGTATTTATCACTTTTCTCCACTCCACGGCTGATATCGCGCGACTGTTCCTGAATAGTGGAAATGATCCCGCAAGAGTTGGCGTCGAATTTATATTCAGCTTTGGTGTACCCGATCTTGCTGATGGTTTTTCTTGCAACATCATCTATGTTTACCCATCCCCTTGTCTTGACTTCGCCGGAACAAACAACCAGCCCTGTTGTCACCAGGGTTTCGCAGGCCACCTTCGAGGCAGGGTCCCACCTCAGGAATTCATCCAGTAAGGCATCTGAGATTTGATCGGCTACTTTGTCGGGATGACCTTCCGAAACCGATTCTGAGGTAAATAAATATGACATAATATGAGCTTGTTTATGGTAGTAATGAATATTTCCTGCCAGGTAAACTCTTGACAGATCGCGCAAAAATATAAATTTCCTTGATAACCAACGGGGTCATATGGATGTTGTAAGCTGCCTGAAAACATCTTCAAGCCGCTGTTCCGTTTTTGAGAGGGAAAGCACAATCAGTTTGTTTTCAACCGCGTATGAAAAGATCTTGTCTCTCATTTCTCTGTCGGCCGGGGTTTCCAGCTCAAACAAAGTTTCACTTTTTGAAGTGACCTTTATCACACCTTCGATTTTTTCAAGACTTTCAGCACCTACCTTTTTGTTGAACTCCACGGTAATAATGTTACGGTCTTTTGCACTCCGGCTGAGGTTGGCTGTTGAGTCATCCGCAACGATCCTTCCGTGGTTGATGATGATGGCCCTGTTGCATATGGCTTCCACCTCCTGCATTATATGAGTGGAGAGAATTACCGTCTTTTCTTCCCCCATCCGGCTTATGAGTGATCTGATATCTTTAAGCTGGTTAGGATCAAGCCCCGATGTAGGTTCATCCAGGATCAAAACATCCGGGTCGTGTATCATGGCCTGTGCCAGACCCACGCGTTGCCGGTATCCTTTTGAAAGTGCGCCTATCTTTTTCTTCTGTTCAGCACCGAGCCCTGTCATTTCTATCATTTCATCAACCCTGTTTCCGGCGTTATTTTTCACGTTATGCAGGCTAGCAACAAAATGAAGGTATTCCCTCACATACATTTCCAGGTACAGGGGATTGTTTTCGGGGAGGTAGCCAACTCTTTTCCGTACTTCCAGCGATTCTTCATCTGTATTGTAACCTTCAACTGTCACAATCCCTTCATTAGGAGGTATGAAACAAGTTATGATCTTCATCAGGGTTGACTTGCCTGCACCGTTGGGCCCCAGCAGGCCAACCACTTCACCGCGCTCAACAGTAAAAGAAACGTCGTCAAGGGCTTTTTGAGCATCGTACAACTTCGTTATGCCATCAACTATAACCGACATTATTCAATTTTTTTTCAGACAACGAAATTAGGAATTTTTACCAGTGGTGCTTTATTTACGTCTCAGGTAGGAGAATATTGCTAGAATGAAGTAAAGTTCTCCCGTAAGGAACAGCATCCAGTTGAATTCCCTTGGTATGTAATCCATTGAATAATCCAGTATGCCTTCCTGCAAGGGCAGACTTAATATTTCCTTCGGAGAAAACCATTCCAGGAGATAGGCCACGTAGTCAAAAACATACCCTGTTATGGTTATGGCTGCACCGAACAAAAGGAGTGCCCATTCAAAAACAGAGAGAGGGGACCTTGACTTGTCAGGATTTCTGGCGACCAATAAACCGGCAATTACGATCATAGTGAGGGAGTTTATAACAGGTGCCAGCACAGGACCGGTCCAGGTGACAGGGATCAGAAAAAGGATATCCCAGGTCAGCAGGGATGAGGGCCATCCGAGGAGGGCCTTCAGGAAAATGTAGTAGAAGATATCCCATATGGCAAATATCAAAAGGAATCCACCAAGCCTTGAAGGCCCGTTGCCAAATGACAGCATGGCCACCGTAACTATCATGATCATTGTGGCTGCCTCACGTATTATTTCGGTAATGGCAATATTTGCATCAAATACCTTCAGTGGAAACCCGAACCCCTCAGGATAATAGATCTCCCTTAGGTAAACTACAATGGAAGCTTCAAGATATCCCATTGTTATTGCGAAAGCCATGACCCATAATATCCTGGTCCAGTTAACATGTCCTGGTGCCTGTTCTGTTCCATTCATAGTCCGGTCCTGTTTTCTGAAATAATAAAGTTACCAATTATAAATTTCAGGACATATTTGTGAAAATAAATTATTAGTTCTATCTTTGCACCCCGTTTTTCAACGGTGAATATTGTAAGAACTTGAAATAAGAAGGTTTACATGGATACCTTAAGTTTTAAAACACAGAGTGCTAATAAAGATACCGTAAATAAAGAATGGGTTGTTCTCAATGCGGAAGACCAGGTACTGGGGCGTCTTGCAAGCAAGGCAGCGGTGATCCTCCGGGGTAAGAACAAGCCATGCTTCACACCACATGTCGACTGTGGAGATAATGTGATCATAGTAAATGCTGAAAAGATCAGGCTGACAGGAAATAAATGGGACCAGAAGCAGTATATAACCCATTCGGGCTACCCGGGAGGACAGAGGTCAAAAACAGCAGCACAAGTATTGGCGAAGAAGCCCACCGACATAGTTGAGAATGCTGTCAGGGGAATGCTTCCCAAGAACAAGCTTGGCAGAGAGCTTTTCAGGAATCTCCATGTATATGCAGGCCCTGATCATCCGCACGAAGCACAGAAACCAAAAGAAGTTAAGTAATTCAATTTTATAGCATACAATGGAAGTAATCAATACCATAGGCAGGAGAAAAAAAGCAGTAGCCAGGATATATCTCAGGGAGGGCTCAGGAAAGGTTACCGTCAACAGAAGGCCCCTTGATGACTATTTTCCTACCACTGTGCTAAGATATATTGTAAACCAGGCTTTTGAAATCACCAGTACAGAAAACAAGTTCGACATTACGGCCTCACTGGCAGGTGGAGGTTATAAAGGACAGGCAGAAGCCCTCAGGCTAGCCATTGCACGTGCCCTTATCTCCTACGACCAGGAATTGAGAAAACCTCTCAAGGAGAAAGGCCTTCTCAGAAGGGACCCCAGGATGGTGGAAAGGAAGAAGCCCGGTCAGCCCAAGGCAAGAAAGAGATTCCAGTTCAGTAAACGTTAGAATTCAATCTACCGGACTGAGTTTAGTATCCAAACCTCTGAGACCACTTACCGTGCTACTTGGGGGTTGTTTTTTAGGAACGTAAACAAATAATAAAATGGCAAGAACATCTTTTGAAGAATTATTGGATGCAGGGGTACATTTTGGCCACCTGCGCAGGAAATGGAACCCCAACATGGCTCCTTACATTTTTATGGAGCGTAACGGTATCCATATTATCGACCTTTACAAAACAATGGCAAAGATCGAGGAAGCCGCCTCAGGGCTTAAGCAGATAGCAAAGTCGGGGCGTAAGATCCTCTTTGTGGCAACCAAGAAACAGGCTAAGGAAATCGTGGCAAACCACGTGAAAAAGGTCAATATGCCTTACGTGGTCGAGCGCTGGCCCGGTGGTATGCTGACAAACTTCTCAACCATCAGGAAAGCTGTGAGGAAGATGGCTTCTATCGACAAGCTGATGACAACAAGTAACTTCCAGAACCTTTCGAAAAGGGAGAAGCTCCAAATAAACCGTGAAAGAGCAAAACTGGAAAAACAATTCGGATCAATTGCCGACCTCAACAGGCTGCCTTCAGCTATTTTCATAGTTGATGTCCTTAAAGAGAAAATAGCTGTGGCGGAGGCCAGGAAATTGAACATTCCCACTTTTGCAATGGTAGATACCAACAGCGATCCTACAATCATCGACTTCCCCATACCGGCCAATGATGATGCTTCAAAATCAATTGAGATCATAGTGAGACTTATGGTGAAAGCAGTAGAAGAAGGACTGGCAGAAAGGAAAATGGACAAGGAGCGCAAGGAAGAAGAAGAAAGAGAGGAAGAAGAAGCAAGGGCTAAGATCAAATCAAAAACCCTTGAGGAATACGAGGAGAAGGAAGATGAGGAAGCTGAAAAGGGAGGTGGAAAGACCAGGACGGATAAATCAGTGAAAATGAGAGACTCAGAGAATAGCGGTGACAGGCCTAGAAGAAAAAGAACTATAAGCAAGAAAAAGTAATTAAGCTATAAAAAAGGACGAACATGGCAAACATAACAGCAGCAGAGGTAAATAAGCTCAGAAAAATGACCGGCGCCGGCATGATGGATTGCAAAAAGGCGCTCCAGGAAAGCGACGGCGATTTTGAAAAGGCAATTGAAATTCTCAGGAAAAAAGGCCAGAAAGTTGCCGCAAAGCGTGCCGATAAAGAGGCATCGGAAGGTATTGTAATCGCTAAGACTACTGACGACAACAAATTCGGTATCATCCTGACCGTAAATACTGAAACCGACTTTGTTGCCAAGGGAGATGATTTTGTCAACTATGTAAATTCGGTGGCAGAAATAGCCCTGGAAGCAAGGCCCGGCAATATCGACGAACTTAAGTCACTAAAGCTCAACGATCATACTGTTGAAGAGAATCTCACCAACCTTATCGGTAAGATAGGAGAGAAAATGGAGATACCCGGATATGGCTTTATTGAAGCACCGGTTGTTGCAGCCTATAACCACCAGGGAAATAAGCTGGCTACTTTGGCTGGCCTCAATAAAGAGGTTGAAGAGGGCGAGAAAATAGCCCGTGAAATTGCCATGCAAATAGCTGCCATGAATCCTGTAGCCATCGACCGTGAGGATGTTGAGCAGGACATCGTGCAAAAAGAGATCGAAATAGGTAAGGAACAGGCGCGCCAGGAAGGCAAGCCCGAGCAGATACTCGATAAAATTGCAATGGGTAAACTGGAAAAGTTCTACAAGGAAAACACACTCCTCAACCAGGATTTCGTGAGGGATACAAAGAAGTCGGTAAAGAAATATCTTGGTGAAGTGGATAAAGACCTTACTGTTATCGCTTTTAAGCGTCAGATGCTGGGAGAATAAAGAACCTGAAAATATTTAATCTGAAGGCCGCCTTATCGGGCGGCCTTTTTTTGTGAATAAAAGAAAGCATCCGCCCCGGGCGGATGCTTCGCATACAATTCAGCATCAGAGTAAGGTAGAGTCTAGCTACTAAGAAGTTTCTTTACTGTTTCGGCTATGATCTTGTTATCGGCCTTGCCGGCAAGTTCGCTGGTGGCGGCACCCATCACTCTTCCCATATCCTTCATGCTTTCGGCACCTGTTTCTGCAATGATCTCCCTCACTTTCTCTTCAATCTCTTCATCACTGAGCTGGGAGGGTAGGAATGTTTCTATTACAGACGCCTGGAAGTTTTCCTCTTCAGCAAGTTCATCCCTGCCCTTTTCTTTGTAAAGCTCTGCCGATTCCTTCCGCTGTTTCACCAGTTTCTGAAGGATCTTCATCTCTGCCCCCTCTTTGATTTCACCTCCAGCACCTTTACTGGTTTTTTCCAGCAGTATTGCAGCTTTAATGGCTCTCAGGGCAGCCAGCTTCTTGCTGTCTTTGTTCCGCATGGCCGTCTTGATCTCTTCGTTTATTTTATTTTCAAGTGACATATGATGAAAGATTTCCGGGTTCTAATCAACATTATCATGAAGGAATGAATTGTTCGATCTTACCTCAACCTTCTTTTCTTCGACCTCATAAAGTGAGAACCTCGAAACTTTCGATTCCTCCGAAGGTTTTGAATTGTCAAGGTCCACTTTCTTCCTTTTATAGGCAGGCTCCTTTTCTAGCTCTTCCAACCCGCTTTCTGTCTTCAGTTTATAGCTGAGGTTCTTTAGCTTCTCTATCCTTTCGCGAGTTTTGTCCTCCATCATTTTCCGCTCTGAATCAGACCCTGATTCCAGCTCTTTCTTAGCGGGTTTCCGTACATATACTTCAAAAGGCTTTTTATCTTCCTCAGTAAAGGGACTGTCGCTTTCTGTATCCTCCTCAGATGTATCAGCAGTCACATCTTCTTCAGCTTTGTCCTCGTCCGAAGGAGTATCATCGCTGTTATCATTAGTTATATCAAATACAAAAGAGCGCTGGATTTTTGATTCTTCTTCCTGGTCCTCCTCATTTTTATACTTTTCATCACTTTCCTGTTCTCCTGCAGCTGCGTTTTCAGGTTTCCTGAGCAAGGTGATCTTCTCCATATCAACTTTATCTGCATCATCTTCTTCGAGCACCCGTTCTGCTCGTTCGTTGTTCGGCGTAACCGGATTTTCGTCTGATCTTCTGATTTCGTTGTCGGAATGGCGGAAAAGTGATGATGATTCCAGTTCCTCATTAAGGCTGTAAACCTTTTTGTTTTCCTGCTCAAGCTCTTTTTTTCGTTTTTTGGAGTCGAAGCCCGTGGCAATCAGTGTTATGCTTACTTTCTTGCCCAGTGATGTATCAGTGCCGTTTCCCCAGATTATTTCAGCCTGCGATTTTGCTTCCCTCTGGATATAATCTGTGATCTCGGTGACTTCATCCATTGAGATCTCATCTTCACCTGAAGTAATGTATAATAATACGTTGCTTGCCCCTTCTATGTCATTGTCGTTCAACAATGGCGAGGAGAGTGCCGACTGGATGGCCTCCATTGCCCTGTTCTCGCCTTCAGCTTCTGCAGATCCCATAATAGCTTTGCCGCTTTCTTTCATCACTGTTTTAACATCCTCAAAATCCACGTTAATATAACCGGTCACTGTGATGATCTCGGCAATACCTTTCGCTGCGGTGGTAAGTACGTCGTCTGCCTTATTGAAAGCATCTGACAGTTTCAGGTCGCCATAAAGCTCGCGCAGCTTGTCGTTGCCAATTACCAGGAGGGTATCAACGTATTTCCTCAGCTCGTTGATCCCTTCCTCTGCCTGCTGGCGGCGCTTTCTTCCTTCAAATGAGAAGGGTAAAGTGACTATACCCACGGTAAGTATGCCGAGGTCATTGGCTTGTGAGGCAATGACCGGTGCGGCACCCGTTCCTGTACCACCGCCCATTCCGGCCGTTATGAAAAGCATTTTAGTTTCCTTTTCAAGTATTTCCCTGATCTCCCCGATCTTCTGGGTAGCAGCCTCCTTTCCAACCGAGGGGATGGAACCTGCGCCCAGCCCCCGGTCGCCTAGTTGTATTTTAGTGGGTACCGGGGATAGCTCCATTGCCTGTGCGTCGGTGTTGCAGATAATGAAATCAACACCCTGGATCCCCTGGTGATACATATGGTTTATGGCATTGCTGCCTCCGCCTCCTACACCTATTACCTTGATGATCGAAGACTGGTTCTTTGGCATGTCGAATTTGATCATGTCTTTCATACTCTATGGCGATTAAATATATAGTTATAATACGTTTAAATATGTAGCTTAATTGATTACTTATTCACATTATACCTGTTAATACCTTATTCTTCAGCATCTCCTTCAAACCAGTCCTGGATTCTTTTGAGAAACCCTGAAGTTTTAGGCTTTGTTCTTTCCCTTATCTTTTTTTCCGACTGGTCTTTTTTCTTATCCGCTTTCTTTTCTTTCTTCAGTTCCTTCTTATACCGGCCAATACCTTCAATTACAAGACCTATACCTGTAGCGTACATCGGGCTGGCGAGATCTTCGGCAACTTCAGCAGCAAGGTGTTCATTAGGATAACCGGTCCTGGTATCCATACCTGTCATGAACTCTGTCAGTTGGGCTAAATGTTTGAGTGATGCACCACCTCCGGTGAGTACAATACCTGCGATCAGTTTCTTTTCAAATCCTGAATTCCGTATTTCGTAGTATATATGCTCGATGATTTCCTCCATTCTCGCCTGTATGATGCTGGCCAGGTTTTTCAGGGTGATCTCCTTAGGGGGCCTTCCCCTCAGACCGGGTATGGCAACAACTTCATCATCCCTGTTTTCGCTTGCCAGGGCAGATCCGAACTTGATCTTTAACTCCTCGGCATGTTTTTTTATGATCGTACAACCCTCTTTTACATCTTCGGTGATAATATCGCCACCAAAGGGGATAACAGCAGTGTGCCTTATGATCCCATCCTGGAAAATGGCTAGGTCAGTAGTGCCTCCGCCAATGTCGACCAGGACAACACCGGCCTCCTTCTCTTCCTCGCTAAGCACTGCCTCAGCCGAGGCAATGGGCTCGAGGATGAGGTCAACTACCTCCAGCCCCGCTTTTCTTACGCATTTATAAATATTCTTGGCGGCAGCAGTCTGACCGATAATGATGTGAAAATTCGCTTCAAGTGAATTCCCAAGCATACCTATCGGCTGCTTGATACCCTGCTCTCCGTCAATTATATATTCCTGAGGGATGACATCCACGATCTCTTCCCCGGGGTTCATGCTCAGGGCAAACATATCCTGGTGCAGCGAATCAATGTCTTCCTGGCTGATCTCATCCTCTATATCCTTCCTGATCATGCTTCCCCTGTGCTGAAGGCTCTTGATATGTTGTCCTGCAATCCCTACGTTTACATACCTGATGTCGACCCCTGAGCGCTGTTCAGCCAGCTCAATGGCTGTCCTGATCGACTGAACAGTGTTTTCAATGTTTGAAACAACACCTCTCTTTACTCCGATCGACTCGGTCTTTCCGTAACCGAGTATCTCTATCTTTCCATTCTCAGCCTGCCTGCCGACAATAGTGGCAATCTTGGTGGTACCAATGTCGAGGCTGACGATAATTTCGTTGCTTTTCATTTTGTTAGCCTTTGGTTTTCTCTACCTATTTTATGCAAACTACCTGTTTCTCATATTCGAGGTTTATGACGCTGTAATAGTCCCATCCTTTTGCCGGAAGGACTATTTTATATATATGCAGTAAGTTTTCAAATTTTTCATTCATCCTTTCTGTGCTCCCGAACTTTATGACATGGCCGCCGATCTTCGGTACAAGATCATATTTTCCATCTTTGTTAACATGTACCTGGTCAATCATTGAATTCATAAATTCATTTTCTTTTACTTTCATTATGAAATCGAGGGCTTCCATCAAAGGAGGTTCACCAACCTCCCTGAGATTGGAAGCTTGCTTTGCCGGGGTCTTGCCTCCATCAAATGATAGCACGGGCACATAGGCCGGGAAACTAATTTTTTCAGGAAGAACATCTCCCTGACTGTCGACGTAAAAGTTTCTGTTAGCTCTGCTCATGATCCTGGCTACGGGCACTTTCTGACGGCTATTGATACGCAGCTTTCCTGTCACAGTAATCGATGCATCTGTACTTTCAAGCCACGCAATGCTGTCGACCAGGTTTTCAATCCCCTCTAAGTCTACTTTTGCCACTTGCCTGCCCTCGAGAGAATCAAATCTGTCTGAAACAATTGCCCTGACTTCCCTTTCCAGTATAATTGTATCAGGACCTGCTACCTGTATATGAATATCCAGGCTCTTCACCCCGGAGCCATGATAGCGTTTTTCAGTAAAGGCCAGCAGAAAGGTCAGACCGGCTATCAGTATTACTGATACTAATATTTTAATGCTCCTTTGCATTGTTGTTTCTCTGTTTCAGCATATCTTCTATCAATTCAACGTACTGATCAATATCTCCAGCCCCTAGTGTCAGCAATAGTTCAAAATCCTTTTCCCATAAGTGGTCCATTAACTGGTTCTTGTTTATAAGCACTTTATTGGGGTTTGCCATTTTTTTGTATATGATCTCAGAACTGACACCGGGTATAGGTTCTTCCCTGGCAGGATAAATATCAAGCAGAACGATCTCATCCAGTTTATCAAGGCTTTCTGCAAACCCCGTGGCAAGGTTCTTTGTACGGGAAAAAAGATGCGGCTGAAAGATTCCCGTTATCTTTTTCCCGGGGAATAACTTCCTTGTTGTCCTTATACAGGCTGAAAGTTCTTCAGGATGATGAGCATAATCATCTATATAGATAACATGGTTATTTTCATAGATGAAGTCATACCTTCTCTGTACACCTTCATAACTTTGTAGGGCCTTTTTGATCTCACTCCCGCTAATACCCCTCAGATGGCAGACTGCAGCGGCAGCCACAGCATTTTCAATATTGTGTTTTCCGGGTAATGGGAGGCAGATACTTTCAATTTTTTCTTCGCCCAGGATAAGGGTAAAATTCTCAATGCAAAATTCATCCCTTATGTTTTCTGCCCTGAATTCTGCACTGCTTTCTATGCTGTATCGGTAGACCTTGATATTATCCGGAAGTCTTATATCAAGTCCTTGTTTTAGTATAATGTATCCTGAGCCATCTGTCCGGGCTGCGAACTCTTCAAAAGATGCCTGCAGGTTCTCCATAGTTTCATAAACATCCAGGTGGTCAGGATCAATGGATGAGATCATGGAGATATCAGGCGACAGGCTGAGAAATGACCTGTCGTACTCATCAGCTTCAACTACCATCATGCCGTCACCTTCTGAACTGATGTAGTTTGAGTCGTAGTTTTTAGTGATACCGCCAACAAAGGAGTTCATGTCAGTACCGGCCGATTTCATGATGTGTGCGATCATGGAAGTGATAGTGGTTTTGCCGTGTGTACCTGCCACAGCAATTGTGAACTTGTTTTCGGTGATAAGACCCAAAACCTTCGATCGTTTCATTACATCATAGCCCTTGTTTCGGTAATACCTTAGCAATGTATTTTTTTCAGGTATGGCCGAAGTGTATATAACAAGGTCATAATGCTTTTCGGGAAAAGGGATCTTTTCATCGTAAACTACGTTTATGCCTTCCGAGATCAGTTCCTGGGTCAGCCATGTAGGGTTCCGGTCGTAGCCCTCAACATCCAGGCCTCTTTTTTTGAAATACCTTGCAAGGGCGCTCATACCGATTCCACCTATTCCGATAAAATAAACACTCTGTACTTTATTTACGTCCACCATGTTTTTGTTGGATTAGTTTAACAATTTCATCAACTATTTTTTCCTTTCCGTTACGAATGGCAAAACTCCTGATAGCGTTGCTCATCGTCTTCATTTTATTCTTGTCCTCTAAGATTGAAGTAAGTACAGGCTGAAGTTTTTGATCAGCTTCTTTATCCTCCACTATCTCTGCGGCGTTTTTGCTTGCCAGAGCCATTGCATTTTTTTTCTGATGGTTTTCAGCAGCAGTGGGCAGTGGAATGAATATTGCCGGTTTGCCAACGGCACATATTTCTGCCATTGCTATTGCTCCAGCCCTTGATATTATTATGTCTGAAGCAGCATAGGCCAGGTCCATGTCATAAATGAAGTCGTAAACCCGCACATTACGTTTATGTTCTTCTTTTACAGAACTCTTTGAAGACTGGAAGTCAGGCCCGCCAGTCTGCCATATCAGTTGAATGTCTTTTTCCGTAAAGTAACTGAGCATTTTCTTTATGGCATTGTTGACTGACCTTGCGCCCTGGCTGCCGCCAACCACCAGCACTGTTTTCTTTCCCTTGCTTATTTTGAAGAAAGAAAGGGCTTCCTCCTTTTTGCCTTTTATTAAGATAACATTGCTTCTTACCGGGTTACCTGTTTTTACAATTTTTCCTGCCGGGAAGTATTTATCCAGACCGTCGTGTGCAACACATATCCTGTCGACACTCTTCGAAAGCCATTTATTGGTTATTCCCGGGAATGCGTTCTGTTCCTGGATAAGGGTTGGAATCCTTTTTTTGGCGGCGGCATACAGTGTTGGTCCGCTGGCATAGCCACCCACACCGATCACCACATGGGGCTTGAAGTCTTTAATTATTTTCCTTGCCTTGATTATGCTATGCACCAGTTTAAGCGGGAATATGAGATTTTTCAGCGACAACTTTCTTTGAAGGCCACTGATCCATAGCCCTTTGATACGGTAGCCGGCTGCGGGTACTTTTTCCATTTCCATCCGTCCCGTTGATCCTACAAAGAGGAATTCAACATTTTCCAGCCTCTCTTCCAGCCCCTGTGCTATTGCAATAGCAGGGTAGATATGTCCTCCTGTGCCTCCGCCGCTGATGATGATCCGTATGTTACGCTGTAAGATATCCATGTTGATTTTCAACAGTTCCTTCCTGTACTTCTTTACTAACGCTTAAAATTATTCCTATTGCAAGACTGGTAAACCAGATTGAGGTACCGCCCATACTTACCAGTGGCAGTGGTTGCCCGGTCACAGGCAACAGGTTCACGGCCACTCCCATATTGATCAGTGCCTGGAATACCAAACTAAAACTGACTCCAATGGTCAGGAATACCCCGAAGTTCTTGGGGAATTTTATTACTATCCGAATTGCCCTGAAAAAAAGGATCAGGTAAAGCAGCACTACAGTTGAGCCGCCAACAATACCGTATTCTTCAATTATTATGGCAAAAATGAAATCCGAGTAAGGGTGGGGAAGAAAATTCCTTTGCGTGCTGTTCCCCGGTCCTTTACCCAGCAGTCCGCCCGATGCTATGGCTATCTTCGATTGCTCTGTCTGGTAGTTTTCAGTCTCTTCGGGATTGGTGAACGATTCTATCCTGTTCTTCCATGTTGAAAGCCGCCCCTGGTATTCTGGAGGAAGCAGGCTCAGTACCAGGATAAAAGTTGCAAGCAAAAAGATGCATATGCCCACAAGGCCTGCTATATGCCAGATGTTTATCCTGCCTATGAACATCAAGACAAGGCTCGTAACAAAAAGCATGGCAGCGGTGGAAAAATCGGAGGGTATTATGAGCCCGCATACTATGATCACAGGGAGCATTACCGGTAAAAATGCTGATTTGAAACTTTTTATGTATTCCTGCCTTTTGGTGAGCGACCGGGCAAGGTACATGATAAGTGTGAGCTTGGCAAGGTCGGCAGTCTGGAACGAAAGATTGAACGGAAGCGGCAATGCCCGGCGGGCTTCATTGATATTACTGCCAAACAATAGCGTGAGAATAAGAAGAGGTATAGCAATGTAAAGGGCTATCTGGAAAAGTCGTGAATAATAGGTGTACTTGATGAGATGGGCCATGTACATCAGCCCAAGGCCCAGCAGCAGGATAATGAAATGCTTGAGCATATAGTATTCGGTATTGCCTTCCTGGAAGCGGTAGGCAAGTGTACCGGTTGAACTGTACACTGCAAGCAGGGATAGGGTGGAAAGCAGGATCACTACCATCCAGATCACTTTATCACCCTTTATCGTTTTCAGTATCTCAAACATAACAATAACGGTCAGAGATTATTGACTGCATTCTTGAACTGCCTGCCCCTGTCCTCGTAATTGTTGAACAGGTCGAAGCTTGCACAGGCCGGTGAAAGAAGCACCATATCACCCCTCCTCGCAAAATGATAGGCTATTTTTACAGCTTCAGACATAGCCTGTATCTCCACGATATTTTCGACATCACCTGAAAACTCGCCAAGGATTCGTTCATTGTTCACACCGAGGCATACTATTGCCTTGACCTTCTCTTTTACAAGGCCCTTGATCAGGGAGTAGTCATTTCCCTTGTCAATACCGCCGGCAATCCATACTACCTGCTTGTGGGTGCTCTCCAGTGCATACCATGTAGAATTTACATTAGTGGCTTTTGAGTCATTGATGAATTCAATTCCGTGTATGCTTGCAACAAATTCGAGCCGGTGCTCAATATGTTGGAATTCAGAAAGGCTGTCCTTAATGATATCCTTCCGGATGTCCAACAACCTTGCTGTTATCCCTGCAGCCATGGAATTGTAAAGGTTGTGCTTGCCCTGTAATGCCAATTCTTCTAAAGTCATATTGAACTTTTTTGATTTAAGTTTAATTATCAATTCATTTTCACTTTTAAAGGCACAGTCTCCGCTGAGCCTCTGTTCTATTGAAAAAGGTACTAGCAACGATTTCAGCTCCCTTTTTTTCAGTTCCCCGGTGATCACCCTGTCATCGGTGTTGAATATGAAGTGGTTGCCTGAAGACTGTTTCCTGGTAATCCGGAACTTTGAATCGACGTACCGACTGAAGTCGTTTGAATACCTGTCGAGGTGGTCGGGGGTGATATTCAGCAAAATGGCTGTTTCAGCTTTGAAATCATACATGCCGTCGAGCTGGAAACTGCTGATCTCCAATACCCAGTAATCGTGGTCGCTCTCTGCAAGTGCTGCGGCAAAGCTCTTTCCCACATTTCCTGCAAGGCATACATCCAGCCCCCCTTTCCGGAGAATATGTTCTGTAAGCATTGCCGTGGTGGTTTTGCCGTTGCTTCCGGTTATGCAGATCTTTTTTCCTTCAGTGAAATATCCTGCAAACTCGATCTCGGAAATAACCTTTACACCCTTTTCCCTGGCTTTCAGAACCACCGGGGCCTCATCGGGTATCCCGGGGCTTTTGATCACCAGGTCGGCCGAAAGAATTGTTTCCTCACTGTGCTTTCCCTCTTCAACCTCAACTTCAATATTTGAAAGAACGTTTTTATAATTGTCCCTGATCCTTCCCGAATCAGATACGAATACGCTGTAACCTTTTTTCTTTGCCAGTATGGCAGCGCCTGCCCCGCTTTCTCCGGCTCCAAGGACCACTATTTCTGCTTTTTTCTTCATTCTTCATTTTACCTGATCTTCAGGGTTACTATCGTCAATACTGCCAGCATGATCCCTGCAATGAGGAAACGCTGTACGATCTTCGGTTCTGCAATTCCCTTTTTCTGGTAATGATGGTGGAGGGGCGACATCAGGAAGATCCTTTTTCCGGACCCTGTTTTTTTCTTCGTATATTTAAAGTACCCTACCTGCAGTATCACCGATAAGGATTCAACTACGAAGATCCCGCAGAGGATAGGGATCAGCAGCTCTTTTCTTATGAGGATGGCAAAAACAGCTATTATACCACCTATTGTCAGGCTTCCCGTATCGCCCATGAATACCTGGGCGGGATATGAGTTATACCACAGGAACCCGATACATCCACCCACAAAGGCGCTGATGAAGATCGTCAGCTCCCCGGTTTCGGGCAGGTACATGATGTTGAGGTAATCGGCAAAGATGAGGTTGCCCGATACCCAGGCCAGTATGCCAAGGGTTGCGCCCATCACGGCTGAGGTGCCTGTTGCCAGGCCGTCCATACCGTCGGTCAGGTTGGCGCCATTGGATACGGCTGTAATGATCAGTATAACAATAGGAATGAAAACAAGGAAAGCGTAGTCTTTCAAACCCTTGCCCATCCATGTGATCAGCACTGAATAATCGAATTCATTGTTCTTGACGAACGGTATCGTGGTTTTGGTCGATTTCTTCGCCTCTTCCGAGAACCTCGCCGAAATGTCGGTGATCCTCTCTTCGCCGGCCGCTTCTGTCTGGCTGAATTCCTTCTTTTCCCTTATCACCACATCTTCATTGAAATACATAGTCAGCCCCACTACCAGGCCCAGGATGACCTGTCCTAAGATCTTGTATTTACCTGCTAACCCGGTTTTCTTCTTTCTAAAGACTTTTATGTAATCATCGGCAAAGCCGATCATGCCAAGCCATACAGTTGTGAAGAGCATCAGGATGATGTAGATATTCAGAAGCCTGGCAAACAGAAGGGTAGGTATAAGGATTGCACCGAGGATGATCAGACCACCCATCGTAGGGGTTCCCTGCTTATCGAGCTGGCCTTCAAGGCCAAGGTCGCGTATTATTTCCCCCACCTGTTTTCTGTTGAGATACCTGATCCACCTCCGTCCGAGCAACAGGGAAATGATAAGTGAGGTTATCACGGCAGCGGCAGCCCTGAACGACAGGTACTGGAACACACCTGCGCCCGGAACGTCGCAGCAGCTTTGCAGGTAATCAAAAAGATAGTACAACATATCAGGTGCCTGTTTGAAAAAGTTGTTTTAATAATTCCTTGTCATCAAAGGGGTGCTTCACCCCGTTGATCTCCTGGTATTTCTCGTGGCCTTTCCCGGCAACCAGGATTATATCACCCTTGCCTGCCATCAGCACGGCTGTCTTGATAGCTTCCTTCCTGTCTGTTACTTTCACGAATTTTTTCGATTCCGCCGGTCCAATGCCTTTTTCTATATCGGCTATTATGTTCTCGGGATCCTCGGTCCTTGGATTGTCGGATGTCAGTATGACCTTATCGCAAAATCTCCCCGAAATGGCTGCAAACAAAGGTCTTTTGGACTTGTCTCTGTCCCCTCCGGCACCCACTACAGTTATTAGTTGTTCGTCCCTTGTGCGGATATTGCTGATGGTTTCCAGTACATTCTTCAGGGCATCGGGAGTGTGGGCATAATCTACGATACCTGTTACACCTTCAGCCGACATTATTACTTCGAACCGGCCTTCGGCCGGACCAAGCGTGCTTATCGAGGTAAGGACTTCATCATTTTCAAAACCGAGCAGTAAGGCTGTTGCATAAACTGCCAGCAGGTTGTAGGCATTGAAAAGCCCTATCAGGCCTGTATGCAATTCGGTTTCATCAAATCTCAGGTGCAATCCTATAAACGAATTTTCGAGAACAGCTCCCCTGAAATCAGCCATCCTTTTCAGGGCATAAGTATGTTTTGATGCTTTTGTGTTCTGCAACATTACCTTACCGTTCTTGTCGTCCAGGTTGACGAGCGCAAAAGCATGTTTAGGCAAGCCATCAAAGAACGCTTTTTTGGTCTCCAGGTAATTCCTGAATGTTTTATGGTAATCCAGGTGGTCGTGTGTAATGTTGGTGAAGATCCCTCCGGTGAATTTCAGGCCGGTTGTCCTTTTCTGGACAATGGCATGGGAACTTACTTCCATAAAGGCGAACTCACAACCTTTTTCCACAGCAAGAGCGAGTATCTCATTGATCCTTACCGGGTCGGGAGTGGTGTGAGTGCTCGGGTATTCCTCATTGTTCACCTTGCTGCTGATCGTAGAGAGGAGGGCAGATGGGTAGCCAAGTTTGGTGGCAAGTTCATGTAGCAAGGTCACTATGGTAGTTTTACCGTTGGTTCCTGTTACACCCACCAGACGTAGTTTTTTCGATGGATTCCCAAAATAATTTGAGGCCAGGATACCCAGTGTTTCGCTGCTGTCCTCCACCTTTACATAAGTCACGTTTTCCCGTGTTTTTCCCGGTAAATCCTCACAGACCACGGCCCGGGCGCCCTTTTCAATTGCCTTTCCGATGAACTTGTGTCCATCGGTGACCGTACCCCTCAGAGCAATGAAAAGGTCGCCCGGCTCCACCTTGCGGCTGTCGATCCGCAATTTGCCAACCCGGATGTTAGGCTTTCCCTGTGTGCCTTTGATCCTTGATCCGTATAATATTTCGCTGAGTTTCTTCAAACCAATTTGTTATGAGGTTGACATATATAGAGTTATGGTCTGTTCCTCTTTTATGGGGTAGCCCGGTTGCAGCGATTGCTTCTCAACCCATCCGTAACCTTGTATTCTTACTTTCAGCCCCATTTTCTCAAGCAAATAGGTAGCATCCTTAGCAGTAAGGCCTTTAACGTCGGGCACCCTGTACGCCTCGATTTGCATCTCCGCCGAATTGAATGTTCCTGCACCTGATTCTGCACTGATCCATTCCCCGGTGTGAGCAGGACGATCAGCAGGCATGTCCAGGTTACTGAGGAGATCTATGACAGGCTGTTTTCTGCCCTTTACTTTAAGGGATTTGGTGTTATTGTCCCGGGCCAGGATGTTCTTCTCTCCCAGCCACGATTTGGAAGCATAGATCTTATCGGCAATTTCCTTGAAAACAGGCGCTGCCACAGTTCCGCCGTAAATGCTTTTGTTCCTGGGCTTATTCACAACCACGATGCATGAATACATAGGGTCGTCGGACGGGAAGTAGCCGGCAAAAGAGGCATTGTAGTCGGGGTTGATGTACCCCTCTTTTCCTGCCGAGATCTTGGCGGTACCTGTCTTACCTGCAATACTGTAATGCGGGTTTTTCAGTATTGTTCCGGTTCCATTGAGGACCACCCCCTCAAGCAATGAACGGATGGTGTCGATCGTACCTGAAGAGGCGATGGAAGGGTTGATTATCTCAGGCTCCATTCCTTCAAGCTTGCGCCCGGCATATCTTACCTCACTGATAAACCTGGGCTTTACCATTACCCCGTTGTTGGCTACCGCATTGTAAAGAGTCAGGATCTGCAGAGGTGTCATTTTCAGGGCATAGCCTATCGACATCCACGGCAGCCTTGTCTTTGGCCAGTATGTATCATCCGGATGCCTGATCACCGGTTTGCCTTCGCCTGGTATCTCAATGCCAAGGGGTTCATGGATGGATAGCTTGTAAAGACCATCGACAAAAGCGGCAGGATCATCCTCAAAAAGTTCCATGATCGTTTTTGAGATGCCCACATTTGAGGAGTACTCAAAAGCTTCGCGGTAAGTGATCTTACCGTCCCTGATCTTATGTACATCCTTCATGGTCTTGCCGTAGTACATAGTCCAGCCGTCGCCTGTCTCCAGAGTGTCGGTGAGGTCCACCTTCGCGGTTTCCAGTGCCACTATCATGGAAGCAAGCTTGAAAGTGGAGCCCGGCTCGATCCCCGATCCTACAGCAAGATTATAGTATTCATTGTATTTATTGGTGAGGGAGTCATACCGCAGGTTTGCTATGGCCTTGACTGAACCTGTAGGGACTTCCATCAATATGACACAGCCCTCAAAAGCCCCGTGCTCCTGCAGGTGCCGTAACAGTGCATCTTCTGCTACATCCTGAAGGTTTACGTCGATAGTGGTTACAATGTCTTTCCCGTTTTTAGGCTCCACCTCGTTTTCATCCCTTACAGGCTTCCAGTCGCCATTGGCTATCCGGCGGCGTAATTGCTTGCCTTCAACGCCCTGCAGAACATCCGAATAGGCCCCTTCCAGACCCACTTTCAGCTCTTCTTCCAGGTTTACATACCCAAGGGTACGCCTGGCCAGTTCACCATAAGGATACTCTCTTTTGTTCTTCGGAATGACGATGAAACCTCCCCTGTACCTGCCCAGCCTGAAAATGGGGAATTCTCTCAATTGCTTCAGCTCCTCAAAAAATATTTCCCTTTTCAGGAGCAGGTAACGGTTGTTGGCTCTCCTAGCTTTGCTGAGGTATTGCTTGTATTGATAGGATGACCTGTCTCGGAAAAGCTCAGAAAGCAGCATCGACAATGAATCGATGTTTTTGTTGAACATCTCATCAGTTATATGGGGAGAGGCTATGTCGAGCCGTATTTCAAATACGGGAATGGTGGTAACCAGAAGATCGCCATTATCTGACAGGATATTGCCACGTGTTGCTTCTATGCTGAAATAGCGCATCTCCTGCTCTTCGGCCTTCGCAATAAGCTTTTCTCCTTCTTTTATCTGTATGAATAGGACTTTGCCGACTATCAACAGTCCGAACAACAGCACAAGGAAGTACAGGATGTAGACACGCCATAATATTTTCCTGTCGGTCTTATTCATCCTTTGCTGCTTCCTGTTTGATGACTATTTTATGTGGCGGTACCGTAAGCTCTTTTATACCGGTTCCTTCAAGGGCTTTTGCCACTTCCGACTGCTTGCTTTTATGCATCAGCTTCGATTTTTCGCTGATGTATTCATACCTGAGCTCTTTCAGCTCCCTCCTGAGCTGGTTTATTTCTCGCACTTTCTTTTCAGCATAGTAGATGTTGGAGATATACAGGATACCCAGGAAGGCCAGGAAAAAGAGGAAAGGCAGGAACCGCAGCGCCTTGCTGTTAACAAGGAAAGATCCGTTCAGGACATTCTGGATCGATTTCCCCGGAGCCGGTTCAGCCTTCCTGCCGTTAGTTTCCGGTTTTAGCCTGTTGCCCTGTATATCAACTTTTTTAGCCATTTTCAGATCTTTTCAGCTATCCTCAGGCGGGCGCTCCTGGCCCTGTTGTTTTCTTTTATCTCCAATTCTCCCGGGACCAAAGGTTTACGGTTTACCTGCCTGAAGCGTACCTGCGGGTTTCCGTAGAAGTCTTTTTCGAGTTTTCCCTCGAAATTGTCGGTCCTGATGAAGTTCTTTACCAGCCTGTCTTCAAGCGAGTGGTAAGAAATGATCACCAGCCTGCCGCCACTGACGATCAGATCTGCCGCCTGCTGGAGCATTTCTTTGAGTGATTCAAGCTCTTCATTCACTTCGATACGAAGCGCCTGGAATACTTTTGCATAAAACTGGTTTTCCTTACCCCTGGGTGCCATTGCAGATAATATTTTCACCAGTTGCCCTGTGGTTTTTATTTTTTCCGCTTCGCGGGATGAGCATATTGCCATTGCTATTCTCCGGGCGTTCCTCAGATCGCCGTAAAGGAAAAGGACCCTTTCGAGGTCCTTGTCTTCGTATTGGTTGACAATGGTGGCAGCCGTAATTTCAGAGGCGGGGTCCATTCTCATGTCCAGTTCCCCGTCGAACCGTATTGAAAAGCCTTTCTCCGGCAGATCGAACTGGTGTGAAGAAACCCCCAGGTCGGCCAGCAGGCCGTCTATCTCTTTAACCCCTTCGAGCCTTAGGAAGCTTTTCAGGTACCTGAAATTTCCCTTTATCAGTTTAAAACTGTCAGTGGTAGTGGTGTTCTCCTGTGCATCCGGGTCCTGGTCAAATGCAAACAGCCTTCCTTCGCCGATTTCCTCCAGTATACGCCTGCTGTGGCCTCCACCGCCAAAGGTGGCGTCTACATAGGTGCCTGAGGGGCTAATTTTAAGTCCCTCAACACTTTCTTCAAGCAATACCGGTTTATGATACATAAGTTGTTATTCCGTTTCAGTGTCGCCCATAACTTCTTCGGCCAGATCGGCAAATTCATCCGGGTCGTAATCCACAGCTTTTTCATATTGCTGCTTGTCCCAGATCTCGATCTTGTTCACAACTGATGCAAGAACAACCTCTTTCGAAATGCCGCCATACTTTATCAGATCCCGTGGGATCAAGATTCGCCCTGCTGCGTCGAGTTCCACCATCTTGACACCGGCCATGAACTTCCTGATAAAATCCACATTTTTCTTCCTGAAGCGGTTCAGCTTGTTGATCCGTTCACTTTCAGCTTTCCATTCAGGCTCGGGGTAGAGCTCGAGACAATTGCGGAAAATGCTCCTCTTAATGACAAAGCCCTTCTCTATAACCTCTGCCAGTTGAGTCTTATAGGCCGACGGAAACAAAAGCCGCCCCTTGACGTCAACCTTGCATTCATATGTTCCGACGATATTTATCACCCCGTTTTGTGGATTAATGGCGTAAATTTAAGATCAAAAAACCCACTTTTTACCACATTTTACCACTTTTCTGCTAACAATGTTACAATAGTTTTCAACAAAATGTTGATAATACAGGGGTTAGAAGAAGGTAAGTCATTGAATGATTGTCGATTGTCGATTGTCGATTTTTGATTTTCGATAGGTGGGATTTAGGGGGTGAGTTGAGATTGGGGCTTGTTTGCTATTGATGCTTCTGATGTTTTTATACTAATTTTGATCTCAGTTGGTTATAACTACAGATAATGACTGAAAAGACTTCAAAGAGGCCGGACCTTCCTGAGATCACGGAGAATTTTTTCAATGTCAGGAAGGTCTTTCACGAAAAAAATGAAAAGCTGGCGAAGATCATTCCGGGATTTGTTTACCGTTATCTCGAAAGGGTGATCCACCAGGACGAGCTCAATGAATTCCTGTATAAAAACCGGAATTACTACGGCCTTGATTTTATTGCCCGCATCATGGAGTTCTTTGAAGTGGATCCTGTTGTGAAAAGGGAGGAGAGGATACCCGAAACAGGAAGGTATACCATTGCTGCTAACCATCCACTGGGCGGTCTCGACGGGATTGCACTTATGCATGAGGTGGGTAAGGTAAGAAAAGATATCATTTTCCCGGTCAACGACATCCTGATGAACATACCAACAATGCAGGAACTGTTCATCCCCATAAACAAGCACGGCAGCAATGCCGAGAATATCCGGATATTCAATGAGACCTTTGCTTCGGATATGCTCCTGCTTTATTTCCCTGCTGGCCTCGTATCCCGCAAACAGAAAGGGAAGATCAAGGACCTGGATTGGATGAAGACGTTCCTGACCAAATCAAAAAGGTATAAAAGGGATATCATACCGGTATACATTGGGGGAAGAAACACCAACTTCTTCTACAATCTTGCAAACCTCAGGAAAAAACTGAAGATAAAGGCCAATATTGAAATGCTTTACCTGGTCGACGAGATGGTGAAGCTGAGGGACAAAAACTTTGATATCATCTTTGGAAAGCCCATACCATATACTACCTTTGATAGGCGATTCGATGATCGCAAATGGGCCATGATGCTGAAAGAGCATGTATACGACCTGAAATTAAACCCGGATGCCGAATTCAGATACTTAAAAAGTTAATTTATGGAAACCATAATTTCACCGGTAGACAATAAATTGCTGCTGGAGGAACTCACCGATTCCAAATTTGTAAGGGACACCAATAACGGAAGGAACAAGATCTATATCTTCCACGCTGAGGATTCACCAAAACTTATGCGTGAAGTGGGCCGTCTGCGTGAAATAACATTCCGTGATTCAGGGGGCGGTACAGGCAAGGCCTGCGACATAGACGATTATGACATGGAGAAGGGCCTCTTCGACCAGTTGATAGTGTGGAATCCGGAAGACCGGGAGATCGTAGGCGGCTACAGGCTTGCACTTGGTAAGAACATAAAGGTCGATCCCGACGGCAACGTACATTCACCCACTTCCAGGCTTTTCAGGTTTTCTGAAAAATTTATCAAGGAATTTCTTCCTGTCAGTGTCGAACTGGGCAGGTCTTTCGTACAGCCCAATTACCAGCCCACGCTGAACCTGAGAAAAGGCATGTACAGTCTTGATAATCTGTGGGACGGGCTGGGTGCTTTCATTATTGATAACCCCGACGTAAAATATCTTTTCGGAAAGGTTACCATGTACAAGCATTACGATTCGCTGGCCAGGGACCTTGTACTCTTTTTTCTAAAGAAACATTTCCCTGATAAGGATGGCCTCCTAACGCCCAGAAAGCCCCTCGAGATCAAGACTGACAGAAAGGTGCTCGAGAGTATTTTTTCTGGTTATAATTATGAAGAAGACAGCAAGATACTCGTACAAAAGATCCGGAGCCTGAATGAGGGGATTCCACCTCTCATCAATGCATACATGAACCTCTCTTCAACAATGAGAACATTCGGTACCGTGCTTAATGAACATTTCGGAGGGGTTGAAGAAACAGGCATCATGGTCACCTTCCAGGATATTTATGACAGTAAAAAAGACAGGCACCTTTCAACTTATAAAAGATAATACCGCAAGAGCTGATGCTCATAAAAACCGCAGAATTTATCACAAGTAGCCCAGGGCTCAGAAAATGTCCGCCCCCCGATCAACCTGAATATGCGTTTATCGGTCGTTCCAACGTTGGTAAATCGACCCTGATAAATATGTTGACCGGACGGAAGTCCCTTGCAAAAACCTCCTCGAAACCCGGCAAAACAACACTTATCAATTATTTTCTCATAAACGGCGAGTGGTACCTGGTCGACCTGCCGGGATATGGTTATGCCTCCAGGTCGAAAAAGGAGCGTGAAGGATGGCCAAAGATGATCAGGGAATACCTGCTTAAGAGAAAGAGCCTGCTAAGTACGTTCTTATTGATCGATACACGGATTCCCCCGCAGGATTCCGATCTTGAATATATTTCCTGGTTCGGGGCCAATCAACTGCCAGTCGTGCTGGTTTTTACAAAGTCAGATAAGCAGAGCTCACTGCGACTTACCAACTGGATAAGCAACTACGAGAAAATACTTTCAAGAACCTGGTCGCAAATACCCCCTGCAATAATAACCTCGGCCATTACCGGTAATGGAAGGGAAGAAATACTCGATTATATTGAAAATACAAAGGGAGTATTCAGGAAAGAATTACTCTAGTTCGATGAGAATGTGGTTTTTTGGCACCACCTCGTTTTCTTTCACATGTATTTTCTTAATGGTGGCATCCCTGTGGGCCATAATGCGGTTGTTCATTTTCATCGCTTCCAGTATGAGCAGTGTATCACCTTCATTTACACCCTGGCCTTCTTTCACCTGAATCTTTACTATTTTACCCGGAATAAAAGCATCTACTTTACTTTCATCCTTTTCGGCCCACTTCTTCCTTCTGATGAACTTCTGGTTATAAAGGGTCTTATAGTTCACCATATCGATGTTCAGAGTTTTGTAAGGTGTACGGGTCCTTCTTTTCTGGTTAGCTTTCTGTTTAGCCATGATGATATGGAATGTGTGATTTAAAACGGAGGAATTCCGTGCTTTTTCTCAGGCTGTTCCTCTTTTTTCTGTGCTGAGATCTCCAGGGCATGGATCAGTTTCTTGCGGGTTTCAAGGGGCTCTATCACCGCATCGATATAGCCATAAGCAGCAGCCACGTAGGGATTGGCGAATTTTTGCTTATACTCCTTGATCTTAAGCTTCCTGACCACTTCCGGGTTTTCAGCATTCTTGATCTCATTCCTGAAGATGATGTTGGCAGCCCCTTCAGGGCCCATTACGGCAATTTCGGCCGTAGGCCAGGCAAAAACAAAATCGGCTCTTAAATGATGCGAACACATCGCTATATAACCTCCTCCGTAGGCTTTTCTGAGTATAACCGTAACCTTTGGAACAGTGGCTTCGGAGTAAGCATAGAGTATCTTGGCACCGTGCCTGATGACACCCGCGTGCTCCTGGTCAACCCCTGGCAGGTAGCCCGGCAGGTCAACAAGCGTTACCAAAGGTACGTTGAAGGAATCACAATAGCGGATAAAACGGGCAGCCTTGTCGGATGAATCAACATCCAGCACGCCTGCAAGCACAAGGGGCTGGTTGGCTACAAA
This sequence comes from uncultured Bacteroidales bacterium, assembly GCA_964567785.1. Taxonomy (GTDB): domain Bacteria; phylum Bacteroidota; class Bacteroidia; order Bacteroidales; family JAGOPY01; genus CAZMOK01. Next base: position 6,955 of record CAZMOK010000002.1, on the reverse strand, counting down.
CCCAACTGTTTCACCATTCAGCCTTCCAAACCCGATCACTATGTTCTGTGCCCATTTTTCCTGTATTTCCAGGAAGTCTGAATCGTCGCTTATGGCACGTATTACATCACGCACATCATAAGGCTGCTTGGGGTCGGTAGGGATGATCTCATCGATCTTGTAAAGCCTTGTTTTAGGTGGTTTCTTAGGGAATGAATCTGCCTTTTTAAGGTTATTCCAGGGTATATAAGTGATCAGTTCCTTTATCTGTGAAAAGCACTCTTCCTCTGTTTCGGCAAAGAAATGGGCATTACCGGTAATTTCGGAATGTACCCTGGCGCCGCCGAGGTCTTCCATGGATATCTCTTCACCAATGGTTGTTCTGATCACTTCCGGCCCGGTGATGAACATCTTCGATATATTGTCAACCACATACACAAAATCGGTGAGGGCAGGGGAGTACACAGCGCCCCCGGCACAGGGACCAAGGATCACTGATATTTGCGGTATCACCCCTGAGGCCTGTGTGTTGCGGTAAAAGATCTCACCATAACCCGCCAGGGAGTTAACACCTTCCTGGATACGCGCACCCCCGGAATCGTTGATGCCGATCAGGGGTACTTTCAGCTTCATGGCGTGATCCATGATCTTGGTGATCTTCTTGGCATGCATCCAGCCAAGTGAACCCCCGGCAACTGTGAAGTCCTGCGCAAAAATGCAGACCGGGTGACCCATTATCGTTCCTGTACCCGTAATGACCCCGTCGCCGGGAAGGTACTTCTTGTCCATGTCGAAATCCCGCCCTGCATGCTCAACAAAAAGGTCGTATTCGTGGAATGATTTCGGGTCAAGAAGTTTTATGATTCTTTCACGGGCGGTGAGTTTTCCAATTGCTTTTTGTTTCTCAATGGCTTTCTGACCTCCCCCCTTCAACGCATCCCGCATTCTTTTCTTGAGGTCGGTTGTTTTTTTTGCCAAACCCATAATGCAATAATTTTATTCACACTCTCTTATTTGCTGAAACCCTTAATTTTACAGAGGACTAACATAATCTTTCAGCTCAAATAAGGCATACAAAGATAGTTGATTTTGAAAGTGGGTGCAAAAAAGGTTCTCCAATTGAGGGGTTTTTTACGAACAGTAGCCCTGTTGGTTCGGAGAACCAATAAGTTAAGTGTTTTTTTCGGGGCTTTCCTTTTTGCTGCCCTTGTAAAACAAGTCGAATACAAGGTATCCCACGGCCATTCCCCAGAGAACGCTCAACCAGGGATTGGATGTAATGGAACAGGTACCTGTGCGGCATCCTATAAAATAAAAGTAAGCATAACCTCCCAGGCCGCCGGCAACAATACCGATAAGGTGCAGAAGGGGGAGAAAGCCAAGGACCTTTTTATGCTGAAGCGTATAGATCAGGTTTTTCATAGTAACAGCTTTGATCTGCAAAGTTATTCAGAATATTTCTAAATAACGATCATTCATTGATTTTTGTTGCCTGATATCCTGATAGGATTAATTAACAAGCAAAGACAACTATTTCAAAAATACTTTTGTAATACCGGAGCCCCCTCTCTCCACATGCTCATCCCTGAAGCCCTCCACTTCATCCACTGTGGAAAGATGCTTGCGGATAACACTGCGGAGTATCCCGTCGCCCTTACCATGGAGGATCGAAAGCTCCTTAATGCCAAGCATAATGGCATCGTCGAGGTACTTGCCTGTCTCTTCGAGCGCTTCTTCGGCCTTTTTGCCCCTGAGATCCAGCGTAAGCTTAAAGGTAGAGCTCCTCGCGCTGAGGTTCTCTTTGAACTTTACCCCTGCACTGGGCTTTTTGGGTTTGCGGGGACTTTTTGCCGGCTCAAGTCCCTCCAGAGTGGTTTTGAAATGTATCCCATTTATATCAAGCGTTACTTTATTGCCCGAAATGGCCTCTATCCTGCCTGTGATCCCCTGTTCCTTTTTTGTGGCCCAGTCGCCGGCTTTCAGTTTTTCCGGTTTCTTTTCATGCGCAGGCTGCTCTTTTACAGCAGGTTTTTCTTTTTTTGGTATCAGCTTTTCCGACCTTTCTTTCAGCTCCCTGCGGAGCTTCCTGGTCTTCTCCTTCCCGGCACCTGCCTCCCTGATCTCCCTGATGGTGTTCTCTATGAGTTTGTTGGCATTGTTAAGCACTTCCTCAGCCTCACCCCGGGCTTTTTCGATGATCTTTTCCTTTGATTGTTCCAACACCTTCAGCTTCTTTTCGTACTCGTCTATCAGGTCGCTGAGCATGGTGTCGACGGCAGTGAACTGCCGTTGCTTTTCGTTCACTTCCTGTTTTTCCACCTCCAGTTCCTGCAGTTGCTTCTCAAAGTCGAGCTGGGTGGAGCCTGTTTTGCCTGCTGCATTTTTGATGATGGAAGAGGGGAGGCCCGTATTTTCTGCTATTTCGAAGGCAAACGAACTGCCGGGCTTTCCGGTCAGCAGTCTGAAGAGTGGCTTCATCTTTTCCGTATCAAAGAGCATCGCCCCGTTGATGATCGTCTCTTCCCTGTCGGCCAGCAGTTTCAGGTTCGAGTAGTGTGTTGTGACCACGCCCATGGCATCGGTCCCTGCCAGGTATTCCAGGCACGCCTCGGCCAGGGCTCCGCCGAGCTGAGGGTCGGTTCCTGCACCGAATTCATCGATAAGGAAAAGGGAACGGCTTCCGGCACCCGATATAATGGAGTTGACATTTTTAAGGTGAGAGCTATACGTGCTAAGGTCGTTGTCGATACTCTGCTCGTCGCCTATTTCAATGAAGATCTCATGGAAGATCCCCATTTCGGAGCTTTCGTCCATTGGCACAAGCAGCCCGCATTGCATCATATATTGCAACAGGCCCACAGTTTTGAGGCAGACCGACTTACCGCCTGCGTTGGGGCCCGAGATAACAAGTATGCGGTACCGGCTGTCGAGGGCCATATCGAGCGGGACCACCTCCTTTTTCTTTTCCTGGTGCGACAGGAACAGCAAGGGGTGGCTGGCCTTTGTCCATTTCAGGACCGGCTTGTCCTTGATGAAGGGCATGCCTGCGCCCAGGGTCACTGCCAGCCTTGCCTTTGCCCGGGTGTAGTCGAGATATGCAAGGTAATCGTAAGTGGTTTTGATATCTTCCAGGTGCGGGCGGATCCGGTCGGTGAGCTCGGTAAGAATCCGGATGACCTCCCTGCGTATGTCGCTTTCAATTTCGCGGATCTCGTTGTTCAGCTCGAAGTTCTCGACCGGCTCTATGTAGGCTGTCTGGCCCGTGGCTGAGGTGTCGTGGATGAACCCTTTTATGCGGCGCTTGTGTGTGGCAGGCAGGGGGATCAGGAAGCGCCCGTCGCGGATAGTCACTTCGGTGTCTTTGGCCGCCCAGCCTTCTTTTCTGGCCCGCTGCATGATCTGCTCAATGAGGCGTTCACCATGCACCTTTTTGTTCTTCAGGTCGCGACTCAGTTTACGCAGCTTTTCAGAGGCCGAGTCCTTCATTTGCCGCTTGTCGTCGATTACCCTGTCGATCATCCCGGTGATCTCTCCGAGCAAGGGGACCGGTTCGCCCAGGAACCTCAGCCGGGTGTATTCTGCATATTTATCCTTTTTCAGCTCACCGATGCATTCCCAGGCGGTGGTGAGGTCGGCCCTGAGCAGCCCCAGCACCTCCGGGTCGAGGTAGGTGCCGGGTAGTCTTACACGGGTCAGCGATTCGGAAAGGTCGGTGTATTCCTGCAATGGGAAGGTCCCTTCCTTTTCCAGGATGCTTTTGAACTCCCGGGTTTCTTCCAGCATTTTCAGGATGGGCTCCGGCGCTGTATCAAAAGCTGTCTCTTCCGTGAGGGCAGCCCCGCCGGGACCTGCACAGCGTTCCCGAACAAGGTCGAGGATGCGGTCGAAGCCCAGCTTTGTATGGAGCGAGTGGTGCATGTGGATTGCTTCAACATGCAAAGGTACATTGTTTACAGCGAAGAAGGAAAAGGGAATAAGCGGCCGGAAGCAAAAACCTCCGGCCGACGGTAAAGATTATCTGAGCATGGGAATGGCAGGGATGTAGTATACTTTCCTGCGGCTGATTGATAAGATTGTGTTGATAACGATCAGGAACGAGTTGTAAAGATAGAGGCCTATCATGATGGCATATAGAATGAAAACTGAGGTAATAGGCAGGTAGCGCATAAAAATGGCTGCTATAAAGACCCCTATTGCCAGGAAGAAGATCAGGATCCAGGTGATCTGGAAATTGAGGATAGATTTTCCCTGTTCGTCCACATGCCTTACTTTTTCCTTCTTCTGAACCCAGATCACCAGCGGGATGATAATCCCTATAAAAGGGGCAAAGAGGAAGCCGAATTGCGAGAGGTGCAGTAATAGCAGCACGTTGCGGTCTTCGGTAACCTGCCAGTCGATGATCTCGTCAGGGGATACTTTAAGGGCCAGGGCGAGCCGTTTCAGCGTGTCGCCCCTGGGCACCACCTCACCGTTTTCTATGCGTTGCACGGTGCGGAGGCTCAGGCCCGCGTTCTCGGCCAGCAGCTCCTGGCTGAGGCCCTTGCGGTTGCGGAATTCTTTTACTCTTTTCGACAGTTCTGAATGTTCCATTTTTTCGGTTTTTTTGTTCATGAGCAAAAGTATTTCCGTTATCCGCCCGTTGTTGCGCCTGTTTTACGACACTTTTACGACAACTGTGTCGCCTGGGTGGCACAATGTACGGCAAAAGTGTTCAACAGGCCTGTTGGAGGTGAAAGTTACTAAAAAAAAAGTTTTGTTCCTGAGGTTACGGTCGGGTGGCTGGGATCTTTTTCCTGGTGGCTGAATAGACTGATATTATAAGAAAGAGAATGAAAAAGCCAATGGCTGCATACCTGGCAACCGGCGGTCCGGGCAGCATATTTTTTGTTTTTCCCACAGGGGCATTGTCGCCGATATGGATATAACCTGCCCAGAAAAGGGGGTGGAGGTAAGGTTCCTCCGCTTTGCTCAGGAAATCCAGTTTGGCCATCCGCAATGCTTCATCCTTATCAAGGCCCCGGGCAAGTTGTTTATAGAACGCTTTCATGATCTGCGAACTGCTTTTATCGTCCACATTCCACAACGTTGCTATGGTACTGGGAATACCGGCAAACTGGAAAGCCCTTGATATATTTATCACGCCTTCGCCTTTATGCAATTTTCCTATCCCGGTGTTGCATGAACTCAAAACCACCAGATCACCATTCAGGTCGAGATGGTAGATCTCGTAAGTGTTAAGAAAACCATCATTTTCCTGATCATTGTTTTTATGGAAAACCAATTTCGAGAAAAGAGGGTTGTCGTCGTCGATCAATGCATGCATGGCAAAGTGGAGGATGTCGTATTCTCCGGCAACCTTTTTAAAGCTGCTTTCAGTTGCTTTATCATCAATATGTTTTGTAAGATGGAAATAATCTGATATACGGTTGACCTCGCTTAATGCACCGGGGAGAGCCTTAAAAGACAGGCCCCTGGCAGTGCTAACTGAAGATTCATCCCAATAGTTGCTGTAATCGGGGGCGATTGCCAGAACATGGGGTGATATATTGTTTGAATCCGGGTTCCTGAAATAATTGAATAAAAGCGTGGAAGATGGGGCATAGGTTACAGCGTGTTCATGCAGGAGGTACCTGACATCCTCATGTTTGCCCGCTTTGTGCTGGTATTCTTTTATAAAAGCTTCAAAAGGCAGGTAAGCCAGTTCCTGGTCGGGGATTATTATAAGGTCCTTTTCCTGGATGTGATCGTTTAACGGTTCAATAAGCAGTTTGTACAACAGATTACCTTTTTCCAGGAATCCGGAATCCAGAAGAGTGTCACTTAATACAACGTCCAGCAGGGCATATTTATTAAGGTATTCATTTATGAGATCCGGCAAACTGTCAATTTTTGATTCATTTACATAGGTTCTTTTTTTATCGATCGATACAATTATTACTCTTTCATTGTTCAGGTAGTAGTTTACCAGGACCTCATCTTCTTTTAACCGTGCCTGTATCTCAATTGGATCTGCGATCGTTGGATTGTATTTGATCTTGTTGTAAAGCTCGTAATTGTCGTCAAGGTGCTTAAGTATCCTTTCCTTTTTTTCATTCAGTATAAAAAGGGAATCTATATATCTGCCTTCTGAATTTACTTCTGCGAATTCTTCAGTATTGTTATCATACATCAGGTACTCATATTCTGATGTAAGGATATCGATCCTTTTGAGTTCCCGTATGAGGCTGTCAGGTATTTTCGCTTTGAAATATGCTTTTTTGGTCTGCAGGATGTTCCTGAAATATGCTGCTTTACTTTTTTCGATTCCTCTGAACATTTTCAGGGCAAAAGCTGAATCACCGGTATATTTATAAAGTGATCGGGCTATATTTATATGATCATTATAATAATTGTGGAAATCAGACCTTGTGAGAAGGAATGAAGATTCTTTTTCATACTTTGTGAGGTCCTTTTCTATCTGGTCTATCGTTATGGTTGAGTACTCAAAACTTCTTTTAAGGTACTCAATGTTTTCTTCATTCTGAAATTTACGAAAATAGACCAGGGCCATAAGGCCTGTGATCATAAACTTTCGTTGCTGATCAAAGGATGAAAAGGTCACATTATTTTGATTATCGTTTTTTAAATTTTCAGTAATTAAATTAAGGCTTTTATCAAGGTAATGAATTGCAGAGTCCGTTTCTCCGGTTGAATAAAAATAATTACTTATGTCATATAGATAATAGATCCTGGTAGTATTTTCTTTTGAGTAAATACTATCTATTATATGGTATCCTTTTAAAAGTAATTCCTTTCCTTCAGTACTCTGATTTTCTTCGAGGTAAAATTTACCAAGATGGTTGTAGCATAATGCTATGTCTTTTGGGTCATTCACTCTTATCGCGTTTTCAAGAGCACGGTTGTAGTAATAATATGCAGAATCGGGGTTACCTAAAATAGTATACAGACCGGCAAGGTTGCGATAGGCTTTGGTAAT
>CAZMOK010000001.1:129823-157787 GCA_964567785.1 uncultured Bacteroidales bacterium | reverse complement strand
TAAATAGTAAATAGTAAATGGTAATTGATAATTGATAATCGATAATCGATAATCGATAATTAAAAAGTACCTTTTCTTATCTTAGCAGACAATTGGGAAAGCTTATGAAAACTCTCCGTCATTTAGTTCTTGCCTCTGTCCTTGTATTATCAGGCATGAATGGCTTTTCCCAGCAAAAGCTTTCGGCCGGGGGAGCAGAACTGCCGCCACTGACACCACTTGAAGAATACCTCCTCAGGAATATCCCTGTTAAAGAAAGGCCTGCCGGCTACTCTGCAAGAGACCTGCCTGCTGTTGTGGATAATTCATCAGAAATATTCATGAGGCCAGTGTTTAACCAGGACGGTTACAGTTGCGGGCAGGCAGCCGGGATAGCCTATAACTTCACCTACGAGATTAACAGGGTACGTAACCTGCCTGCAGATCAGCTCCAGAACCAGTACCCGACACATTTTTCCTGGAATTTCATGAACGGGGGCAACGGATGGTTCGGTGTGAGCTACCTGCACAGTTTTCAGATCCTCAAACACTACGGAATGCCCAATGTAGTTGACTACGGAGGCACCCTGTCGACCGGCGGTCCCAAAAGATGGTTATCCGGTTATCCGGAATACTTCAACGGCATGCACAACCGTATCTCCGGGTTCAGCCAGATATTCGTGGAAGATGAAGACGACCTGATTACCATCAAAGGGTGGCTCCATAACCATCTCGACAGCTCAGCAATTGGAGGTGTGGCCAGCTTTTATGCCAATTATATGTCGGCTAACAATATACTGCCTCCCGGTACACCGGAAGAGGGAAAATATGTTCTTACTTACTTCGGGGGCAGCCCCAATCATGCCATGACAATAGTGGGCTATAACGATTCCATCAGGTGGGACTACAATGAGGACGGCCAATATACCAATGACATTGATATCAATGGCGATGGCGAAGTAGACCTGAAAGACTGGGAGATAGGTGGTTTTAAAATGGTGCAGAGCTATGGGGGCGTGCCTAACTGGGGCGACAGCGGTTATGCTTACATGATGTACAAAACACTGGCAGATGACCTTGGTTCCGGGGGTGTGTGGAACCATTCGGTCCATACTCTGGATGTTAAACCCGATTATCAACCCCTTTTTACAGCCCGCGTCATACTCACTCATGACCTTAGAAAAACAGTCAAAGTAATAACGGGTATAGCCAACAGCACAAATGCCAGCTTTCCTGAGTACAGGCTAGATTTTCCGATTTACGATTACCAGGGTGGCTATAATTACATGCAAGGCGGAACTGATGAACCGGACAAGACCATTGAGTTCGGCCTTGACCTGTCACCGTTACTTACGCATCTGGTAACAGGGCAGCCGGTCAAAATCTTTCTCGAAGTGGTTGAGGATGACCCGGACAATTCAGGAACAGGCCAGGTAGACCATTTCTCTGTCTATGATCATACCGGGACTATGGTGGAGATCATCTCGCCCCAGTCGAACGTCCCTATAAATGAAAATGACACAACCCGTCTGAGCCTGGTTCATACCGTTAATTTCGACATGGTAACCATTGAGAACGAAGCACTGCCGGCTGCACCCCAGGGCCAACCCTACAGCTGCCAGATGATTGCCTCAGGAGGCACCCAGCCCTATGTATGGGAACTCGATAAAACTTATGAAGAAATAATCTCTTCAGCCACCTTCCCGCAGGTCACAGCAAATCAGCTCTCTCCAAACGGCAGTTCAGAAGGGTTTGTTACCCAGCCCATCGATTTCAGCTTTCCTTTTTTCGACAGTAGCTACAGCAGCATAACTATTCACGTCGACGGCTACATTATGTTCGACGAGCAACTCTATCCCTACCCTTATTTCAACGATGATAAGGTCTTATTCAGGAAAACCCGGAATATATCTCCTTTTATGAACCAATACCAGCAAATCAGTTCCGGTTCGGGCGACGGGATCTGGTATGAGGGCAACTCCGGCTATGCAATCTTCAGGTGGCAGACCTCCCTCGAAGGGAGCTCAGGGACAGGCTACAACTATGCCGTAAAGCTCTATCCTTCAGGCAATATTGAGTTCTGTTACGGGATCATGGACTCGCCCGGTGAAAACTTATGGATATCCGGTATCTCCTGGGGTGATGACGAAAACATGCAGCAAACATGGTTGTCGAACAACGCAACTGTATCTGAAAACCTATCTGTTCTGCTTGAGAAGTATGATTACCCGGAAGAGTTCAGTATAACACCGGATGGTCTCTTCACAGGTATTCCCCAGCAAAATTATACGGGAGTCGATATAGGCTTTAAAGTAACCGATAACAACTTCATCAAGGATCACAAAGTACTGACCCTTGCTTCCAGCGGGCTGGTAGTGAATGATTCCGTCAGTTCAGGAGGCGACCAGGTTATTGAATACGGAGAAACGACCCTGGTGAGCATGGTAGTGACAAACATTGAAAGCGATACCATCTATGATGCTGAAATGTCGGTATCGGTGGATGATGAATACATACTGCTTGTTGACAGCACGGAATACCTTGGTATCCTGCCGCCAACCGAACCCCTGAGATTTGAAGATGCAGTGACTTTTGAGGTCAGCCCCGACATACCCGATAACCATCTTTTCACGCTGGAATGCACTATTACAGACGGGGATTCGGTATGGGAAAGCAATCTATACCATACAGCAAGGGCGCCGGATATTTACATTTATGAAGTAATTGTAGATGATGAAAATTCGAGGCTCGACCCGGGTGATACAGCCGGCATTTCAATAGCATACCTGAATTCAGGAGGATCCCCGGCAGAGAATATCTTCACCTTGCTCGAAACGGATGATTCGCTGACAGAGGTGATAGATAATTTTGCCATGATCGTTTCCCTGGGTCCCAATCAGCAGGAAACCGGGGATTATACCGTTTATGTTTCGGATGAAGCCCAGAACGGCCATTCAATAGAGTTCACGACCACCCTGGATGGCGATCTCGGGTTCAGTACAATCGACACATTCAATCTCGTGGTCGGGTTTCAGATCGAAGATTTTGAGACCGGTGATTTTACTGCGGCCAACTGGGGATTTGCAGGCGAAAGGCCCTGGAAAATTGATGAAAACGCTATGTGGGAAGGATCATACAGCGCCAGGTCGGGCTTTATCACACATAACAAGGAATCAATCATGATACTGGACCTTGAGGTCAGTATGGCCGGCGATATTTCATTCCATAAGAGGGTTTTCTGCGAAGATGACGAGAGCACCAACAACAACTTTGATTTCCTGGCTTTCTCGATCGACGGTGTAGAGATGGACCGCTGGGACGGAAACAGTGAATGGTCAAAAGAGACCTATCCCGTTGAACCGGGTTTCCACCGTTTCGAATGGAAATACAGTAAAGACCAGAGCGTAAGTCACGGTATGGATGGCGCCTGGATAGATTATATCGAGCTCCCCGGCGCGCAGGAAATGGCGCCGGTAATTACCTGCAGCCCTGATGAAATTGAACTGGTGATGCGACCGGACGAAACTGGTTATGATACCCTTCTGATAACAAACAGTGGCCCGGGAGAACAGGAGTTCAGCCTCAGGATCTCATCTGTCGTTCCACAGAAAACAAACTCCGGCAGCCGCAGTGTGCTTGGTTCCTACCTCTTTTGCCCTGAAAAAGACCTGCGAACCGGTGAAGCTTATACATGGACTTTTTCCCTGTACAATTCAAGCCAGGATGCTGAATGGATCAAAGACCTGTACATCGATTTTCCCCCTGGTATTGAATTACAGACAACTACAGATTTTACAGGGGGGTCGAACGGTGACCTCGTTTTTACCGGGGAACTGGGCACTGGGGTAACGGCCAACTGGCACGGGGAAGACGCCAGCGGTTGGGGCGTGCTCAGGGGCAATGAAACGGCCACTGCCGAAATAACCTTCTTTGCCCATGAAAACCTTCCTGAAGATGTAACACTTGATTATGAAGTCCATGGTGATGTTTACGGAAATGAACCCCATATCATCAACGGGGTGATCAATCTTACCAACCTTGGCGCTGAACCCTCCTGGGTCGGGACCGATACCACAGGCGGCCTACTCAGCGGAGGGTCCTCTGCACAGGTTCTGATCGCCTGGAACACAGAAGGCATGGAAGACGGGACCTATGAATGCCGCCTGTTACTTGATGATTATTTTTCGGAAGGCATGGAGATCCCTGTCACTCTTATCGTTGACCAGACACTGGGGACTGATGAAAGTTTTACAACAGGCACAAATATGATAAAGGTATATCCCAATCCTGCAAGTGACCACGTTTATCTGCATTTCAGCAAAGACATCAGTAAAGTGTGTGAGATCTCCGTTTATTCGATGGATGGCAGGATACTGGGTAAAACACGGTACGACAATATCCCCGTCGGCAGGCTGCCCGTAAAGTTTGTCACCGCCGGTAGCAGTCCGCAAAGTGGAATTTATCTTTTAGAGATCAAGTCGGAAGACCTGGTTATTAGAAAGAAAGTAATTGTTTCAGGATAGCTGAAAAACTCAAATTAAACCTAAACAAATAACTTATGAACCAAAACGGACCTGAAGAAGCACTTAAAGAATGGACAATGGCAGTAGCCTCGGCCGATGTTGACAGAATTACAGGTCTTTATCATAAAGAGGCCGTGCTTTGGGGCACACTGTCGCCTGTTATAAGAAATACTCCGGGCCTGATCAGGGAGTATTTCGTGAACTTTGCCAGCCAGGAAGAGATAAATGGCAAGGTAACCTCCAAAGAAACCAGGATTTACGGAAATACAGCCATTATATCGGGTGAGTATACTTTCACCTGGAAACTTGGTGGAAAATCAATACAGGTGCCGGCAAGATTTTCTTTCGTTTACCGGAAGGAAGATGACAAGTGGCTGATCGTTGACCACCATTCGTCCGTTGTTCCGGAATCCCCTTTCCCGGTTGAAAACTATCTGGTGGATTGAGAAATATAATCCCTGATAAGGTCAATAACACGATAAATTAGAGATGCGATGGTTTTCAGCAGCAGCCTTTTCCTGGTATATTTCCTGCCCCTTTTCATTACCATCTACATCCTTCTCCCAAGGGTTGCGAAAAATCCTTTCATCCTTGTATCCAGCATATTCTTCTATGCATGGGGTGCCCCCGATTTCATATTCATAGTGCTGGGTACCATAGTGGCCGATTTTTACATTGTAAAGCTGATGCACCATGCACAGGGTAAAAAGAAGATCTGGTGGGCTTCTTTCTCTGTGATCCTGAATATTGGCCTGCTTGGCTACTTCAAGTACGCTAATTTCTTTGTGGATAATATCAATTATTTATTCGAAGCCATTGGATGGCAACAGGTAAAGTGGATGGAAGTAGCGCTACCCATCGGGATCTCCTTTTTCACTTTTCAAAAAATTACCTATGCAATCGATGTGTACCGCAAAGTGCATGAGCCTCTCAGCAAGGTCACCGATTATGCCATGTACATACTCATGTTCCCCCAATTGATAGCAGGTCCCATTGTGAGATACAATGAAATAGCCGGCCAGATCGTTGACCGCCGGGAGCATGAAAACACTTCCAACCGCATTACAGGTTTCTTCAGGTTTATCATTGGCCTGGCAAAAAAAGTATTGATCGCCAATGTTCTGGGTGAGCAGGTTGACCTGATCTTTGCCGTGGACCCGGGATCGCTCACCACCGCAACTGCCTGGCTTGGAGTAATTGCGTATGCTTTCCAGATCTACTTCGATTTCTCCGGTTATTCCGATATGGCCATCGGCATAGGGCGTATGATCGGCTTTAAATTCCCCGAGAACTTCAACAATCCATACGTTTCGCAAAGCATCACCGAATTCTGGAGAAGATGGCATATCACGCTGGGGAGGTTCATGAAGAACTATCTTTACATCCCGCTCGGTGGTAACCGGGTGTCAACACCAAGACTGTTCTTCAACCTCTGGATTGTTTTCCTCATATCAGGGCTTTGGCACGGTGCCGCATGGAATTTTGTGATTTGGGGCGCCTTCCACGGGCTCTTCCTGGTACTCGACAGATTGTTTTTGCTGAAGTTCTATAAGAAAATAGGAAAGATCCCCAGTGTGGTTATCACTTTCTTCATTTCGCTGGTGGGATGGGTGTTCTTCCGGTCTGAAACCCTTCCACAGGCCTTGACATTCCTAGAAAAAATGTTCTCGGCCAATGGAAATCTGGTTCAGGTGGATACCGGTCAGAAATTCATCTTTATTTTCATCCTTGCAGTCATCTTCTCCTTTATGGCAGTGGTGCCCGGTGTTGAAAAATGGCAGGAGAACATCCTTGGGTACAAAGAAAAACTGAGCAGGATTGTCTGGATGACCCTGTTTTCAATCCTGTTCTATTTTATCTGCCTGGCTTCCGTAACATCGTCGGGCTTCAATCCGTTCATATATTTCAGGTTCTGACAATGAAAAATACATTGAAATATACACTGGCGTTCCTCATTTGGCTGACACTGATCCTGCCGCTGATCCAGAAGCTGACCGGTATCTTTCCGGAAAGGGACCTGTCAGGCGATTTCATCAGGGCTGGCAAACCCGAACTTAGCTGGAACAATTGGTATTCGGGCGCTTACCAGGCAGAGATGAGTGATTTCATCGACGAGAACATCGGGCTTCACAACACGCTCGTGAGGTTGAACAACCAGCTCGACTTCACCTTCTTTGGTATTGTTAAAGCTGAAGGGGTTGTAAGGGGAAAAGAAAATTATCTTTTCGAATACGACTACATAAGGGGTAAACTGGGACTGGATTTCACAGGTGAACGGTTTATTGAGGAAAAGGTTAGGAGGATGAGGTTCCTCCAGGAGCACCTTAAAGAGGAATACGGAATCGTACTGGCGCTGGTACTTGAACCGAGCAAGGCCCGTTTCTTTCCCGGTAAGTTGCCTGAAGAGTATAAAGGAAAACCGGCGGGATCAACCAATTATGAAACCTATAAGAGGCTGGCGGAGGAACTGGGGATCAACCTCATTGATCTCAATGAATATTATCTTGAAATGAAAGATACCGCCAGCTATCCCCTTTACCTTCCCTACGGAATACACTGGAGCCTTTACGGCATGACTTTCTGTGCCGATTCGATCCTCAGGTATATAGATGATAATTGGCCGCATCCCCTTAATGGTTACAGCTATGATTTTTATACCAGCAGCGTCCCTGAGAGAACCGACAACGACGTTGAGAAAGCGCTGAACCTCCTGTTTCCCCTTCCTTCGCCTGAATTAGCCTATCCTTCTTATGAGTTCCCTGACGAAAGGGCTGAGAAGAAACCCAACGTGCTGGTGGTGGCCGACAGCTACTATTTCAACATTTTCAATACCGGCATACCTGAGAACATCTTTAACAACCAGGCATTCTGGTATTTCAATACAAAGGTCTATCCCGATTACTACTATTCGTCCAGGTTGGTAAAAGAACTTGATCTGAAGAAAGAAACTGAAAAGCAGGATTTCATTTTCCTGATGGTGACAGAGAGGTTCCTCCACCGGTTCGACTGGCGTTTCATAGATAACCTCTACGATGTTTACGCACCGGAATTTTTAAGATACCCTGAATATGAATACTTCAACGATGTTGTAAATAATGACGACCTGTTCCGGAAACTTGTTGCCATGGCAAAGGAAGGGAATGAGACGCTGGACGAACTGATCTGGAAAAATGCATGGTTCCTCTTCATGGAAAAGGAGTGGGCTGATTTTATGATGCTTCATGGCCTGGAGAGGCAGATGGAGATCATCAGGAATGATTCAACCTGGTACGGCCACATCATTGAAAAAGCGACTGAACAGGATATCCCGTTAACAGAGATGCTCAGGAGGGATGCCGAATATGTGTTCAGACAAAATTATCCGGATCTTTTCAGGATAAACGAAGGTATCCGTTCAAAGAGGAATGAAATATTCATGCACCAGGAAATCACCCCGGAATGGGACCACCTTATGAAAGAATATTACCTGGAGAACTACAGAGCACAGGAAGTGCTGGCGCAACAACTCTATTTTGAAGAACGGATAGGTGGATTTGAAAAGGCAATCCGCAATGACAAAGCATGGTTTGAACATGTTGGGAAGAAGGCTGAAGATAATGGCCTTCCTCTTGATGAGATGATAAGGATCGATGCAGAATACATGCTGAAGCAAGAGCTGGATGATCTGAGAAATAAGTATGACTGACCCGTTGCGGATCGCATAAGCCGGATCATATCCCACCTTATAAATTCGACTGTTTCCCGAATTTCAATTACCTTTGCACAGTTTTTCAAGAACTTAGAAAGGATATAGTATGGCAACAACAGCAGACTTCAGGAACGGACTTTGCCTTGAACTCAATAACGAGTTGTGGAGCATTGTAGAGTTCCAGCACGTAAAGCCCGGAAAAGGCGGTGCATTCGTACGTACAAAGCTTAAAAACCTCAAAAACGGGAAAGTCCTTGCACATACCTTCAACGCAGGTGTAAAGGTGGATATAGCAAGGGTTGAAAGAAGGCCTTACCAGTTTCTTTATAATGAAGGCGACACATATCACTTCATGAACATGCAAAACTTTGAACAAACCTTCATAGACAAGGAACTGATATCAGCCCCCGACCTGCTTAAGGAAGGGCAGGATGTTGAGATCGTCTTCCATGCCGACACAGAAACTCCCCTGAACTGTGAACTGCCTGCCTATGTTACCCTCGAAATAACATATACAGAACCGGGAGAAAAGGGCAACACAGCCACCAACACCCTTAAGGAAGCAACAGTAGAAACCGGTGCAACCATCAAGGTACCCCTGTTCATCAACGATGGTGAAAAGATCAAGGTCGATACCAGGACCTATGAGTATTCCGAACGTGCAAAGGAATAAACCTTAATTGCATTTAGATGAAATTTTACCGTCCTTTTTCACTTAAAGAGATATCGGGATATATTGGCGCCAGGTTTATAGGCCCCGAAGATTTTGAGATTACAGGCCTTAATGAAATACATATGGTGGAGCCGGGGGATATCACTTTCGTTGACCATCCCAAATACTACAACAAGGCACTCAGTTCGAATGCAACCACCATTATCATCAACAGTGAGGTCGAAGCTCCGGATGGCAAGGCCCTGATAGTATCAGATGACCCTTTCCGGGATTTCATATTGCTTATCAACAGGTTCAGGCCCTTTGAAGGAACTAACAAGAGCATCAGCGATACTGCTGAGATTGGTGAAGGCACTATGATTCAACCAGGTTCCTTTATCGGCAATAACGTTAAGGTGGGAAAGAACTGTCTCATCCATTCAAATGTCAGTATTTACGACCACTGTGAAATTGGCGATAACGTGGTCATCCATTCAGGCTCGGTGCTGGGCGGCGATGCCTATTACTTCCAACGCAAAGACGGCCACCTGCGGAAATTCCAGTCGTGCGGAAGAGTAATACTCCATGACAACGTCGAGATAGGGGTCCTTTGCTCCATCGACAGGGGGGTTACCGGAGACACCGTTATCAGTGAGGGAACAAAGTTCGACAATCATGTCCAGGTGGGGCACGACACCTTCATAGGAAAGCATTGCCTGATAGGCGCACATGTAGCCATTGCAGGAGTTACAAGGATTGAGGACGAAGTAGTCCTGTGGGGCCGCGTTGTGATCGATAAAGACCTTGTAATTGGCAAGGGTGCCGTTGTGCTGGCCACTTCGGCAGTAGGTAAATCGCTTGAAGGGGGAAAAGTTTACTTTGGTGTGCCTGCCATTGAAGCCAGGAAAGCCTGGAAAGAACTTGCGGCATTGAGAAAACTCCCTGAAATAATTGAAAAGCTGAAGTAGAGATTGTTAGCAGTCGGCAGTGGGCAGTAAACCGTTCCATGATGGCTGCATTTCATGATGGTAACATGACTGCATATGTCAACTCATCAAAAACCCAGTACCCGGGACCCATAAAAACAATTTGACAATTTTGAAACTAATCCATCATCCAACAGCAACTACCTCCCAGGTGAAAGCTCTTCTTCCGTTTCCGGTTCTTTTTTACGGTGGTATATATCGAGTGCTACAATGACGGCCGTGAAGGCCCAGAAAGGTACTGAGGCCTTGTCGGTATCAAGGAAATTGTTCAGTAATCCGTGGACGTAGTATGTCGAGAGTCCCAGCAGGAAAGATAGCACCAGTATTCGCACTTGTTTATTCCTGGCCTGCCGGTACACCCGGAGGGCCGTCAAAATGACCGTCACAACGATAGCAATAAACGTAAGCATTCCCAGGACGCCCGATTCGGATAGCGGACCGATGTATTCACTGTGTGCATTGCCCATGTCACCATAATTAGTACTTATGATGGTCCGTTCTTTCGACCTTTGGAAAGGGGCATAAACAAATTGGTAAGTCCCGGGGCCCCAGCCAAATACCGGTCTCTCTTCAAACATCCGCAAGGCCGATTGCCACCGGTTGATCCTCTCAAGGTTGGATGCATCAGAAGATATGTTCGATATCGACTGTATGTGCTCTACGAAATCGGTGGAGGAATCTTGCTTGTTCTTCTCAAGCTTGTCGATGAACTGGAACCGGAACATAAAGAATAACCCCACCAGGATTGCCGAGGTAAAAAGGATCCAGGTAAACCGGATCTTCAGCTTTATGATGATAAAGACCACAATTGCAAAGGCAACGCTGAGCCAGGCTGCACGACTGTAGGAGAAAATTATGCCAATAACCATTACCACCAGCAGGGCAAATGCAGTAAGCCTCTGTGGCTTGCTATAGATCTTAGTAAAAGCAAATGCAAGCATCACCGGCAGGAAAAGTGCGATGGCTGCCCCATAGGCTGTATGGTCATTATAGAAGGGCTTCATTACCATATTACTGGTAGGCTTATTGAAGCCCCATTGCGCATGGTTGAAAAGCGTGTATAAAATCACGATCACCAGGGGAATTACATAAAGCCAGGGGAACCTCCGGATATTTTTCAGGTCTTTGAACAGCAAAGCAGCCACAAAAAAGAAAGGCACAACGAACCATAGCCTTGCGAGCATGAATTTTATCGAAACAAGGGGTATTTCACTGGTAAAACAGGTGATGAACAACCAGAAAAGGTTTATGATGATCGCTATGGAAACAGGATGCCGGACGATCCGCTGGTCGTAATCGTTTTTCAGAAACATCTTGATGCCAAACAAAAGCAGTATTCCCATGAGCAGGGGCTCCGTGGGTAAGGATATTCCGAACCCGAATTCATCATTAACAAGGTTGACGGCAAGGGGTGTCAAAAAAACGATCATCAAGAGTACCTTATCCATTGAGAACAGATACAACAGGAGGAGAAGCAAGGCAAATGGTAAGAAATACCCCCAGGGCTTGTCGTGGAGCAGCAGGTATATATTCAGTGCCACATACCCTATACTGATCCCGTAAACAGATATTATTTTAAGTCGTTCGGTCAAAACCGTGAAAACCTCTTATTTAATTACTTTACGATAGTTCTCAATGATCAGGACAACAATGATTGCCAGGAAAAGGGTGACCATTACCGAAATTGCCACGATCAGCCATCTGATTGGATATGACTTTTTGTCGGCAGGATAAGGATAGGTAACTATATTGCTGTATGTCAGGTCGGCATTGTAAAACCTCCAGGCGTCCTCGTATTCCACTTTGAAATCGGCATAGGTCCTGGCTTCCTGCTTAATTGCCTCTGTAATTTCTATCAGTTCCCCGCCATATTTTTCCATATTTTCCTTAAGACGCTCAACTTCCCCGGTATTGATGCTGGTACGGTCAGCACCCATGACTGTCCTGAGGTACCCTTTCATTACCTGTTCAGAGGTCTGTTCGTACGCCAGCAGCCCCTTCTCCCGGCTAAGCTCGTATAATCTCTTTTTCAGGGAGTCGATACTGTTCTGTTTTTCATCGAGAAGCCTGCTGTACATTTCTATCACTTCGGAATATTTGCCCTTGTGCATGCGTGACACTTTCCTGTTGTAGAAATCAATAACAGCAAGGGCTATGTCGGCAGCCATATTGGGATCTTTGTCCATAACCTCAATGCTGATGGCGTCGTATGGTGTTTTGTTTATTTTGACGTTCTGGCTGAATTCATAGTTAATGGCCGTCTTAAAGTATTTATAATCCCTTTCGATTTCGTAATGGGCCGGGAGGTCGAATTTTTCTATTACACTGTCGCGAATGTCCTGCGACTGCAAAACCTGGAACATCTGCTCAGTGGTACTTTCATCAGAATACTCCGAAATATTGGCAGGATAGGCTACTGCATAAGATTTGAACTTGGGTGTGATAAAAAACGGGCTGGAAAAGATTGCAGAAATGATCACCGCGATCAACACAATAACCGCCAGGTGTACCTTCCACCGCCAGAGCAGTTGGATCAGATTGCTGTTATCAAAATATTTTTCCATAGCGAGTAATTGGGTTTTAGTGAACTGTGCTTTCTCTGCCTTCGGTTTTTTCTCGGGTATTTTAAATAATTTAAAGTCTAACTTGAATTTACGTTTTTTTTTATCTTGATCTTCGACAGATTCTCGATCAGAAGGATTACCAGTATTGTAAGGAATAAAGCAGAAAATACTGATACTAAAACTATCAGCGACCTTATCGGATAAGACTTCCGTTCAGCCTTGTAGGCATGATTCACTATAAATTTATGTGGCAGTTCCTGTTCAGCATCCACCTTTGCTTCCTGTAACTTTGTTTTGAGCAAAGTAAGTTGTTCTGTCTTGAACTCAAGCGAATTTTTGAGTGAAAGATAGGTGCCTCCGTACTTTCCTATTTTGTCAAGTTTTTCATCCAGCATCCTGATCCCCTCGCGATCTCGGTTCCTGATAGCTATCGCCAATTGCTGGTTAAGGACCTCCGACTGACTTTCATAATCATTCACTCCCATTTTGCCTAAAACCCTGAGCGAATCAACGATCTTAGTAACTTCTGCTTCTAACCCCAGGTACTCTTTTTCAACAATTTTGAGTGCTTTCTCTGCCCTGTTGCGCTGCATCCTGTTCTTAACCGAATCAACGAGAGCAGCAATGTCATTCGCGATATCAGCGGCCATCTGCGGGTCTGTATCCAGTACGGATACTTTAACAGCCATGTATTCGGTGCGGCGGAACTTTATATTGTTTTCATACTCTCTGTAAAGCCTCGTCCACCTGTATTTTGAATCAGGAGCGATCTCATAGTGGTCCATCAGGTTGTATTTCTGGATGATCCTTTCTCTTATCATGTTTGAGTTAAGGATCTGTAGCATTTGTTCTGCCTGTTCCTCTTCCCCAAAGCCAAGAATGTCTTCCTTCACCCCCGAATTCTGTGCAATCAAAACCTTCGATACCGAATTGGTGGCAGCAGGAAACATGATCACAGTGGATTTGTATTTGGGTGTTATAAACCAGGGCGAAGAGAATATAATAGAAGCAACCAGAGCAATTGCAGCAACTATCAGGATCGGTTTACGCCATTTATATAAGAAGACAATGATCACGGAATTGTCGAATTCCTTGTCCCCGTTTAACTGCTTGATCATATTCAATTTCCTGATTTCTGAGTTGGGCAAATTTATAAAAAATATTATATGTAAATAATATAAGACAGTTTTTAGGTAAAGGTTTTAACTAATTTCCTCAGTAGACTTGATAATTTTTACAAAACCCTTGATATTCAAAAGCTTAAGGAGGAGGGAAAAAATTAGCGAAACAACTACCATGAACAGGAGCTGGTAGATCCAGTGAAGAGGAAGCGTCACTGATATCCATCCCGACAGCCAGACAACGATGAAATAAGCCGCAAGCCTCGCTAAGTAAGGTACGTTTACGCTGAACCTGAAAAAGTACTGAACAAGCAACATATAGGCAATCCCGGTAAATATTAACGTTGAAAAGTTAGCTATAGCTGCACCGAATGCCTGGTACCTGGGGACAAGCAAAATATTCAGCGTGAAATTTATGAGGATACCAAAGGCGGCTGTTATGTTCAATTGCTTGAGGTTTTTGTTTGCAGTGAGAAGTGTGCTGAATATATACATCAGGCAAGTCCCGATGAAGCCAAACATGATCAGCCCGAATATCTTTCCCGATTGCTGTATACGCAGTAAATAACCTGCCAGCAGCTCATCAGGTCTCTGTGGATAGAGGAGTTCCATGATCTCGTAGCGGAAAAAATACGAGCCGATGCTGGATATGACTGCTATCGAGATCATAATATCGAACGGAAGTCTCACCATCTGGTCGATCCTTTGTTTCTGCTTGATCATCCTTGAATAAATGGGAAGCAATAAAACACCAAAGAGCAGGGCAAGCTGGTTTGCTGCATCAAGCAAACGGTAGGCCTTCGCAAAGATCCCCGATTGCTGGTAGCCCGTCTCACCCGGAAGCAACCGTTCAATGAAAACAGAATCTACTTTATTGTAAACTGCCATAAGAAGGACCATTATGGCAAAAGGAAAGCTTTGTTTCAGGATCATCAGGAAAAATGGCCGGTTCCAGTTCAGCCTTCTGAATGAAGCTTTCCTGATGACTATCCACAGTGCTATCAGAAGGGTACCTGAGTAGGCCGCAGTCTGGGCATAGATAAACCATTCAATACGGAAAGGCTCGCTGGTTACATTCCCCCAGATAAGTACGCTGCAAATGATAATCATCAGCAACCTGTCGAGAACTGACAATACACTGTCGGTCCTAAGCATAAGAAGCCCCGATACGTTCGACCTGAGATACGTGATGAAGGAAAGCAGAAAATTGTTGAACGCAATCCACGTGAGGATCCTGAAATGATCGGCAGTATAGCCAATGGCCCATGCAACAAGAAATGTAAACGAGGTATACAGTAAAAACAGTAACAGTTTTAGTATCAGTATGCTAGAAAGGTGCTTGTTCAGCAGTTGCTGGTTCTGGGCTATGTTCCTGTTGTTAAAACTTGTGATCCCGAGATCGAGCAGGATGTTGAAAAGAAAAGCAAAATTGAATACCGTGAAATAGAACCCGTAATCCACGTCACCAACAATATTCTGTACCGTGCGATCTATCCCGAAGATCCAGAAAGGTTTCACCAGCAGGTTCAGGAAGAGGAGTAATGCCAGGTTGGTAAGAAATTTCTTCCGCATTTCGGGGTTTTGGTACTATGAGTCTTTTAACGGAGGTTTGTGAAAATAGGGTACATGCCTGTCGTCAAAATATCATAAATTTGTGCAAATTTCAGAAAAATTGGGATAACTCATATATTCCGGTTCAAATACCTGATAATTAATAATTTTAATTGAAGATAGCAGTAAATACCAGGCTCCTTTTAAAAGACAGGCTGGAAGGGATAGGGTGGTTCTCTTATGAAACCCTGAGAAGGATTACCAACAGCCATAAAGAGCATCGTTTCTATTTCATTTTCGACAGGAAATATGATGAGTCATTCATTTTCTCCGGGAATATTGAACCACATGTGCTGCACCCTCAGGCCCGTCACCCGTTGCTTTATTACCTTTGGTTCGAAAGGTCCATTCCCAGGCTGTTTGATAAAATAAAACCTGATCTTTTCTTTTCCCCCGACGGATATCTTTCGCTGAACGCGAAAACAAAGTCTATGAACGTGTTTCATGACCTCAACTTTGAGCACTACCCTGAAGACCTTCCGGTTACAGAGCGTAAATTCTACCGTTATTATTTCCCCCGGTACGCCAGGAAAGCTGATAGGATAGCCACTGTTTCAGAGTACTCAAAGCATGATATTATCAACCAGTATGATATCGAAGCCTCTAAGATAGATGTGGTCTATAATGGTGCCAATGATAATTTCTGCCCCTCTTCCGAAGAGGAAGCCGAAGCTACCAGGATGACCTATACAGGCGGGAAGCCTTATTTTGTCTTCATAGGTGCACTGCACCCCCGCAAAAACCTTGTGAACCTGTTCAAGGCCTACGATTATTTCAGAAATAACAACGATCTGGATGTGAAGCTGCTGATAGTAGGTAAAAAAAAGTGGTGGACAAAAAAGATCCGCGACACCTACGAGGGCATGGAAAATAAAAATGATGTGATTTTCGCAGGCAGGCTTGGTGCCCCGGATCTTTGCAAAGTACTTGGCTCTTCGCTCGCACTTACGTATGTATCTTATTTTGAGGGTTTTGGAATACCAATACTGGAAGGGTTCAGGTGTGAAACCCCGGTTATTACCTCAAACATCACATCCATGCCTGAGGTTGCCGGCGGTGCAGCCCTGCTTGTGAACCCTTTCTCCGTGAGTTCCATCAGTGAGGGAATGGCAAGGATAGCAAAAGATGAAGCCTTGAGGAAAGAGCTGGTAATGAAAGGAAGGATAAGGAAAGACTCCTTTAGCTGGGATAAAACTGCCGGACTGCTTTGGGATTCGATCGAAACAGCATTAAACACATAACAAATACATTGATATGAAAGTTCTGATCTTAGGCGCAGGAGGACGCGAACACGCCCTGGCATGGAAAATCAGCAAAAGCAACCTGTTGACCGAACTTTTTATTGCCCCCGGCAATGCGGGTACGGAAAAACTGGGTGACAATGTACCTGTTTCTCCTGATGATTTTGAAGCGATAAAGGAATTCGTTGTCAGCAGTGGGATAAAAATGGTGGTTGTTGGCCCCGAAGCCCCACTGGTATCGGGTATTCACGATTTCTTCCAGAATGACCCCGGACTGAGGAACGTACTGGTGATCGGTCCGGCCAAACAGGCAGCCATGCTGGAGGGTAGCAAGGATTTTGCAAAGACCTTCATGAAAAACTATAACATCCCTACTGCCGGATATTATTCGTTCGACCATAATTCATTGGATGCAGCCCTGGAACTGCTGAAAAAAAGTGATCCTCCCTATGTAGTTAAGGCCGACGGTCTTGCAGCAGGCAAAGGGGTCATTATTTGCCCGACACTTGAAGAAGCTGAAGAAGCTGTCAGGTCAATGCTGGTTGAATCCAAATTCGGCAAGGCCGGACAGAAGATCGTTATTGAGGACTTCCTCGAAGGTATTGAACTCTCGGCCTTTGTACTTACCGATGGGAACAGTTATGTAATACTGCCCGAAGCAAAGGACTACAAGAGAATAGGAGAAGGGGATACGGGACTGAACACCGGTGGTATGGGTTCGATCTCTCCCGTACCTTTTGCCGATAAGGAGTTCATGACCAAGGTGGAAGAAAGGATCATCAAGCCTACCATCAGTGGGCTTCAAAGCGACGGTATCAATTACAAGGGATTCATCTTTTTCGGATTGATGAACGTAGATGGGGATCCCTACATGATCGAATACAATGCCAGGATGGGCGATCCGGAAGCGGAATCGATCATGCCCAGGATAAAATCTGACCTGCTTGAGCTTTTTGTTGCTGTGGGTGAAGAGAAATTGCACGAAAAGCAGATAGAAACCGATCCTTCTTATTCTGTTGCCGTGATGGCAGTATCAGGAGGTTACCCAGAAAAATACGATAAGGGGAAAGTTATATCGGGGCTCGAAGAAGTACGGGATTCGATCATTTTCCATGCCGGGACAAAAACAGACATGGAAACAGGCAAAACCCTTACAAGCGGGGGCCGTGTGCTGGCTGTCACTTCAATGGCCGGGCAACTGAAAGATGCAACGGAAAAAGCGTATTCGGATATCGCTAAGATCTCTTTTGAAAAGATCTATTACAGGAAAGACCTGGGTAAAGACCTGGAAAATTCCTGAATTCAAAAATAATCATTCCTCCTCATGCTAATTGGCCTTTTTCGTCAAAGCTACCTGCCACAATATATACTCCTTGTGGTTATCGGGGCAGTGCTCTGGATACCGGCTTTCCTGGAACCACCTGGCATACTGGTGACAGGGCATTCCACTCAGCCCCTTTACAACCTTATCGCAGGCTGGCTTGCAGGCAACCCGCTTTTACAGGTAATCCTGGGTTTCGTCCTTCTTATCATCCAATCGCTCATTTTTAACGTGATCATGATATCACAGGGCCTGGTTTCAAAGAACTCGATGATCCCGGCCATCGTATATGTGGTATTGATGAGCACCAATTTCGACAATCTAACCCTCACTCCCTTATTGTTATCAGCCTTCTTCATACTTACCTTACTGGGCAGAGTGTTTACAATGTATGAGAGGTCAGATAACCTGATGGAACTCTTTAGCTCAGGACTGCTTATATCTTTCGCCTCAATGGCATATTTCCCCTCTTTCTTTTTTCTGATCTTCATTCTTTATGTCCTGGTTATTTACAGGATAGTCACCTGGCGTGAATGGACCGCACCTTTCGTTGGGTTTTTAATCCCCTACCTTTATTTGTGGGTTTTCTATTTCTGGGTTGAAAGCCTTAATCCTGTATACGACGAATATGTAAATTTCTTCAACGAATTATTCATAACCACACTACACATTGATACCGGCGATATTATTATCGAGGCATCTCTCTTTCTTTTCATCCTGCTTCCTGCTTTGTTAAAGGCTATCTCTTCCATGGGCAGCCATAACATTATTACCCGTAAAAAGCTAAGTGTCAGCAACTGGCTCTTTGTGATAACAATAATCATCACATTTACGGCCGGCAACCTGCTGGACAATAATCTCTACACACTGGGCGGTGCCGTGATAGTGGCCCATAACTTCGACATTACAACCAGGTCGAGATGGAACGAATTGATATTTTTATTTTTTACTGCAGGAACGGCTGTTAATAATTATTTTTGAAAATTATGCTCAGGCCTTGTTTACATATCGATTTACTCGAAGCAGGGGTTGACGAGGCCGGACGCGGATGCCTGGCAGGCCCTGTTTGCGCAGCAGCAGTAATTTTCCCAAAAGGGTTCAGGAACAATTTGCTTAATGATTCCAAGCAGGTTGATCCCGAAAACAGATATGAACTAAGGCAGGTGATCGAAAAAAGTGCCCTTTCATTTGGTGTGGCAATGATCGACAATAAGGAGATTGATACCGTAAACATCCTTAACGCTACCTATCTGGCCATGCATAAGGCCCTTGATGCACTTAAGGTCATTCCCCAGCACATCCTGGTAGATGGCAACCGTTTCCTTCCGTACAGAAAAATTCCTTCTGAATGTATAATCAAGGGTGATGAAAACTTCATGTCCATAGCAGCAGCCTCCATACTGGCAAAAACCTACCGCGACGATTTCATGGTGAAGCTGCATGAAGAGCATCCCGATTACAACTGGAGGCAAAATAAAGGTTATGCAACCCGTGAGCACCGAAAAGCCATAGCGAGTTTTGGTATAACTCCCTATCACAGGAAAAGCTTCAGGCTATACGAACAACTCAGTTTCTTTTAAACCCGCCTTCCCTGACAGGCTATTAACATTGCACTGTTAGTTTATTTTTCACCCGCATACTGTTTGAGCAACCTTAGGGCATAACTTTGTTATTCACAGGTAAAAGGCTCTGATGTCCACACGCAGGCACATAATCACCGGACTTACAGTTGCACTGGTGCTTTTGGTGCTGACTGCAATCGGTTACCTGTCGTACCGTTACATCTTCTACCCTACCGCCCGGGCTGAATCGGCCATACCCCGGAATGTGCTGGCAGTCATGAGGGTGCATGATCCCCTGGCCCTTGCAGGGTCACTTGAAAAGCAGAATAAAATATGGAAGGAATTGCTCACCATAGAGGCTGTAAAAGAATTTTCTGAGGAGCTTATCCGGTTTTCTGCAATATTTGAAGAGGAAAATATCACCACCGGCTTCACAACACACATATCTCTTATTGAAGATGCCGACAGTGCAAGAAAATTTGTCTACATAGTCGAATTGCCTGGCAGGAAAGAAGAAAGGGCCTGGATGAGGGTAATCCGGTCATACAGTCCGCACGAATCACCTGGCGGAAGGTTCTGGCTTACGGGAAACAAGGTTGTTGAAGCAGGGAAATCCGACAGCCTTGCAAACTGGTACTACTCCATTAAAAAAGGACTGTTCATAGCCTCATCGAGTAAGGGCCTCGTGGGCAGATTTGCAGACCTGGCAGGCAGGAACGGCGGTCTGATGGATGATCCGGCTTTTGTCAAAATTAACCAGACCGCCGGAAAGAAAGTGGATGCCAATATCTTTTTCAGGTACCGGGCGATAAGCGAAACAATGACTGAAACTTTGAAGGGCATCGGGCTCGATGCCAGTTCGCTCGTTAAAAAATTCGCGTCATGGACCGGTCTCGACCTCATACTGAAAGAGGATGAGGTGCTTCTTACCGGTTACACTCTTGCTGAAAATACCAATGCCTACCTGGGGTTCTTAGAAGATCAGAAACCCACTGGTATCGACATGATCGGTATATTGCCCTTTAATACCGAAAGCATATTCTGGATGGGTAAAAGCGACCCTGACAACTACCGGGGGCCCGACAGGAAAGAATTCATTTCTTATGGCGGGGAACTGCTCGAGAGTCCCTTCAACGGGATTGAAAGTTCGGAAATGGCAAAGGTAAAGACCTGGGAAACGTCCGGAAAGGCCTCAGCCTTCTATATTGTTGTGAAAAAGAAGAACGATGGATCCCTTGAACGTTTTCTTTCAGGGATTTCCTCTATCCCTGCGCAAGGTGAATACAAGGATCATCCGGTAAGAAAAACCGGCACTTTAAAGGGCAAAACGATTTTCTGTGTTTCGAATAAGTATTACACCGAACATTCTGACTATTATATTTTTACAGATGGCCTGGGATCACTTCAATCTTACATCAGCACATTAGTTAACGGGAAAACCCTCGATGTGAGCGAAAATTTCAAGGTCTTTTCCGATAACATCTCGGAGGAGGGGAACGTATTTTTCTACCTTAATACAAGACATGCAGTAAATGAGGCTGACAAATACCTTAAGGACAATTATTCGGGATACATAAACAATGCAGCCGAAAACCTCAGTGACCTGCAGGGCCTGTCTTTCCAGTACAGTAAGCTGAACGGGATGTTCCTGACCAGCGTATACCTGCGGCATAACGAAAACTACCGGGAAGAGGACCTCTCGGTTTGGAAAACTGAACTTGAAGCCCCGGTCCGGGGGCAGCCTTACCTTATCCTGGATCACAGGGCCGGGAAGCTTAAGATAATTGCCTTTGATGAGAATAACAGGATGTACCTGGTGGATCACTATGGCAACATCCTCTGGGAAATACAGATCGCTGAAAAGCCCCTCAGCGGCATCTACCAGGTTGACTATTACAAAAACGGTAAGATCCAGTACCTGTTCAATACCGAAAACTACGTCTACCTGATCGACCTGCTTGGCAGAACAGTAGACAATTACCCCATAAAACTGAATAAAAAAGCCACAGGCAGCCTGGCCCTTTTCGATTATGGAAACAACAAGGATTACCGTGTGCTTATACCCAGTGAAGACAAAGTTATCTACAACTATAATATCAAAGGGAACCGCATATCGGGCTGGGTGAACCCCAAACTGCCTGATATCAGCGTGCTGCCTGCACAACACCTGGTGGTGGGAAGAAAGGATTACATCATCCTTCGCGACATTCAGAACAACATCCTCATTACCAACAGGCGAGGCAAGAAAAGGATCGCTCCTGACGAGGATATCAGGAAAGCCCCTAATTCGAAATTCTACGTGAACAGGACCAACAGCAAAGGGATCATCATAACAACCAACATCAAAGGTCATTTAACTTATATCGGGGCCAAAGGTGATGTCCGGTACACTGTCTTCGAAGACTTTTCGCCCGATCATTATTTCCTGTATGAAGATTTTGACAATAACGGCCATAACGACTTTATCTACCTCGACCATGACCGGCTCATTATCTTCGACAGGTTCAAGAAAAAGATCTTTGAATACACCTTCCCGGGAAAGATAACTTCTGCTCCCAAGATATTTGAAAACTCGAACGGACGAAAATACATCGGGATTGTACTGGCATCAAACTCCAAGCTCTATCTTTTCGACAGCGAAGGCGATGCCACCATCACCTCAGGGTTATATGCCGAAACACCTTTTACGGTGGGCAGTCTTGAACAGGATGGCACCCTTAACCTGGTTACCGGTGCCGGTGAGGTTATTTATAATTATGTAATAGATTGAGAAGCCACTACCTATTGTTCGACAGATCCTTTTCTGCTTCCTTCAGAACCCTTTCGAGTTTCCTTTCATACTCCCTTGTATTACCATCATCATAAAGATACCTGTTACCCGGGGTCAGCGTATTGACCATCGACTTTATAAGCGGTTTAACCATCAGGTTAACGATACCTTTGTTCCTGTCTCTCATAAAATGGGCTATGGCAACCTTCCCCGGCCTTCTCTTATGCGGATTGTCTTTCCTGATGGCGATATTGGCAAGGCTGCTCAGAAAGGACCATGAATGCTGTTCTTCCACAATGCCATTGTCTTTCTTCATTATCTCGATCTTAACGTCATGATAATAAAAGCTTGCGGTGCCAAGTGCATAAAATTCATTGGCGTTCATACTGAATTCGAAGCTGTTGAGGTTCCCCTCAAGTATGTTGATCCCTTCTGAAGGTATTGTCATGCTGTTGAGGCCTTTAAGCGCCATTTCACCGATAGATCCACTGTATTTAAATTCCCCGAAGCGCTGCGCATAAGGAAGCTCAATTTCCATATCAAAAGGTGCCTTGCCCTGTAACATGAACCTGCCGGCGATTCTCATCGACTCTTTGTCATTGACAGCTTTTTCAGTACTTGTAATATTGTACACCCTGATATTTCCATCGTTCAGTCTGATGACACCGGGAGCATCCTCCCCTTCCTGTAACTCCTCGTACTGAAGATCCACACGGCTTATGTCAATGGAATCGATCAGCAGCGACAGGGGCAGCCCGACAAGTGACTGATGCGGCAGTTTCGGATATTTGGAGAAGTCGAACGGGACATTCTTGTCCCTGTATATATTGATATCAGCGCCTGCCAGGGACAAACTGCCGAGCCGGATATCCAGGTGCTTCATAAGGTTGCTGAAATGAATGTCGGAAGCCAGTAAAGTATCTATGGAAATATCAAACCTGTCGGTCTGGGTCCCATTCTTCCAGCCGAACTCCGCTTTACTGAAATTGGGAATTAATTCAAATTCAGTGACGAGAAGAAGTGAATCTGAATAATCGAAACCGATCTCTCCGGCTTTCAGGTCATAAAGCTCCCCGGGGAGCAGGAACTGATTGTCTTTTAATTGTGCTATGCCCTTTTTAAAGGAAAGGTCTTCAGTGAAATCAAATTTGTCGTCAATTATTACATCTATTCCTGAAAGGCTGAGATTATAATTGTCGCTGAGCAAAAAGGGCTCCTTGCCTTTTTCAGCCAGGTAAAATTTCCCGTCCACTATCTCGATATATTCCAGATTGAAAGAATCGAGGTCCTCCATGATGTTTCCTTCTTTCTTCTCTTGTTCTATTTTTCCATGCTTCGTTGCCGGTATGGAATAATTGATTTCAGGGGCCCTTATGCTGATGGCATTGACCCTTAATTTCTTCCTGAACAAAAGGTCAAATATCTCCAGGTTTTTCAAGCTCACCTGTTTTACGGAAGCCTTTATCAGTGGCACGCCGAAAAGACTGTCGGGCACCTCCTCACTGAACATAACTGGCTCCGGTTCCACGGTAAGGTCTTTGATCGACCCCGAAAAAGTAAGCAGGCTCACATTTACCTTCCTGAATTCGATCTTATGACCATGCAGGGGATCATCATCAAGGATCGATCGTATTGCCCTCTCTGCTAGAGGGCTTGCCAGCAACCCGCCGATCACAACAACTATGACGATCGCAGACAATATTACCCCGGTAATTATAAAGAGCTTTCTGTATTCCATTGTGATATGAAAATTTTATGATGAGTAGATAAAGATAAGTATAGATAGGAATATTTAAGAACAATTCAGCTATGTTGCCGGGAATTAGGGATCATGTCAATTTTATCCATCTTATTAATAGACATTTAAGGTCATATTTAGTATATTTGTATCAATCAGTTAACCGGCTTTAAAAATTATCAATTGTGGAAAGGGAAGAGATTGAAAATATTTTAAAGGAAGCTGTTAACAGTTGTGCTGATTCTGAAGGTTGGGCTAATTTAGCTGAAATCGGTGCCATATTGAGGCATAATGGCATCAAATACGGAAAACTGTCCCGTTTTTTCAATGATTACACAAACATCATCGAAACGAGGATCGACGATTCCATATCTCCTCCTGCGGTATATGCCAGGCTCATACAATAACCATCATCCAACCTTTACTGACATTTTTCAATACAACTACCTTCCGTAGATGTGACACCTTCAGGTGATTCATTATCTTTGGTTTTACTATGAAAGGCAACGAACCCGTGGATCTGACGATCTCGGATAAAAATGTCAGTGAACCAACTTCC
Source organism: uncultured Bacteroidales bacterium (assembly GCA_964567785.1). Lineage (GTDB taxonomy): Bacteria > Bacteroidota > Bacteroidia > Bacteroidales > JAGOPY01 > CAZMOK01. Next base: position 133,472 of record CAZMOK010000001.1, on the reverse strand, counting down.
TTTTCACCAGGAAGAAACCATCAAAGCTTTCAATGATCTCCCATCCCGGCGTTGTCAGGATATCCTTCACCGTTTCATAATACCCCTCTTTATCCAGGGGGTAAGTGTTCTCTTTTTCCGAGATCACAATATATTCTGCATCTTTCACAATTGGGAAAAGATAGATCTTGTCCCTCAACGACAGGTGGGGCAAAAAGCCTGACTGGGCGCTCACTGCTGCATCGCCGGGTATGAGCTTCAATGCTTTCCTAACGGCACCGGTGTCATAATCCCTCTGGTAATGAGACTGGCTGTAGATCCTTATCCTGGATTTATCGTAGAAGATCACCGTGTTGTCCATCAGCCTGACAGTTACGAACAGGGAGAATGCGACTGCAGCCATTGCGATGACTTTCCCGTGGCGTGGTCTCCTGAAGCTGTTTATTACTGAGAAGGCTCCAATCGTCAGTATTGGTGCGAACTCAACGCTGTAATGGGCGGCAACGCTCCAAACCCACACATTGTCGTGGTACATCTTCTGGAAATATACAGGGATTAGCATGAAAAGGTACTGAGGCCTGAAGACCAGAAGATACAATCCTGAAAGCAGCACGAAAAGGTGGAGTTCGACCTTGACATGATCCCCATATCCAAAGGGCATGTGATTGTTGAAAAGAAGAGACAGGCTGTGAAATGGGGCACTGAAGAAATTCCTGATGAAGGATACAGGATCATTGCCGAGGACCGAATACCTGAAATGCGGAAAAGTGCCTTCGGATGATAAGGCAGGCATCACGTAAAAAACTATGAGCAGGAACCATGCCAGTGAGAAGGACGAATAGATCACCAGGTACCCTGCGGCCTTGCGGTCCCTTAAATATTCGAAGAGAAGCCCCAGGAAGACAAAGACAAGCCATAAGGCGGTATTCTCCTTTGAAATGAGCATGAAAAGTACCAGTGCTGATGCAGGCCCGTATTTCCGTTTCCTGAAATAATAGAAAAACCAGGGTAGCACCATGGCTGCCACCACGCTGCTGTGATAATCGAACGAAACGGCCGAGAAGATACCGAAAAAGAGGTAAAAGTGGATCATTGCCAGAAGCGGCAACCAATCCTTGTCTGAAACAAGCCTGAAATACCTGTATATACCCAGCCCCCCCATGACGATGGCAATCACCTGGACAATAAGCAGGGTATAGGTTCCGAACAATAGCGAGAGCGGGGAAAAGATCACCAGGTAAAGGTCGAAATGGTCGGCCAGCAGGTTCTGGGGTACATCCATGAACAGGGTGCTGTCGTTCCACTGTAACCGGATGTAATCGTAAAGTGCATTTGTATAAAGGCCGAGATCCAGCGCAGAAGTGCGGAAGAGATAGTGGTTAGGGATCGCTATTACCGCATATACGGCTGTAAAGAAAAGCATTACAGCAAGCAGCCACCTGTTTTTACTTATCCATTGCATATAGTTTTCCGCCAAAATCTGTCGGTGCCGCTAATTTACTACATTTGAGCCCAAAAATACCTCTTTATGTCTCACGGACGTTTCGACAATCCTGTGGTGGCTGCCCTGGCAGGCTTCTGGGACCTCTTCAGAAAGCAGGACCTATCAGAAAAACTAAAAGAAAGCGACAATTTTGAAACCAAGACTGTTCTCATAACCGGGGCCACATCGGGCCTTGGCTTTGCGACTGCAGTGGAAGCCGCTCAAAGGGGCGGAAGGGTCATCATGGCCTGCCGGAGCAAGATACCCGAAGCAGGTGAAAAGGTGAAAAAGCTATCGGGATCGGAAAATGTGGAAATGCGGTTCCTTGACCTGAGCAGGATCGACAGTATCCATGAATTTGTGGAAGGACTGAAGAACGACAAGGTCAGCCTCGACGTAACCATACTGAATGCCGGCGTTGCCTCTGCAAAGGCAAGGAAGACCGGATCGGGCCAGGATGAGATGTTCATGGTCAATTACCTTTCAAATGTCATTCTCACGAACCTTCTGATCACGAATAACATAATCGACCTGAACCGGGGAAAGGATGAATTCAGGCCCCGTGTTCTCTTTATCTCGTCCGATTCGCACCAGGGATCCTCGGCCATTGATTACGATGAATTCGGGAAATTCATCCCTTATGGCCCTTCAAAAGGGATCGAGAACTACAGCTATTTCAAGCTGATCATGAACACTTATGCCACAGAGCTTTCAAGAAGGGTGAACCAGGGAGGTTTCAGGGCCGGTATCAATGTTATTTGCCCCGGACCCGTCCATTCCAATATTGTCAAGGATGCTCCCCTTCTCCTAAGGGTAACCCTCAAGGCGATCTTCAGGGTCATTTTCAGGTCGCCTGCCAAAGCCTGCCTTCCGGTCATTTACATGTCGGTTTCTGATGATTACGAAGGAGTTACGAACCGCTACCAGCACATGTTCAGGATCAAGGAGATGGATGAGAAGGTTTATGATGAAGATGAAGGCAGGAAGCTCTGGGAGAGATCCCTGTCATTGTGGAAAGAGATCGACCCGGGGGCCAGGGAGTTCACCTCAGCCTAAATATGCCTGTACATCCGGCCGATGGTACGGTTGAAAACTTTTGCCGCACCGCCTCTTGAGAAGAACCGCGTCATGATCAAATAGGAAAGCCTGTTCTGCCAACCACAGATATGCACCGCTTTTTTCCCGACATTTCTCAATGCCGATTCAGCTACCATCCGTGGCTCCTGCAATGGTGGCTTTATTGCACCGTATTGCGGATTCGATGACAGGTAGGTGGGGGTGGTGGTGGCCCCGGCCACACAGGCCATAACATCGATATCTTTATCTTTCAGCTCGTAATGGAGCGATTCGGCAAGCACCAGGTCGAAAGCCTTTGTAGCGCTATATGGAATAAGCAACTTCGTGCCCCACATTGATCCGAGCGACGACATAATGATCATCGCACCCGTTCCGTTTTGCTGCAATACCCCGGCAAAACGGTGAAATACATGTAAGGGCGTCCTGACGTTTACATCGACATAAGTATCGAGCTCTTCCGGTGTGTTTGAAATAAACGGTTTTACCTTGCTGTAGGCGGCAACATAGACCAGGAACCTGCACTCCTTTTCTTTCAGCTTCTGAAGTACAAGGTCTGTTGCTCGTTCTTCTCCAAGATCAGCAGGGACATTCTCAATTTCAATTTTGTAATCGTCTCTGATCTTGTCTGACACTGTTTCCAACGCTGCCTTGTCATGGTCGAGCATGATGAGGTTCATGCCCTTTGATGCCAGCGCCAGGGAAAAGGCTTCGCCGATACCGGTGGCAGAACCGGCAATAAAAGCCCATTGACCGTATCTTTTGATCAGGTTGTGCATTTATTATAAATTTACACCCGTTTAATGAATCCGGCAATAATAAGGAATTAAACAGGAATGAGAGGCATCCTTTTCGCTTTTTTGAGGGTTTTCGGCTGGTTCAGGCGTGCTGGACTGAAGATCAGGGGTATTTCCGAAGATAATGTTTCGGAGAAGAGGGTGGTGAGCGGTAAGGCCTGGGATGAGTTTTGCGATAACCTCAAACTGGCCGGAAATGCCCTTATTTATCCTGGCGCCCCGCGCGATCCCTTCCAGCAGGCAGAAGGCCTGAGGTACCTTACAAGGCTCACACGTGCAGGCCTCGAAGCCTTTGTGGAATACAACGATCCCGCCT
>CAZMOK010000001.1:0-129723 GCA_964567785.1 uncultured Bacteroidales bacterium | reverse complement strand
ACAAGGCTCACACGTGCAGGCCTCGAAGCCTTTGTGGAATACAACGATCCCGCCTATCCGGTGTTCCGGAGAATGGTGCACGAAACAGTCAAGATGGGGGCCGACAATCCCGACAACCACTATTATAATGCCCAGGTAAGCGGGAAATACGAGTACCGTATCACGGGCAAAAGGAATACTATCCATTTCCTGGGCTTCTACACCCAGAACGGCAATTACGGGACCACTGGCGGCCTGGCCCCCTGCGGCAAGCTCGATGCCTCCGACATGGAAACAGATAAGGACGGGACGTTCGAGATCATCCTGAGCAAAAAACCAAAGGGAAAGAACTGGCTGAAGATCGAAGAGGAAACAACACTGGTGATGGTGAGGCAAACCTTCCTCGACAGTGACAAGGAAGAGCCGGCAGAATTTACGATAGAAAACCTCGACGGCAGGAAACACCCTGACCCGGTAACCCCTGTAAAAATAGATAAAGGGCTGAAAACCGCTTCGATGTTCGTGGCCGGCGCCCCGCTGCTCTTCGCGAAATGGGCAAAGGGGTTTCAGAAACACACCAACGAACTGCCCCTGTTCGATCCCGAAGCCTCTAACGCAGCAGGGGGTGATTCCAGTATCATCTATCACCATAGCCACTGGAAGCTTGGAGAAGATGAAGCGCTGGTAATAAGAGTAAAGCCCCCCGAGTGTGATTCATGGAATTTCCAGTTGAACAATTACTGGCTGGAATCGCTCGATTACCGCTATTTCAACATTTGCATAAACAAAAGCAGCGCTGTATACAACGAAGATGGAAGTGTTACGGTGGTGGTTGCCCATTCCGACCCGGGAACGCCCAACTGGATCGATACATGCAGCCATCATGAAGGCACCATGTGCTGGCGGTGGTACAGGCTGGCAGAAGGCGAATCACCCGCTGTTCCGCATTGTGAAGTAGTGAAAACGGATAAACTTATCGAAGGTGAAAAATAAGATTGTGCGTTCCACCGATTTCGACAAAAGGCCGGCCTGGTTCAAATTACTCAACAAGTTATGGAGGCTGACTGGGACCGACATCAGGCGAAGCCTTGACAAAGACGATCTTATAAAAACAGCAAGAAGGAGCACCGGGCTGAAAGACCTGGGCAAAGACTTTAATGATGAGCCCCTCGACAGGCTGCTGGAATCGGTAATCGGTGAAGCAGGTCTGCACCCTGCAGGGATATTCATAACGCGCCAGCGGATGGTCAACCTGCTGAGCATCCGCCTCAGAGCAGAGCAATGGTTCAAAGAACATCCTGAAATACTCGACAGGGAGCTCTACCCCATGTACATGATCATAGGGGCTCAACGGACAGGTACCACCAAACTGCACCGCCTTCTGGCATCCGATCCCGATAACAGGTCGTTGCTGAGCTGGGAGGCCATCAATCCCGTTCCGATGAACAGGGCGTTCAGAAAAAAAGAGAAACGAGTGAGGGCGGCCAAAACCAGTGAAAACGCCCTGAAGATCATGGCGCCCGGCTTTTTCTCCATCCATCCCGTTGAATACAATGCCCCGGAGGAAGATATCCTGCTCCTGGATGTAAGCTTTCTGAGCACCACCCCCGAGGCGACCATGAACGTTCCCTCCTACTCCACCTGGCTGGAGACCTCAGACCAGTCGGCTGCCTACGAGTACGCCGTTAAGCTGTTGAAGTTCCTGCAGTGGCAGCGGCCCGGTAAGCGCTGGGTCCTGAAATCACCGCACCACCTGGAGTTCCTGCACCTTGTCGACAAGTATTACGGGAACGTAAAATATCTCTGGACCCACCGCCGGCTCGACGAGGCGATCCCATCTTTCCTGAGCATGGTATCGCACAGCCGGATGATCTTCAGCAACGATGTGAGGCTGGAGGATGTGGCCTCGCACTGGGTACGCAAAACCGGTTTTATCCTGGGAAAAGGCTATGAATATCGCAACGAAGCCGGCAATGACAACCGGTTCACCGATATCAATTACACAACCTTTTCAAAAGACCCTTTCCCTTTGCTGAAAGAGCTTTACTCAGACCTGGGCGGCATTTCAGAAGAACAGACGCAGCGTTTCCTTCAGACGGAATACAACAACCCGCAGGGTAAATACGGCCGTCATGTTTACACCCCGGGCGATTTTGGCCTCACTGAAGCTGAGATACTTAGATTTGTAGACGGTTACGAACACTTTCACAACAAGATCAAAAAGGGGTTGGTAACCGGCGCTTTCATTGAAAACTCCTAACATAGCTAACTGATGAAGCAGAACAGGGAAGAAAAATATCAGAGCCCGGTCAAGGCTATCTATACCGGCATAGCAGATCTTTTCAAAAAAAATGAACGTATCGGCAGTCTGACCGAAAGCGACCGCCTGGACGGAAAAAGAGTGCTGATAACAGGTTCAAGTTCCGGGCTGGGACTGGCCACAGCTACCGAACTGGCAAAAAGAGGCGCCGAGGTTGTGATGGCCGTGAGGAGCGGCATCCCAGGAAAGGGTGAGCTGGTGAAGGAGAAAAGCGGCTCGGAAAAGATCCATATGCTCCATGTTGACCTTTCGGATGCCGGATCGATAAAAAGCTTTGTCAACAATTTCCAGTCCGAATTTGGCACCGCCGATATCCTGATCTGTAATGCTGCCGTAGTGGCGAAAAAGAGCCGGAAAACCCCGCAGGGCCTCGACCAGATGTTCATGGTGAACTACATGGCCAAGTTCCTGCTGGTGAACGCGCTGATCGATAAGGGCTGCATCAGGAGCAGCGATCACGGGTTGCCCAGGATCATCTTTGTGGCTTCGGAGAGCCACCGGAACCCAAAAGAGTACGACTGGGGAGGGTTTGGTAAGTACAGGGAGTTTTCTATCGGTGAGAGCGTTTCGCTGTACGGTTACTACAAGCTGCTGCTGGTCACCTTTGCCAATGAGCTGGAGAGGAGGATCAACAAAAACGGGCAGGTAAACTGTTCGGTCTTTGCGCTTTGTCCGGGCCCCGTGAACTCCAACATAGCCCGCGAGGCCCCGGCGGTATTCAAGCCCCTGATGCGGCTGGTATTCTCGATCTTCTTCAAATCCCCTGAAAAGGCCTCTGAGCCTGTTGTTTATTTGGCTGCTTCAAATGATGTGGAGGGTAAGGCCAAAGATTACCTCTTTCTTATGTCGAGGAGGGAGATGGACGGCAAAGCGACGGACCCGGAGAACGGGAAGCGGTTGTGGGGGTTGTCGGAAAAACTCGCAGCGGAGTTAATGAACAATGAACAATGAACAATGAACAATGAACAATTAATAATTAATAATTAAAATACTGAAGGTCAGTAGGTAAGAAGCACGAAGCAATTAACAATTATCGATTATCAACTATCAATGAATTAAACACTTCACGCTTCACACCTCACACTTCACCATTCACGGATTTCCCAGCACCCAGCACCCAGGACCTAGTACCCAGCACCTATCTTGACAATGAAGACAATTTGACAATAATGACAATATACCAAAAGCAATAAGCCAAGAGAACACAGATGAAACGAATACAAAAGATTAATTTAAGACCATCTCAACTCTAAGCTCTAAACTCTAAGCTCTCTTTAAACCACCGTCTCCCTCCACCTCCCCGTCTTAAGATAAAGATAGGACAAGAGCCCCAGCAAGCCGGCGTAAAGGTATTCCGACATCCAGACGAACTCGATGGAGCTCTCCAAAACATACACCAGGAAATAGTTAAAAACCAGGTACAGCAACAGCACGATCACCTCAATGGTGAAAGAGACCTGGGTCTTGCCGGTACCTGACACCCCGTTGAAGAAGATAAAGGCGGAGGAAAGCATCAGCGCGGCCACATTCACCACATACAACACGGGCCGGGCAAGCTCTATAAGTTCAGGGTTGTTGGTGTAGATCCTGAGCGCAGCATCCGGGAAGATAAAGCCGAAGGATACGATGAAAGCAACCCCGGAAAGGCAAAGTATCAACACTTTATAAATAAGAGGCATCACTTCGTCCCTCCTGCCCTTGCCGATGAGAAAACTCACAAGGGTGTTGGTGGCCGAGGAAAAGCCCCACATGGGTATCATCAGCACCACGTAAAAGCTCCTGATGATATTGGAGATGGCAAGCTGAGTTTCTCCCATCTTCTCCACAAACAAAAAGAAGGTGAGCCAGGCCGAAAGGGAAATGAAATTCTGCAGCATCATCGGCAGTGAGATCCTGATCACCCTGAAGTATAATTCACGGCTGAATTTCGCAAAGCGGAAGAGCTGGTATTTGGCAAGAGGCACCTTTACTACGGTGTATACGATAAAGAACAGGGTTGCCGTGATCTCAGCGATCACAGAAGCCAGCGCTGCCCCCTCTATACCCATCTCGGGGAACCCTAAATTCCCGAATATCAGGCACCAGTCGAAAAATATGTTCACCGCCGCCAGCACGGCCGTAGTCCAGGTGATCACCCGGGTGCGTGCAATGCCCACGTAAAAGCCCCTGAAAAGTATGTTGATGTAAACCAGGAAAATGCCATAGCTGCGGTAGTTGATGTAATTGATGGTTTCCCTGTATATATCCTCCGATTTGATGATGAAAAGCATCACATCGTCGGAAAGGAATTTCATTGTGGTAAATACCAGGACAGCCAGCGGCAAAAGGAAATAAAGCCCATGCTCCACGGTCTTGCCTATCTCCGTGAACTTATCCTCACCAAACCGCCTGGCCACAATGATCTGCATGCCTATCCCAAAGCCCCAGGCAAGCATCACGGCTGTGAAATAATAAATGCCGCCTATGGCACCCGCACCAAGGGCGATCTCCCCCACCCTGCCAAGAAAAGCAGTGTCAGTGACATTGATCAGGTTCTGCGCAACGCTCCCCAGTATTATTGGCCAGGCAATGTTCCAGATCCTCTTGTATGATATTACAGTATCCAATTTCTTTTCCTGATTGGCCCGGCAAAAATAATCATCAAACCCTCAGGGTGCCCCAACTATTTAAAATGAGATCATTTTCTTACCTTTAAGGGCTTAAAAAAAACAACCTGCAACCAAGCTAAAACCGTAATCCTGATGAAAAAACTTACGCTACTGCTGACAATTATCTCATTGTTCTCAGGAACTTACCTGACACAAGCCCAGAACACACGTGAATGGTCGATCATTGCCTCCTATACTATTCCGGGCAAAGCCTCGGGCCTTACATGGGACGGCACTTATCTATACAGCGGCCTGTATGCAGCTCCGGGCGATGATAACCTCATCTACCAGATAGACCCGACGGATGGCAGCTACACCCTCCACTGTGCCGGCCCGCACGAAGACAGCTACGGCCTGTCGCACGACGGTACCAATTTCTGGACCACCGACCGCACCGGTTCTTACACTCCGGCCATTGCAGTTGAGTTTGACGATGCAGGCGCACTCATATCGCAATTCGACCTGCCCGCAACCTACCATTCAGGTATTGAATACGACAACGGCGACTTCTGGGTCTGCTGCTACTACGATCCCGATGGAATGGTTTACAAGCTCGACGACCAGGGTACTATCATTACCCAGTTTCCCAGCCCCAACGAACAGCCCTGGGCCATCTGCAAGGAAAGCGATAACCTCTGGATTGCTGATTACAATGCAAATATGCTGTACAAGGTCGACCAGTCGGGAAACCTCATCGAAAGCCACGAATCGGAAAACATCAAGCCTGCCGGTGTTACTTACGACGGCCAGTACCTCTGGTACGTTGACGGCGGTATTGGCATTGAAAGCACCCTTTATAAAGTCGATCTTTATGGCGCAGGGACACCTCAGGTGAATCTGCCGGTAACCTTTCATGATTACGGGAATGTAGTCATAGGCCAGTCTTCGACATGGGACATGGAGGTACAGAACACCGGCTCGGCCGACCTGGAGATCACAGGGATCAGCATCCCATCCGGGGAGCCGGTCACAACCACTTTTACGCCCCCTGTCACGATAACCCCGGGAGCATCGGAAACCATTCCGGTAACCTTTACACCCACTGATCCTGATCCGCTCAACACCTCCATCACGGTACAGAGCACCGACCCTGTAAACCCGAATGTGAACGTACTCCTCTCCGGGCACGGCATCGTATCAGGTCCGAACCTGCTGGCATCTGCAAGCTCGCATGACTACGGGCTCGTCAGGGTCAAAGCCTTTAAGAGATGGTTCCTTGAAGTGCAGAACAACGGCAGTGAAGACCTGGTCATCAGCGATATCGCCTTTGCCACAACCGATTTCAGCCTGGATGACGGCACAGAGCTTCCTCTTGAAATAGGCACACTCGAAACAGTTAAGATAGGGGTATGGTTCCATCCCATCGATGATGATGCCTATTCAGACGTCATGTCCCTTTCAAGCAACGACCCTGATCCGTCAGTGTTCGAAGTAAGCCTTTCAGGGGCGGGCCTCGAAAAAGACTGGGTCATAGGCGACCCGCTCTGGTACTATTTCATTCCACAGGATGATGATATGAGCCCGAAAGCCATTACATCCATTGCTGATATTACCGGCGACAAGGTGGATGATGTCATCGTATGCTCGGAAGATTACATGATCCGCTGCCTGAACGGGAATTCGCACGATGATGCCGATGTGATCTGGGAATTTGAGATCGTGGGCGGCTCCCTTTACCACCAGAACAGCCTCACAACCATACCCGACATCGACGGGGATGATTTTGATGATGTCATTGTAGGGACAGCCTGGGGCGACCGGTCGATAGTGGCCCTTTCTGGCAAGACCGGCGAGCAGATCTGGAAACACGAAACCGACGAATACGGTGACGGCGGCTGGGTGTACCAGGTACATGTCCTGTACGACTACAACGAAGACGGCATTCTTGATGTTCTTGCTGCAACAGGGGACGACGGCAGCGATACGGGTCCCAAGAGGATCTATTGCCTCGACGGGACTGACGGTGAGTCGATCTGGGAAAACTTCACCGGCGGGCCAAACTTCTCTGTGATAGGCATAGAGGATTTCACCGGCGACAACGTACCTGATGTGCTTGCCGGTGCCTCCAATGAAAGTGAAAATGAAGGCAGGGTCCTGGGCATTAATGGGTCCACCGGCCAGACCGAATGGACCTGGATTCCGGACGGTAACTCCGTATGGGCCCTGGCGCAACTCGACGATGTGACCGGCGACGGAATTGAAGATGTCATTGCAGGTGATTTCGGAGGCCACATTTACCTGATCGACCCCACCAGCGGCGTCCCTTTCGACAACACCACAATCGGCAATGAACTAATACTCCGTTTCGAAGTGCTGGACGATGTAAACGGGGATGATTACAGCGACATACTAGTAGCACACAGCGGCACCAACGGCATTATGCTCGACGGTACCGACGGCTCCAACGTGTGGTTCAAGCCATTGGCCGATAAATCATGGTGCGTCTCAAAGACCAACGACCTCGACGGTGACGGTATCAACGACGTGCTGATCGGCACGCTGTATTCAAGCAATTTAGCCTACTTCCTTGAAGGGACAGGCGGCGGGGAGCTGGAAAGCATCAACTACGGCGAACCTATAGATGCAATCAGTTCGATACCCGACATTGTGGGCGACGGCAGCCACGAAATGGTTGTGGGTGGCCGCCAGGGCAAAGTGTACTGCTACTCGGGCGGTATTGATGCCCTGACCGGTTTACCAGGTGACGATTTAACCAGCAATAAACTGGATCTGAGGGCTTACCCTAACCCTTTCAGGAACATCCTAAACATTGGATTTGTAATGGAAGAGGCCTCCGAAGTATCAATCGACCTTTATAACATCGCAGGATCGCTCAGGGCCAATATCTATAAAGGAAAGTTGAGCAAAGGTTATCATGAGTTGCAATGGGGAAGAAATAAAAATGAAAGCAATCTTCCCACAGGAATGTACATTATCAGGATAACCACAACCAACGGCATTTATACCGGTAAAGTTGCCGGATTCTGATAATTGTCAGGGCACAATGCCTGGTTTTGCCAAACCTTTACCAGGCTGCTTTGTTTAAATAGCATATGAGAATAGGAATAATAGGAGCTACGGGATTTATAGGAAGCAACGTTATGCAAAGGCTCACCCGGTCGGGCCATGACGTTATTGCCGTATCACGCTCGAAGAAAAAGGCTGAAACGCTTTTCGGTGACGGAACCGGGACCTTTGAGTGGGATGGCGAAAACTGGGAAAGCCTGGTGCCTTTCGTTGAAAAGGTCGACTGTATAGTCAACCTTGCGGGAAAAGATATCAGCAGTGGGCGATGGACCGGGAAGAAAATAAAGGAAATCAGGGAAAGCCGGATCGATACCGGGCACTTACTTTGTAAAGCTGTTTTAGAGGCTGAATCAAAGCCCGAGATCATTGTCCAGGCATCGGCCATAGGCATTTACGGGATCAACCACTACGGTAACAAGTCGGAGGTGCCCGGTGACGACAGTTTCCTGGCTACCCTCACAGCGGAATGGGAAGGTTCACTGGATCCGCTAAAGAAAACTGATGTGAAAGTAGCCCATGCCAGGTTTGGTGTTGTGCTCGGGACAAATTCAGGTATGCTTGCTAAAGTGACCACCCCGATGAGATTTTTCATTGGCGGCCACCTGGGGAACGGAAAACAATGGCTCTCATGGGTCCATATCGATGATGTGGCAGGCGCAATAGAATATATTATTGAAAACAAACTGGAAGGCAGTTTCAACGTAACGTCACCAGAGCCTTTGATGCAGAAGGATTTTTTCAACACGCTGGGGCGGGTTATGAACCGCCCGAGCTGGATGCATGTACCCTCTTTTGTACTGGTCATGGTCTTCGGCAAAATGGCCCGCCAAACTATTCTTGCGAGCCAGAGGGCACACCCCGACAAACTCCTGGAATCAGGTTTCTCTTTCAACTATCCCGACCTGGAACCGGCGCTTGAAGACCTGCTGGATTGACCGGTAACATCTGGCCTCAATACTTTTCTTTTTCGAACTTTCGGCTTATATTTGCTCAAAAGCTCCCCTGCCATGGAGATAATCTGAAAAAAATGATACGGTTTTCAGGTGTTATATTAATTCTTATTCTTTTCGCAAATTGCAAATCACAGGATAATATGCAGACGGTAAATGAGCTCGACCTGCAAAAATATTCAGGCACCTGGTATGAGATCTACCGCCTCCCATTCTTTCCCGAAAGGAACCTGGTAAATATTAGGGCCAATTATGATATTTTACCTGACGGAAAGATCGAAGTAATTAACAGCGGAAGAAAGAATACGCCTGACGGAAAGCTGAAAAGTATCAGAGGAAAAGCATGGAGGCCCGACCCGGATAAGCCCGGAAGGCTTAAAGTCAGGTTTTTCTGGCCCTTCAAAAGCGACTACCTTGTACTTGCTAACCAGGACTACAGGTATGCCCTGGTTACCGGTGGATCAGGTAACGTGCTCTGGTTCCTGAGCCGTGAGCCGGGAATGCCGGCCAAAACGTTTGAAAAATTCAGGGAAGTTGCTGTTCAGAATGGCATTGATATTTCAGAGTTGATCACAGTAACACAAGAATGGGAAGACAGGTAAGTTGAATGGATAAGAGGATTAATATTTTCTGGTTTCGCAGAGATCTCCGACTGCACGACAATCACGGATTGTTCAGGGCGCTCTCAGAAGACCTGCCTTTATTACCAATCTTTATTTTCGATAAAAACATCCTGGATAAGCTCGAAGAACCGGAAGATGCGCGGGTGGAATTCATTCATAATGAAATAAAGGACTTAAAGAACAAGCTTGAAAAGAGCGGCTCTTCGCTGATAGTCAGGTATGGCAGGCCGGAGAAGATATTTGAGGAGCTGGCAGAGGAATACGATATAGCCGGTATTTTCTCAAACTACGACCATGAGCCTTATGGAAGGAAGCGTGACAAAAAGATCGGGGAACTGGCCGAAGGAAAAGGTATTGAATTCAGGTCATTCCGTGACCATATCATTTTTGATCCCTCGGGTGTGCTCAAGGATGACGGGGACCCATATACGGTATTCACTCCGTATAAAAACAAATGGCTTAAACTATTTAATAAGAAAATACTGAAGGAACACCTTTCGGAAGAAAAAACAGGTAATTTTTTAAAGATATCTTCAATGCCGTTTCCGGAACTGCAAGAGATGGGCTTTAAGCCGGCAGGTATTGAGATACCCCCAGGAGAATTCCCGGAAAAGATCATTAAAAATTACGACAAGCACAGGGATATCCCCGGCATCAGGGGCACAACAAGGCTCGGTATACATCTCAGATTCGGAACCATAAGCATCAGGAAGCTGATGGAAAGGGCACTGAACCTTAATCAAACCTTTGCAGAGGAACTGATCTGGCGGGAATTCTTCATGATGATCATGTGGCATTTTCCGGTTGTCGAAAACCGATCCTTCAAAAAAAAATACGAAAATATACCCTGGCGGAACAATGAAGATGAGTTCAGGGCATGGTGTGAGGGCAGGACCGGCTACCCAATAGTAGATGCCGGAATGAGGGAACTGAACCAAACCGGCTTCATGCATAACAGGGTCAGGATGATCACTGCCAGCTTCCTGACAAAACACCTGCTTATCGACTGGCGCTGGGGTGAGGCTTATTTCGGAAAGAAACTGCTTGATTATGAACTTTCATCCAATAACGGGGGATGGCAATGGGCAGCAGGGAGCGGTTGCGATGCGGCTCCTTATTTTCGGATCTTCAACCCGGAAAACCAGACAAAAAAATTTGACCCGGAACATCAATATATTTCAAAATGGGTACCAGAAGCGGGTTCTGAACATTACCCACCGGAAATTGTTAATCATCGCGAAGCGAGGGAGAGGGCTTTATCAACTTTTAAATCAGCTCTCAATTAAAAAAACTATCTTAATTTTGATTGAAAAGAATGAAGAATATTTCTAAAGGGTCACAGATCCCTGAATTCGTGCTTCCCGATAAAGAAGGAAAGCCATATAATATAAAGGAGGTTCTGGGTAAAAAGAACCTTGTCATTTATTTTTACCCGAAGGATGAAACTCCGGGATGCACAAAAGAAGCCTGCACTTTCAGGGATTCGTATGAGATATTCAAGGATTACAATGCCGAAGTGATCGGCATCAGCAATGACCCGCCCGGCTCACATAAAGCCTTTGCAGCCAACCATAAGCTGCCGTTCATTTTGTTGAGCGATGAAAAAAATGAAGTTAGAAGACTTTTTGGTGTGCCTTCCGACCTGTTGGGCCTGATCCCCGGAAGGGTCACTTATGTTGTCGATAAAAAAGGTGCTGTCAGATACATTTTCAGGTCACAGTTAAATGCTGCCAGGCATGTTGACAAAGCACTGTCCATATTGAAAGATCTTAATTAGCCAAAAAGAGAAATGAGTATTATAAAAAAATATTCGCTATTAATTGTCCTGCTGGCTTTCCAGCTAACCGCAGCAGGACAATCGGGTACAATAAAAGGCAGGGTATTCAACGAAACCAACAATGAGCCCATACCTTTTGCCAACGTGATCATCTTTGAAACCACTGTCGGTTCCACAACCGACCTTGACGGTAATTTCATCTTTACAGGTGTCGAGCCGGGGTTCATACGGCTGGCTGTTTCGGCAGTTGGTTTTGAACAGAAAGTTACAGAGGATTTCCAGGTAACCACAGCCAAAACCACATTCATCGATGTACCCATGAAAGAGACCCAGGTGCAACTGGATGAAGTGGTGGTTAAAGCATCCCCCTTTACCAGGAAAGACGAAAGTCCGGTATCTGTCCAGACCTTGCAGATCTCCGAAATAGAAAAAAATCCAGGTGGGAACAGGGATATTTCGAGGGTAATCCAGTCGCTGCCGGGCGTAAGCTCATCCCCCAGCTTCAGGAACGATGTTATAGTGAGGGGCGGCGGATCAAGTGAAAACACCTACTATATAGATGACGTTGAGATTCCCAACCTGAACCATTTTTCCACACAGGGAGCCTCCGGCGGACCGGTCGGTATTATCAATGCCGACCTTTTGAGGGAAGCTGAGCTTTACACAGGGGCGTTCCCAGCCAATAGGGGCGATGCCCTCAGCTCGGTACTAGAAATGAAGTTCATAGACGGGAATCCTGATAACATGAGCTACAAGGCAACAGTGGGGGCAACCGACCTTGGCCTGACCATCAATGGCCCTGTAACAAAAAAAAGTACGCTTGTTGCTTCAGTAAGAAGATCGTACCTGCAGTTTTTATTTGATGCCATTGGTTTACCTTTCCTGCCAACCTACAACGACCTTCAGTTCAAATATAAAGTAAGGTTCGACCAGAAAAATGAGCTTTCCTTGATAGGAGTTGGCGCCATAGACCAGTTCAAGCTCAATACAGGCCTGGAAGACCCTGATGACGGCCAGCAGTTCCTCCTTGGGGCCCTTCCTGTCAACGAACAATATTCCTACACCGTCGGATTGGTTTACAAGAGGTTTAAAAAGAATGGGTTCGACACCTATGTGATCAGTCGTAATTATTTGGACAACAGGGCATTCAAATATCCTGCAAACAATGAATCGCAACCTAAGATCTTTGACTATAAATCGACTGAAGCAGAAAACAAATTCAGGTTTGAGCATAAGGGTCGCATCGGTGCATGGAGGTACATTTATGGTGCGGGCGCCGAATACGCCCAGTATACAAACAATACATACCAACTGGCGTTTATCCAGGGAGAGTCTGATACAGTTAATTACAATTCCTCATTGAACCTTTGGAGTTACGGTACATTTGGACAGGTCAGCAAGGGCCTTTTCAATGAAAGGCTTACACTGTCGCTGGGAATCCGTCTCGACGGATCGGCATATGATGAGGAAATGTCAAACCCGTTCAACCATATCTCTCCAAGGTTTTCAGCTTCCTATGCTCTTTCAGAAAAATTTTTCCTGAATTTCAACGTAGGACGCTATTTCCAGAAACCGCCATATACGAGCCTCGGCTACAGGGATAACGAGGGAACACTTGTAAACAAGGAAAACAATATCAGCTATATCCAGTCTGACCACCTGGTGGCAGGCGTGGAATTCCTTCCTTCGCAGGATTCCAGGATAACACTTGAAGGATTTTATAAATGGTACGACAGGTATCCTTTCTCTGTGAGGGATTCGATCAACATAGCCAGTAAAGGTGCCGACTTCGGTACTTTTGGTGATGAAGAGATCAAATCCATTTCGAAAGGCAGGGCCTATGGTTTTGAGGTCCTTGTAAGGGAACAGATGTTTAAGGGATTCAACGTGATCCTGGCATACACCTATGTCCGCTCCGAGTTTACCGACAAGGATGACAATTATGTGTCTTCATCCTGGGATAACAGGCATATTATTAACCTTACCGTGTTGCGGTCGTTCAAGAAAAACTGGGATATTGGCGCAAAATGGCGTTTTGTGGCAGGATATCCCTATACCCCTGCCGATCTTGCCCTATCAAGCAGGCGGCCTGCCTGGGACGTAAGGAATTCAGTGTATCTTGATTATAACAGGTTCAACCAGGAAAGGCTCCGGCCTTTCCATCAGTTGGATATCAGGGTGGACAAATCATGGTTCTTCGAGAAATGGGCGCTGACCCTTTATATAGATATCCAGAACCTTTATAATTTTAAAGCCGATGAAGCCCCAATTTATACTAATACGAACAAGGACGGGGAACCTGTAATACTTAATCCCGAAGCACCCTACCCCGATCAATTGTATAAGCTGAGAATGATTGAAACCGAATCAGGAACCATACTTCCTACCATAGGAGTTATCTTTGAAATATAATGACCCTTAACAAATCAAACTAATGATGATCAGTTCAAAAAACCAAAAAAAGATACTTAACACCCTCTTCTGGGTGTCGTTGATCATTGTTTCGTTCACCCTTTTCCAGTGTGCTTCAGGGAAAAAGATCTCCGTGGCAGACCGGGCCGACACACTGCAAACCAACCGTGAAGCATCCGGAACTGAAATAATTTTCCGTTTCCAGAAAGGGGAACATCATAACCATCCGCTCATGGCAATATGGATAGAAGATACTGACGGGGATTACATCGAAACCCTTTATGTTGCCGAATCTATTGGCACGGGTATTTTCCGTCACGGCCAGGCCGACAGGGGGAAATGGAAACCGGGCCCTATCAGGAGGCCGGCAGCCCTGCCCTACTGGGGCCATAAGAGAGGTGTCAAGGCAAAAGACGGACTGTACATTCCCGACCAGGACGACCCTATGCCCGATGCCGTGACCGGCGCCACCCCGCAGGCTAGTTTTGTTCTGGAAACAAGGACCTCCCGAAAAATGACAGAGCCTTTCGTTATCCTCATGGAGATCAACCAGTCGTGGGACTGGAATAAATACTGGACCAACAACAAATATCCTGATGACGACCAATATAAAACTTCCAGCCAGCCATCGGTTATCTACTCTGCCATTGTTACTCCTGAAGGTAAAATCCAAACCTTCGAATTAGAACCGGCAGGCCATGGCCACTACTCAGGAAAAGACGGAAACCTGTACGAAGATCTTTCCACCCTCACAACGGCACTCGAAATAGTGGATAAAGTAGAAGCAACTATTGAATCTCGCTAAGAAAAGCTACCTTTGTACCGCAAAACAAAGGAATCATGGCAGACGTGAAAGAAAAGGTACTGGAGTCGCTGAAATCCGTATTTTACTTCCCAAAAAGCAGCGATATTGTAAGCCTCAATATGGTCAGAGACCTCAAAGTTGAGGGCGATAAGATAAGTCTTTCAGTAATATTCGATAAACCTGACGAGAAGAGCATCCCTATACTCAGGAAAGCTATCGGAAATGCCATCAAAGAAAATGTAAACGAAAATGCTGCCGTACAGGTGGACTTTAAAACATATTCTGAAGCCCTGTCGGGAGTGAAGCATATTGTAGCCATTGCCTCAGGAAAAGGCGGAGTAGGTAAATCAACCATCGCAGCCAATCTTGCACTGGCCCTTAAAAAAACAGGCGCCAGTGTAGGCATAATCGATGCCGATATTTACGGCCCTTCCATTCCCATGATGTTCGATGTTGAAGATCAAAGGCCTGCAGGCAAAGAGGTGGAGGGTAAAACAAAAATACTGCCCATCGAAAAATATGGAATCAAGGTGCAGTCGATTGGATTTTTTGTGGAACCCGAACAGGCTCTTATCTGGCGCGGGC
Organism: uncultured Bacteroidales bacterium; assembly: GCA_964567785.1. Taxonomy (GTDB): domain Bacteria; phylum Bacteroidota; class Bacteroidia; order Bacteroidales; family JAGOPY01; genus CAZMOK01. The sequence continues at coordinate 114,597 of CAZMOK010000001.1, read as the reverse complement.
CTATGGCATCCAATGCTCTCACACAGCTTTTCAATGATACATTGTGGGGCGAACTGGACTACCTTGTGGTGGACCTGCCACCCGGAACTGGCGATATACACCTCACCTTTGTACAGTCGGTGCCTGTAAGCGGTATTGCCATTGTTTCGACTCCACAGCCGGTGGCCCTGTCCGATGCAAAAAAAGCTTTCAGCATGTTCAACTCCGACAATATCAAAGTCCCGGTACTGGGATTGATAGAGAATATGTCGTATTTCACGCCTCCCGAGCTGCCCGGGAAGAAGTATTATATTTTCGGGAAACAGGGGGCCAGAAAGCTTGCCGATAACTCAAGGGTCAACCTGCTTGGTGAGATCCCCATAGTGGAAAGTATACGTGAGTCAGGTGATGTTGGGAAACCTGAAGTCCTTAATGAAGAGTCCCCGGTACATCAGGCCTTCATTAACCTGGCAGAGAATGTAAAAGCAATTGTTGAAAAATAAAGACCAACAGGAAATAATCGTAATAACACCATGGAATCAAAAGATAAAGAACTGATCATAAAGAAGATCCAAAATGTACTCGATCAGATCCGGCCATACATCCAACAGGATGGAGGCGACATCAAGTTTGTGGAACTTACCACCGACAATGTTGTGAATGTTGAACTGCAGGGTGCCTGCGGGACCTGCCCTTACAGTATGATGACCCTTAAGGGCGGTGTGGAAAATGCAATGAAGAAGGCAATCCCTGAGATCAAATCGGTTGAGGCAGTAAACCTGTAGTTCTAAGAGAGATAACGGGCAACAATGGGCATTCTTCTTCCCATTCCGAATGCCTTTGACGATACCCTCAAAATGGGAGGTGTCTGGTGTCTTTTGTACTCATTTATATTGACCAGCCTCAGAACCTTCCTCACGATCTTTTCGTCAAAACCCATGGATATGATATCTGAAGGTCCCTTTCTCATTTCGATATATTGGTAGAGTATCTCGTCAAGTACGCCGTATTCCGGCAGTGAATCAGTATCTTTCTGGTCGGGACGAAGTTCTGCTGACGGGGGCTTCAAAATGGTATTTTCCGGGATGATCCCGCCGTTGCGATTTATAAACCTTGCCAACTCGAAAACTTCGGTCTTATAAACATCCCCCAGTACCGAGATCCCTCCGTTCATATCACCGTAAAGGGTCCCGTACCCTACGGCTGCTTCGCTCTTGTTGGATGTATTGAGCAGTATGTAGCCAAATTTATTCGACAGGGCCATCAATATCACACCACGCGCCCTGGCCTGGATGTTCTCTTCAGTGAGGCCAATTTTACTACCGTTGAAAATGTTGTTGAGAAGTGACCGGAATTCATCGAAAACTTCATTTATAGGCACTATCTCGTAATGGCATCCGATGTTGTTTGCCAGGGTGATGGCATCCGAAACGGAATGCTCTGATGAAAAGCCCGAAGGCAGGAGCACTGCCAGAACGTTCTCTGGACCCAGGGCTTTCACTGCAAGAGCCAGTGTTACGGCAGAATCTATTCCACCCGAAAGGCCGAGGATCGCCTTTTCGAAACCAAGCTTGCTGAAATAGTTCCTTATGCCCATGACCAGTGCATCGTGGATCAGGGCCATCTTACCAGGTTTCTTCTCTTCAACCGGCGGCATATTGCCTTCTGAAAGTTCCTGCAGGTCGAATATTTTAAGGTCTTCTTCGAAATATTTAAGTTCACTGACCACACGGCCTTTCGCGTCCATGACGAGTGATCCCCCGTCGAAGAGCAACTCCGTCTGGGCTCCTACATGATTGACATAAATGACCGGAAGGTTGTATTTAAGGGCATTGTCCCTGAGCACTGCTTTCCTTGTCTCCTCCTGTTCATAGTGGAAAGGCGAGGCCGCTATATTTATGACAACATCCGGTTTAAGTTTTGTCAGTTCTTCCATCGGGTTCTTGACATAAAGCGGGTTGCTGCCGATGTTCCAGAGGTCTTCACAGATCGTGACTGCAAAGTGCAGCCCCTTGTATTCAAGAAGGCTGAAATCCCTGTTGGGCTCAAAATAGCGGTATTCGTCGAATATATCGTAATTCGGAAGCAAGCTTTTATGGTATTCGCTTCTGATCTTCCCTTTCTCAAGGAACAGGGCTGCATTGAAAAGAGGCTTGCCCTTACCCGTTTGGTTCCTCACAGGAAGTCCCACAACAGCGGCTATCCCTTTACAGTCTTCAGCCAGTTTTTCTGTCCAGTGAAAGCATCTCTCAACAAAATCGTCGAACTCAAGGAAATCGCGGGGAGGATACCCTGAGAGGGAAAGCTCGGCAAAGACAACCAGTTCGGCCCCCTGCTTTTTAGCTTTAAGCAAGGCAGCGCGCATCCGGGCATAATTTTCTTCGAAATTGCCGATATGATAATTTATTTGTGCAAGGGCTATCTTCAAAACTCAGCTAAAATACAATTCCAACATTCAATTCCACAAATTTAAGGGTGGCCTTGTTGTCAACGGACGGATCAGCGGCATTACCGCCATTGAGAATATTTACAAAGCCATCGTTATAAGTCAGATCCAGGATAATTGCCGTGGACCCCTTTATGACATATTCTATACCCCCGCCCAGTATGAGCGAATGACGCAACAGCTTTGTTTCCTCAGTTATGTCGCCTGAGTCGTCAACCGTGCCACCTTCGTAGGTGAATACATCCTCTGCTTCCGTATCCAGCCTGAACCCGGTTCCAAGCCCGACCTTTCCGAAAAACCTGAGTTTTTCATTCAGTTCGGTCTTGAGTTTCAGGGCGAGTGGTATTTCGATATATTTAAACTTATATTTCCTGTTCAAAGTGCCGAAAACCGGGAGGGTATCGTTTCCCATATCCATAGCGTAAGGCATTTCCAGTTTGCCGTTCAGCCACCTCACATCAAAACCTGTGAGCACGGCATAGTTCTCCATAAAATAAAACTCCGCCCCCAGCCCCCATGAAAAACCGGGAGAGATTCCGTCAGAGGAATAACCCTCTGCATCCGGTTTAAGCCAGGCAACACTGGGAGATGCTTTCAGCCCCAGAAGTATAGGTTTGTATTGTGCCTGAAGGGATAAGGATATTATTACCAGCAGGAGCAGTATAAATATCTTTCTGTAGTTCATTCTTTTAAAGTCGAAAAACAAATTTAACCAAATAGAATAAGGGTTGCGGCGTTATGTTTATAATTTAGCTAACAGAATAACTGTTAAGAAAGTTGTTTAATAATTACATTTGTTTTAATAAATAAAGTTTTATCATGAAAAAGACACTTTTAATAGTAGCCTTTCTCCTTACAGTTTCCGTTGCCCTTCCTCAGAAACTGACACTCGGTCCACTGGCAGGGTTCAATTCGTCAAAGTTTACCACTAATCTTCCTGAGATCACAGAAGAAGCCAAGGCCAACTTCCTGTTCGGGGCCTTTATCCGGTATGGTGAAAAGGTGTACCTGCAACCCGAATTCGTTTACACAACCAAAGGAGGTGATTTTTCCTATAACCTTGTTACCGGGGCAGAACAGACCATCAGGATGAAACAACTGGAGATCCCGGTAATGCTGGGATTCAGGTTTATCAATATCGGAGTGGCAAATCTACGGATCATGGGAGGACCTTCCGCTGGTATAATTTTTGACAAAGAGGTAACCTTCAATGATCTCGTTGCTGATCCCATTCCTGAAACTTCACTTAAAGATCTCCAGTGGGCCATTCAATTAGGGGCTGGCGTCGACATACTTTTCCTCACACTCGATATAAGGTATGAGATAGGGTTGAATAACCTCTATGAACCTCCGGCCGGTGCTGAAGAATACGATATAAAGAATAACCTTTGGAGGGTGAGCCTTGGGTGGAAGATATTGTAGATTTTGTAATAAGTGATCAAGGCTTAATGATCCATTTATGCTAAAAAGAAGATCCGAATTATTGTTCCTGATCTTGCTGCTGGCCTCTTTACAATGGGCATGTAATACAAACCCTTATAAAACTGATATTTCGGGCATAGATATTGAGCCGGTGGAGATCCACAGGTATGGCAAAGCACTTTTCGAACTGGATAAGTCGGATGTGGGAAAGGGCCTGGAAGAGCTTTCAGGGCGTTTCAGGTTCTTTCTCGGCGACAACTACAGGGATACACTTGGCATAATTCAGATCAGCGAATTCATCAATGACCCTTTCAATCTTAAGGTAGCGGATGAATGCCTGAAACAGTACCCCGATCTTAAAGCCATAGAAGAAGATTTTACTGAAGCCTTTACTTACTTCAAATATCACTTTCCTGAAAAGGATATACCTGAAATTTATTCCTATATCTCCGGGCTGAGCTATGAAAACCCGGCAGGTTATTACGATTCGGTCCTGATCTTTGCCCTCGACCTTTACATGGGAAAGGATTTTGAGGGCTACAAACAGGTTGGTTTACCTTTTTACCGGGTGAGGCGAATGGAGCCACACTCCATTCTACCCGACTGCTTCTCTGAAATGGCCATGGATTCTTTTGCAGAGCCCGGCAGTATGAACACCCTCCTCGACCGGATGATCTATTACGGAAAAGTGTTATACTTTCTCGACAACATGCTGCCTGAAACACCCGATGAGCATAAGATCGGATTCACCCCTGAACAGCTTCAGTGGTGTATTGAGAATGAAAACGAGTTGTGGTCGTTTATAATTAACAACGACCTATTATACTCTTCAGATTACCATAAGATCAACCACTTGATCCAGGATGGCCCTTTTACCAACGGCTTTGGAAAAGAATCACCGGCCATGACAGGTCGCTGGCTGGGGTGGCAGATAGTGAGGGAGTATGCTCTTAACAATCCCGGCATGCCCCTGGAAAAGATCCTTCAAAACACTGATTCACAAGGGATTCTTCAATCCTCAGGATACAAGCCGAAAAGATTTTAAAAAAAAGACGGTTTTCAACAGGTATTTTTTCCTTCTTTTTCGATAAATCAGCATAGTTTAACTTAATTATCTCTTTGTATGCTGGTTAGGACATATGGCTGTGCCATCTTCGGGATCAACGCAACAACCATAACGGTTGAGGTTAATGTTGATCAGGGAATAAATTTTCTGTTGGTCGGCTTGCCCGACAGTGCGGTGAAGGAGAGCCAGCAGCGAATCGAAGCTGCGCTGGTGAACAACGAATTCCGGTTTCCCGGTAAAAAGATCGTTATCAACATGGCTCCGGCCGACATCCGGAAAGAAGGCTCAGCATACGACCTGACACTGGCAGCAGGAATACTTGGGGCATCGGAACAGATATCGGTTGAGAAAATGGACGGATTGATCATCATGGGTGAACTTTCACTTGACGGAAGCATTAAGCCGGTAAAAGGCGCGCTTCCAATGGCCATTGAGGCACAGGAAAAGGGATTCAAAGGGCTCATACTTCCTGCAGCCAATGCTGGGGAGGCTGCCATTGTGGACGGTATCGATGTCTACGGGGCTGCACACCTGAAAGAAGTTATCAACCACCTCAACGGTGACAAAGAGCTTGAACCGGTTAAGATCGATACAGCAGCGCTGTTCAGGTCCGGTGCAGAGAACTACCAGGTGGACTTCTCGGATGTGAAAGGACAGGAAAACATCAAAAGAGCACTCGAGATCAGTGCGGCCGGTGGGCATAATATCCTGCTGATCGGACCGCCGGGATCGGGAAAGACCATGCTGGCCAAAAGGCTGCCTACCATCCTACCTCCCCTGACGCTAAAAGAGGCGCTGGAAACCACCAAGATACACTCTGTAGCCGGTAAGCTGAAGGGCGATCTTTCCATAATTACAGAAAGACCTTTCAGGGCGCCTCATCATACTATCAGCGATGCCGGGCTTGTAGGCGGCGGCTCCTTCCCCCAGCCGGGTGAAATATCCCTGGCACAGAACGGGGTGCTCTTCCTCGATGAGCTTCCTGAATTCAAGAGGTCGGTACTGGAGGTGATGCGCCAGCCAATGGAAGAAAGGATTGTTACCATTTCAAGGGCAAGGCTCACAGTGGAATATCCTGCTAACTTCATGCTTGTGGCAGCCATGAACCCTTGTCCGTGCGGATATTACAATCATCCCGAACAAGAATGTGTTTGCCCGCCGGGAACAGTGCAGAAATACCTGAATAAGATCTCCGGGCCCTTGCTCGACCGGATCGACATTCACATAGAAGTGGTTCCTGTTCCTTTCAAGGACCTTTCGGTTCTTAAACCGAAGGAGAAAAGCAAAGATGTGAGACACAGGGTAGTGAATGCCAGGGAGATACAAGACAACAGGTTCAGCCGGGCGCCCGAAATACATTGCAATGCACAGATGAATATCAGGCAGGTAAGGAAGGTATGCACACTTAACGGTGCTTGTATTTCCCTGCTGAAAGATGCCATGGAACGGTTGAAACTCTCCGCAAGGGCATATGACAGGATATTAAAGGTTTCACGAACCATTGCCGACCTTGACCAGTCGGGGGAAATTAAACCGGAGCACGTAGCAGAAGCCATACATTACCGGAGCCTCGACAGGGAGAACTGGGGGAAATAATTTAAGTTTTGTTTATTTTATTGTTAAGTTATTACTTATTTTTTTGAACTTACCCGCATTAAAACATTACCGTTTGAATTATCGGCCAATCCAAGCATTATCAATAAAAACTTGATAATATATCGTATTCTTCCTATATTTGTCGCGGATAGGCCAAGTAAACTGTATTACCCTTGTTTTCAATGGTTTTCAACTGTTTGCATGGATCAATTGCGAATTTAAATCTGTATCCTTTGTAAATCAATGGGTCAAATAATTGATACGAGAGCCTATTTTGTTTAATTTAGAGAGCTTGTATGTATTGATTATCATTAGAGACTTTTTATTTTTGCAGTGAATTAATTGAAGTAAAACGAAATAATTAACCCTAAATCAATTAATATGAAAAAGATTTATCATCTGTTCTTACAGATTTTCCTTGCAGCCCTGATCGGTCTCGCCCCAGCCATGGCTTTTGGCCAGGAAGAGGAAGGCGAACAGGAGAAGGAAAAAATGACACGTAAGGAAAAGAAAGCCAATTTCGACCGTTATGGATATATCGGTATCAATGGAGGTCTTAGCCTCGGCCACAGTGACTTGTCAGAAAATAAGTGGCTACCGCCCCAAGAAACCTGGACAGCCGGCGGTTCCCTTTTCGGAGGATGGCAATTCCACCCGATATGGGGTCTGAAAGCGCAAATTGCCAACCAGTATGTAATTGGCTATAAGACCGGCGACCCGAAGCTCACCAAACAGTCAGGCTTTAACACGGTGAGATATGAAAACAATGTGATCGATTACAGCGCACAGCTTCGTATCAATCTAAGCAACCTTATCAGCGGTTACAACGACAGGCTTGTCGACTTTTACACCACTATAGGGGCAGGATGGGCAGAATGGCAAACAGAGTCTTTCGATACTGAGACCGGAACCCTCTGGAGAAAGAACGGTATAGACGGAGCAGAAAATGATATACCGGTGATACAGGGCGATAATTACGGCTCAGGAGCAAGCTGGTTTGGGGAACGTACCCGTACAACTTATGTTCCCGTTGCATTGGGTGTAGATTTCCACATTGCACCAAAATGGGATATCCTGGTTGAATCACAGTGGAAATGGGTCGACTCCGACAGGTTTGACACCTATGTAGATGGAGCTATGGCTGTTAAAGGAGACATGTACAGCCTCACTTCACTTGGTGTTCAATACAGGTTTGGAGGAGGTGATCCTTTAAAGAAAATGGAAAAGGAATTCCCGGAAGTTACCTTCGTAACTACACCTGATCCGCTCGAAGCACACGGTGATATGGTTAAGGTAAAGATAGTAGGCACATTCCCCGAAAAATACTTCCACCCCAAAGCAGCTATGGAGTTCACCCCGATGCTCGTTCATGAGGACGGCACCTATGAACTTAAAAGCGTAATGCTCAAAGGACAGGATGTTGCCGGTGAAGGTATCCTCATTCCTCAAAGCGGGGGCACTTTCACTTATGAAGATGAGTTCCCCTACCAGGAAGGATTCAGGGCCTCCGAACTCCAGGTCAGCCCGGTTATATTCCTTCCTAAGGAACCCCTCACCAAAGATATGAGCGATGAGCAGATAGAGGGCTACAAATACAAGAAACTTCCACAAACCAAACTTGCTGATGGTGTGATTATCACACCAATGAAGATCAGCCACAACGAGATCCCTTTGCTGGCTTATCACGGCTATGAAAAAGAAACCCTCCTTTCGAAGATGGCCAAGATCTATTTCTATGTGAACAGGCACGACCTTAACTGGAGGGTACCTCTTAACAGGGCTGACGATAGCAAGCAAAAGCTCGATGAGATGTTCGACTTCCTCAGGCTCGGATACGAGATCAAGGATATCAGCATCGACGGATGGGCATCGCCTGAGGGTGAAGAAACATTCAACGAAGGTCTTTCAGAAAGAAGGGCCAATACAGCCCATACCTATCTAAAAGGCAAGATCAACAGGCTTGTTAATGAAGAAGATTCAAAGATGAATATTGAAGGTGCGGATGATGTCAACTTCAATATCGCTTCCTTCGGACCTGACTGGAACGGTTTCCTTAAACTTGTCAAAGAATCCGACATACAGGATAAGAATATGATCCTGAACGTGATCAACAGTGCCAACTCCCCGGCTAAGAAAGAACAGGAAATCAGGAATATGATCATTATCTATCCTGAACTTGAAGAAGATATCCTTCCTCCATTGAGAAGGGCAGAATTAACAGTTAACTGCTATGAGCCCAAGAAAACGGATGATGAGATCGCAACCCTTGGCCTTACTAACCCTAGAGAACTCGACGAAAAAGAACTTCTCTACAGTGCGACACTTACCGATGACAATGCGGAAAAATTGAAGATCTATAAAGCTATGATCAACAATTATCCCAATGATTACAAAGGTTATGTCAACGCTGCTTCGATCGAGATTGAAATGGGCGAGATGGATGCCGCAAAAGAACATCTTGAAAAAGCAAAACAACTTGAGCCTAACAGCGGTGAAGTCCATAACAACCTTGGCGTGATCTATGCCATGGAAGGTGACTACGGCAAAGCCGAAGAAAACTTCAAGAAAGCTCAGGAACTTGGCGAAGATGTTGATTACAATATGGGTATCATCATGATCACTAAGGGTGAATACACCAGGGCAGAAAACCTCTTCGGATCAAAAGACTGTGACTTCAACGTTGGGCTTGTTGAAATGCTCAACGAGAAATACGAAGATGCAAAGCAGACACTCGAATGTGCTCCCAAAGATGCCCATACTTATTACCTGATGGGCGTACTTGGTGCCAGGATGGAGAACAAGTCGATGATGCTTGAGAGCCTAACCGAAGCAGTTAAAGCCGATGAAGGCCTTAAATCGGAGATAGCTAAAGACCGTGAGTTCATAGAATACTTCGATGACCCGGATTTCAAAGCACTGGTTCAGTAAAAAACCAGTCACACATAAATCAAAAAAACCTGTTACCGTTTGGTAGCAGGTTTTTTTATAGTTGTTCCTTCAGGAATAACCTGTGAATACCGGGAGGGTATTCTTTCAAAACCTGTTCCACAAGGCATTCATACTCCTTTTCACTTGTCACGAAATCCGTGCCCTCAAGATCTATGATCAGGACACGTCCATTCTTCAGTGACCGGAAATGGCTGAAATAGCTCTGCTGTATGTTCTCCAGGTATTCCGCCTTAATCCCTGACTCGTAATGCCTGCCTCGAAGATGGATGTTTTGCAGCAGTCTCCCTGTATCGTGGAAAAGATATACTATAAGGTCGGGCCTGGGAAGGAAAGAACTGATGATACTGAAAAGCCTTTTATAAAGTGCCAGTTCGTCACCCGAAAGGTTGTTCCTGGCGAAGATCAGGGACTTATCGATAAAATAATCGGAAATAGTAAATTTCTTGAAGAGGTCCTGGGATGGGAGCTTATCCTTAAGCTGCTGAAAACGGTCGGCAAGAAACGACATCTCAAGCGGAAAGGCATATTGGGACGGATCCTCATAGAACTTCGGCAGAAAGGAATTGTCTTCAAAGCGCTCAAGTATCAGCTTGGCATCAAATTGTTCTGCCATCCTCATCGCCAGGGTAGTTTTGCCTGCCCCGATATTCCCTTCTATGGCAATAAAATTATATTGCATTTTTATACAAACAGACCCCCTTTACTTCCCACTATATCTCATTACCTTTAAACCGTCGGGACATTCGGTTACCAGTTGCCGGATAGATTTCTTGAGTACCGGGTGGATGAATGCGTCGTTGATCTCTTGCAAGGGTTTCAGTGTAAACATTCTTTCCTGGATCCTTGGATGTGGTATCACGAGGTCAGGATAAGTGATAACCTGATTGTCATAGAACAGGATATCGATATCGATAAGCCTCGACTCATAGCCGTTCAATACTCTCTCTCGGCCGAGATCTTTTTCTATTTCAAGGATGGTTTCGAGAAGTTCGGAAGGTTGCAAAGAGGTTTCGACAAGAAGCACCTGGTTCAGGAAGAGTTCGTCGGAGTTGAACCCCCAGGGCTCTGTTTCATACATTGATGAATGCTCCAGCACCCTGCCGATTCTTTTATCAATGAGATATCCGGCCTTTTCTATCAGAAGGGACCTGTCACTTAGATTACCACCGAGAAGAAGGTATACCTTTTTCATTTTCCGATCATACAAATTTATCTATCAACTCGACCAGCCTTGAGGCATAGCCCATTTCATTGTCGTACCAGGCAACCACTTTCACAAGCTTATGCTTACTGCCCAGCACAGCAGTCAGTCCGGCATCAAATACCGCTGAATGAGTGTTGCCAATGATATCAACCGATACTATTGGGTCCTCGGTGTATTCCAGGATGCCTTTTAACTTGCCTTCAGCAGCTTCCCTGAATAGTTTATTGATCCCATCTATACTTGCAGACTCTTTTAGGGTGCAGGTAAGATCGGTGAGAGAGGCGTCGGGTACGGGTACCCTTATGCCGGCACCACCAAGGTTTTCCTTAAGGTGCGGGAATATCCTTGTGGAAGCCTTGGCTGCTCCGGTTGTTGTCGGTACAATCGAATAAGCAGCCGCCCTGGCCCGCCTGAGGTCCTTATGAGGCGCATCAAGCAAGTTCTGGTCTTTGGTATAGGAATGAACGGTGGTTATAAAAGCCTTTTCGATTCCGAATGCCTCATCCAGGATCATGATCAGTGGCGCAACATTATTGGTTGTGCAGGAGGAATTAGAGATGATCACATCGTCTTTGTCGATAATATGATCATTCACACCCAGAACCACATACTTGACATCTTCCTGTTCATCCTGTGCAGGTGCTGAAATAATTACCTTCCGGGCTCCAGAATCCCTGACATGTCTAAGGGCATCTTCTTTATTTACAAACTGTCCTGTTGATTCGAGCACGACATCAACATCCAGGTCTTTCCAGGGAAGTTTGGAGGGATCTTCCCGGGAGTAGACCCATATTTTCTCACCATTCACCAGCAGGTGGTCGCCATTGTTCTCAACAGTACCCGGGAAATGACGGTGAACCGAATCGTATTTGAGCAAGTGTGCAAGAGTGGCTGAATCCGTGAGATCATTGATGGCTACAACTTCCATCGTATCATTTCTCTCCATTAACTTCCGGAGCGTAATCCGTCCGATTCTTCCAAAGCCGTTAATGGCTACCTTGATCCTCTTCATCTTAATAAAATCCTTTGGGGCAAAAGTATAATTTATAACTGTTCGATGAAATAAAAAAGGCCGCGGTTTGGTCCGCAGCCTTTGTATTCCTAAAAGCTTCTTTTAGTTTTTCAATATTCTGCCGGTAAATATCTTATCGTTGTGGATTACTTTTATAAGATATACGCCTTTCGGACGGGAGGATATGTCCAGGGCCTTTTCAAACTGTCCCGGAGCACTTACCGAGAATGATTTATCATAGATATGTTGTCCGTGAACATTTGTAATCCTTATCTCCACATCTCCCTTTTCAGCTTCAATTGACAGTTTGAAAAGGCCTGTTGCCGGGTTCGGGAAAATATCCACGTCAAGCTGACCCTGGTTTTCTTCAATACCAAAACATTGCGAAAAATCAAAAACGATTTGTATCTCATCTGTTCCAACACAGCCAAGGGCATTTTCTACATCCACCGACATGTTCTTTACATCAAAACCGATACCTGTAGAGCCCACCTTTATGGACCTGCTGGTATCCCCATTCGACCAGTAATAGCTCATTCCCGGAATATTGACCGATAAAGTAACAGAATCATACGGACAGGCCATAACATCAGTACCCAGGTCAACTGCCGGCAGTTCTGACACCTCTACTGTAACCTGGCCGGTACTCACGTTAAAGCCATCATCTATTTCTACGAAATAATCTGTCGAAACATCAGGATTCACATACGGTTCAGGTTCGACGGAAGTGAATCCGGACGGATCGGAAGTCCATGAATACTCGTAATTGGGAAAATTCCCTCCGCTGCCAAGGGCGTACAACTGGGTTCCATCGCCATCGCAAATGACCGAAGCTTCAGTCTCAGCCACCACAGTAAGCGGTCCGCCATCAACTGTCACGGTCATAAGGTCTTCTTCAAGGCTCATACAGCCGGTTTCCATGTCCTCAATTGTCAGCCTGAAAAGGGTGGTTTCATAAAGCTTTGCAGTTACCGGATTCTGAGCATTCGGATTGATAAGTTTGTCGGCCGGCTCCCAGTGATAGGCAAAATGGCCTGATCCCCCTGCACCATCTCCCGAAAGAGTAGTATAAGTTCCGTGTGGTATGGTCTTGTCGTCACCGGCATCCGGTTCGGGAGAAGGATAGATGACAACTGTTGCCTGTCCGCTAGCAACATTGAAGCCATCGTTTACTGTGAGGAAATAAGTTGTGGTAATTTCCGGGTAAACAAACGGATCCGGTATGTCGGAAGTGAATCCCGGCGGATCAGAGGTCCAGGTATAGGTGTAGTCTTCCGAACCTCCTGTTACGTAAGAAAGCAATTGAGTCCCCGTTCCATAGCATATGGATGAAGGATCAGCTGTTGGGTTGACACCGAGCGGTCCGCCGGTTATGTTCACCACTACCTCGTCTGCATCCTGGCAACCTCCGGCAAGGTCTGTAACGGTAAGGGTGAATACAGTTGTAAGTTCGAGCTGATCGGTTGTGGGGGTGGGACTGGTAGGGTCATCAAGCAAATCTGAGGGCTCCCACTGATATTCATAATCACCCGAACCGCTGGTAGCAATGCCATCAAGAGTGGCAGTAGTCCCATACGGTATGCTCTGGTCAATCCCTGCATTTGCCTCAGGACCGTCAACTACGACTGTAATGCTGTCGGTATTGGTTGAATCGCATAACCCGATCACAGTTGCATAGTAAGTAGTGGTTATCAAAGGCGCAACTGTAATGGAATCTGTCGAATCACCCGTACTCCAGACCACTGTATAAGGATCAAAGCCACCCAGATCGGTAATACCTATAGTTGCAGAGGTATTACAGTTAATGGTAGTATCAGGTGTGGTATTGATGTACATTTCCTCGTAATCCTTGATCTGTACACTAACAGTGTCAAGGTTTATCCCGCAGAGCGATGAGTTATATATGATGTTTACCGTTTCAGTCCATTCCGTTTCATAATCCTCAAAAGGTATGATCTCGACTTCTGCCTGGCTATAGCCTATGGGGAAGAAGATCGAATCGGGCAATTCAAGATAATCCACGCCATTTGTAGCAGAGCCCTCTACATCGATGGGCAGCCAGGTGTCTTCATCAGCCATTTCAGAAAGCTCGAAAAGGACAGTTGCCGTGTTGCAGCCTTCTATTGCAAACTGGTGCATGGAATGAGTATAGGAGGTCAGGTTCTCAATGCCCACAGCCGAGAAGCTGTTGGCTTCCAGGAAAACACCTGAATCATAAATACCATCCCCTCCATCCCCAATGGCAAGCTTGATATGATAGGTTTCACAGGGGGTAACAGTCGACCAAGCCGTGAGTACTGTTGTAAAAGCATCGTATTCCACAAACTGATCGCTGTTATGCACAAAATACTGGCAATTGGTACAGGGGCCCTGATTCTGCGTACCGTTGTTCACTGTATTGATCGATACAGGAGTGGAAGACAGGGGTATGAGTGCAATATTTGTGCTGTTGTTAGTGTAAGGACCGGTTATGCCCGGACCACTGATGAAAAAGCCGAAAGCATCATTTACTGATGAACCGGCGTATTCGTGGTATTCTTCCGAAGCAAATACATATTTGAATGAAACTACTGAAGATTGCGGTACAAAATCGAATTCCAGGATACAGGCATTATGCGATGAAACACCTGAAATGGCCTCAAGGTCAGGATCACCGGGGGCTCCATTATCGGTTCCATCGCTTCCCGATGTATTTGGCCCTACTGCTATATCAATACTCCCGGAAGTAAGCAGTACACCGTCACCGATCCCTATGTTACCAGGGCCGTTCCAAAACTCCCCCCTGGCTATGTCAGCACCGGTATAGGATACATTACTAACTTCAACACCGTTGCCGATCAGTATCTCTACCAGATCTTCCGGAGAAATATTTTCATTAACTTCCAGGTAATTTGTCTGAGCCGATATATTGATAACCCCCAGACTAAGAATAAAACTAAATAGTGTATATGTGATCTTTGATCTGTTCATTGCGACGGATTTTCCAACCCAGTGCCAGGAGTGACTTTTTTGGGCAGTATTGTTCAATATGCAAAAATATGCAGATTGCTTGATATTATCAAGTAATAATTGAACATTAACTAATTATCAATGTATCAAAACGTTTGTTCAATTGAACTGTTAACATTAAAAGATACCGGATATAATTGCCGCATTCCCAATATTTTCTACCTTTACGCGTTAATGTTCATTCTCCGTTTTATTTTGCAGGATATGCCTGGATCCCCCTCTTCCCGGGGATATTTTTTATGATTTTAATTAAATTATTTATAATCAGTAAATTAAAACATCTGACCTAAAAATTTCAAATTATGGAATTTGTTAAGAAGTACATTGAAGAGAACAAGGACAGGTTTCTCGACGAATTGTTCGACCTGATCAAAATCCCGTCCATCAGTTCCGAGGCAGCCAGGAAAGACGATATGCTTAAGGCAGCCGAATACTGGAAGAAAACCATCCTGGATGCAGGTGCCGATAAGGCAGTGATAATGGAAACAGAAGGGAACCCGGTTGTTTATGGTGAAAAGATAATTGACGAAAAGCTTCCCACAGTCATCGTTTATGGTCATTACGATGTAATGCCTGTCGACCCTATAGAAAAATGGAATACCGAACCTTTTGAGCCGGTTATCAAAGACGGCAAGATCTGGGCCAGGGGCTCCGATGATGATAAAGGCCAGGCTTTCATGCACGCAAAGGCATTTGAAATGATGGTGAAGACAGGTAACCTTCCCTGTAATGTCAAGTTTATGATAGAAGGAGAAGAAGAGATCGGTTCACCTAATCTTGGTGCTTTCTGTGAAAAGAACAAAGACCTCCTCAAAGGTGATGTCATTCTTGTTTCTGATACAAGTATGATCGCCAGCGACATTCCATCTATAACAACAGGGCTCCGTGGCCTGAGCTATATGGAAGTGGAAGTGACCGGACCTAACCGTGACCTGCATTCAGGTCTTTTCGGCGGTGCTGTGGCCAACCCCATCAACATACTGGCGAAAATGATCGCTTCCCTCACCGATGAGAACAACAAGATCAACATCCCCGGTTTTTACGACGATGTTATTGAAATAAGCCAAAAAGAGAGGGAAGAAATGGGCAAAGCCCCCTTCAACCTCGAAGAATACAAGAAAGCCATCGATATTGATGAAGTATACGGGGAGGAAGGTTACACCACTATGGAACGTACCGGCATCAGGGCATCACTCGATGTGAACGGCATCTGGGGCGGCTATACCGGTGAGGGTGCCAAAACAGTCATAGCTTCCAAAGCTCATGCAAAGATCTCGATGAGGCTTGTTCCAAACCAGGACAATAAGAAGATCAGTAAGCTTTTTGAAGAACATTTCAAGAAGATCGCCCCCGCAGGCGTTAAGGTGAAGGTTGAAGCATTGCACGGCGGACAGCCGTACGTATCACCCATCGACATGACTGCCTATAAAGCAGCTGAAAAGGCTTATACAGATGTGTACAAAAAGAAGCCTGTACCGGTAAGAAGCGGTGGCAGCATCCCCATAATTTCAACTTTTGAACAGATCCTGGGTATCAAATCGATACTGATGGGATTCGGACTGGAGTCGGATGCAATCCACTCGCCCAACGAAAACTATCCACTGGAGCAATTCTATAACGGAATTGAGACAATTCCACACTTCTATAAGTATTTCTCTGAAATGATGAAGTAGGGATTTCCTTCAGATCTTATAAAGCACAGGCTGTATTCATGAATGATTACAGCCTGTTTTTTTTTCAGATCTTTAATTTTTGATCAGCCTCAGGCTTTCAGTAGCCTCATCGTTAACTATCCTGATAAAATAGACCCCGCTTCGAAGACCGGAGATGTCCATCCTGGTATTTCCCTGAATGGCCTGATTTCTTATAACACTTCCCTTAAGGTCGGCTATAATGACTTTTGCACTTCCCACCGAACTGATGTTAATGAATTGTGCAGCGGGGTTAGGGGAAATAGTGATTCTTCCCGGTTCCGCCAGGTCATCCACTGATGTTGCTGTAATGGTAAAGGATTGTACAGGGGTGAATTCAGAACCGGCAAAACACTGGTCTATGGACTGTATGCTGTAATAATATGTACCGGGATCGAGGCTTTTGATCACCCAGGCGGTATCCTGGTTGGCATTGCCGATCCCGATGATCTTCCTTGCGCCGCTTTCGAGGTGCGACATACAGGAGATGATCTCGCCTCCCCCTTCGGTTGTCCCGAGCCTGAAATTATAATAAAGACCCTCGCCAGGGGTCTCCTCATCGGTGGCACGGGCCCAGTTAAAGGCGACTGTGTTACCGTCGAGCACTGCTTCTATGGAACCCGGGGCTTCAGGTGCTGTATTTTCAGTGAAGAGGTTCATGCCTTCTGTATTCCTGTAAATCCGGGCAACAGGGCTTTCTGATGCCGTAAGTCCGGAAATGGCAAAATCCAGGTCGCCGTCATTATCATAATCGGCCCATTTGGCAGTACCTCTGAAAAGTGTTATAAACGAAGATGATATTTTTACGAAGAAGGGAAAATCGTTGCGGTAGATACCGGAGGTGAAGGCACCACAACCGGTTGCCTTACCCGAAATGATTAGGTCAAGGTCACCATCGCTGTCGAGGTCGCCCCAATCCACTGCACTCAGGGCAACGCCTTCTATACCTCCATAATAGGGGTCAAAAGCACCTCCTCCTTCATTCTCATATAGGTAGAACTGGGCTTCCAGCGCATCGTTATAACCTGATAGGCTGATATCAAGGTCGCCATCATTGTCCATATCAACCCAGTGGGCAGTTCCTGCCATTAAACCACCCAGTGTAATTTCAGTATCAGCAAAAACACCGTTTTCATTGCTGAATATCTTTGATTTGGCTCCTGCACCGCTATCACCCATGAGCAGGATATCAAGGTCGCCGTCGTTATCGTGGTCGCCCCAGGCAACCGAGCTGCTCGACCAGAAACCGAAATCCTGGCCTGTATCATTGAAGGTACCGTCGTCGTTCCTGAACAGCTTTCCCATCCAGTTACCGGTGACAAAAAGGTCGAGGTCGCTGTCGTTGTCATAGTCGCCCCATTTGATATCTCCGGTGCTGACCGGTGGAAGTCCGGCTTCGATGTCTTCAAAATTGCCTTCGTTATTTTTGAAGATAAATGATCTGTCACCATTTTCAGTGTTTCCTGCCAGGGCCAGGTCAAGGTCGCCGTCATTATCATAATCCCCCCAGTCGGCCCGCACTTCCTTCATTCCGGGAAGGGCAGCTTGTATATCCGTGAAAGTTCCCTCATCGTTCCGGTATATGAGCGTATGAAGCACATCACCCTGGTCGAGTCCTGAAACCAGCACATCCAGGTCGCCGTCATTGTCATAATCAGCCCATTCAACCTCGCTCCTGCCAAGGCCGTTCAGGCCTGCATCGATATCCAGAAAAAGCTGGGCATTAAGCAGGAAAGGGAAAGCGGTTAAAAAAAGGACGAATAAAATATTCTTGATTGAGATTACTGAGAAATTCATGAGTCGGTTTTTTGTAAAACTATGCAATTCGAACCTGTGGCAGTCCGGAATTAACAACTCCTTAACAAATCGGAATGCAATATAACCAGGCTAGTATTTTTCGTTGAAAGCCTGCACGCCGCTGTCAAGGAAATCAATGTATTCATCAACATCGGGAACAAATCCCACCGGTTCAGTGAGAACATCATCGTTATGCCCCATAATTACATAATAAGGCTGGGCATTAACCCCGAACCTGGTGATCTGGAAGTCTGTGTTCTTCCTGCCGATGGTTTTCTTCACTTTACCGTCGAAGGATGATGTGATCCATTCATCCTCGGGCAGTTTTGTCTTGTCGTCAACATAAAGGGCGACAATTACAAAATCCTCCCTGAGCCGCTTGAGCACCTCAGGATCTGGCCAGACATTCTTTTCCATTACCTTACAATTGGTGCATGCATGTCCTTTTACATCGACAAACAGGGGTTTGTTAAGTTCCTTTGCACAGGCTAAAGCCTGTTCGTATTCAAAATAACCCTGCAGTCCGTGGGGAAGCTCAAAGATATCATCGTATTTAGGCTCATCACAAAGGTTTGCAGTGGAATTCCCGCTTCCCTGGCTCACAACTGAAATGTTCCTCGTGTTCTCCCGGATGATTTCATCAAGGTCCCATGAAGATTCTGTAGGAAGGTAACCGGAGACAGCTTTCAGGGGTGCACCGAACAATCCCGGAACCAGGTAAAATACAAAACTGAAAGATATTATGACAAGTAGCAACCGTGGAACGCTTAAGTGGTTGACCGGGCTGTCGTGGGAAAACCTTATCTTACCAAGAAGATAGAAACCAAGTAATGTGAACAGCACGATCCAGATGGCAAGGTAGATCTCACGGGTAATTCCCCAGTTGAGCGCCACATTGGGCACGAGTAAATATTTCATGCCTATTGCCAGGATCAGGAAAGCAAGGACAACCTTGACTGAATTAAGCCAGCCGCCTGATTTGGGCATCTTTCCAAGCCATCCGGGGAACAAGGCAAGCAGTGTAAATACTATGGCAAATGCAAGCGAAAAGCCAAACATCCCTACGGTTGGTTTGAGGAACTCACCTGTGGCAGCTTCAACAAGGATACCGCCCACAAATGGAGCCGTACAGGAAAAAGACACGAGCACCAGGGTGAGCGCCATGAAAAATGAGCCGATAAATCCTCCCTTATCGGCCTGCTTGTCAGATTTACTGGTAAGCCAGCTTGGCAGAACTATTTCGAACATCCCGAAGAATGAGGCTGCAAAAGTTGCAAAAAGCAGGAAGAATATCAGGTTAGTGAGCCAGTGGTCGCTGACGCTTTTTATGGCCTCAGCGCCAAAGATCACAGAAACGAGCACTCCCACTACCGTGTAAATGAAAATGATCGAAAATCCGAACACCAGGGCCTGCATCCTCCCTCTCGCCTTGCTCTGGCTCTGGTTCATAAAAAATGAAACAGTCATCGGGATCATAGGGTATACGCAAGGCGTTAGCAACCCGACAAAGCCAACTCCCAGGGCAATGAGAAAAAAGGCCAGCAGTGATTCCGAACCTTCTTTCTCTTCAGTCTGTGTTTTTTTAACCTCTTCAGGTCCCGCTTCGTCGAGGAAGGCCATTCCACTTTCTGCCTCATCGGCACTTTCAGCCATAGAAGCATCAGATACGTCAGCCCCGTTAACAGGAAAAGCAAATTCGACATAGGCAGGCGGCAGGCAGCGACTGTCATCGCATGCCATGAACTCAAGCTCGCCCTGTATAACAAAGGGTTCTTCGGTATTTAGCTTTACTTTCTGCGAAAAGACTGCCCTCTCCCCGTAATATTCAAGGTTCATTTCAAAGGCCTTATCAAACTTTTCAATGGCTTCGGGAGTTTCCAATTCGCCTGAAAGCTCATAGTTATCGTTGTCAACAAAATTGAATGAAGTAGGTATTGGCCCTCCTTCGGGAATATCGGTAGAATAGACATGCCAACCCGGGTCAATATCAGCAATGAACTGAATTTCAACCTCATCAGATGAAATTTCCTTTGAATCGAAGGTCCACTTAACAGGCTCCAGGATCTGTGCCTGGAGAGATAGGCTTCCTAAAATAATTGGTAGGACTATTGCAGAAAGAACCGCCCTGAATTTCTTCATGTTTAATTATTTTTTGGTTTGCAAAGTTATAAAATTCAGGTAAGCGGATATACACCGCTACACTGTATTTATAAAAGAATCTAAATAAGAGTATATTATAGCAGTCTAATCCTGAGCATACTACCGGAGGATGGAGTGATCCTGAACCTGTTGTCGAGGCGCAGCCCTATCACCCAGACAATCTCATTGCCGGAACAGAGAAGCCATGTTTTCTCTTTTTGAGAGATTTCGATCTTATTGTCGATGAAAAAGTCACTTAGTTTTTTGGTGCCTTTCATTCCAAGAGGCCTGAATGTATCACCTTCTCTCCATTTACGCAAAATGAGCGGATAAGTTAGTTTAACCGGATCGATGAATGCCTCCGCAGGATCTGACGATATTTGTATTTCACCTGCCTCGAAATAGTCGAACTTCAGTTTTACAGGATGCAGGATCTGTTTTGCGTCCTTATCGACAACAAATTGCTCATCCTTTAAGCACTCCTCCGGTACGGTAAGATCCTGCAAGAGAAGGTATTCCCTTTCAACCAGCAGTCGGTGCGTTTTTGACAGATAATGCTTTCCTGTACTTTCTCCAATGGAACCTGCAAGTCTCTCAGCCGTATCGAAACTGAAATTATAATCGCGCAGCAATTCGAACATCCAGAAACTAACAGGCTGCATTCTTAAGATCTTTTCAATTGGGATCCTTATACCGTCGCTACAGGCGATAATTTCGTCCCTGCGGAACTCATCCATTTTCCTGTCAACCATTCCAATCATGCCTCGGATCCGGGACATATTCCGGAGCAGTGAGGTGCTAAAATCAGGATTCAATGATTCGAGCAGGGGAATGATCGAGTGCCTTACTTTATTCCTGAGGTAATTTTCTTCCTTGTTGGAGCTATCTTCGCGATACTCAAGTCCACGACCCTCAATATACATGTTTATCCCTTCCCTTCCCGTAAAAAGAAGGGGTCTTACAATATTACCCCGGCTGACAGGGATCCCTGCGAGTCCTCTGGGACCTGTGCCTCTTATAAGATTGATCACAAAAGTTTCCGTTTCATCGTCGCGATGGTGACCTGTTGCAACAAAATCAAAGCCTGTTTCCTTAATAAGTTCTTCGAACCAGGTATATCTCAGCTCCCTGGCCGCCATCTGGACCGATATCCCCTTTTCTTGCGCGTATTCCTCTGTTGGGAATGATTTCGTATAAAAATCACAGTTGTAATTTTCAGCAAGCTTCTTTGTGAAAACTTCATCCTCATCCGATTCCCTGCCCCGGAGCTTAAAATTGCAGTGGGCTATTGCACATTGGTAGCCCGCACGGATAAAAAGGTCGGCCATTGCTACAGAATCCCTGCCTCCGCTAACAGCAAGGAGGATCTTATCTTGTTTCTCAAAGAGCTTCCCGGAATGGATGAATTCTTCAAATTCCTTAAGCATGACGATAATGGTGTTCCGTTATAAAAGTAATCTATAAGGAACCGGATATCAAGAAGGGTCTAAAGATCGAGTGTGGGGCCCGAGTTCAGCAGATCGTCCATATTTTTAAGGGAGTGTTCTTCCCTGGCTTCTTTTACCTGGTCTTCGAGAAGCTTATCATACGGTTCAAAGCAATGGCACGACCTTATAACGCCTGTGGCAACCGGAAAGTCGGGCAGTGTCATTCGTACAAGCATATAATGGGTTGTATCATCGGGATCGTGGGCATCGTGTACCAGGATGTCGTCTTCTGTAATACCGTTCTCACCAATAGTCACCACTTCGAATTTTGTACCGTTCTTTCTGAGCCCTTTATTTCGATCCTTGCCAAAGATCATTGGCTTGCCATGCTCCAGATAGATCTGGTGGTCGCCTCTCACATCTCGGCCTGTAATTTCCGCATGTATCTTGTTATTGAAGATCACACAGTTTTGCAGGATCTCAACAACTGAAGTGCCTTTGTGCTCGGCGGCAGCCATCAACACTTCCCGCAACCTCTTAGGTTCGGTATCCACCATCCTGGCGAAGAATGTTCCCTGCGCACCCATGGTCAGTTCTCCGGGCTTGAACGGATTTTCTATGGTTCCGTCCGGTGAGGTTTTGGTTTTACTTCCCCTTGGTGTGGTAGGCGAATATTGTCCTTTGGTCAGGCCATATATTTTGTTATTGAATATAATGATATTCATGTCGATATTTCGCCTTACCGCGTGGATAAAATGGTTACCGCCAATAGCCATGCTATCGCCGTCGCCGGTAATATGCCATACATCGAGTTTGGGATTGCTCACTTTTATACCGGAGGCAATCGCAGCGCCTCTGCCGTGGAGGCCATGGAACCCATAGGCATTTATGTAATAAGGGAACCTGGATGAACAGCCTATACCGGAAACAAAGACTATATTTTCCTTTTTCCCGCCTCCTTCTGCAAGAACCGTCTGGATTGCAGACAAGATTGCGTAATCTCCGCAACCGGCACACCATTTAATATCCTGGTTAACCTTAAAATCGTCTTTCGTCAGCTTTCCCGCTGGCAGTGTTGTGGTCTCGCTTTTCATTTTGAGATATCTTCAATGACCTGGTTGAATTTATTTTTTAGTTCAGCTATCATAAAAGGCAGCCCCTGGATCTTGTTATACTGTTCTACCGGAATGCCGGGGAACACTCCTCTCAGGTAAAACGCAAACTGGCCCAGGTTCATTTCACATACAAGTATCTTTTTGAACCTTTTAAATACATTACCCGTGTTTTTTGGTAACGGATAGATGTAATTGAACTGAGCCAGGCTGACCGATTTACCCTCGTTCTGCATATCTTTTACTGCTGAACCCAGTGCGCCATATGAACCTCCCCAGCCAACGACCAGGAGGTCTCCCTCTTCTTCACCTATAACTTCCAGTTCGGGTATATGGTAAGCTACACGCTGGACCTTCTCTTCCCTGAGTTGGATCATTTTCTGATGGTTAAGCGGCCCGTGCGAAACAGTTCCCAGCACATCCTCTTTTTCAAGCCCCCCGACATTATGTCTTAACCCTTCCTGTCCGGGCAGGGCCCAATAGCGGGCTAACGTTTCGGGGTCTCTTCTGTATGGCTGATAGTCAGGGTCATTATCTTCGACAAACCTCGGGTGTATTTCAGGAAGGTCTTTCATTGCAGGGATCCTCCACAACTCAGATCCATTTGCCAGGTAGCCATCGGTAAGCAGGATTACCGGGACCATATGCTCAAGTGCCAGTTTTGAGGCCTCGAAGGCAAACCGGAAACAGTTGGCCGGAGTGCTTGCAGCAAGCACAACCACCGGGCTTTCACCATGACGTCCGTAAAGGGCTTGCAAAAGGTCGGCCTGTTCCGGTTTGGTTGGTAATCCTGTTGAAGGGCCGGCCCGCTGAACATCGACAATTACAAGCGGAAGCTCGGTAATCACGGCAAGTCCTATCGCTTCACTTTTTAAGGCAAGGCCCGGCCCTGAGGTTGATGTTGCAGCCAGGGATCCAGCGAAAGCCGCACCTATGGCAGAAGTAATACCCGCAATTTCATCTTCAGCCTGGAATGTCTTGACACCTAAATGCTTTCTGTTTGAAAGTTCCTGTAAGATCTCCGATGCCGGAGTGATAGGATAAGACCCGAGAAAAAGTTCCAGGCCTGACTTCTCAGCCGCAGCCATAAGGCCCCAGGCAGTAGCAATATTGCCGGTAATATTCCTGTATTTTCCTTTAAGTTCTTCCCTGGGTTTTATCTTGTAGGTTGTTGCCAGCGCCTCTATAGTCTCGGCATAATTATAGCCGGCCCTCAGTACTTTTTTGTTAGCTTCAGCAAGGATGGGCTTTTTGCCGAATTTCGCCTCGAGGAATTTTTCGCCTATGGAAAGGTCTTTATTAAAAAGATAATAAAGCATACCAAGGGCAAACTGGTTTTTCGACCTGTCGGCTGATTTCGGATCGATCCCCAGTTCCTTGACCGTGGCCCGGCTCAAAGAGGTTATGGGAGCCTTTACAAGGTTATATCCTTCAAGCGTACCATCACCAATCGGATCTTCAACATATCCTGCTTTTTTGTAATGTTTATTATCAAAATTGTCGATATCGACAATGATAGTAGCTCCCTGCTTCACCCATTTCAGATTTGCCTTTAAAGCCGCAGGATTAAGGGCAACGAGTACATCTGCAAGGTCACCCGGGGTGTCAACCTTAATGTGCCCGAAATGAAGCTGAAAACCGGAAACACCGGCCAGTGTACCTTGCGGAGCCCTGATCTCTGAGGGATAATCAGGAAAAGTTGAAAGGTCGTTACCGGCAAATGCAGTGGTGTCGGAAAACATAGAGCCTGATAGCTGCATCCCGTCACCGGAATCACCTGCAAACTTCACCACGACATGTTCAACCTCTACTACTTTATGATCGTTGTTTTTCATCAGCAGTATTCATTTATGAACTGCAAAGTTAAAAGTTTTAATGCTAGGAGGTATCTAACTTTTAACAATTTTTTAACCTCAAAAGTCAATTTTTATTTTCTCAATTTATTCATTCTGAACACCTTGTTTTGTTATTTAATTAACAATGAGGCAATTGGAGATGTCTGATCAACTTTATGGCATTATGATAATTTAGACTGCATATAATTTTAGTTCTTTTGTCCTGTTTTATTGGTTTTCAATGAACATATAATTATACCTTTGCGTCAACTAGTGACTAATTTTAAATTTTAAAGTTATGGCTTACAAAATCACTGACGACTGCACTGCTTGCGGTACTTGTATTGACGAATGCCCGGTAGAGGCTATCTCAGAAGGCGACATCTACGTAATTGATCCCGATATTTGCACCGACTGTGGATCATGTGCAGACGTCTGCCCGGTTGATGCCATCGAACCGGTGTAAAAAAACAACAAATACGTAATATGAAAAGCTGCCGCTTTTACGGCAGCTTTTTTATTGCCCTTTAGTAGTCATTGCTAAGCATTTGCGCATGGATAATTATTTGTATTTTTGCAGCCCGATTAAGAGGCTTTTAAATGGATAAATATTCGTTCCTAAATACTTCTGATCCCGCAATTGTTGAAGAGCAGTACAGGCAGTTCCTGAAAGACCCTGAATCGGTTGACCAGGGTTGGAAACAATTCTTCGAAGGCTTCGAGTTTGCCAGGATCAATTATAGCGCTGATGACGGAAAACTTGACTACCCCCAGGAATTCAAGGTTATAAACCTGATAAACGGGTACCGTCAGCGAGGGCATCTTTTTACAAAAACCAACCCGGTGAGGATCCGCAGGAAGTACTCCCCCACCCTTGATATAGAAAACTTCGGGCTGAGCGATAGCGATCTCGATAAAACATTCAAAGCCGGGAATGAGATCGGGATCGGAGAAGCCAAACTTTCTGAAATAATAGAACACCTCCAGGCTACCTATTGCCAGTCGGTGGGTGCCGAATTTTTCTACATCCGCAAACCCGAGATCAGCTCCTGGCTGCGCCTCCAGATGGAAAACAGCAGGAACTCTTACAACTTCACTCCCGAAGACAGGAAGTACATTCTCAGGAACCTGTCAAGGGCCGTACTGTTTGAGAATTTCATCCACAGGAAATTCCCCGGACAAAAGAGATTTTCTCTCGAGGGCGCTGAATCACTTATCCCCGGACTTGATGCCCTTATGGAAAAAGGAGCTGAACTGGGCGTAAATGAATTTGTAATAGGCATGCCGCACCGCGGACGGCTGAATGTCCTGGCCAATGTACTGAAGAAATCATACAGGGAAATATTTAATGAGTTTGAAGGTAAGGCCTATAGGGATGAATACCTGCTTGGCGATGTAAAATACCATCTTGGTTTCTCCTCCCAGAGAAATTGCACAACAGGTAAGCCCATCAAGCTAACCCTTTCGCCAAACCCTTCACACCTTGAAGCTGTCGACCCGGTTGTTGAAGGAATCGTACGGGCCAGGATCGACAGTGACTACAAAGGCGACTTCACCAAGATCGCTCCTATACTTATCCATGGTGATGCTTCCATTTCAGGGCAGGGAGTGGTTTATGAACTCCTGCAGATGTCGGAACTCACCGGTTACCGCACAGGGGGAACAATCCACATCGTAGTAAACAACCAACTTGGATTTACAACCAATTACCTCGACGGCCGCTCAAGCACATACTGCACAGACGTTGCAAAGACCACTCTTTCGCCGGTTTTCCATGTAAACGGCGACGACGTGGAGGCACTGGTTTATACCATACAGTTCGCCATGGAATTTCGCCAGAAATTCCACAAGGACGTTTTCATTGATCTGCTATGCTACAGAAAATACGGCCATAATGAAGGCGATGAACCCCGGTTTACCCAGCCGATCCTTTATAAGATCATAGAAAAACACCCCAATCCATACGAGATCTACAAGGAGCAAATTAAAGAAACCCAGCCCGACCTGGCGGAATATACAGAAGAACTAGAGAAAAGCACGGTTAATCTCCTGGAGGAGAACCTCGAAGAGGCAAAAAAAATGAAAACCTCTACCATCAGTAATTTCCTGGGAGATATCTGGAAAGATATCCGCAAGGCTACTGATGAGGATTTTCATTCATCGCCCGATACAGGAGTGCCTGAAAAAAACCTCAAGAAGATTGGAAAGCAAATAACAGATTATCCCGGTAAAGAAAAAATATTCCGGAAGCTCATCAAACTTCAGAAATCAAGAAGGGAGATGATCGAAAAGACAGGGGTCCTCGATTGGGCAATGGGCGAAATGCTTGCATACGGGACTCTCCTTGAGGAAGGGTTCCCCGTAAGGGTGAGCGGGCAGGACTCGGCCAGGGGCACCTTTTCCCACCGTCACGCAGTGCTCAAGATAGAGGATTCGGAAAGGGAATATACACCGCTCAACAACCTTGGTAAGGGCCAGGCAAAATTCGAGATCTATAATTCTCCCCTCTCTGAATACGGGGTACTGGGCTTTGAATATGGTTACGCGCTTGCAAATCCCCAAAGCCTTACAGTCTGGGAGGCCCAGTTCGGTGATTTTTTCAACGGCGGACAGGTCATTTTTGACCAGTTCATGAGCAGTGCCGAAGATAAATGGAACGTAATGAATGACCTCGTTGTCTATCTTCCGCATGGTTACGAAGGCCAGGGCCCTGAGCATTCAAGCGCAAGGATCGAAAGGTTTTTAACACTTGCTGCCGAAAATAATATGCAGCTTGTGAATTGCACAACGCCGGCCAGTTTCTTCCATGTATTGCGCCGCCAGTTGCACAGGGAGTTCAGAAAACCACTGGTGATCTTCACACCTAAGTCCCTTTTAAGGCACACAAGATGTGTTTCACCCATTGAAGATTTCACTAAAGGTGGTTTCAAGGAAGTAATCGACGACATTACGGCTGACCCTGAAAAGATCAGGAAAGTGGTTTTCTGTTCCGGAAAGGTCTACTACGACCTTCTCGAAGAAAAAGAAAAAATAAAAGCAGATGATACCGCCCTGATCCGGCTTGAACAATTATACCCATTGCCCGAAAAACAACTCAGAGGTATCATTGCCAAATATGAAGCGGCAAAGGACTGGGTATGGACGCAGGAGGAGCCGGTAAATATGGGCTCCTGGTTCTATATGAACCAATATTTCCCCGAAGTAGTACTCAGGGTTGTCGCCCGGCCGGCGAGCGGAAGCCCTGCCACAGGCTCACCGGAGTTCCATGCAAAGCGTCAGAGGAAGGTAATTGAAAAAACCTTTGGTGAATGTAATTGCCCCAGGGTTGAAAAGGAATGCAGAATGGTATGCATAGGAAACAGGTGGCAGCAATACATGAAGGAATTGAACCTTAAGGAGTAACCAGGTTTTCAAGAGTTTATAGTTTAAATCTTAAGAGGATCAATAACAAAAAGAAGGTCTTACTATGATCATCGAAATAAAAGTTCCAAGTCCCGGTGAATCGATATCGGAAGTGCAGCTTGCCCAGTGGCTTATTGAAGATGGTGCCTATGTTGATAAAGACGCAGACATTGCCGAAATCGATTCCGATAAGGCCACACTTAACATAAATGCAGAGGAATCAGGGGAAATAAAATTCAAGGTAGAAGAGGGTGATACTATCCAGGTTGGTGATGTGATCGCAACCATTGATACCGAAGCTCCAGCACCTGAAACCAGCAAAAAGGAAGCGGAGAAAAAGGAAACAAAGGCCAAAGAAAGACCTGCCGGAGAGAAAGAAAAAGACAAGAGCTCCGATGAAGAAAAAGAAGAGGCCCGGCAAAAGAAGGAAGCTCCTGAGGAAGTAAAAGCTGAAAAAGAAGATATCCTGCATATATCGCCTCTGGCAAAAAAGCTCATGAAAGCAGAGGGAATGAGCGAAAAAGAGCTTCTTGAGATTATAAAAAAACACAGGATATCCAGGGCCGACATTGAATACCTTGCTTCTGTAAAGGACAGTGCCCCGGCAAATAAAACCACAGCCATTGAAAGCTGGGGAGGCACCCGGGAAACGGAAAGCAAGAAAATGACCACTTTGCGGAGAAAGATCGCAGAGAGGCTCGTTGCAGTCAAAAACGAGACGGCCATGCTCACCACATTCAACGAGGTGAACATGACACCCATCATGGAAATAAGGAAAAAATACAAAGAGGTCTTCAAGGAAAAATTCGGGGTTTCCCTGGGATTTATGTCTTTCTTCACAAAAGCAATTTGTGAGGCATTGAATCTCTTCCCGGCAGTGAACTCACAAATTGAGGGTGATGAGGTAGTAACCCACAAGTTTGCCGATATAGGTATTGCAGTCAGCACACCCAAGGGATTGATGGTGCCGGTGCTGAGAAATGCCGAAACAATGTCTCTTGCCGAGATCGAGTTGAAGATCAAGGACCTGGCTATAAGGGCCCGTGACAACAAGATCACTCTTGAAGAGATGAAGGGAGGCACTTTTACCATAACAAACGGCGGTGTTTTCGGGTCTATGCTTTCGACACCTATCATTAACCCTCCTCAAAGTGCCATCCTCGGGATGCATAATATAGTTGAAAGGCCGGTAGCAGTAAATGGTGAAGTGGAGATACACCCGGTGATGTATATCGCCCTTTCATACGATCACAGGATCATAGACGGGAAAGAAAGTGTGAGTTTTCTTGTAAAGATTAAAGAAATGCTTGAAGATCCTGCGAAGATGATGTTCAGGGGCCGAGACCCGGTATCATCCTTGCTGGGATTGTAAAAAAACAATGGTGGCCAAATTCTTCTCCATCGCTTCACTCCTTTGAGTTATCTGCCATCTTGTCTATCTTTGTACAATAATGCCCATTCTATGAGAAAAAAAGTTGATTTTCTGGTTATCGGATCCGGGATAGCAGGCCTGAGTTTCGCACTGAAAGTGGCCGATCGGGGAAAAGTACTGATAGTTACCAAAGCCCCTGTGGACGAAACTGCCACTAAATACGCCCAGGGAGGTATTGCAGCAGTGATGTATACCCCCGATACC
Source organism: uncultured Bacteroidales bacterium (assembly GCA_964567785.1). Lineage (GTDB taxonomy): Bacteria > Bacteroidota > Bacteroidia > Bacteroidales > JAGOPY01 > CAZMOK01. Next base: position 84,875 of record CAZMOK010000001.1, on the reverse strand, counting down.
TATGATAAACACATAAAGGATACGATGATCGCAGGTGATGGGCTGAATGATCCTGATGTTGTAAAAATCACCATAACCGAATCTACTGAGCGCATCAAGGAACTGATCAGATGGGGCGCTGAATTCGATAAGAAATCCTCGGGGAAATATGATCTTGCCAAAGAAGGAGGTCATTCCGAGTACAGGATCTTTCATCATAAAGACAATACGGGCCAGGAAATAGAACGCGCACTGATAGCCAAAGTAAATGCGCATCCCAACATCGAAACCTGGACTAAAAGCTTTACCGTTGATATCATAACACAGCATCACCTTGGCAAAGAGGTCAACAGGCGAACAGATGGCATTACCTGTTACGGGGCCTATATACTCAACCCGGAATCCGGTGATATCCACACAGTGCTTTCCAGGATAACCCTTATCGCAACGGGAGGAGCCGGACAGGTTTACAGTACTACCACAAATCCCGATATTGCCACAGGCGACGGGATTGCCATGACTTACCGTGCAAAAGGAATGGTTGAAGGTATGGAGTTCATCCAGTTCCATCCCACTTCTTTGTACAATCCCGATGAAAGGCCTTCATTCCTTATCACTGAAGCCCTGAGGGGTTATGGTGCTATACTGAAAGACAAGGACGGCAAGGAATTCATGGAAAAGTATGATGATAGAGGCTCTCTTGCCCCACGTGATATTGTTGCACGTGCCATCGATAGTGAAATGAAGCTTTCAGGCGACGATTGCGTTTACCTAGATTGCCGCCACCTCGAACACGAAGGCCTGATCAATAATTTCCCCACTATTTATGCAAAATGCCTGAAACTGGGCATTGATATCACAAAAGAGATGATACCCGTAGTGCCCGCCGCACATTATATTTGCGGGGGCATAAAAGTGGATAAGAACGGAAAGAGCTCAATCGGTAACTTATATGCCTCGGGTGAATGTGCATCTACGGGGCTTCATGGCGCTAACCGACTGGCCTCCAACTCCCTGCTGGAATCAGCAGTGTTCTCTCACCGTGCCAGCCTCAATGCGATCAGTATTTTGGATAATATCGGTTTTAAGGATGATGTTCCCGATTGGGATACAACAGGTACAGTGCTAAACGAGGAAATAATTCTCATCACTCAAACCCTGAAAGAAGTGCAGTCCATAATGAGTGCCTATGTGGGGATCGTAAGGTCAAACCTGAGGCTGCAACGGGCATTCGACAGGCTTGAGATCATCTACCGTGAAACAGAACAACTTTACGAGAGGTCGATTTTAACTGTAAAGCTCTGTGAGTTGCGTAACCTTATAAATGTGGCTTACCTCATCATAAAAATGGCCATGCAAAGGAAAGAGAGCAAGGGCCTCCACTATTCCATCGATTATCCTCCCAGGGATGAAGATAAAAAGAAATTTAACGGCCCGAAATTCAACGAGCTCTGATAAAAACCGGTAAATTGAGTGTGAACATGGCTCTTATAAAAGAAGTAAATGGTTATTATCCGAAAATAGGCAGCAACTGCTTTCTGGCAGATAATGCCACAATTATAGGCGATGTTGTTATTGGTGATGATTGCAGTCTATGGTTCAATGCTGTTGTGAGAGGTGATGTGCACCGGATCAGGATCGGCAACAAGGTGAACATACAGGATGGAGTGGTAGTTCACTGCACTTATAAGAAAGCCCCGGTAACAATAGGAAATAACGTTTCTATAGCACACAATGCCATAGTGCACGGCTGCACAATCAAAGACAATGTGCTGATAGGAATGGGATCTATTTTAATGGATCATGCTGTTATTGGATCTAATTCCATCATCGCAGCAGGCGCCCTGGTAACTAAAGACATGCACGTTGAAGAAAACAGCGTTTATGCGGGCGTACCTGCAAAAAAGATCAAAACCATTGACAAAGAACTCTCACAGGGTGAGATACAGCGCATTGCAAACAGTTATAATATGTATGCAAGCTGGTATAAGTAAAATTTAACTAATTTTGCTGCTTCTTTAGCCAAGAGTTTTTTCAAAACGACAATTGTTTAACTAATACTTATTAAAATGGACAGAGTGCAGGAAATTCTAAATTACCTCTACGAACTTATAGTTGAATATGGCTTGCAGGTTGTTGGTGCCATTGTTGCCCTGATCATTGGTTTATGGATCATCAGTGGCCTGACCAGAGCTTTTCATAAGAATTTGGTCAAAAGAGAGGTTGACGAATCATTACGTAGTTTTCTGAAGAGTATTTTTAATATTCTTTTAAAAGTCATGCTGATTATCTCTATAGCCTCAATGATCGGCATAGAGATGACCTCTTTCATAGCTATCCTCGGTGCCCTCGGCCTTGCCGTTGGACTTGCACTTTCAGGAATGCTTCAGAATTTTGCAGGTGGTGTGATAATCCTGCTTTTAAAACCCTTCAAGGTCGGGGATTTCATTGAAGCGCAGGGATATATGGGAACAGTAAATACTATCCAGATATTCCATACCATCCTCAAAACACCTGACAACAAAACGATCATTCTTGCTAATGGCGCGTTGTCGACCAGTTCTCTGACAAATTTCTCTACCGAGCCTCAGAGAAGGGTTGATATGACTTTCGGGATTGCCTATGGAGATGATACTTCAAAGGCAAAAGAAGTCATCATGTCACTCATAAAGGATGATAAAAGGATACTTGGAGACCCGGAACCTTTCGTAGCGGTTTCTGAACTCGCCGACAGCTCCGTGAACTTCGTGGTGAGGACCTGGGTTAACGCAGCCGACTACTGGGGCGTCTATTTCGATATGCACAATAAAATTTATAATGCCTTCAATAAAGAGGGACTCAATATTCCGTTCCCTCAGATGGATGTGCATCTGCACCAGCAGAAATAAGAAACTATATTTCAGAAAAAAAGCCTCTGCAATATTTGCAGGGGCTTTTTTTTATTCAGGTATTACCATCAAGCCAAAGTTTTACATATTCGCCATCCGGATCATATCTTTCGGCCTGTTTTTTCACATTAAAGTACCGGTCCTCACGAGGGTCGTTGCCAACCCCTGCCACATACATCCAGTTCCCGTAATTACTGCAGGGATCATAGTCGATAAGCATGCTTTCAAACCAGGCTGCACCCATACGCCAGTCAATCTTCATGTCTTTAACAAGATAAGAGGCAACATTCTGTCTTCCCCTGTTGCTCATGTACCCGGTAAGTTTGATCTCTTTCATATTTGCATCCACAAATTCTTCTCCTGTGCAGGAATTGATCCATCTCTCAAGTTTCTGCCTGTCGGCTTTAAGCTGCGGATCCATTCCCCTGATCCCTTTGTAGCTGAATATCCTGTCGCCATATTTGAGTGCAACATATTTGAAATAATCCCTCCAGATCAGTTCAAAAACCATCCAGTAAGTTGAGATATTACTTTTGTAAGCCCTCTCGAATTTTTTGATCTCCCAGTATATTTCACGCGGCGACAAAGAGCCGTTCGCCAGCCAGGCAGAGAATTTCCCGGAATAATCAGAACCGATAAGGCCATTGCGGGTATATTTATACCTGTCTATCGATTTAGTGTCCCATATGTAATGCTTTATTCTTTTTTGTCCCTCAAATGATCCTCCCCTGAACTCAATTACCGAACGCTTGTCAGGGGAAACATCGGGCATGAGCTCCAAAATATCCGCCAGTCCTGACTCTTTGAAGTTCTCCGGTACAGGTATCTTTTCAGGAGCGTTAATAAGAGGGCGCACAATAGAATCCTTTTCAACGCTTTTACGAAAATGGGTAAAGATATCCGGAATCTCTTCCTTTGTAAAGGTTATATCTTCGGGATGATATAGCAAAGATCCCCAATAAAGTGAAAGCTCAAATTTATCCGCAAGCTTTTTTTCTGTCAATATTTCTTCGCTGGTTGCCTCTTTGGAGGCATAGATGCGGGAAGTATTGTAAAAAGCAGATACCTCACCTAATATATTTACCGGATCACCAGTTGCTATTATCAGTCCTGCCGATCTCCTGGTAAGTTCTTCCCTGAGGCTGATCACTGACTCTATCAGGAACTTGAGCCTGTAAGGACCGGTTTTTACAAAACCATACACATCTTCAGAAAGGTTTCGTTCTTCAAGAATAAATAAAGGGACGACCTCATCATTCTCCTGCACTGCTTTTTGAAGCGCCTCATTGTCGTTTAGCCGCAAATCGTTGCGGAACCATAATATTGCCTTTTTCTTCATATTGCCTTAATCATGTGTTTTGATCTTCTGCAACGTTCACTGCAATAAATCACATCTTCCCAGTTTCTTCTCCATTTCTTTCTCCATTTGAAGGGCTTTCCGCATACCGCACAAATTTTTTCCGGGAGGTTTTCTTTTTTCATCCTGAAAGCGTGTTAAACAATTATCAATCCTTCAGAAGGATTGCCAAACTCAATATGGACGTTCCGGAGGAATCTGTACCCTGATATCCATGCCATCATAGAATCAACCTGGTGCCAGTTAACCGGATCTCCGTTTAATTTATAAGGAACCTCATGCTTTATTGTCTGCAGGAAATCATTTAAACCATTTTTCTTTTTGTAAATGCTTGTGTCTGAAGGAAGAATTGTTTTTACAAGGTGGGAAGGATAAACTTCGAAAACATCAACACTCTTTTCACTAAGCTTATCAGTTAATTTGATGGCACGTGCGGTAAGCCCGCCAAGGAACATGGGCGACATAGCACTGACTTCCCTGTCGGCTGCACGGTAAAAATAGTCATTGCCTTCACCCCTGTAACTTGAGGGAAGGCTCAGGGGGGCATCAATGAAAATTTTACCTGGTTTGTATCGATCTATAAAATCAATGATGAACAGGTCGGCATCCTGTCTTTTTTCACTTTGTGTTATTCTGAGTTCTCCTTTTTCAAGAAAACAGATGGCGGTAGTGCCAGCAAGTCTGGAACCAAAGTCTATGCCTGCAATATTTTCAGGTTTATAGAACGCATCTGCGTCGGGCATTTCTTATTTCCATTTAAGTTCCCTGAGCTCTTCTCCGGGCTTTGGATGCGACAGTCTTACCACTTTTGAGGCCCTGTGATAACCATCGAGCCCTGCAATTGTTATTGTTCCGCCATTCTGGATGTCTATGTAACCATCCTCTCCGATCAGCTCATCTTTTAGCAATACTTCCACTACTTCTCCAACTACCATGTGAGTACCATTGGATTTAATATCTATCTTTTCCCTGAGCTCAAGGCCGATCTTCAGGGGAGACTCATCCACATATGGAGAAGTTACCGATCCCGAAAAGAATTCAGACAGGCCTACCTGCTGAAATTCTGATACACCCTTATCGTAGCGGCCTGCAGTTTGATGGGCGCCCCGGATCATTTCTTCGGTAATATGATTGAAAGTAAAGCTTCCGGTGTCAAGAATATTCTCAAGTGTGTTTCTTGGAACACTTGAGGGCCGCAAGATCATGCCCATCAGGGCAGGATCTGCTCCGAGGTGCACTATGGAGCTCATAATCGCAAGGTTAGTGTTCCCTGCGTTATCAATGGTTCCGCAAAGATTAACACTCTTGAACCCACTGAGGCAATTTATGAAGTTTCTTCTGTAGCCCCGGTCCATCTTTTCGAAATCATCTGCAGTGAATCTCTTGAAAGTCATATTCATTTAAACTCTTAGAGAAGATAAACCTCCGTCAACGCCAATAACCTGTCCGCTTACCCAGCCTGAATCATCGCTGAGAAGAAAACTTGCCATTGAAGCTATATCATTTGCTTCACCAACTCTCTTCAACGGATGCCTCTCTGATGATGCTTCTTTCTTCCTGTCATTATTTAGTAGTTTTTCTGCCATAGGTGTGTTGGTAAGGGATGGGGCAATCGCATTCACCCTTACTTTAGGGGCGATTTCTGCTGCAAGTGATCTCACAAGGCCTTCAACAGCCCCTTTTGCTGCTGCCACCGAGGCATGGAACGGCATACCCTGGCCAACTGCCACTGTGCTGAACATGACTACGCTGGCCGAACCTGATGCCTGTAGCTGCTTGAGTGAAGCTTTAAGAATTTTGACTGCACCTATAAGATTGATCTCATAATCATGCCTGAAGTCTTCTATTTTCAATCCCCTGAAAGGCCTGAGATTTATACTTCCCGGACAATAGGCCAGACCGTGGATCTCTCCCGGCAGGTCTAGATCATTGGGATCATCTTCAAGCACGTCAAATTTAATCCAATCTAGTTTATCAGAATTTTCTATCTCGGGTTCTCTCCTTGACAAGACCGTCACCGAATGACCAGCCTCAAGAAGTTTTCCGGTGAGATCCAGGCCTATACCTGAGGAGCCACCTACTACAATATATTTTTTGCTGTCCATAAATCTTAAGATTTAATTTGTTAAACAAATGTTATTTATTATTGTTTCCGAACAGCCAAATTAGTCTTCTCCCCTCATCTTAAAAAGATCTGGGAATGTTGATATCAATCATATCCTTGATAATTCTCACCATTTACTGATAATCATTCACTAAATCATCTAAATTTGATAAATTCGATCCGATTTTCAGACCCGGTGAATGAAAACCACAATTTTAATAGCATTAACACTTTTATCCCTTATTTCCCGATCGAGGAAATAACCCTCTCCAGCCTTTCCTTCACGTCACCAGCCACAGAACCAAGCGCGGGGTTTTCAATTGCCTGCATTGACTCTATGGGATTGACGGCAGCAATCTCCATCTTGTTCTCATCCAGTTCCTGAACGATGACGTTGCAGGGAAGCATAGTCCCTATCTTATTCTCATGCTGGAGGGCCTCATAGGCTGAAGCCGGGTGACAGGCACCCAGTATAATGTACTTATGGAAGTCCACATCAAGCTTTTCTTTCAGCTTATCGTGTATCCTTATCTCGGACAATACCCCGAAACCTTCCTTTTTAAGTGCTTCTGTTGCTATTTGTATAGCCTCTTCGAAGGAAGCATCAACAGTTGTTTTAAAATAATAATTCATGATATTCTTTTATTACTCCTTTCCAAAAATCGTACTATTTACCTCAAGTAGACTAAAAATGACAAAATGTCCCTGCAAAGCAAAAAAAAAGCCCCGCTGTAACGGGGCTCACTGCAATTTCTTTTCACATTAGATACCTAGCTCTTCCCTTACCAGGGGCATGATATTATCTCCCTTTTCGTAGTACAGCAAGGTACCCACTCCTACGTCAAAGATATAGGTATATCCATTTTTTTCAGCCACAGCCTTAATAGCTTTCCTGGCTTTTGTAAGAAGTGGCTCAAGCAATTCCATCTGCTTGTTCTGAAGATCAACATCAGCCTGTTGCTGGAATTCCTGGATCCTGGTTTCCATATCTGCCAGTTCCCTCTCCTTGGTCTGACGGATAATGTTCGACATGGTAGCGGAATTCGACTGGTAATTGCCCAGTTTGGTCTGGTATTCCTGGTACATCGTCTGCAACTGAGATTCAAGTGATTTACCGTACTGCTCAAGCGCAACCTGTATTGAATCCTTACCCGGCATTAGCTCGAGGAGCTCGTTGGAGTCAATATATCCGAACTTGGGGTTAACCTGTGAGAAGGATGGTCCTGCGAGCAGCAGCATTGAGAACACAACACCGAGTATTAAATTTCTTTTCATCTTACTATTGCTAATGGTTTATAAATTAATTAATTGTTCCTTGATAGAGGGTGCAAATTTAGATAAAATATTGCGATTCCCCAGACCTTCAAACTGATAAATAATTTATTTATTGCCACCCTGGTAATCAGAGCGCTGGCGGTTCTCTTTTTTAACGGTTTGCATCACGCTTCCTATTTCATCCAGCACATCATCACTTATATCATATTTTGTTTGAGCGTAAAGAATGGTGGCCCCGCTGGCTTTATCGAAAATAAAAGCGTAGTTGCGTGTATTTGCAATTTCTTCAATAGCGTTGAACACCTTTTCCTGGATAGGTTGAACCAGTTCCTGGCGTTTTTTCTGCAAGTCGCCATCCACGCCAAAGCGCTTCTTTTGCAACGCCTTGGCTTCCTTTTCAAGCTGGATTATCTCGTTCTCCTTCTGACGCTTCATGTCTTCAGGCAAAAGAACTGCTTCAGCCTGATATTCCTTGTACATATTATCAACTTCAGCAAACATATCCTCAATTTCCTTCTGCCATTCCGAAGCCAGTTCATCGAGGATATCCTGAGCGTCTGTGTATTCAGGTATGTTTCTCAGAATATATTCGGTATCCACAAAAGCATACTTCTGTGCAAATGAAGCTGCTGAAAGAGCAAATAGTAAAACTGCTGTCAAGATTACTTTTTTCATGATCATTCCTCCTCGAAATATTTTATTCAGATTGTTCATTACCTGTATATTATCAAAAAACTTGCCATAAATGTAACCTAAAGTCTATCAATCGATTGAAGAATTGATTGAGAAGTGGAATTGCGAGCCATTTGCCGAAGGAATTCCCGGCACCTCATCAAATCCATATCCCCAGTCGAGGCCTAAAAGACCAAACATGGGAAGGAATACCCTGATCCCGAAACCTGCCGTCCTGTATATACTGAAGGGATTGAAATCGGCCCAGCTCAGCCATGAATTGCCGCCTTCAAGAAAGGCCATGGCATAAATTGTTGATGAGGGGTTGAGTGAAAGCGGATATCTTAATTCCAGCGTATATTTTGAATAAATGGTTCCTCCGATATTTTTATTGAAAGCATATTCAGGTGTAATGGTTTCGTTGCCATAGCCCCTCATGCCAATGATCTCCCTTCCATCGAGGTTGTTGTATCCCGAAAGACCATCGCCACCGAGGTAGAACCTGTCGAAGTAAGTTATTCCTATATCATGATTGTAGGTACCGAGGAAGCCGTACTTTGCCCTTGCCATAACAACTGCTTTCTCAAACACCTCGGTGTAGAATGCAAAATTGAGTTTCCATTTGTGGTATTCAACCCACTTATATCTCTCCGACTCATCAAGTGTGAGGTAATTACGTCCATCGATAAGTGAGTAAGGGGGTGTTAGCTCCAGTGAAATGGATACTTCCGATCCGCTCCTGGGGTAAATGGGCTGGCTGATCGAGTTGCGGGAAAGGACAATGTTATAGCTGAAGTTATTATAACTACCTGTTCCCGAGCCAAAAGTAAATATTTGCGAGTACTGGAAAAGATCGTACCGTTGCAGTGTAATGGCCTGGTAAAGGGTAAAATAATCATCAGGCCAGCGGAGCCTTTTTCCCAGTCCGATGGTAAGTCCGTTGATAGTAAACGACGACCTGTTTATATCATTCCTTGGCAGACCATTTGAATACAATGAATGCCAGTAGGTTACCGAAAATGCGTTAGGTTTCCTTCCGCCAAGCCAGGGTTCGGTAAAAGATGCACTGTAGCTCAGGTATCCTTTTCCATACGATTGCACCCTCAGGCTCAGTTTTTGTCCGTCGCCCGATGGGACTGGCCGCCAGGCACTTGGATTAAAAAGGTTTTTTAAGGAAAAATTATTGAACGAAAGTCCGAGTGTTCCGATAATCCTGCCATATCCCCATCCTCCTGACAATTCGATCTGGTCGGCGGATGTTTCCTCCACAGTATAGTTAATATCCACTGTTCCGTTAACAGGATCGGGAACCACGTCAGGAACTATCTTTTCAGGATTGAAATACCTTAACTGTGAGAGCTCCCTGGTAGTCCTGATAATAGCCGAACGGCTGAACAACTGACCGGGCATGGTCCTCAGCTCTCTCATTATCACATGGTCATTGGTCTTATCGTTGCCCTGAACCGTAACCTTACTTATCCGGGCCTGTTCACCCTCCCTCATCCTTATCTCAAGGTCAATGGAATCATTTTCAACCAGCACCTCCACAGGGTCAACCGTAAAAAAGAGATAACCGTCATCAAGGTACAGGGAGCTCACATCCGTACCATTCGGATTGAAACTCAGGTTTGTCTGTAGCAGCTCCTGGTCATAAATATCCCCTTTCTGGATCTTCAGGACCCTCGAAAGCTGTTCATCTGTGTACTTGGTATTACCTACCCAGTAAATATTCCGGAAGTAGTACTTATTGCCCTCGTTTATTTTCAGTTTGATGTTAAGGGTATTATCATTGTTTCTGTATATGCTATCGGCAGCAATTTCTGCATCCCTGAAGCCAAGGGCGTTGTATTTATCAATTATTTTATCAAGATCTTCCTCGTATTTATCCTCTATGAATTTAGAGCCCTTGAAAATCCTTATCTTCACGTTTTCATTGAAATGTTCTCCAACACTGGCAACGGTTTTTTCCAGATCGAGCTTGAGGATGTTCTTAACAGCATTGAAGAGCATTACTTCAAGGTCATCCAGAGGTTTGAAGATCCCTTTTTCTTTTGTTTCCTTCATGGCGTTCTTGATCTTCTGATCGGCAATCTCCTCATTACCCTCAACGATGATCTCTTTGATCTTAACCCGCCTCTTCTTATCAACGTCGATATTAAGGATCACTGAATTTGTCCTTGTGGTATCCTCCTGCTGTTCAATATCTATCTGTGTATCAAGGAAACCCTTTTCAGCGAAATACTTTTTAATCTTGTACCTGGTATTTATCAGGAGGTTATCGGTCACAACATCACCCCTGGTAAGCGTTATCTTTTCCCTGAGGTTGTCTGCTTCTGCTTTTTTCACTCCTTTGAGCGCGAATTTTGAAAGCCTTGGCCTTTCCTGGAGTTGTATTTCAAGGTGGATCCTATCATCCCTGATATTTTTGGCAATGATGCTTATGTCTTCAAACAGCCCCTGCTGCCATAGCTTTTCTATCGCTTTCGATATGTCCTCGCCCGGAACGGTGATCTTTTCTCCTTTGTTCAATCCCGAGAGCATTATAAGAACGTTTCTATCGAGGTATCTGACACCTGTAACCTCGACATCCTCAATAATGTATTCGCGTGTCTTTGTGTAGTCAATTACAGGCAATTGATCACCTGAGATCTGGGCATGCAATGTCGCGGTGCATAGCATGAGCATTGCCAGGGCCAACAGCATCCTGTGCCCGGTTGATCTGAATACGCTATTTTTACTATCCCGGTTTTGCAGAACCATTACTGCGTTTTACCTTCCTTTACCAGTTGATCACTCGTTTTTCCAAATCTCCTCTCCCTCTGCTGATAATCGTAAATGGCTTCGAACAAATCCTCCCTTCGAAAATCGGGCCATAACTTGGGTGTAAAATACAACTCTGAGTATGCCAGTTGCCACAGCAGGAAATTGCTCAGACGATTCTCACCGCTTGTCCTGATAAGAAGTTCAGGATCGGGCATGAAGTTCGTACAAAGCTGACTGTTGAAATACTCACAATCAATATCTTCAGGTCTTATAATATTGGCTTCTACCTGTTTAATGATCTTCTTGGTAGTTTCAACTATTTCCCACCTTGAACTATAGCTCAGAGCCAGAGTGAGCGTCATCCTGTCATTCTTCAGGGTTTCCTTTTCAGCCATCCGTAACCTGTCGGCAATCTTCCGCGGGAGCCTGTCAAGATCGCCCATGGTCCTTAAACGAATGTTGTTATCGTTCAGGGTTTTCATTTCGGCATTGATGGTCTGAAGCAGAAGCCGCATGAGTGCATCTATCTCAAATTTCGGCCTCATCCAGTTCTCCGTGGAAAAGGCATAGAGGGTCAGGAATTTCACTCCTGCCTCTGCGGCTCCTTCAGCAGTATCCCTGACAGATGTAACACCACTTTTATGTCCGAAGGTGCGGGGTTTTCCAAGCTTTTTCGCCCAACGCCCGTTTCCGTCCATAATAATGGCAACATGCTCAGGCAATTGGTCAAGGTTTAGTTTCTCTTTAAAAGTCATTCTTCAAACAGTAGATTTCTGCTCAATATCTATAATGTTTTCTATCTTCTCTGATCGGGGCACCTCCTGTTTCCAAAGAGGTTGAACTTATACGTCAGGGTTATACCCGCAAAGGAGTACCAATCGGTCGTTTCCGGATTCCCTCTTTCCTGGTAGGGTTGGTGGAGCATAGTTGGGTCAGATAATAATTCCGCAGAATTTCCGGGATCAATTTCTGCCCCTTCCAGGTAATAGGTTGTGCTGACATCGTCGATGTAGTCGGTGAATGTCTTTCTCAGGCCCCATTCAAAAGCAGCGCTTATCCTGCTGTTTAGACTGAACTTGAACCCAACACCGAAAGGTATTGCAATGCTCCATTTATTATATGGCTCACGGCCTCCGAAACCTATGTTCTGTCCCTCCGTTCCAAGTGATGCCAGTTCGACACCGCCGGCTTTCGGATTAAAGGTAAAAAAACCTATGCCTCCGAATATAAAAGGCGACCAGTTGTTTTTCTTGCTTCCTGTAAAATAGTCAAAAAAATTGAATTCGGCAACTGCCGAGATGTCAAGTATCACTGATTCAAAAGAAAGCTTCCTGTTCTCGTTAGTATTGCTTGCTGCGTCGCTTCCAAAGACCTTTCCCCTGTATCCGTTGAGCTTGAAGGCCCAGCGTGTGTTCGGGTTGAACCTGACCAATGCTCCATAGGCCGGTTTTGGTTGCAGGAAATGATACCCCGGGTTAAGATCACCCAGGTAGTATGAAGTACCGCCCAGGAAACCCACTTCAAGTGACTGCCCTTTCAGGAACAAACCTGTTACTAAAAACAATATGATAATGAGGATTTTTCTCATTCCTTTCAAGAGGGCAAATTTATGACTTTTTGTTGAGCCGGAAGCTAATTTCTGATATCGAGTCCCCATTTAAGCTTTTCCCTGATCGTGGTATAGAATGTTTGACCTTCAAGCTGCACCAGGTTGATCGCGAACTCCGCTTTTTCAAGGACCAGCTCGATCTTTGAGCTGATGGTTGCCGTATGAGAGTCGAGGCTGGTCAGGAAGTGTTTCTCACGTCCTTCGGCGATTATCCTGATCTGACTATTGTCAGGTATAACGATAGGCCTGACCGTTAAATTGTGCGGTGCTATAGGGGTAATAACGAAATTCTCGCTGCCCGGTGCGAGTATAGGTCCGCCACTGCTCAAAGAGTAAGCTGTAGACCCTGTAGGAGTGGCCACTATGAGACCATCAGCCCAGTAGGTATTGAGAAATAAGTCGTCCAGGTAAACATGTATCACAATAAGTGAGGTGGAATCCTTCCTGTTAATGGTCAGGTCATTCATAGCGTAGTTTACTCCCTTGAAAAGCCCCTTGGGCCTGATCAGCTTGAGGAGGGCCCGGGAATCCAACCGGTATTTTTTGTTAAGTACCATGTCAATGGCAGTAAGGATCTCATCTTTGCCAATACTGGAGAGGAAGCCCAACCTACCAATATTTATCCCCATTATAGGGATACCTGAATCCCTTACCAACCTCATGGCGTCAAGTATGGTTCCGTCGCCCCCTATTGAAAAAAGGAAATCGGTATCTGGGGGCAGATCCTCATGTCCCTTGAAGATCCTCAAGCCTTCCCTGAACAGCACACTATCTTTGAGGACCTTATGGAATCCTTCAAAAATGCTTATGCTGCATGACATGGAATAGAGCTTTTCAACCACCTTTTCAACGTACTGCAGGTTTTCAGAAGTAACTGATTTTCCAAAGAGTGCAATGTTCATTTTTTCAGTTCTGTAAGGTTGGATAAAAGTATCAATAATTAGACATAAGGCCTAAATTGGAGCCCTGAAATGAAGAAAGAATCCTGAGTCGCCACTTTTGTTAAAGGAATACTCAAACCTTACCACTATGTCGTAATATGAAACAAAATCAATGCCCCCACCATAACCGAACTGTAATTCATTATCCATAGAGTTTTGATTTTCGCCATAATATTGATTGTTATCAACGTAACCGATATCGAAGAACAGGTTCAGGTAAAAAGCAAAATGGATGAGGCCGAATTTATCTGACTTGATGAATTTTATATCTTTCACTGTCCTGGGCAATATGGCAAATTTTAAATTATTCTTCATGATACCATATCGCTGCCCGTCAATTACATAAAACTCGTAGCCCCTAATCACATCCCTGCCGTAGCCAATCCCGTTAAGGACAAAGTAAGGCTGCCTGCCATTCCCTCCGAACCTTGCATTCAGGCCCGAGGCATAATAAAACCTGTTGCTGAGCTGCCAGTACTTCCTGAAAGTTGCAGCAATATTGAAGAAATTCACAGTATTGTCTTCGAAAAGGCCAAGCCCGACTTTATGTAGCTCTAAATCAAAATAATAGCCTTGAAGGGGGTATTGTTTGAAATCTCTGTGATCGCTCTTAAAGCTAAAGTATGCTGAAAAATAGTTCTTATATTCATCCCCGTCAGAAAAATAAGGATTGGCAGACACCAGCGTATCGGCAAAACTTTGCTTATCATACCTCAACTGGAATGAATAGGAATTATAAATGCTGGGCCTGACGTTGAGGTTGACAAAGGTATAGAAGTCACTCCGGGAATAGTCATCTTCAAGCCTGAAAAATTGTTGCTTGTTCTCGAAAGTCCTGAAAGCAACCTCATGGTTCCTTGCCAGGCCTGCCCCAAAGGCCAGGCCCATTGTCTTTTTTTTATCCAGGTAAGGGAACCGGTACTGGAATTCATATACCTGGTCGTAGCCAAACTGAAAAGTGGCAAGCAGTCTTTCCATCCTTCCGCGAACATTCTGCCATTCGATCCGGAAACCGTAGCTCAACCTTCTGAGTTCCCTGGACTGCCACCAAACGTTGAAATTTCTGTCGGAGATCTTTAAAATAGGCCAGGGCCAGATGTACCACCTTTCGGTTACCTTGATCCTTACATTGATCATTCTGTTGCTCGTCTCTGATGTCTCAATATCCACAAAATTGAACAACGACGTATTCATCAGGTTTTCCCTGCTTCTTTCAAGGAGGTTGGATATTTCGGAGTAGGTTAAAGTATCATTCGGACCAAACATCAGTTCCCGCTCTATGATACTTTCATGGGTTACCTTGTTCCCTTCGATGAGGATATCGTTGATGATCACAGACTTGCCGGGTGAATCACTGGCAGAACCCATCTCAGGCTGGGCGGCAGACACCAAGTGCAGCAAGAAAATTAAGGCCGTTACCAGTCCTGCCGAAATATATTTTAGTCTGATAATCATCAATAAATTAAAGATACAAAGTTCTTCAGATATTAAGATACTTCATCAAAGAATCGTACCTTTCTTTCAGTTCGTCAATGTCGTCTTTTTCGGCAAAAGTCGCACTGATCAGGTACTGGTACCGGGTAAAGGTCTGGATAATTTGGGCGATTTCCATCCTGTTGACCTTGATGGTGACCTTAAGCCTTGTTGAATCGACGGTTGTGGCTACCTGGAGAGAGAGTATCTTCGCATCATTTGATTCCACGATCCTCACTATCTCTCCCGGGTCATAACTTTTCTGATCAACTTCAATCACTATGATACCCCCGGGGTTCAGAATGGAGGAATCCCTTGCCAGGCCCTCAAGCAAAGTGGAAAGGGTTATGCTGCCGAGATAATTATTTTTAGCATCCACAACCGGGGCGAGCGTTAACTTATGTTCATGAAAAAGGTTTACAACATCATAAATATGCTGATTATCATAAACATATAACATCGACTTCGATAGTTGCAGGTTGCCCAGAGGTTCTTCCGCATTATCAAGCTGGCTGATATCAGATTCAGTAACCAGGGCTAGGAACTGCCTTTCATTCACTATGGGTAGGTGCGACACCTTGAAGTCTTCCATCCACATAAGCGCCTGCATCCCGGTATCTGAGGTTTTTAGCGGGACTATCGTATCTGTGATCAATTCTTTTGCAAGCATAGTGGTTCAGTGGTTTTTAGATTTTTTTTCTATTTCCTCCCAGTCATCACCAAAATATATTTTGAGATAACTGGTATACCTTGATGGGCTTATATGCCCTTTTTCGACACCCTCTTTCACCGCACAACCCGGTTCATTGATATGGATGCAATTACTGTACTTACAATTATGCATCAGTTCCCTGAATTCAGGGAACCTCTCAGCTACTTCCCTTTTGTCGAAATCAATGAGACCAAATTCCCTGATACCCGGTGTATCGATTATGCTGCCGCCTATCGAAAGCTGATGCATCTCAGCGAAAGTTGTTGCATGCTGACCTTTCTCATGATAGGCTGAGATCTCCATAGTTTTAAGTTCGAGGCCGGGCTCGAGCCTGTTTATCATCGTTGACTTTCCTACTCCAGAGTTGCCTGATAACAGGCTTATTTTGTCTTTTAGTGTGTCAATCACTTTTTCCATGCCGTAACCTGTCTCTGCCGACATTACCAGGCAGGGATATCCGGCATTCTCATAAATCCCCCTGAACTCTTCCAGGTCATTTTTATCTTCCTCCGAGTAGAGATCATATTTATTGAAAAAGAGAACAGCTTTGATATGATAAGCCTCGGCCGTTACCAGGAACCTGTCGATAAAACCGGGTGATGTGCGGGGAAGTACCATTGAGACCATGAGAATGAGCTGGTCGATGTTGGCAGCTATTATCTGGGATACTTTCGAAAGCTTTATTGATTTCCTTACTATATAGTTCTTTCTCTCCCCTATCTCTGTTATCAACCCGGCTTTACCGTCGTCAATCAGTCTATAGGTAACATGATCGCCCACTGCCACCGGGTTGGTTGTCTTTATCCCCTTGATCCTGAATGTGCCTTTAATCTTACAGGGAATTAACGATTGATCTTCTCCCCTGACAATTAGCCAGCTTCCCGTCGATTTTATTACTAATCCCTTCAAATTCAGCCTATTTCATGCGGTAATGCTTTCTTACGTTCTTTCTAACATTCCAATAGCAATCAAGCCCTTTCTTGAAAGTAACAAAATCACCTTCTTTAATGTGTACTTTTCCTTCATCGGTTTCTATTTCTACTTCTCCTTCAAGAATAAGACACTCCTCATCCGACGGATAGCTCCAGTAAAAACGGGAAACCTCTTTTTCCCAGATGGGCCAGTTCTTAACATCCAGTTTATCGATCTCCTCCCTGGTTATTTTTTTCTTAATTATTTTTTGCATTGCTATATTTTCCTCTAATCATTTGTAAAAATACAAACAAATGTTATTTTTGATCTTAAGTCAAACTAATACGTCCATGCATGGAAATAATTAAATACCTTACTTTCCTTATACCCCTTGCTATTTCAATACTTCTTTTCCTCTATTTCAGGTTCAAGACCGGTAAAGATGCTTCGGGGTTGCTGCTCCTAGCTTTTTTCTACGGGGCAATAAGTATTATTCTGGTCCTTGTAATGCAGTTTATAGCCTCCAGCTTTGGGCTCGACAATCTAAGGAACATACGCAGGATCATTTTTTATTCTGTGGTAGTGGTGGCTTTTTTCTCAGAATTCGGAAAATACTTCTTCCTGAGAGCCTTCATTTATCCCAAAGAACGTTTCCGTAACCCTGTCGATGGTATTATATATTCTGTAATGATAGCAATGGGGTTCGCAACGGTAAACAATTTGCTCTACTTTGTGCCCTTGCCGAACCTGGAAGTCAATACGGTTAATGCCGTAACGGCAGGGCCTGCCAATGTGATCTTTGGTATCCTTATGGGCTTTTTCATCGGGCTTGGAAAACTCAGGAAGCTTCGCTTTATCGATTCGATGACAGGCCTCCTGGCCGCAATATTTTTCCATAGCCTGTATGCTTTCTGCCTTATTACTGAAGATTACAGGTTGTTGTGGGCTTTCTTCATAGGATCGATCATAATAGTAGCTTCGCTATCCATAGCCGCGATGAGGATCAAGATGGACCATCAGAGGGAAAACCCTTCCTGATCATTAAATAGCGGTATACCTGTTGCCGGGCAGAAGTTTTACCAATCCTTCAAACTCAAGCTTCAGCATGATCGCATTCACTTTGCTTGGCTGCAATTGTGAATGCATGTAGATCTTTTCGATAGGCACCGCTCCGCCTTCCTCTATCAATTTAAATATAAGAGCCTCTTCCTCTGTTAGTTGAGTGAATATCTTCCGCTGTACCGTCCGGTTCTTTTCAGGCTTGTCCCAACCCATGAAGTAAATAACATCATCAGCATTTTCTACCAGTGTTGCCCGGTTTGTTTTAATAAGGAAATTAGAGCCTTCCGACTCTTTGTCCCCTACCCTTCCCGGTACGGCAAAAACATCCCGGTTATAGGAAGATGCTATGTCGGCTGTGATCAAACCACCTCCCTTTTTACCTGATTCAACAACAACTACCGCCTCGGAGAGGCCGGCAATAATTCGGTTCCTCCTGGGAAACAGATCCTTGTTCAACTTTGTATTCCTGGGGAATTCCGTAATAAGGCAACCCTGACCGGCAATCCTGGTAGCCAGGTCTCTGTTCAGTCCGGGATAGATAGTATCCAGCCCATGGGCCAGAACGGCTGCTGTTGGCAAGCCCGACGAAAGAGCTGTGTTGTGTGCGGCAGTGTCGATACCATAGGCAAGTCCGCTGATTATTGCTACATCGTTTTCCGATACCCCCCTGACCAGTGATTCGGTCGTTTTTCTTCCGTACTCAGAGGGGCTTCGGGTTCCTACTATTGCAAGCGTATGATGTGAAAGATAACCCTCCGACCCTTTGATAAACAGCATCAGAGGAGCATCCACACAACTCTTCAGCCTGGATGGATAGCTCTCATCTGTAATAAAATGGCACGAGATGCCGTATCTTTTCACAAATTCCAGCTCTTTCTCCGCCCTTTCAAGTAATTCACGGTTCTTCAGGTTCGAAAGCAACTGCCGGCCCACTCCGTCGATCTTCATCAGGTTGCGCTTCTTTTCCCTGAAAACAGCTTCAGGGCTTCCACAGGCCGCCAGAATTGACCTTCCTGTCTTACCTCCGATGCCCGGAGTAAGAGACATGGCAACTTTATAGATCAGGTCTTGAGATTGGATCATGATGAAATTTTATTATTAATAAATTAGCTGGCAGAAAATACCTGTCGTTGCCTGAAATAAAATCAAAAATATTTGTGTGTCCCCTGAACTGGGGCATCGGGCATGCCACACGAATGGTCCCTGTGATCAAAGAACTAAAAGCACAGGGGAATGATGTTGTTATAGGTGCCGACGGCAGGCCGCTGGATTTCCTCAGAGGTGCTTTTCCCGGGCTGCCTTTCATAAAATTCCCGGGCTTTGATATCCGTTATCCCCTTAAAGGCAGCATGACACAGAAGATGGCGCTGTCAGCACCCCGGATATTACTGAATATTTATAAGGAACACAGGAAAATAGATCAGCTTGTGCTAGCCCACGGTTTCGATGCAGTGATCTCCGACAATCGCTTTGGTTTGTGGACGAGGAAGGCAAAATGCATATATGTCACACACCAGTTGATGGTCAAAACACCATGGAGATCAAACTTTGCTGAGAAAATTCTCAGGAAACTGAACTATTTTTTCATCAAAAAATTTGATCACTGCTGGATACCGGACCTTCCCGGTGAGCCTAACCTTTCGGGCGACCTTTCGCATAAATACAAAGCATTGTCAAATGCTGTGTATGTTGGTCCCTTGTCAAGATTTGCAGGAAAACATACAGTTGCTGAAAAAAATGAGAAAAGATACCGTTTTCTCTGTATCGTTTCGGGGCCCGAACCCCAGCGGACAGTCTTTGAGGAAAGGATGACATCCCTGCTCAAAGACCAGCCTTTCACATCTGCCGTGCTCAGGGGTATTCCGGGTCGACAGGAAAAATCGGTATCAGGCCGGGTAGAATTATTTTCACATCTTGACGACGGGGAGTTCAAAAAAATTGTATCCCTTTCAGAAACAATCATTGCACGACCGGGCTATTCCACGCTCATGGACCTGGCTGCCATGGGGAGAAATGCCGTAGTTGTCCCCACACCCGGACAGACTGAACAGGAGTACCTTGCCTCATACCATGGTAAAAAAGGTTTATTTTTACCGGTAAATCAGGACGATCTGAATCTTCAAGATTTATTTAAAATTTCGAATAAGATGGAACAGATGCCCGATCTATTTGACTTACATTTGCTGCAAACCAATATAAAAAGATTATTTACCTGATGCCTCTTATTTACATCAACTGGAATCCTGATCCGGAAATACTGAGCGTTGGCTCTTTTTCCATCAGGTGGTACGGTGTGCTTTTTGCCGCCGGTTTTTTTATAGGGTATTTCATCGTTAAGGATTTTTTCAGGCGTGAGGGCCTTTCCATGAAGCTGCTCGACAAGCTGGCCACCTATCTTGTTGTAGCAACGGTAGTGGGGGCCAGGCTCGGCCACTGCCTTTTCTATGAGCCCTCTTACTACCTGAGTAACCCTCTGGATATACTGAAGGTATGGGAAGGTGGGCTGGCAAGCCATGGTGGTACCATAGGTATTATTATCGCTTTGTGGCTTTATTCCAGGAAATATAATGTAAAGGTATTGTGGATTCTCGACAGGGTTGCCATACCCACTGCCCTGGCCGGTTTTTTCATCAGAATGGGCAACCTGGTGAATTCGGAAATATTCGGAGTGCCTACTGATCTTCCCTGGGGCTTCCGGTTCATAAATGCTTATAATCCTAATCTTGCAATCGATCCCCGTCACCCTACACAGATCTACGAGGGACTGGCCTACCTGCTGATCTTTGCCTTCCTGATGTATCAGTATTACAGGAAAAGGGAAAAACGGAGCAACGGGTATTTCTTATCGATGTTCCTCATCCTTGTTTTTACTGCAAGGTTTTTTATCGAATTCATCAAAGAGCCGCAGGTTGGATTCGAAAGCCAGATGTTGCTGAACATGGGGCAGATACTCAGTATACCTTTCGTAATTGCAGGAGGGACTATTCTTTACCTTATTTATAGTGGCAAAGCCAAGAAGGACAATAAGCCATTCAAAAAGGGGAAGAAAAAATGATCTATTGCTGTTGCTGATCGGTAAAGATCAGTGAGTTGATCCTATCAACAAGATCATTTCTTTCGTTTTCAGCAGAAAGCTGCCCAAGCCGGTTCAGCACAGATACCGCAACCTGGATGTCGCTTCCGTAATACCTTTCAGCAAATTCAGGATCCAGTGAGTCGTAGTAATTCAAATCCGCTTCATACCTGTCGACCAGTTTTCCTACAACCTCCATTCCCTTTTCTATTTCCCCTGCTTCAAGATAGAGCTCGGCAAACGGAATAAGAAGCATATCAAAGGTGAATTTCTCGTGGGGGAAAAAGTAGAGGCAGGTATCCAGCAGTTCTATGGCTTTTTCCGTTTCACCTTCATTAAATAAGGTCTCGGCTGCCCTTAGGTAATTTTGCTTGGGCAGACGCGAATTCCGGTAGCTTTCACGGTCGACAACCACATCAGGTTCGTTCAGTCTGCCCCATTGGCAGTTGGTAAAAACTTCGTAGGATTCCCAGCCATTCACACCTCCTATCCCTGAAATATAATTCTCAGCCTCCACAGGTATGAATTTATAGACCATCCCCTCCTGGTGCATGTACTTATCAACTCCCAGGACATTTCCAAGGCTGCTGGGATTGGCGATGTATAAGGGCCTTGTCCAGTCACTTGTAGCCAGGAAGTCAAGTACCATAAGGTCGTTTTTGTAAAGAGCATTCTGTTTGATCTCCCATTCTATGTAAGGTACAATCCGATCTGCAAGTTCAGGGGGTACAATTCCGTTATCTACACATTTGGCTGAATCGACTGTCAGCCTGATCTTACGGGTGGGCAGATAATTAATCTTCCTTCCTCCCTGGATAGGCAATTTGGTTTGCTCTCTTTCACTGGCTATAAAACCGATGAGGTCTTTCAGTTCGACATACCCCTCGATCCCCCTTTCGTAAACCGGGACGTAATCATTAACTCCTTTTTCGTATTGCTTTTCGGTAAGGGTCAGCGGAAGGGGATCCGACTCATACGCTTTGCGGAACATTTGCTGGACGTACCATGACCCTGAGGCCAGCATATGGTTCACAACCCTGACATCGGTCCGGTATTCCTCAACTTCCTGTGAATACCATAGAGGGAAAGTATCGTTGTCGCCAAAAGTTATCAGAACAGCATTCGGGTCGCAGGAAGCAAGGTAATTAAAGGCAAAATCCCTTGCGGCATACTTACCTGACCTGTCGTGGTCGTCCCATCCCTGCTGGGCCATAATTCCCGGAACCAGGAATAAAGTCACAACTGTTACCAGCACGGCTGCTATCTTTCCATCTTTAATATATTTATTCAGAGCATAAAAAAGAGACATGACACCCAGGCCGATCCATATTGAAAAGGCGTAGAATGATCCGGCATATGCATAATCCCTTTCCCTGGGTTGCAGGGGATACTGGTTAAGATAAATAACTATGGCAATCCCTGTCATCAGGAACAGCAAGGCAACAACGAGCGTATCCTTTTTAGCCTTTTTAAAATGAAAGAAAAATCCTATCAGCCCGAGAATAAGCGGCAGAAAATAAAATTTGTTATGAGCCGGGTTCTGCATGCTTTCAGGGAGATCTTTCTGAGTTCCTATCCGCATTGAATCGATAAAATCGATCCCGCTGATCCAGTTTCCGTGATCAGGTTCTCCCTGACTTTCAATGTTATTCTGTCTTCCCACAAAATTCCACAGGAAGTACCGGATATACATATGATCTATCTGGTAGGTAAAGAAAAACCGGAGGTTTTCTATGAAAGTGGGTTTGTATCTTACTTCCGTGGAACCATCGGGCCTGGTAATATTTATCGGGATACCGTCAACTTTGCCAAACTGCTTGTAAAGTTCCACATGCGACGACTTCTGGCTGCTCCACATTCGCGGGAATATCGTCTGGAAACGAGGATCATAAATGGGAACAGTGCCCTTCCTGTCGTCAGTCACAACATATTCGCCCTTGTCATTGTCCCTGACCCGTACAGGTGTCCCGTCGCCATAATCCACTACAGGCGCATTATAGTATTGCCCGTAGAATATGGGATATGTGCCATACTGCTCCCTGTTCAGGTAAGCAAGAAGGCTCACCGCATCTTCAGGATTGTTCTCATCAATGGGTACATCGGCATTCGACCTGATGACCAGCATGAAAAATGTTGAATAACCTATCAGGATAAATACCAGCCCGAGCACTATGGTGTTGAGAACGATCATCTTTCTTTTGTGCGTATAATGAACAGCCCAAACAATAAGGGCAATCAGGAGCACAAAATATATGATCGTTCCTGAATTGAAAGGCAGCCCGATCGAATTCACAAAGAACAGCTCGAACATACCCGAAAGCCATACGATCCCAGGTATGATCACATACATTATGACGGCCAGCAGCAGGATCGACAAAGCTCCGACGAACAGCATCCCTTTAGTGGTGGGTTTGTATTTCCTGAAATAATACACAAAGGCGATTGCCGGAATTGTCAGCAAGTTAAGAAGGTGGATACCTATGGAGATCCCTATGAGGAAAACTATAAGGAGTATCCACCTGAAGGAATGCTCTTCATCAGCAACACTTTCCCATTTCAGGATAGCCCAGAAGGTTACGGCTGTGAAGAGGGACGACATTGCGTAAACCTCACCTTCGGTTGCTGAGAACCAGAAAGAATCGGAAAAAGTAAAGGCCAGTGCGCCAACTATTCCGCTTCCGAGAATGGCATACATATTCCCCTTGTTCAGCATTCCCTGCGGACCTACTATTTTTCTACCGAGAAGTGTGATGGTCCAGAAGAGGAAGAGAATGGTAAAACTGCTCGATAGGGCCGACATGGAATTCACCATGACTGCAACTCTCGAAGTGTCGCCAAAGGCGAAAAGAGAGAAAAACCTTCCTAGTATCTGGAAAGCAGGTGCGCCGGGCGGATGGCCTACCTGCAGTTTATAGGCAGTGGCAATGTATTCACCACAGTCCCACCAACTTGCAGTTGGTTCAAGTGTAAGAAAAAATACAAGTGTGGCTATTGCAAACACTAACCACCCTATTATCCTGTTAAGCTTTCTGAATTCTGTCATTTTCAGGAATGTTATAAGAAAGTGGCAACGAAAATAGGAATTTTGATCCTAACTCATGCGTAAATAAGAATATTTCTTACGTCCTATAAATCGACCTTTATCTTATTGAATTTCAAAAATTATTACTAATTTTGCAGTCCCTTTTGGGGCAAGTTGTCCGATGGTGTAATTGGCAACACGTCTGATTTTGGTTCAGAAGAGTCCAGGTTCGAGCCCTGGTCGGACAACAACACATTTGTAAGACAAGTGAAGGGGACTACAGTCCCCTCTTTTATTGTATAAAAGTGCTGGAAAACACAGAATGATAACTGAGGAGAAAATAAGGAAAATTGCAGGGGAGAAGCTTGATCCGACCGGAATATTCGTAGTTGACGTTCTCATCAAGCCATCCGGAAAGATCTATGTGTTTATTGACGGTGACGAGAGTGTTACCATTAGCGACTGCATAGACCTGAGCAGGTACATTGAAGGCCGCCTCGACAGGGACAAAGAGGATTTCGAGCTCATTGTTTCATCGAGCGGTGTTGACCAGCCATTGAGACTACCCAGGCAGTATAACAAGCACATTGGTAAAATGATAAGCGTGTTGACCCATGATGGTAAGAAACAAAAAGGAGAGCTACTCGAAGTGCTTGATGACGGGATTAGTTTCAGGCCCGATGTGAAAGGCAAGAATAAAAATAGTGAAAGAACGGAACCGGTGTTTGTCAGTTTTGAAGATATAAAGGAGACAAAAAGACTGGTGTCATTTAAAAGATAAGTTAAATTTCAACTGTAATAAAAATGGATCATATCAATCTGGTTGAAACCTTCTCCGAATTCAAGGAGTTCAAGAACATCGACAGGGAAACAATGATGCGTATCCTGGAAGATGTGTTCAGGCATATGCTGACGAAAAAGTATGGCTCGGATGATAATTTCGACATAATCGTCAATATTGACAAAGGTGACCTCGAAATATGGAGGAACCGTGAAATTGTTAAAGACGGAGCCGTTGATGACGAAAATTCTCAGATAGCACTTTCGGAAGCCGTGAAAGTGGAGCCCGACTTTGAAGTGGGCGAGGAGTTTTCTGAAGAATTGAAGCTGGCCGATTTTGGCAGAAGGGAAATACTGACCATCAGGCAGAACCTGGTATCGAAGATCAGTGAATTTGAAAAAGATAACGTATACAAGAAATATAAAGACAAGGTGGGTGAGATCATAACCGGTGAGGTCTACCAGGTCTGGAAAAAAGAACTGCTCGTACTCGATGATGAGTACATCGAGCTGATCCTGCCGAAATCAGAGCAGATACCCTCTGATTTTTACAGGAAGGGCGATACGATCAGGGCTGTTGTATCCAAAGTTGAAATGCGGAACAGTTCACCTGTTATTATCCTTTCAAGGACATCGCCTGTTTTCCTCGAAAGGCTTTTTGAGGCAGAGGTTCCTGAAGTATATGATGGCCTGATCACAATCAAGAAAATCGTGAGGGTTCCCGGCGAAAGGGCTAAGATAGCAGTAGAGTCGTACGACGACAGGATCGATCCCGTAGGTGCCTGTGTTGGCATGAAAGGTTCAAGGATACACGGTATTGTGAGGGAGCTTAAAAATGAAAACATTGATGTTATTAACTTCACCTCTAATCCGACATTGTTTATTTCCAGGGCATTGAGCCCGGCCAAGATAACCTCTATCGAAATTGACGACGAAAACCAAAAGGCCAACGTTTTCATGAAACCCGACCAGGTATCACTTGCAATAGGTAAGGGAGGCTACAACATAAGGCTGGCAGGTATGCTCACAGGTTATGAAATAGATGTTTACCGCGACAGCGATACTGATACCGAAGATGTTGACCTCGATGAATTCTCCGATGAAATCGATCAGTGGATAATCGATGAGCTGAAGGCTGTGGGCTGTGATACGGCCAAGAGTGTGCTTGACCTGGAAGTGGAAGAATTAGAAAAACGAACTGATCTTGAGGAAGAAACCATCAAGGAGGTGATGCGTATCCTCAAGGCTGAGTTCGAATAAAAATAGTATTTTTGCAGCAATTTTTGCTGATACAGAAGAAAAACCTCAAACTCTTATATGACAGAGGGAACAACAAAAGAGACTAGATTAAGCAAAGCAGCCAGGGAATTTAATGTGGGTATCTCCACAATTGTGGAATTCTTGCATAAAAAGGGCATTGAAATCGACGCCAAACCCAACGCAAAGATCAAAGGCGACGTTTATGAGATCCTGATGCAGGAATTCCAGTCGGAGAAAACTGTTAAGGAAGAATCCAAGAAAATAGGCCTTTCTTATTCTAAACATGAAACAGTTTCCATAGAGAACAAATCCCGCCCTGATAAGTCTGACGATGATGATAGCGACGTAGATGAACTGTTCATCAAGGGCACATCTGTGTCGCTTGATGATTCTCTTATAGTTGATGAAGAGGAAGTAAAAGCAAAAGAGAAAGAGAAGGAAAAACAAAAAGAGGAGAAAAAGAAAAAAGAAGAAGAGAAAAAAGCAGCAGAAAAAAAGAAAGCAGAAGAAAAAGAAAAAGCTGAAGAAGAAAAAGCTGCCAAAGAAGCTGAAACTAAGAAAGAAACTACTGAAAAACCTGAGCCTGCGGCAGAGCAGGAAGAAAAAGAAGAAGAAGAAGCCGAAGATGACGGGCTAAAGGTTCTTGGGAAGATTGACCTGGAGAAGATAAACCAAAAAACAAAACCTGATAAAAAGGCCAGGGTAAAAAAACAGAAAGAGAAAGAGAAAGAGAAAGAGAAAGAAAAAGAAGGAAAAGCAGAGAAAGAGAAGAAAAAAGAGGCAGATAAGGACAAGGAGAAAGAAAAAGAGAAGGAGAAACCAACAGCTACCTCGAAATCTAAAGAAAAAGAAGCAGAGGCCAAAAAGAAGAAAGAGGCAGTTAAGAAGGAAGAACCTGCTGCTAAAGAGAAAGAGGACAAAGAGAGGGATAAGGAAGAAAAGAAAAACTTCATCCCCACTCGTGTTGAACGACTGAACGGGCCGAAGATAGTTGATAAGATAGACCTTCCTAAAGAGCCAAAGAAGTCGGAGAAAAAACCTGTTGCTTCCTCAAAGGATGAAAAAGTAGATGTAAGAAAGAAAAAGAGGAAGAGGATCAGGAAGGAAAAGATCGCCCAGGAAGAAGGGTCCAAGAAATCAAAAGAAAGAGGCAAAGGCCGTTCGAAAAGAAAAGAAAAGCCAAAACCCGAAGTTTCTGACGAAGAGATACAAAAACAGATCAAGGAAACGCTGGCAAGGCTTGCCCCGACCGGTAAATCGAAGGCCTCCAAGTACAGGAGGCAGAAGAGGGAGGCCATCAGTCAGAACATTGAAAAGGAAAAGCAGAAGGCCGAGGAGGAAGCATCCACTCTCCAACTTTCTGAATTTGTGACGGTGAACGACCTGGCCAACATGATGAATGTTCCGGTCAATGATGTCATTTCCACCTGTATGCAGCTTGGCCTTTTTGTATCCATCAACCAGCGCCTTGATGCCGAAACCCTTACACTTGTCGCTGAAGAATTCGGTTACACTGTAGAATTTGTAAGTGTTGACCTGCAAGACAGTCCTGAAGA
The DNA here is from genome assembly GCA_964567785.1 of uncultured Bacteroidales bacterium. Lineage (GTDB taxonomy): Bacteria > Bacteroidota > Bacteroidia > Bacteroidales > JAGOPY01 > CAZMOK01. The sequence continues at coordinate 57,437 of CAZMOK010000001.1, read as the reverse complement.
GCTGATTGAAGAGGAAGAAGAAGGGAACACCGTTGAGAGGGCTCCTATAGTGACTGTTATGGGACACGTTGACCACGGCAAGACCAAATTGCTCGACCATATAAGGAAGGCGAATGTGATGGCAGGTGAAGCCGGTGGTATCACACAGCATATCGGTGCCTATGAGCTTGCGCTTCCCAACAATAAAAAGATCACTTTCCTTGATACACCGGGTCACGAAGCTTTTACAGCCATGCGTGCGCGCGGTGCAAAGGTCACTGATGTGGCGATAATTGTCATTGCAGCCGACGACAGCGTGATGCCGCAGACCAAGGAGGCCATAAACCATGCCCAGGCAGCCGGCGTAGCTATTGTCATTGCTATTAACAAGATTGACAAGCCTACAGCAAACCCCGACAAGATCAAGGAAGAGCTTTCCAAAATGAATGTACTCGTTGAAGATTGGGGTGGAAAGTACCAGTCGCAGGAAATATCTGCCAAGCAGGGTATGAATATTGACCAGCTTTTGGAAAAGGTACTGCTCGAAGCAGAGCTGCTGGAGCTGAAAGCCAATCCTGATATGCCCGCGAGGGGAACTGTCATTGAGTCATCACTCGATAAAGGAAGAGGTTACGTTGCAAAACTCCTTGTTCAGAACGGGACGCTCCGGAAGGGTGACAACGTCCTGGCAGGAGCGCATTTCGGGAAGGTCAAAGCAATGTATAATGAAAGGAACCAGAGCGTTACAGAAGCAGGTCCTTCAACACCCGTATTGCTTCTTGGACTTGACGGCGCCCCGCAGGCGGGCGACACCTTCAATGTAATGAAGGACGAAAAAGAGGCCAAGAATATTGCCAACAAAAGGCTCCAGCTTCAGCGTGAGCAGGGCATCCGCTCCCAGAAACATATCACACTTGATGAAATAGGACGCCGTATTGCTATTGGTGATTTCAAGGAGCTTAACCTGATCGTTAAGGGTGATGTTGACGGAAGTGTGGAAGCACTGGCCGACAGCCTTCTCAAGTTATCGACCGAAGAAGCGCAGGTAAATGTAATTCACAAATCGGTTGGCCAGGTTACCGAAACCGACGTTATGCTCGCCTCGGCATCCAATGCCATTATCGTAGGGTTCGAGGTGAGGCCTTCACTGGGCGCCAGGAAACTGGCAGAGAAAGAAGAAATCGAGATCAGGCTTTACTCCATCATCTACCAGGCTATAGAAGAGATCAAGGCAGCCATAGAAGGAATGCTGGCACCCGATATCGAGGAGAAAATTACCTGCAATATAGAAGTCAGGGAAACATTCAAAATATCCAAGGTGGGAACCATTGCTGGATGTATGGTCCTTGACGGAAAGGTAACAAGGAACACAAGGATAAGGCTCATACGTGACGGTATTGTAGTTTACACCGGTAAGCTCGGTTCCCTCAAAAGATTCAAAGACGATGTCAAGGAAGTGGTCGCAGGGTATGAGTGCGGACTAAACATCAAAAACTTTAACGATGTCAAGGTAGGTGATATCATCGAAGGTTTTCAAGAAGTAGAAGTTAAAAGAAAGCTTTAGCCTTTTATATCCTGGTTTTTAAAAACCTGGGCCCTGTCGGGACCGAAAGAAACAAGCGAAACAGGGATCCCTGTATTTCCCTCAATGTATTTTATGAACACGTCGAGTGCACCCGGCATATCATTATTCTTGAATGAATCGGTCAGCGGGTGCTTCCATCCTGAAAAATCGTGGAGAACAGGTTCATAATCCCCTTCCTGAAGATCGAAAGGCAGTTGTTGCATGTTAACTCCTTCCCGGCGATAGGCAATGCCAACACTGATCTTATCAAAATTATCGAGCACATCGGTTTTCATCATGAACATCTCCTCAACACCGTTGAGCATGATCGCATATTTCAGCGCAACAAGGTCGAGCCAACCGCATCTCCTGGGGCGTCCGGTCGTAGAGCCAAATTCCTGTCCGGCTTCACGCATAGTATCTCCCTCTCCGTTCAGCAATTCAGTGGGGAAAGGTCCGCTACCGACCCTTGTACAGTATGCTTTAAAAACCCCCATGATCTTTCCGATCCTTTTGGGGGAAATGCCAAGACCTGAACAGACACCTCCTGTGATGGTATTTGAGGAGGTAACGAATGGATACGAACCGAAATCGATATCGAGCATGGTACCCTGTGCACCTTCTGCCAGGACACTGGCACCCTGGTTAAGTTTTTGGTTGATAAAGTACTCACTGTCAATAATGTTCAGCGATTTGACCTGTTCAGCGGCCTGCAGCCAGTTGTCTTCGTACTCATCAAAATTCAATCCATCAATAAGAAAATCATCCGTGTTGTATTTGTAATGTTTTACAAGTCCTAGATGATATTCCTTTAGATTCTGGTACCTGTCTTTGAAGGCGGTGGAACAGATATCACCAATGCGCAGACCTTTCCTGGAAATTTTATCGGTGTACGAGGGCCCGATCCCTTTGAGTGTTGATCCTATTTTTGCTTTACCCAGCATTTTCTCCTGGGCAGCATCCAGAAGCCTGTGGGTAGGAAGAATTAAATGTGCCTTCCTGGAAATAAGCAGGTTCGACCGGGCATTGATGCCGCTTTTTTCAAGCCCGCTGATCTCAGACATCAGGATCTGCGGGTCGAGGATCACCCCATTGCCAATCAGGTTTAACTTGTCTTGATTGAAGATTCCTGAAGGAATGGTGTGAAGAATGAATTTTTTGTTGTCGAACTTTATAGTGTGGCCCGCGTTAGGACCGCCCTGAAAGCGGGCAATAATATCGTAGCGTGGGGACAAAATATCAACTATTTTGCCCTTACCCTCATCGCCCCACTGAAGGCCAAGCAAAACATCTACTTTCATGCGCAGGCTGGTATTCTAACTATGAATTAACGGTTGTTTTTTCCTTTGGGTTGCCATTTTTGCAATGGCCGTAAAATGTGAGAGAATGATGTGTAATTTCAACATTTAGTGCTTTCTCTACGAAGTTTTTGATCTCCTGGATCTTGGGATCAGTAAATTCAAGAACTTTTCCTGAATCTACACAAATGAAGTGATCATGCTGTTTAAATCGGTGTGACCTTTCAAACTGGGCACAATTATTACCGAACTGGTGCCTGGTGACCAGGTTGCAGTCGAGTAACAGCTCGATAGTATTGTAAAGAGTTGCCCTGCTGACCCTGTACTTGTTATTTTTCATTCTGATATACAGGGTCTCAATGTCGAAATGTCCTTCAGTAGCATAGATCTCCTTCAGGATTGTGAACCTCTCCGGGGTTTTTCTGTGTCCCCTCTGTTCCAGGTACTCTGTAAAGATCTTTTTGGCGGCTTCAAAGCTGTCGTTAGCTACCTTTTCTTTCATCGTATAGTTTTTAAATTCTGCATAAAAATAAGGAAAAAATCTTTATCATAATTTGGTATAAATAAAAATAGTTGGAAATTGTGAATAAATTCACAAAAAGAAGGATCAATAATTGATCCTGTCGAGCCTTTTAACATTTACGACTTCTTTGATCTTCCTGAGGCTTTCGATCAGCTTTTTCAGGCTTTTGGTATCCGGAACATACAGCATAATTGTTCCCTCGGTGGTTCCCTCGCTGGTATCCATATGAAAGGAACGAATACTTATATTGTGCTTATCCGAAATTATCTCACTGATCTTCTTGACCAATCCCTTTTTATCTATTCCTCTGATCCGGATGCCGGTCAGGAACCCGACAGCTTCCTTAAGCTTCCATTTGGTCTTCACTATGCGGTTGCCGTATTTCGACATCATGCCGATTGCTTCCTTGCAGTTCGTACGGTGAATGACGATATTGTCAGTGGGGCTTATGATACCTACCACATCATCGCCAGGTATGGGATGACAGCATCTGGCTACCGAATAACTGATATCATTTATGTTGTCGCCCAGCACCAGCGATTCAGGCTTATCGTTGAGTTTATCGACAATTGTCTCAGTTATTGATTTTGCAGCCGTTTCTTTCGTGCGGGTGAACGGCCTGCTGATGTACCTGAGCAGTTTCCTGTTCTGTACATTCTGTATGATGTCCTCTATTTCCTTAAGATCAATGTTACCGCTCTGCAGCATCATGTAGAGGTCCTTTTCAGATGAAACCTTCACCTGGTGCAGCAGCTTGTTCATCATATCCTTATGTGGCTCCAGATCGTACTTTTTGAGTATTTTCTCAAATTTTTCCCGGCCTTTTGTCTGCAGGTACTTTTTTGATTCCCTGAGCGCCATCTTGATCTTCGACTTGGCCCTTGAAGTAACCACGAATTCAAGCCATTCGGGTTGGGGCTCCTGTATGGCAGAGGTAATGATCTCAACCTGGTCACCGCTAATAAGTTCGTGGTTGAGTGGTTTGAGAGCATGGTTGACTTTTGCGCCAATACTGGTATTTCCGACATCTGAGTGAATGCTGTATGCGAAATCGAGGGTTGTGGATCCTTTTGGAAGAGTCATAAGGTCACCCTTCGGGGTAAAGACCATGATCTCTTCGGTAAACAGGTTTGTTTCAAAATCAGAGAGAAAATCAAGAGCATTGCTGTCGTTTTCTTCAATGATCTCCCTTATCCTCTGGAGCCATTCTTCGAGGCCGCTTTCGTTATCGTCGGAGCCTTTATATTTCCAGTGTGCCGCATATCCCTTTTCAGCTATCTCATGCATCCTCCTGCTCCTTATCTGTACCTCTACCCATTTACCGGTATGGCTCATTACAGTGGTATGCAACGCTTCATAACCATTTGCCTTGGGAATGGAGATCCAGTCCCTGAGCCTGTCCTGGTTAGGCCTGTAATGATCGGTAATAATTGAATATACCCTCCAGCATTCGGCTTTTTCCAGCTCGGGGGGTACATCAATGATAATACGCACTGCAAAAAGGTCGTAGACTTCCTCGAAAGGAATTTCCTTCGATTTCATCTTCTCCCAGATAGCGTGTATGCTTTTGTCGCGGGCAAAAATGTCGTGCTCAATACCTTTAAGGCTGAGTTCTTTTTTAATTGGATAGATAAACTTGTTTATAAAACTGGTACGCTCGGTTTCAGAGCTCGCAAGCTTGGTAACTATGGAGTTGTATATTTCAGGTTCTGTATACTTTAGCGCGAGATCCTCCAGCTCGCTTTTGATCGCATAGAGCCCGAGCCTGTGAGCCAGCGGGGCGTAAAGGTACAGCGATTCGGAAGCTATCTTCAGCTGCTTGTCCCTGGGCATGGCATCGAGGGTACGCATATTGTGCAGCCTGTCGGAAAGTTTAATCAGGATAACCCTTACATCATCAGAGAGGGTCAGGAGCATTTTCCGGAAATTCTCTGCCTGTGGTGTTGTTGCAGAAAGGTCGAAGATCTCCTGGATCTTTGTAAGGCCGTCAATGATCCGGGCTACCTTTTCGCCAAACATCATCCGGATATCTTCAAGGCTATAATCAGTATCCTCAACAACATCATGCAAAAGGGCACTTACAATGGAAGTAGTTCCCAGCCCAATCTCTCCTGCAGCTATGATAGACACTTCCAGGGGATGATATATATAAGGCTCTCCCGACCTTCTTCTCATGTCCTTATGAGCATCTGCTGCAAGCGTAAATGCCCGCCTGACAAGCTGACGGTCCTGAGGGTCCTTGCGGGTATGCCATACCCTCAACAACTTCCGGTAGAGGCTCAGTATTTCTTTCTTTTCTATGTCCTGTTCTGTAACCTGCATTAAATGATTGCCTCCTTTACTGTTAACAAAATTACAAATTAGGAGTTTAATTATCCCCCTTTACAATAAAAACAAAAAGTATACCTTAATATTTTATAATTTTGAACATAGATATCCCTGTCTGCCCCGATGAAATTAAGACTCCTTACCGGCGTGCTTTTCCTGCTTTTTGCCTGTAGCGCTTTCGCTACACACCAGAGGGCAGCAGAGATTACTTATAAGCATATTGAAGGCCTTACATACGAGGTAAAGATCATAACCTATACCTACACTCCAAGTCCTGCCGACAGGCCGGAACTCACTATCAACTGGGGTGACGGGACCAGCAGTGTCCTGCAACGAACTGAAAAGATAAACCTGCCTGAGAATATTTCTCTGAATATTTATGAGTACAAGCCCGAACAGGGAGCCACAACAAACCGACACACATACAGCTCACAGGGAACTTATCTTCTTTCACTGGAAGATCCTAACAGGAATTTCGGCATAGTTAATATTCCAAACTCGGTAAATGTCCCCATGTATGTCCAGTCGGAACTGGTAGTGAATCCATTCCTGGGCTTCAACAACTCCCCGGTATTGCTGAACCCTCCGATAGACGTCGGATGCCAGGGTGAAACCTATTATCACAATCCCGGCGCTTTCGACGTCGACGGCGACAGTCTCTCCTACCGCCTTATCGACTGCAAAACAGCGGGCGGGATCGACATTCCCGGTTATACTCTGCCACCTGCCACTAACAACATCTCAATAGACCCGGTAAGGGGTGATTTTATATGGGATGCACCTACCCAACAAGGGGAATTCAATATTGCCATACTGATAGAAGAATGGCGGAATGGTGTTAAGATAGGCAGTGTTACAAGAGATATGCAGATAGAGATCGTTGCCTGCGACAACTCCCCTCCTGTGATAGAAGCCATTTCCGATACTTGCATAGAGGCCGGACAGGACCTTCAGTTCGACATACTTGCCTATGATCCCGAACTGACTGCCGTCGAGATCACTGTATCCGGTGGCCCTTTTGAAGTAGCTGACAGTCCTGCATTCATTGATCCTGATCCAGCCGTGGGACCGGATACGGCCCGGACTACATTTAATTGGTCAACTACCTGCAGTCATGTTCAGCAGCAACCCTACCAGGTTTTCATTAGAGCCGAAGACAATGGTTTTCCTATAAATCTGGTAACATTCAAGACTATCCTGATAACTGTAATAAGCCCCGCCCCGGAAAACCTTACAACTCAGCCAATCGGTAGTTCCATAAGGCTCGAATGGAACAGGGTGGAGTGTGACAAGGCCATAGGATATAAAGTATACAGGCGAAACGGTTATTACGGGTTTTTTCCGGGATTCTGCGAAACCGGGGTGCCGGCCTACACCGGATACCGGCTGATAGGTGAAACCGACGGTATCGACGATACCACCTTTGTTGATGACAATAACGGGATTGGGTTGGTTCAGGGTATAGAATACTGTTACATGGTCACTGCATTTTTCCTTGATGGCGCAGAAAGTTATGCCAGTCTGGAAGCTTGTGCCTCCCTGAAAAGGGATGTACCTGTAATTACCAATGTAAGTAACGACAGCACCGACCTGCTCCTCGGGGACGTTTACCTGGCCTGGTCCAGGCCAACCGAGCTAGATACAATTGAAGTCCCGGGCCCCTATGAATATATAGTTTACCGAGACGAAGGTTTCGGAGGCGGTGCAGGAAGCGAAATAGCAACTTTGGAAGGGTTGAACGACACCATCCTTACAGATAATGGCATTGACCTGAATAATTCGGGAACCCCTTACTCATACAGGATCGAGCTGGTCAGTCTTTCACAGGGAAGTATCGGGTTCAGCCAGACCGCCTCTTCAGTATTCCTGGCTATCTCACCGACGGATGAAGAGTTGGAATTAAGCTGGCAATTCAATGTGCCCTGGCAAAACGATTATTACACAATATTCAGAAGGCTTCCGGGTGAGAATGTTTTTGATTCGATCGGAATATCCTTTGAGACAACTTACAGGGATACCCTTCTTGACAACGGTAAAGAATACTGTTATTACGTAAGAAGTACCGGTCAGTACACTGCTCCGGGATTCATATACCCTATAGAAAACTTTTCACAGATCAGGTGCGGGGTTCCGTTCGATAATGAGCCTCCCTGCCCACCTGTACTTGAGCTTTATACAGACTGTGAACGTGCCGTGAATAGGCTGTTCTGGACAAATCCCAATAATTATTGTGCGGATGATGTGGTCAAATACAGGATATTCTACAGCCCACTCGATACGGCGGACCTTGTGACACTGGACTCAACCCTGAATGCCTTTGATACGTCATATGTTCACTCAAACTTCGGTAACATTGTGGGTTGTTATGCAGTAACTGCGATCGATTCGGTTGGTAATGAAAGTGAACTTTCGAACATAGTTTGCGTATCAGACACAACCTGCAACAGGTACGAATTGCCCAATGTATTCACGCCTAATGATGACAATTTCAATGATTTTTTCAGACCCTTCCCATACACTTCCGTGGAAAGAGTTGAAATGAGGATCTTCAATCGCTGGGGCAACCTTGTCTTCGAAACAGAAGATCCTGACATTGACTGGGACGGAAGGAACCAGTTCAACGGTACCGATTGTGCACAGGGCACCTATCTTTATGTCTGTGAAGTTTACGAGATCACTCTCAGGGGTATTCAGCGGCGCACCCTCAGGGGATCGATCACACTATTCAGATAAATGATATCAGAACAGCTTACCGCCTTTGAATTCCGCCGGTGATTATCCGGATAAAAAAATTGGTGCTTTCAGTCTACCAGCCTAATAAATTGCGCAGTAGTCTAAAAGCACCAAATAAATTATCAGATCTTAATTAAGTCTGCTAATGCTTGGGCGGACGGAGAAGGATCGTAAGGACCATACCCACCAGCACCATAATTCCGGAAATAGTAAAAGCCAGCGGGAAATTCCCAAGGTCTCCAAGCCTTCCGCCAAGTACCGGTCCGAGAATTCCACCTACTCCATAGGCAAGGAAAATAAACGGATAATTTTGCCCAACGTTCTTTGATCCGAACACATCGGCTGTAATTGTTGGGAATAGCGCAAAGTTACCACCGAAGTTGAATCCGATAAGTGTTGCACCAAGATAGAGCAGTATCTCATTTCCGGCCATAAATGTGAACAATATGACTACAACCCCCTGGATGCCGGTCATGAGAATGATCGAAGTTTTCCTGCCGATCTTATCGCTAATGATCCCCCAGAGTATTCTTCCGAGGCCATTGGCAAGGCTGAAAAATACTGCCATTGCCGTACCTGCTATACCGCTGGCTGCTGTTTCTGAAAGGCCTGCTTCCTGAAGGGCTTCCATCGGGTAGAGCTTCATCAGGCCTATCGACATCAGGCCGGCGCCGGCACTGAATGCGAAAGTCAGGAAGATCATATAGAACTGGATGCTTTTCAGCATCTCATTACTGTTATATTCTTTTGCGGGCTTGACCTCATTCTTTTCAGTTCCGGCAAGCTTTTCCGCCTCTAAAACTCCTTTGGGTTTCCAGCCTGCGGGCGGGAAGCGCATCCAAATGCCTCCAATTATAACCATGGCTGCAAACGCAATACCGTAAACGGTGAATGTGTTCGACAGGCCGATGTTCTCGATCAGGTGCCCCCAGGTTCCGGCAAGCTTGACCCAGAGCAGGGCTCCAAAACCAAATCCTGCCACAGCCAGCCCGGTTATCATTCCCTTTTTATCAGGGAACCACCTGATACCAACTGCAATTGGCACCACATAAGCAAAGCCGATACCGGCACCACCTATAAGACCGATTAGGAACAACAGTGCATAAAAATTGTAGCCCCCAACTGTTCCCGCTAATATGTATCCCAGTCCTAAGGTGATACCACCCAGCCAGGAAAGTTTCTGAGGGCCCCATGAGCTGAGGCGTTTTCCTGCAAGGACCATAAAAACAGCAAAGGAGGCGAGTCCCAGACTGAATACCCATTGCGTTTCGGTTTTGGTCCAGCCCGCATCTGTAAGGTCCGGAGTAAATACCGACCAGGCATAGATTGCACCCAGTGCTAGTTGAACTAAAATGGCTCCCAGGACAACAAAGCCTCTTTTCATAACTTTTTGGTTTTCCATTATTCTGATTTTTTAGAGAGAAAAAAGGAAATCATTAAAAAAAAAGCACCCCCGTAACGGGGATGCTTTTAGTATTGAGACTATCTCTTGACTTCTACCTTTGCTCCGGAGATGATCTCCTCAACAATGCCCGGATCGAGCAGGGTTGATGTATCGCCAAGGTTTGTTGCGTCGCCTTCACCGATCTTACGGAGAATACGCCTCATGATCTTACCTGAACGTGTTTTTGGCAGTCCGCTCACGATCTGGATCATATCAGGTTTTGCTATCGGTCCAATGACCTTGGTAACGATGTCACGAATGGCTTTTTCGATATTCTGTGCTTCATCTTCAGAGAGTTCCTCGCAAGTTACATAGGCATAAATGCCCTGTCCTTTGATTTCGTGCGGGTAACCAACCACTGCTGATTCATTGACTTTAGGGTGCTGGTTGATGGCATCTTCGATCTCTGCAGTACCAAGCCTGTGACCCGATACATTGATAACATCATCCACACGGCCAAGGATCCTGTAATAACCTTCTTCGTCCCGCTTTGCACCATCGCCCGTGAAATAGAGGTCGCGATAAGTGGAGAAGTAGGTCTGGCGGCACCTTTCGTGGTCGCCATAGGTAGTCCTGATCATACCGGGCCAAGGGAACTTGATGCAAAGGTTACCCTGAACGTTGTTTCCGGTCATCTCTTTTCCTTCGTTATCAACTATGATCGGTTGTACACCCGGCAGGGGCAGCGTTGCGAACGAAGGTTTGGTAGGTGTTACTCCCGCGATGGGGGAGATAAGGATACCTCCGGTTTCGGTCTGCCACCAGGTATCGACGATCGGGCATTTTCCTTTTCCTACCAGATCATGGTACCAGCGCCAGGCCTCTTCGTTGATAGGTTCACCCACGGTTCCGAGTACTGTAAGTGATCCAAGATCATTTTTAGTAACGTACTCATCACCCTGTGCAATCAGCGCCCTGATAGCTGTAGGAGCTGTATAGAACTGGTTCACTTTGTACTTGTCGCACACTTCCCAGAAGCGGCCTGCATCGGGATAAGTTGGAACACCTTCGAACATGATCGACGTGGCTCCGGCCAGCAACGGTCCGTAAACTATGTAGGTATGTCCGGTTACCCAGCCAATGTCGGCCGTACACCAGTAAATATCTCCTTCATTATACTGGAAAACATTCTTGAAAGTATATTCAGCATAAACCATGTAGCCCGCAGTTGTATGCAGCACCCCTTTGGGCTTTCCTGTGGAGCCTGAGGTATAGAGAATGAAAAGGGTCTCTTCCGATTCCATCGATTCAGGCTTGTTATCTGTACCGGCACCTTCCAGGAAATCATCCCACCAGATATCTCTTCCTTCCTTCATAGTGACTTCATCGCCGGTCCTTTTATAGACCACCACATTCTCAACCGAAGGGCATGTTTCGAGAGCTTCGTCAACGATGCTCTTCAAACCTATGCTTTTCTTGCCCCTGTATGCACCGTCGGATGTGATAACCAGGTTACACTCGGCATCGTTTATCCTGTCGGCGAGGGATGAAGCTGAAAACCCTGCAAACACTATGGAGTGTATCGCTCCTATCCTTGCGCACGCAAGCATGGCTATGGGGAGTTCGGGGATCATCGGCAGGTAAATTGCCACCCTGTCACCCTTCTTGATGCCAAGCTTCAGAAGTGCATTGGCATATTCCTTCACTTTTTCGAAAAGTTGCTGGTAAGTGAGCTCAACATTGTCCTCATTCGGATCATTTGGCTCCCAGATCAATGCTACCTGGTCTTTCCTGTCGGGCAAATGCCTCTCAAAAATATTTTCAGTGATATTGAGCATACCACCCTGGAACCAGTTTATATCCGGATCCTTGAAATTCCAATCAAGGACCTTGTCCCATTTCTTGTGCCAGATATAATCTTCAGCTATTTCGGCCCAGAACCCTTCCGGATTTTGTACACTTTCATTGTATTTCTGAAAGTATTCAGCAAAACTTGAGATTTGATGTTTCATAGATTTTTGTTGTTGATTTTTTGATTGGTTAGATATTTTGAATTATCAGGTAATGCAATATTAAAAGAAATAGTAGACACCCAGAAGGAAGCGCAGGTTCCCTACCTGCACCGCATCAGTTACAGTACCATCCTGCATTGTCCTGCCATAAGCTGCGGCCGTATATTCAACTTCCGGTGCTATCCTGAACTTATTGAAGTTCATTATAAGACGGGGGGCTACCCTGAATACGTGGTCAATGTCGGTGCCCCTGGCATACACAGGCCCCCCGATGTCAGAAGCTGTTCCCATATTCTGGCTGTAGGCTGCATATAAACCAACCTGCACTTTCTTTCCATTTGTATGGATATCGGCCCAGGCAGCCATTGCCTCAAAGGGGGTATATTCAACAAAGCCCTTCTCCTTGTCGACGCTGTCGCTAACTGCATAACCACCAAGCATCAGGAAGTCGTAAAGATCTTGTCCGTAAGTACCCATGAGCTTAATTGTTACAGGCTTGGTAACAATCTTTGTATAGACATTAGCAGCATAAGAGTTTGCTGTTTCTGTAGTCTTGTAACCTTCGCCGGTAGATAACCGGGGAGTGATCATTTTATAATTGAAAGACCCTCCCAAAAGGAATTCCAGACCTGTATCTTCATTCTTTTTATGGAACTCGATCTTTGCGTTCAGGCCGGGTACGCCGGCATTCCTCAGGTATATCGGGGTCATCCCCTGCGGACCGGTTGAGGCAAAATCAAGTTGTGCATAAGCTGTTGCATAAAAGTTCAGGGGTCCGGTCCTGAATTTATACTGTACAAGTGGATTACGCGTGAATGGAAGAAAAGGGACCCCGGTATTGAACGAAACAGTCCCCGGATAGCAGGTTGTAATAAACATGGGGTGCCAGGTCTGACCTACCAACAAGGTGCTTTTGGTCCAATCAAGCTTGACGAAGGCATGGCGGAGCCTGAATTCATTCAGGTCCATGTCGGTATGTCCGAAAAACTCTCCTTCGATCACACCGGAAGTTTTAGCACCCAGTGCGTCGGGACCTGTTATCACCCCCTTCAACCTGGTCTGGATGGTAAGGATGTTGAAATTACCTTTGGCATTGATATCATCACCATTTTCATCCAGGACCTCTTTTGCAGGGTAAAGGAGAAAATGTCCCTGCCTGGCGGCAATGGTCTGCCTTGTGTCATAAAACACATCAGCTTTCACAAATCCCGTGAATTTTATTCCAAACTTCTTCTCTTTATCATCGTCCTGCCCGTAGGAATAAACAAATGGAATGGAAAGCAAAAAAACAAGTAAGATCTTTCTCATATGGCCAGCTAATAAATCTATTTGTTAAATAATTAACAAAACTTTCGTCAGGTCGGCTAATTTAACATTTTTTTAGGCACTATCAAGGGTTTAGAGTTGAACAGGAAACGGCAAATACTAATCATATTTCATTGTAAAACAATAACTTAAAGCCAAATAAAAGGCTCTGGGCCACTATGCATACAGAGAAATTTATAAACGGTATAAATAAGGCGCTAAAGACTGGATCTATTTTAGCCAGAATACGGAAACATCCCACAACCCGATCCTGAAAGTCCTGGTCGAATCGGAAACTGAATACAGGTCAATGCCCTGGCCCGTATATGCCTGGTTGGAATCTTCTTCGTCAGGTTCTGAAATTATTGCAAGAGGTCTGTATTTCTCAACAGGATCTTTATAGTTAAGGAACCCGTCCCAAACGGGGAATGACCTGTTATCTGAAGCCCATGTGAAGGAAGGGGCCCATGCCCCTATAACAACCTCCCCGGGGCTTGAATTCTCTGCAAGGTAGCTGTTCACCTCTCTGATCTGATACGACCTGTTTTGATAAATGCGTAAATAGTGAAAAGAATTTGTTGAAAGGATCAATAATGCCACGATAACGGCAGCAAAACTAAATATTCTTTTAAGATTGGTTTTGGCTCCATAACTCATTGCTAGCAGTTCTGCAAGAACAATTGATATTGTAAATCCCGCCGAAATGATCATACTTAGCTGGTAACGGGTTGGAAGGTAAACCATCAGCAATTTATGGGATTCAATGATATTCCAGGCAACTGCAGCAGAGAACAGGATGAAAAATTTTCCGGTTGGCTTAAGTCGTAATAGTACAATTCCGATAATGAGAGAGACCAGGTGAAAGATGGATAAGATCACTACGGGGCCTTTCAGAAAAAGATGTTCAATGTTGAACCTCAGGATATTAAAAGTCTGGGAAGAAATCCCAAAGGTTCCTGACTGATGCGACATCATGAAATTATAGGTGCTGAAATTAGGCAGGTACCAGCCCAGGATGTATACCAGTGCCGGCCCGAGGGTCCCTGCAACCATCGGGACGATCAGAGCTCTCCTGTTCTCCCTGTCCGGATTAGCCGTGAAGCTTTCCAGAAGATAAGCTATAAAAGGCAGAGCAACCACATAGATAAACTGGATCTTCAGGTAGTAGGAGATCGAAAGCAACAATACTGAAATGATAATCCATTTCCTTTTCTTATCATCATTTTCCTGCCTTCGGGCAAAAAAATATACGCTTATTGAGAGGATTATAACCAGGGAAGAAAGAATTTCTGCCAGTGCAAAATGAGAAAACTGGAACACATGGTATTGCAGCATTACCAGCAATGTAAAGATCATCGCGACCCATCTCATTTCCTTAAACTTAGAAAACAGAAATACCATAGAAAGTGCCAGTATGAGAACTGCAAGCCTCCCTACCTGCAGATCGGTGCCGAGCAAGGCATAGGGAGCAGCAAGAAGCATGTTGAAGACAGGGGTTTTCAGCAGATTATCACACTCGGCAACATCGAGGTAGCCATGGTCTATGAAATTCCTTAGCTGGATCGAGTTCAGACCTTCATCTGTAAAAGGCCCCCTGCTGAAAGAGATATTATTATCCGGATCTGCCTCGATAAAAGGCAGGTGCAGCAGAAACATTCCTGCCAGGAGCGCAGGCATTACCCATTTCAGCTTCTTCATCAGTTACATTCAAAAAATGATTGTGACCCGGCAAATGTAATCAGGAATAATGAAAAAATGGTGCATAAGCCGGCAAAGCCTTCTGTATGCACCATTACATTTATTTCGCGTGGTATGCGATGTCTACATTTCTGCCAACATTTCATCAGTGATCTCCAGGTTATGATAAACATTCTGGACATCATCATCCTCCTCAAAAGTTTCGATTATCCTGAGAATCTTCTGGGCTTCATCCGGCTCCAGTGTCACTGAATCTTTGGGTATCCGCTGAAGCTGTGCATTTTCAGCCTCAACATCCATCTCTTCAAGTTTTTTCTGCATTTTTCCAAAGTCTTCCATACTGGTGGTCACCGTAAAAAAACCGTCGTCATATTCTATATCTTCAGCACCTGCATCGATGATCTCCAGCTCAAATTCTTCCTCATCAAGATCGTTCTTCGGGATGGTGAAGATACCCTTTCTGTCGAAAAGAAAGCTCAATGAACCGTTCGTTCCGAGGTTACCGTTATATTTATTGAAAACCGAGCGTATGTTGGCAACGGTTCGTTGTGTATTGTCAGTTGTGCATTCAATATAAACTGCGATACCATGGGGCAGATAACCTTCATATGTTACTTCCTGGAAAGAGGTGGAGTCTTTGTCGCTCCCTTTATTGATTGCCCTTTCAATATTATCTTTGGGCATACTGGACCCTTTGGCATTTGCAATAGCCAGCCTCAGCCTGGGATTCCCTTCAGGATCAGGCCCACCTTCCCTCACTGCTATCTGGATCTCCTTGATGATCTTGGAAAAGATCTTGGACCTCTTTGCATCCTGTGCCCCTTTCTTCCTCTTGATGGTCGACCATTTATTGTGTCCTGACATTATCTGGCAATGAATTAGTTATACTATTCCTTTCTAAATATTAACTAATGCAAAAATAATATTTTTTGTACATCCATGTAAAGAAAAAACCCCACATTCCGGAGTGCATTGAATGCGGGGCTTGCTGTTATGTGAAACAGACCTGTATCATAGATTGAGAAGCGTTATGCCTGCCGTCCAGGGATACACTTCCGGGCCCCTTCCGTCCCTGAACATTGAATTAAAGGAATATGTTGCCCAGAGATTGATCCAGCCCCAGCCTATGCGTACTGTTGCATCAAATTTGAAAGGCCTGAGGAACCAGTCGTTCTTTTCCTTCACTTTTGGATATCCCGGCGAAGTAGAGGAGAACTGAGGTTCGTATGCGCCTGTTTCAGGAGAATATTTATTAAGGGTGAAATCTTTATTCTGCTCATTGTAATAAACCTTTGTCCACGACATAAGCCTTGCATTCACCACAACACCTGCACCAAAATGGAAACTGTTCTTCTTATGCCGGCTGTTTGTCTGGTATTCGAACAATACAGGAAGCGTAAGGTACATAGCCGACAACTTGGTTTTTCTTACGCTTATCCCTTCTGCCAGATACCCTATCAATACTGATGAATCAGAGTTGAGATGAGTTGCCCTCCTGAACCTGTAGTTTGGCAGGCTCAGCCCCAGACCTGTTGTAGCACCGAATTTCTTGCTTTTAGCTATCGGGATGTTCTGTTCAAAGAAATTTATGTTGACAATTACCGATTTTTCCATTCTCAGGTCGAGATATTCATCTTCAGGTTTGAATTTCATATTGAAATCGGGCGTTACATAACCGTTGAACCCTATGTCGAACCCGGCCCAGTGGCCGTTGTATTTCCGTTTGTATTTCCTGTTGATTTTCACATTTCCGTCTTCATCAACCCTGACTTCACTTCCTCCTATCCTTACGCGCACCGAGTCACCCTCTATAACTTCAATATCAACTCCGGCAACATTTACCCTGGTGGTATCTTCGCGCGAGCGATAATCTTTTGTGGTTGTAACTGAAGATTGCCTGTAAACCTCTTTTTTAGCAGGTGACCCCTTGTAATCAATATCTGCAGATCCGCTTAACTCAGCCACAAGATCTTGTTTAGCAAACACTATTGCAGATGAAGCTCCGCTGAGATCCGCTAATGTGGCTTGGGTTTCCAGGTCGGCAGCTTTGAGGGTGGATGCCCCGCTTGTTTCCAAACTATGCTGTTCAGCCTTTCCCGACAAGTATACCGTTGCAGCACCACTGATGGAAGAACTGAGGTTATCTGTTTCTATATCAAGGGAAACATCGGATGCTCCGCCCGACCTGAGTTCAAGCATATCAGCTTTTATCGTCCCTGTCGATTCCAGATCGCAGGCCCCTGAAACAAATATTCCCTCAATATCCTCAACAACAAGGTATATCTTGAGTTCACGGGGCTTCAGAATGCCTCTGGATGTTATTTCAAGGAGATTATCCTTTACTTCTGTGCTGATTTTTTCAAGGTTTTTCTGCTCAGTTTCAACAATAACAGACTGATCCTGACCCATTTCAATGAGAACTTCGAATGCCCCGCCAACTTCGATCTTATTGAAGGCCGGAAGGTCACGGGTTTCCTTTACAACATTGTTTTTATCATTCTCCCGGGCGATTGCCCGAAAGGTAGTTGACACAAGTAAGATGGTTGAGATGAATACGATCAATACTCTTTTGGTTGTTTCCATTGCTTTAGATTTTGAGGTGTTTTTCCGTAGGACGGATCAGCATTACGGAATGTTACAGGCAGATGAGATGTTTATTCATCAAGGTTCCTTCTCCTGTCGAGAATAGTAATATCTTCCTCAACAAGTGAATAATCGGTGACCCGGCCCCGTTCGTTCCTCTCCGTAACAAGAGAGACATCTTTATCTGTAAGCGCGTTATATCCTTTCAGGCTGTAATCGGCGAGGGTCCAGAAATCGAACCGATTATTCGCTCTGTCATCCTTTTCTTCAGGCACACCAAGCTGGTCGGCTGCTTTGGTAAAAAGATTCCTGAAGACCTTTCCTATAACGCTTGTCCGGCTTTCAACTTCTCTCTCCGGATCAGGAACAAAGGCATATAGCTCATCAGGATTGTAAGGGAACGGGGCAATCAGTCCGGTTACTGCATGAAATGCCGGTAAGGAAACCTGATCCGGTTTTATGGGGGAAAGGGGTTGCAATGCTGTCTGTTCCCTCGCATGCGCCACACCAGGCCCGGAATTCTCTCTATTATTCTTAATACTGTAAATGGTGGCAAGGCTGCTGATAAATTCCACCTTGACCGGATCTAATTTGACCGGATCAACTCTTTCGCTCTGCGTAAACTTAATATCTTCAGGAGTATTTACGGTAAACCTTACAACAACCAGTGCTATGAGGAGAAGGGCTGCAACAGATGCTGCAACAATTACAGTCCTTTTTAGGGACAGAGGAATTATGGGAGCCCTTCTTTTCAGTTTGTTCTTAACCGGATAGGTAACCGATTTATCAGGTATGAGTTTGGTAAGGCTGAGCATTTCCCTTTCTTTACCGAAAGCCGGGTTCAGTTCGAGAAACTCTAGTATAGCAGCGGTCTCTTCTTTGCTGGCATTGCCTTCTAAGAGGTCTATGAGTTTTTCATCAATATTGACCGGTGAGATATTATCCACGGGTATGTAATCCTTTTTAAGGCATTCTGCACCGGGGAAACTAATTTCAGATGGAGGGTTAATCCTTGTTTGCTTCAC
This sequence comes from uncultured Bacteroidales bacterium, assembly GCA_964567785.1. Taxonomy (GTDB): domain Bacteria; phylum Bacteroidota; class Bacteroidia; order Bacteroidales; family JAGOPY01; genus CAZMOK01. The sequence continues at coordinate 39,005 of CAZMOK010000001.1, read as the reverse complement.
AATTTGAAGTTCCTCCTTAAGGTCAGGGTTACCTTCCAGAAAAACCATAAGCTCCCTCTCCTGCAGAGGTGAGAGATTACCTTCCAGGTAGTCGATAAAATAGAGCTCGTAGTTTTTCCTGTCGATCTTCATCTTTATTCTTACAATACGTTTTCCAGTCTACCGATGTACTTTTTCATTGCCATTCGTGCCCTGTATATGTACACTTTAACCTGCGACTCGTTCAGACCGGTAATGACACCTATTTCCCGGTACGAATAGCCTTCATAATCCCTCAGGAGAAGCACTGAACGCTGGATGTCGGGTAATTTATTAACTGCTTCATCGATCACATCCTTCAGATCGGAAAAATTATGTTCTTCGGCTTGCCCGGCAATTGCTTCTTCGCTTTGAACGTCAGAAAACTTTTTATCCTTTCTCAAATAGTCGATCATAGTATGATATGCAGTGGCAAAGAGGTATGACTTACCTTTTTCGAAGGATATGGTCTTCACCTTCATCCACATTTTTTCAAAGGCATCCTGGACCACGTCGCGTGCTTTCTCTTCATCCTTTAAGTTTTTCAGGATGAATCGGTAAACATTGTCGGCGTGCTGATCAACACATGAATTGTATTCGTTAATGGTCATTACCCGGAATTAATGAATACTAAAACCAAATCTAATAGTATGACGGAACATCAATAAGGATTGTTACAGTTCCTCCAAACAAATATTTCAGTCAACGCTGCCTTATCCCGTAAAGCTAATGATATTAAGGTCAAGACCTTTTAATGAATAATGTTTCCGGTAAGTTGAGGGAAAGTGGCCAGGCAGCTATAAAATATTAAAAATCAACCTTTGCGAACCCAACAAAATGATGAATTAATGGTTAATAATACTAATTTTGCACCGATGAAGAACATCCGGAACTTTTGTATAATCGCTCATATTGACCATGGGAAGAGCACCCTGGCCGACAGGTTGCTTGAGCAAACAGGCACGGTAGGCGGAAAGGACCTTAAGGAGCAGGTACTGGATAGTATGGACCTTGAGCGGGAGAGGGGGATTACGATAAAGAGCCATGCCATCCAGATGAAGCATCATTTTGAGGGGGCGGATTATACACTGAACCTTATCGATACTCCGGGCCATGTAGATTTTTCTTACGAAGTTTCACGGTCGATTGCTGCTTGTGAAGGCGCACTGCTTATTATCGATGCAACACAGGGAATACAGGCACAAACCATATCGAATCTTTACCAGGCTATAGATCATGACCTGGAGATAATACCTGTGCTGAATAAAATGGATCTTGAAAACGCTATGCCTGAAGAAGTGAGCGACCAGATAGTCGATCTTATTGGCTGTGACGAATCAGAGATCATTTATGCCAGCGGTAAAACGGGCTATGGTGTGGAAGAGATCCTGGATGCTTTGATAAAAAGGATACCCCCGCCGAAAGGTGATCCGGAGGCGCCTTTGCAGGCGTTGATATTCGACTCAGTCTTCAATTCATTCAGGGGTATCATTGCCTATTTCAGGATATATAACGGAGAGATCAGAAAGGGGGACCATGTAAAGTTTTATAACACCCGCAAGGAATACGAAGCTGATGAGATAGGTGTTTTACAGTTGAGGCCCATAAGCAGGGAAGTTCTGAAAACAGGTGATGTGGGTTATATTATTTCAGGCATAAAGACTTCAAAGGAGGTAAAGGTTGGCGATACCATTACCCATGTTGAACGTCCTTGTGGAAAGGCCATTTCGGGTTTCCAGGAAGTGAAGCCCATGGTTTTTGCCGGTATCTATCCTGTAGATACAGATGATTACGAAGAACTCAGGGCTTCAATTGAAAAACTCCAGCTGAACGATGCTTCGCTGAGTTTTGAGCCGGAATCATCGGCAGCACTCGGATTTGGATTCAGGTGCGGTTTTCTTGGGCTGTTACATATGGAGATCATTCAGGAAAGGCTCGACAGGGAATTCGATATGGGTGTTATCACCACGGTACCCAATGTATCGTACAAAGTGATAACCAACAAAGGTGAAACCATAGAAGTTCATAATCCATCCGGATTACCTGATCCGAAATATATTGATCACATAGAAGAGCCCTTTATCCAGGCACAGATCATTTCCAAGGCCGATTATATCGGGCCGATCATGACACTGTGCATCGACAAGAGAGGTATCTTAAAGAACCAGGTTTATCTTACATCAAACAGGGTTGAGGTAACTTTTGAAATGCCCCTTGGAGAGATCGTATTTGATTTTTACGATAAGCTGAAAAGTATCTCGAAGGGGTATGCTTCATTCGATTATCATCAGACCGGATACAAACCTGCCCGACTGGTCAGGCTTGACATTCTTATAAATAAAGAACCGGTAGATGCCTTGTCCACTCTCATACACCAGGATAATGCCTATGATTTTGGCAGGAAGATGTGCGTAAAGCTTAAAGACCTGATACCCAGGCAGCAGTTTGAGGTAGCCATACAGGCTGCAATCGGGACCAAGGTCATTGCCCGGGAGACTGTTAAAGCAATAAGGAAGGACGTGACTGCTAAATGTTATGGTGGTGATATAACGAGGAAGCGGAAACTTCTCGAGAAGCAGAAGAAGGGGAAGAAGAAGATGCGGCAGGTAGGGAATGTGGAAATTCCCCAATCAGCATTTCTAGCTGTGTTAAAGCTGGATTAAACTAAGGTTTTAGTTTTCATTAATGACTGATTATCTTATTGTTACGCATAGGGTTGCCAACCCTATAGGGCTGGCAACCCTTGAAAGCCTTGTTAGCAGAGGCTTAGCAAACGAAAAACAACATTACAATTAACGTTAATTAAAAATTAATCCAAATAAAAGTAAACTTTCAACGTTCTTTATATAATTTTGTCAATTCATATTAAAAAGAAGTAATTAATTAAAAAACAAATACTTATGAGTAAGGTACGATTAGGTATCATGGGGTTTGGTGAAGTGGGCAGACATATCTACCGCCTCAGCGCTGAAGATGATATGTTTGAAATTGTTGCCATTAGTGATTATGGCAGGCCCGAAATTCTTCACTATCTCCTTGAGGTTGAAACAAAAAAGAAGTTTAATGCTAAACTCGAAGATGGAAATTTCATTGTTTCAGATGCGGGTAAAGCACGTGTAACGACAGGCGGAAAACCGGGTGACATCCCCTGGGATGTTTTCGATGTTGATGTAGTTGTTGATGCAACCGGTATATTCCGGTACCGTGAAGAACTTCAGCAGCACATTATTGCCGGGGCTCCTCATGTTGTGTTATCCACCCTTCCGCACGATGAAATAGACCGCATCGTAATCAATGGTGTTAATGACCATGAGATTGACGTCAACGATAAGATCGTTTCTGCAGGATCGGCTACTACCAATGCTGCAGCTATAATGACAAAGCTTCTGAACGAAGCATTCGGTGTGGACAGCGTGGTACTAACCACCGTACATTCCTATACATCGGACCAGCCTCTCCGCGACAAGGCCGCGGCCTCTTTCAGGAGAAGCCGTTCAGCAGCAGAAAATATCATACCAAATGAAACACCTTCACCCAGGTGGATCCAGCATATCATGCCGGATTTCAAGGGCAAGATTGAAGGTATAGCTCTCAATGTGCCGATTCCGAACGGTTCAGTTCTTGATATGACAACCGTTTTAAAGAATAATGATATCACCGTTGATGATATCAACAAAGTGGTTGAAAAAGCATCATCGGACTATCCCGAATTGATTCAGGTGGTCAGTGATCCTATTGTTTCTTCTGATGTAATTGGTAACAAGCACTCTGTTATTTTTGACAAACTGGCAACCATGAAATCATCCGGGAGAATGCTCAAAACACTTACCTGGTATCACACTGCCCTGGCCCAGGCCGGCAGGATACTCGATACCATAAAAAAGTATCACATCTTAGAAGAGAAAGGAGGCTCGAAATGAGAGTAGCAATAAACGGTTTCGGCAGGATCGGACGCTCAGTATTCAGGATCCTCAACGAAAGAAAAGATATAGATGTAGTGGCCATAAACGACCTGTTCGATAATGATGTACTGTTATACCTGTTCAAGTATGACACTGTGATGCCAACCTATAAGGGTGATGTCTATATTGAAGGAGATTACCTGGTTACACCAAATGAAAAAGTTCTCATGCTTGAGCAGAAGGATGTTTCCAAACTTCCCTGGAAAGATCTTGACATTGATGTAGTTGTAGAAGCTACCGGTGTTTTCAGAAAACGGGACCAACTTGCGGATCACCTTGAAGCAGGCGCTAAAAGAGTTGTGCTCACAGTACCTGCAAAGGATGAAATCGATTTCACTGTCGTTATCGGAGTAAACGAGGACGGGCTAAAACCTGAACACAAGATTGTTTCCAATGCAAGTTGCACCACAAACTGTCTGGCACCTATGGCTAAGGTACTTCACGATAAATTTAGTATCGTCGAGGGGTTGATGACAACAACTCACGCTTATACAAATGACCAGAGGCTTGCGGATGTACCGCACAAGGACTGGAGGCGTGGACGTGCCGCAGCGGAAAACATCATACCCACGACAACCGGTGCCGCAAAGGCTGTTGGTCAAGTAATCCCTGATCTGCATGGTAAACTGGATGGTATGGCGTCGCGTGTGCCCGTACCTGACGGTTCAGTAGTAGACCTTGTTGTTGAAGTAAGTAAGGATATAACGGTTGAAAGCGTGAACCAGGCAGTTAAGGAAGCCGCATCATCAGAAAGACTGAAAAATGTCCTGTTATACTCCGAAGATAAATTTGTTTCTTCAGATATAGTAGGCAATCCTTATTCATCGATCTTCGATGCAGAATATACTCAGGTAGTTGGTAATCGCATACTGCGCACCCTGAGCTGGTACGATAACGAGTGGGGCTATTCCATGAGGGTTGTCGACCTGATATACATGTTTAAGGATATGTAATTAAATCCACAAAATAATCATACATCATAGGCTGCCTGGAAAGGTGGCCTTTTTTATTTATCAGGGACGATGTCCCAAAAAATTAGGGACATCGTCCCTGTAATCATAATTTCTTAACACTATTGTTAATTATTTCACAAAAAAATCCATAATTTTGCAATCTATTTACAAATTGAGCTAATCTTATCACTTTCAATTAATTAAAACATATATCCAAATGTCAATCAAAGCTTTAGATAAGATATTCAGACCACAAAGGATCGCAATCATAGGTGTGAAGAATGACCCGAACAGTGTTGGTGGTATTACTCTTAAAAACCTTGTGGGAGGAGGATTTAAAGGCGTAGTATACCCGGTTAACCCTAAACATGAGGCTGTAATGGGAATCCCCTGCTTCCCGGATGTCAAGAGCTTGCCCAAGCCACCGGATCTCGCTGTGATCACAACCGGGGCAAAACTGGTCCCGCAGCTTGTTAAAGAATGTGGCGAAGCCGGTGTGAGAGGTATAGTTATAATGTCAGCAGGGTTTAAGGAAGTTGGTGCAGAAGGCAAGAAACTGGAGGAACAGGTTAAAAAAGAAGTGTCCAACTGGGACGGGATGAGAATTATCGGGCCTAACTGCCTTGGTGTGATCGTTCCGGGAATGAACATGAATGTGAGTTTTGCGGACGGAATGCCTAAAAAGGGCAGCGTGGCCTTCATTTCCCAATCGGGCGCGCTATGCACCTCAGCTCTCGACTGGGCTTTTGAGGAAAATGTAGGCTTTTCGTACTTTGTGTCCATAGGAAATACAATGGATGTAGGCTTTGGTGACCTTATCGATTATTTCGGGCAAGACCCAAACACAAAATCAATAGTGCTTTATGTTGAATCGGTCAGCAAAGCGAGGATGTTCATGTCGGCAGCAAGGGGATTTGCAAGAAAAAAACCTATCATAGTATATAAAGCCGGCCGCTATCCTGAGTCGGCAGCTGCTGCAGCATCGCACACAGGCGCCATGGCTTCAGAAGACTCAATTTATGATGCAGTATTCCAGCGTGCAGGTATTGCAAGGGTTTATGACATTGGCGACATTTTTGACTTTACGGAGCTCGTAGCCAAGAAAAGCATCCCTAAGGGTACGAAACTTGCCATAGTCACAAATGCGGGCGGACCCGGCGTAATGGCCACTGATGCCCTGATATCGCTCGGCGGAAAACTTACAGAGCTTTCAGAAAAAACCATGGAAAAGCTGAATGAATACCTTCCTCCCTTCTGGTCGCACAGAAACCCTGTTGACGTGCTGGGGGATGCCACACCTGAAAGATTTGCCGAAGCTTCTCAGATCGTTCTTGATGATGAAAAAGTGGATGCTGTCCTGGCCATACTTACCCCCCAGGCAATGACCGATCCCACTGCCACAGCAAAGGCAGTGGCTAAACTGTCTGAAAAGACCAGGAAACCCATCATGGCGGCCTGGCTTGGAGGAAAAAGCATGAGGGAGGGGGTTCAGGTACTGAACAGTGCAGGTATTGCCTGCTATCAAACACCGGAGCAGGCGATAAGGGCCTTCATGACCCTGGCACAGTATTCCAAGAACCTCGAGCTGCTGTTTGAAACACCTAAAGAAATACCCGTGGATTTCAAACTCGACAGATCGAAACTTCGGTCCGAATTTGTAAAGAAACATTTCAAAAAGGCCGAAATACTTTCAGAAGATGTATCTAAAGAACTGATAAATGCCTATGGGATCCCTACAACGCAGCCAATCGTTGCAAAGTCGGCCATTGAGGCTGCTGATGTGGCAAACAAGATTGGATACCCGGTCGTCATGAAGATCCATTCGCCAGATATAACGCATAAAACTGACGTTGGAGGAGTTATCCTGAATATAAAGGATGAAGATGGCGTGTGGAACAATTTCAAAAGCATGACACGAACGATAAAGGAAAAAATGCCGAAGGCCGATATTGAAGGTGTTACCCTGCAACCGATGATCAATGTCAAGGATGCAATCGAGTTGATCCTGGGTATCAAAAAGGACCCGATCTTCGGTACTATAATGCTGATCGGACGCGGTGGTACAGGAGCAGAACTGTTCAAGGATACCCAACTGGGCTTTCCGCCTCTGAACGAACGACTGGCCATGCGAATGATAAAAAACCTAAAGATCTACCCGCTTCTCAAGGGATACCGGGGAAGCAATCCAAAGGCGATCGATAAACTGCTCGAGACAATGATCAGGATGTCATACCTTGCAGCAGATTATCCTGAGATAAAAGAACTTGATATTAACCCGGTACTGATAACTTCAAATGACCTGATAGCATTAGACGCCAGGATCGTGATCGACAAAGAAATGGTCGGTAAGGAAATAGCACCTTATTCACACCTGCTCCTACATCCATACCCGGATAAGCTTACAAAGAAGACAAAGCTGGGCGACGGCACACCTGTTACCCTGAGGGCTATCAAACCCGAAGACGAGCCACTATGGCTGGAACTCCTTGCCAGTTGTTCAAAAGAATCGATCTATTCAAGATTCCGGTACAATTTCCATTATGATTCTCACGAGGTTGCAACCCAATTCTGCTATATAGACTATGCACGGGAAATAGGAATGGTAGCCGAAATTGAGGAAGATGGCAAGAAAAAACTGATCGGCGTGGGAAGGCTTATTTCCGACCTTGACCACGATTCGGCCGAGTATGCTGTTCTGATCACCGATGCCTGGCAAAAGAAAGACCTTGGCACTATATTGACAGAATATTGCTATGAAATTGCCAAGAGCTGGGGCGTGAAAAGGGTTGCCGCAGAGACCACTAAAGATAACCAGGCTATGATCCAGGTATTTAAAAAACTTGGTTTCACTGTCAACTACAACCAGGATACGACTGTAAGCGTATCGAAAATCATAGAGAATTAAACTCCCAATAAACAAAAAGCCCCCTGACCTAAAGTCAAAGGGGCTTTTTATATTGAAAATTTTCTTTTAAAGATCTGCCATTTCTTTTTCCTGTGGATTGGCAATCAACTTTATTAATATACCCATTTCGTCATTAATAAAATCATCTTTGAGATTAGCGAAGATCTTTTTGGATTTATATTTCACATCCCATTCTGTCCTGTCGAGAAAGAACATGTTGGTAAGGGCAGTAAACTCACCTTCCGTCATGTCAACGTTTGCATTGAACGTGATGCTTTTGGTTATTCCTTTCATTGTGAGATTTCCGGTAACCTGGTGGGTAGGCTCAACATCACCCTTTTCCATTGAGGGATCTGAAGGAGTCCCGCTCACAGGCGCCACTTCAGTGATCTCAAACTTTGCCTCAGGAAAATTTTCAACTTCAAAGAAATCTGCTGATTTTAGATGTCCGGTCAGCCGATCATTCATACCGGGATCTTCGAGATCAAGAACGGTTATCGAGGTAAGGTCGATCACAAATTCTCCCCCTACAAGCTTGCCATCTTTTACCATCAATTCACCAGAAGTAATATCGACAGTGCCAAAATGTTCGCCTGTAGGTTTGTAACCCTCCCATTTAAGGCTACTTGCCACGTTGTCAATTTCATATAACATATCAAATTTGGAATCCTTCACCTGCTTGGCTTCCGAGGTTTTCGTAGTTTCTCCCCCTCCTGAGGAACAAGAAACTGCAAATCCGATTATCATTACAAATGCTGAAAGTTTCGCTAAAGTTTTCATAATTTATGATTTTTATTTCCCTCATTAAACCAACTTATCATGAAAATGTTCAGAACCGAATTCTTAAAATACTTTAAATCTTCTGATCTTCAAGGAAACAGGAACACTCAGTAAAGGGAGGGAACCTTTAATGCAACGCTGGAACTACAGTTAGTAAAGATCCGGTCGGAAGAAGCAAATATCAGCCAAGTACCTTATCTATTTCCAGGCAGATATTTTCAAATATCTCATCAATTGTTCCTGTACCATTCACTGACCTGAACAGCCCCTTTTCCTTGTAAAAATCGATCAGTGGCTGGGTTTGCTTGTTATACACTTCTATACGGTTTTCGATCACCTCACGTGTATCATCCTTTCGACCTTCCAGTTCGGCCCTTTTCAAGAGCCGCTTTATTATTTCCTCGTCGGCTACCTCAAGGGCAAGCACCAGGTTGATAGTATCATTGCGTTTCTTCATGATGGAATCCATGTCTTGCGCCTGTTGAAGAGTCCGTGGATACCCGTCAAAGATGATACCGTCTTCATCTTTATGTTTTGCTATCCCTGCTTCGAGTATTTCCACCAGCACTTCGTCGGGAACAAGCTCTCCCCTTTCAACTATCCCTTTGACCTTGACTCCGAGAGGCGTTTCATTCCGCATTTCGCTTCTGAATATCTCCCCTGTTGAAACATGGGCAAATCCATATTTTTCAGCAATTTTTACTGCCTGGGTGCCCTTTCCTGAACCAGGAGGGCCAAAAAGAATAAGATTGAACATAGCTTTTTAGTTTAAGGTTATTGATTGAACGTTGGTTAGCAAAGATAGCGGATTGATATCAAACAAGTCACTTTTGTTACCTTTTACTTTTCTCCCCAAATGTTTTATTCACTTAATCTGAATCTGCCCGTTCACTATTACTCTTCTTTGTAATTTTGTATCCTGGAGGAAAAAGGATGTTTAGTCCACAGAAAGATACAATTTCCAGCGATTCCCTTACAGATAAGGCTTACACTGTTGAATCACTCCTTAACGGTGCAAGCTCATACGAAGGTCCACAATTGATAGATCAGACAGGAACTGACTGGGTTTTCATACTCACTACGGCGATCCTGTTCCTCTTCGCCCTGGTGAGGTATTATAACAGCAGGCGCATTACACTGCTCCTGGAAGGTGTTTTCTCCAAAACAAGGGCTAATCAGGTGCTGAGAGAGTCAAATGTCTTTAGCCACCAGACCTTCATTCCGCTTCTGCTTCTCTATGTAGGCAGTATTTCAATCTTTATCTATATCCTCTTCAGGGACTACACCGGTACTTTTATCATTGAGTTTTCACCCCCATTGACCATCGCGTTAATTTTTACAGGCTACCTGGTTTTTATTCTACTTAAAACAGTACTGCTTTCGGTTTCAGGATGGTACTTTCGCAACTCGCAGATCACATTTGAATATATTCATAACATCTATCTCTTTAACCTGTTGATTACAATTGTGGTTATTCCGTTCATTTATCTCATGACTTATCTTGACATTCCTGAAATGAAATGGATAAGTATAGGGATAGTTACAATGGCATTCATTTACAGGTTTTTAAGGGGCTTTGGGATAGGTTTGTCCGATACAAAATTTTCCATATTTCATTTGTTTTTGTATCTTTGCACCCTCGAAATTTTACCATTGCTGGTAATAGCAAAGTTACTTGAGAGGTATATTTTCAGCACTTAGTGAAAATATGCAGGACACAAGGCAGATTGTTGAACTAAAAAAACTAGGGAAATTGAAAGTTAAAAATATTCTGGTATCCCAGCCAAGACCTGCAGACCTGGAAAAGTCCCCATATGGTGACTTATCAAAAAAGTTTAACATTGATATTGATTTTCAGAAATTTATAAAAATTGAAGGGGTTTCTTCCAAGGAATTCAGGCAATCAAGGGTGAACATTCTTGATCACTCTGCCATTATTTTTACAAGCCGTAATTCTGTTGATCATTTTTTCAATCTCGCAAAACATTTGAGGGTTGAAGTACCCGATTCAATGAAGTATTTCTGTATTTCAGAATCAACGGCCTTTTACTTACAGAAATATGTCCAGTACAGAAAAAGAAAGATATTTCACGGGAAACAAAGGTTTGATGATCTTCTGGAGATCATAACTAAGCACAAGGATGAAAAATACCTTCTTCCGTGTTCCGATATCCATAAAGCAAGTATCTCAAAAATGCTTGATGAAAACAGTATAGACTTTACAAAGGCCGTATTTTACAAAACCCTGGCAAGCGATCTGTCACATATCGATATCAAGGATTACGATATGTTAATATTCTTCAGCCCTTCGGGCATAACTTCACTTTTCAAGAATTTCCCTGATTTTAGGCAAAACAGTACACTTATAGCTGCTTTCGGACCAACAACAGCAAAAGCAGTGAAGGATGCCGGCCTGAAGCTTGATATCCAGGCACCTACTAAAACTGCTCCTTCAATGACCATGGCCATTGAACAATACCTTAACAAGAACTCAAAAAAGAAACAGTGATCTTAACATCCATGCCCGACAGGCCTTTACCGGGAATACGAGCCGTATCCTTATTAATACATGAAGAGCATCAGGTACTCTTTCAGAAAGGGTGAAAGACTGACAAGCAAAAAGATCATCCGGGATCTTTTTCGCGAAGGGACAAATTTTTACACCCAACCATTTAAAGTTATCTTTCAATGCAGGGAACTTCCCACACCTTACCCTGCACAGATAATGGTAACGGTCAGCAGAAAGGGTTTCAGAAGGGCCGTAAACAGGAATGCAGTCAGGCGTATTGTTAAGGAGGCATACCGGCTGAACAAAGGGCGGCTTTATGATGTTCTTCTTGCTAATGAGTTGCAATGCGCTGTAGTATTCATATACACAGGCAGAACAATACCTGACCTTAAAGTAACTGAAGAAAAAATAATCAATATCATTGATCGTTTAATTAAAGAAATCGATTCAAGACCACCTCTTTACCTTAAAACAGACAAAAAATGAAACGTACCAGGTTTTCCTTCATTATATTTCTTTTGCTGGCCTTTTCCATAAGCAGTCTTTATAGCCAGGAAAGAAATAATTTCAATATATCCAAGAGTTTTGAGATCTATTCAGATGTACTAAAGGAACTGGATAAGAATTATACTGAAGATATAAATCCTGTCGACCTCAATGAGGTTGCCATCGAAGCGATGCTTGAAACACTGGACCCCTACACTGTTTTCATCCCTGAATCAAAAACAGAAGACTACAAGATGATGACGACCGGCCAGTATGGTGGGATTGGCTCGCTGATCCAGAAAATAGATGATCATGTCGTAATATCTGAACCCTACGAAGGTTTTCCCGCATACAAGGCCGGGCTCAAGGCAGGCGACCGCATTCTTGAAATCAACGGCGAATCAGCTAAAGGAAAATCTTCTTCTGAAGTAAGTGATATGCTCAAAGGCCAGCCGGGAGTTGAGATCGAAATGCTTGTAGGAAGGTACGGGGTTGAAGGACCGTTTAAAATTAATGTTGTCAGGGAAAACATAAAGATTCCTAGTGTACCATATTACGGTATGATCGATCCTGGTATAGGATATATCAGGTTGACAAACTTCACCAAAAATGCAGCTAACGAGGTGAAAAAAGCCTTTAACGACCTTAAAAGCAGCAATGAAATGGACGGCATAATCATCGACCTCAGGGGAAATGGCGGGGGACTGCTCCAGGAAGCCGTTAACCTGGTAAATATTTTTGTTGACAAAGGAGAACTGATAGTAAGTACAAAAGGAAAGCTGGCATCCAAGAATCATGATCACAGAACGAGAATGAACCCGGTCGACACTGAAATCCCGCTGGCTGTTCTGGTGGACAAGAGGAGTGCTTCAGCTTCGGAGATCGTTGCCGGTGCTATGCAGGACCTGGACCGAGGAGTAGTAATAGGCCGGAAAACTTTTGGTAAGGGGCTTGTACAGAATGTAATACCCCTCTCTTATAACTCACAGATAAAGATCACAGTAGCAAAGTATTATATTCCTAGCGGGCGGTGCATACAGGCCATCGATTATTTTAACAAAGATAAAAACGGTGATTCGAGGAAAGTACCGGATTCACTCATACGCGAATTCAAAACCCTCAATGGCCGTCCTGTATATGATGGTGGTGGAGTAAAACCGGATATTTCTATAAAAAGAGAAGAAATAAGCAACATTACATCATCTCTTATCCGGAAACACCATATTTTCCACTATGCTACCAAATTTACCACAGAGCATGAATCAATACCCGGTCCTGCAGAATTCAAGATCGATGATGAAATCTTCAATGATTTTGTGACTTTCCTACAAGGCAAAGATTACGATTATAAAACAGAAAGTGAGAAAGCCCTTGAGAGGCTTCGGAAGAAATCCAGGGAAGAAAATTATTACGAAGCCATCAGGGAAGATTTTGAAAGCCTCAAAACAAAACTTATGCATGATAAGGACGAAGACCTTATCAAGCATAGGAAAGAGGTCAGCCGTATACTCGAGGAAGAAATCGTTTCACGGTATTACTACCAGGAGGGCAGGCTTATTCATTCACTTCAGGATGACATAGTAGTAGATAAAGCCGTTAATATTCTCGCGGGTCAGAATCTCTATCTAACCATTCTCGACGGTTCTTTCAAGGAAGAAGAAATGCAGGAGGAAGACTGATCCATGATACTGCCAGATGCAGATCTTATCAGGATTTTGTAATTTAGGCAGCAAAAGGATTTTCCATGAAAATTATTTCCAGGAAGATATCATTCGAAGAATATGATTCTTTGAATGAGCTGCCGGATAAGCAAAGGGATCTTATTGAAGCCGCAAGGGAAGCCTGCAAAGGCTCGTACTCTGTCTATTCCCGGTTTAAGGTAGGCGCAGCAGTGCTTCTGGATAATGGAGAGGTAATAACCGGGAATAACCAGGAAAACATAGCTTATCCTTCAGGGCTTTGTGCTGAAAGGGTTGCCCTCTTCTATGCCCAGTCAAGGTATCCTGACAACAGCATTACTATGATTGCAATAGCAGCCTACGGCGAATCAGAGCAAATGAAGGAACCGGTAATGCCTTGCGGGGCATGCAGGCAGGTAATGGCTGAATATGAAGACCGTCACAATGTAAAGCTAAAAACCATCATGGCCGGTGAAACGGGAAAAGTTCTCGTTTCCGATAATATGGAAGCTCTTCTGCCCATGAGGTTCCGTGCCGATTTCCTTAAAGGGTAAATATCTGAAAAACAAAATACTGATGAAAAAAAGCGTACTTATCCTAACCGTCATCACCAGTATTATCGTACTGGCATTCAAAAGTGATCTGCCGGCTTACAGGCTTTTTAACAAGGACGGTAAGAATATGAAATACAAAAAGCTTGTTAAGGAGGCCCTCGAAGCTGATGTGATTCTGTTCGGGGAACTTCACAATAACCCCATATCACATTGGTTGCAGTTCGAACTGACCCGCGACCTGCATGAAAATATTGATAGCGGGCTTGTCATGGGTGCTGAGATGTTCGAATCGGATAACCAGCTCATACTGGAGGAATATTTAGCGGGGAATATCCGTACCCGTAACTTTGAAGCCGAAGCAAGACTCTGGACAAATTATGAGACCGATTACAAACCCCTTGTTGAATATGCAAAGGAAAAAGGATTGGCCTTTATTGCAACGAATATACCCAGGAGGTATGCTTCAGCAGTGTTCAAGGGTGGCTTTGAAGTACTCGAGGATTTCTCCGACGAAGCCAAACTCCTACTTCCTCCGCTACCTGTAAAGTACGATCCCGAACTACCCGCTTACAAAGCAATGGTAGAGGATATGGGTGCAATGGGAGGCCACGGGGGTGAAAACTTCCCTAAAGCCCAGGCAATCAAAGATGCTACAATGGCTTTTTTCATTCTTGAGAACCTGCCCGAAAACGGGATTTTTATCCATTACAACGGAGCTTATCACTCAAACAACTACGAAGGCATTGTCTGGTACCTGAAACAGGAAAATCCCGAATTGAATATCCTGACCATCAGCACAGTAGAACAGGCTGAAATTGAAGACCTGGAAGAGGGAAACGAGGAAATAGCCGATTACATCATTGCCGTTCCCAAAACGATGACCAAAACCCATTGATAAACTTATGTTGTCGAAAAAGCTGACCGCTCATATCCGAAGCCTTAAATTGAAGAAATTCAGGGATCAGATTGGTGAGTTCATGGTTGAAGGCCCAAAGACCGTAAGTGAATTGCTGGAATCGGAATGGGAGGTAAGGAATATTATATGCACAGAAGATTTCTATAATGATAAGGAAGCGCTCATTAATGCCACGGGAGCAGAGATAAGCATTGTAAACGACAACGAGCTGAAAAAGGCCAGCAACCTTTCCACCCCCAATAAGGTACTGGCTGTTGCACCTTACCCGGCTTACTATACCGACGGAATTATCCTTAAAAGCAGGTTCATACTTGCCCTGGACCAGATGCAGGATCCGGGGAACCTGGGCACGGCAGTTCGTACAGCCGACTGGTTCGGGATAAACCAGATCGTGTGCTCAAACGACAGCGCAGACATCTTCAATCCAAAAGTGATTCAATCAACTATGGGATCGTTCCTGAGGGTAAGGGTTAGCTATACCAGCCTGCCATTGTTTATCGAAGAAAATGATGATTATATGGTACTCGGTTCTTTTCAGGAGGGCGAAAGTGTATATGATTTCGATGAGAAGAAAAAGAAGATCCTGATTATTGGAAACGAATCGCAGGGCATCAGCAAGGAAGTCGGGGGTATGATCGAGAGGAGGTTGACTGTCCCTTCCCTGTCGGGCAGGACTGAATCTTTAAATGCCGCAGTTGCTGCCTCATTGATAATGAGTGAATTCGCACGTAAGAAGCTTTTGGCATAAACAAAATATGTGGTACCTTTGTTTCTCTTGTAGGAACAGATAGAAACAGATAAAATATACAATAATGATTCAGATAATTGCCATAGCAGCCCTTTTACTCACTCTTGCACTTGCAGGATTGGCTATCAAAATATTGACCAAAAAAGACGGTGAATTCAAAAAGACCTGTGGCAGTGCCGATCCAACTACAGGCCGTACAATGGAATGTTCATGCGGTAATTCTGATGGTGGTGAAAGTTGCGATCATAAAGATAAAGTTCGTTTCCAAACAATAAGGATAGAGGATTGATTTTAGTCTTTGCCGAGTAATTTTCCCATTCCGCTTGTATAGGTAATATCATATTCCCCTGGTCCCGCGGAATAAATAAAGAAAGCTTCCAGGTCGTCACGCGCTTTAAGAAACTCCATTGATCTTTCAAGTCCCATAACCATAAATGCGGTCGCATATCCATCGGCCAGAATACAGGTTTCAGCAACAACTGTAGAGCTCAAAAGGGTGTGGGTAACAGGATAACCTGTGAAAGGGTCAATAGTGTGAGAATACCTTATACCGTCTTCTTCATAGAATTTCCTGTAGCTTCCAGATGTGGCCATAGCCTTATCTTCCAGCGGAACCACAACCTCGATCTCTCTCTCAGAAAGTGCCGTTTCGGCCGGCTTCTCAATACCAACCCTCCAATTCGATCCATTGGGCTTCCTGCCTCTGGCATAGACCTCGCCACCAATATCAACCAGGTAAGTTGTAATTCCTTTCGATTCAAGATAACTGCATATAACATCTACAGAATATCCCTGGGCAATACCATTGAAATCGAATTGCATGCCGGGAATACCCATCGTTACCTTTCCATCTGAAAGATCGACCTTCGTGTAATCAACAAGCGCTTTCAGGCTGTCGACCTTTGGATCATCCAGTTTTTGCCTGTCGGTAAACCCGAAACCCCAGGCATTGACAAGAGGCCCTATGGTCATGTCGAATGCCCCGTTGCTTTCCTCCCCTATCTGTCTTGAAACTTCAAAAAGTTCCGTAAACCATTTGTTGAGCTCAACATTATCCTCTCCCCTGTTGATCCTGGATATTATCGAGCCAGGCACCCACATTGAGGCTGTCAGGTCAAACCTAACCAGCATGGAATCGATCTCATCCTGAAGGTTTCTTTTCTGATGATCAAAGTAGGTTACGGCATAATAAGTGCCCTGTGCTTCACCGCCGAATTGAATTTTTTGAGTTTCCGGCTCACATCCCGGAAAAATGATAACAGATAACAGAAGGATTATAAATTGATAATATTTCATCAGATATCAGATAGATGATTTTTCCACTGTTCAATACAAATTTCGTAAAAAAAAGCCCTGCAAAAGATCTGCAGGGCTTAAAGGCTTTTTTTATCCGCCGAAATCATCGAAAGCGATCATTTCGGGTGGGACACCGTAGTCGTCGAGCATTTTCATAACTGCATCGTTCATCATAGGTGGTCCGCAGATGTAATATTCTATTTCTTCAGGTTCAGGATGGTCTTTCAGGTAATCATCCATAACCACCTGGTGGATAAACCCCGTTGAACCTTTCCAGTTGTCCTCCGGTTTTGGTTCGGAGAGGGCCACATGAAAGCTGAAGTTTGGGAATTCCTTATCGAGGGCTTCAAACTCATCCATATAGAACAATTCTCTCAGTGACCTGCCGCCGTACCAGAAAGTTGCTTTCCTTTTCGACTTCTTGGTCTTGTACTGGTCAAAAATATGCGAACGCATGGGGGCCATGCCGGCGCCACCACCGATGAACATCATTTCCCGGTCGGTATCTTTGATAAAGAACTCACCGTAAGGTCCGGAAATAGTGACTTTGTCGCCCGTTTTTCTCGAGAATATGTAAGAGGAGCAGACTCCCGGGTTAACCTTCATGAATCCTCCGGTCTTTTTATCAAAGGGAGGTGTGGCAATACGAACGTTCAGGATAATAATGTTTCCTTCCGCAGGTTCATTGGCCATTGAATAAGCCCTGAAAACAGCTTCGGGATTCTTCATCTTCAGATCCCACATATTGAACTTGTCCCAATCTTCTTTGTACTCCTCTCCTACTTCTATATCTTTTCCGAAATCCACTTCACATTTGGGCACATCTATCTGGATGTAGCCTCCCGACTTGAAATCAAGGTTTTCGCCTTCAGGCAGCTTAACAACAAACTCCTTGATAAACGTGGCCACACTCTTATTTGAAACAACTTCACATTCCCATTTCTTGATACCGAAGATCTCGGGTGGGACAGAAATTTTCATATCCTCGCGGACTTTCACCTGGCAACCAAGCCTCCAGTCGTTCTGCTGTTCTTTTCGCGTAAAATACCCTACTTCGGTTGGAAGAATGGAGCCGCCCCCTTCATGGACCTGGCATTTGCACATGGCACAAGTACCGCCACCACCACAGGCTGAAGGAAGGAATATCCCTTCGTTTGAAAGGGTTGAAAGAAGTGTTGAACCGGGGTCAACGGTAAATTCTTTCTCTTCATTAATAGTGATATTTACTTTTCCCTGCGGGGTGAGCTTTTTCCTTACAAAGAGAAGCAGCCCCACAAGCAAAACCAAAACCAGGAAAAATACTATGATGCTGGTCAAAACTACTGTACCAACTCCAATTATAAGTGTCATAGCGGTATGATTTTCATCTTTATAATTTAATACCCAGGAAGCTCATAAAAGCGATTCCCATTAAACCTGTTATAATAAACGTAATGCCCAGCCCTCTGAGTGGCGGCGGGACATTGGAATACCTTATCTTCTCCCTTATCGCGGCAATTCCTACGATAGCCAGGAACCAGCCGATGCCGGATCCCAGACCGAACGATGTGGCCTGTGCGAGTGACTGATATTCCCTTTCCTGCATGAACAGTGAACCACCGAGGATCGCACAGTTAACAGCGATAAGCGGAAGGAAGATCCCCAGTGAGCTATAGAGTGCCGGGGAAAACTTTTCGATTACCATCTCAACAAGCTGCACCATGGATGCGATAACCGCGATGAACATAATAAAGCTCAGAAAGCTAAGGTCAGCTTCGGCAAGTACAGGACTTACCCAGGCAAGGGCTCCCGGTGAAAGCACGAAATCATTAAGCAGGTAATCGACCGGTACTGTGATACCAAGTACAAATATCACTGCAAATCCAAGTCCGACAGATGTTTTGACTGTTTTGGATACGGCAAGGTAAGAGCACATACCCAAAAAGTAGGCAAACACCATGTTGTCGACAAAGATCGATTTGACAAATATGTTGACTACTTCCTGCATGGTTTATTCCTTTAGAGATATAATTAATTTTCTTCAATAAGTTCACGGGTTCTGTACCTCTGTATCCAGATAATTGCACCCACAACTATAAGAGCCATGGGAGGCAATATCATGAAGCCGTTGTTTTCATAGCCAAGGGCATACAGGCCTGTTGATTCTGCAATTGTGGCGCCTTTATGGCCAAAGATCGGATAGCCCCAGAGGGTACCTGAACCAAAAAGCTCCCTCACGAAGGCCACTGCAATGAGCACCCAACCGTACCCGATGGCATTTCCTATACCATCGAGAAAGGAAGGCCAGATCTTATTACCCATTGCAAAGGCTTCCAGGCGGCCCATAATGATACAGTTTGTTATTATCAGCCCCACAAACACTGAAAGCTGTTTACTTACATCGTAAACGTAAGCTTTCAGCACCTGGTCGACCAGGATCACAAGCGAGGCAATAACCACAAGCATAACAATGATCCTGATCCTTGGCGGAATACCGTTCCTGAGAACCGATATCACCACATTAGCTATCGCCATCACAAAGATTACCGACAACATCATCACAAAAGCCGGTTTCAGCTTGGCAGTAACAGCAAGTGCAGAACAGATCCCGAGCACCTGAACTGTGATCGGGTTCTCTTCATTCAGCGGATTTGTAAGCAAGCGCCTGTTCTTGGCCGAGAACAGGGGTTCTCTTTCTATTGCTTCACTCATGATCTATGCTTGTTTTTTAAAGAATTCGACATAACTTTCAAGAACATTATCCAGCATCTCGGTTACCCCGTCGCTGGTGATCGTACCTCCCGAAACGGCATCAACACCGTGAATCTTCTGATCATCGGGCATAACGCCTATACCTCCTTTAACAACTTTGACCGAGACAAATTCGCCCTGTTCATTGAATATCTTTTTACCTATGAACTGGTCGGCAAACCATGACTGATCAATTTCTGCGCCCAGGCCGGGTGTTTCCTTATCGTGCTGGAACTGGGCTCCCCTGATGGTATTCATATCTTTACCAATCGCGACGTTGCCGTATATCGGCCCCCAGAGCCCTTTACCCTGCATCGGGATGATATAATAAGTATTTCCTTCCTTTTCGGCAACATAAAGTGGCAAGTGATATTCCTGCCCCACTGATTTCTTGTACAGTTCCCTCTTCAGGTCCAGTTCAAAAGCGCGCTCATCCCCTTCGATAAGATCACCGTTTTCGTAAACGCTGAGTACCTCGCCCTCAGGAGATATGACAAGCTCCTTATTGATGTATTTATCAAAAAGCCCGGTTGCATTTGTTGCATCAGCCTCCAGGTTGGCAGCAGAAAGGATGCCCTGCATCTTATCAACTGCGATGTTGTGCTCCTGGGCCGGCTTCAGGAACATGGCTGCTGCTGAAAGCACTGCTGCAACAACAACGACCATTATTCCTGCATATCTGAATACATAAAAATTTGAATACATATCTCTGTGTATTTAATCCGTTAAGCAGTAACTGCTACTCTTTCCATCCTTTTCATCCTTTTTTTCACATTGGCCTCAACCACATAGTGATCGATCAGCGGTGCGAAAACATTCATAAACAGGATAGCCAGCATAACCCCTTCGGGATAGGCCGGATTGAATACCCTGATGATCACTATTAGCACACCTATCAGGATGCCGTAGATCCATTTTCCTTTGTTTGTCTGCGATGCAGTGACCGGATCAGTTGCCATGAAAACCAGTCCAAAGGCAAAGCCACCCATGATCAGATGATACCAGAAGGGCAGGCTCATATATTCGTTTGCGCCGATGGCATTGAAGAGCAGTCCTGTACCGATGGTACCGATCAATACCGAAAGCATGATCCTCCAACTGCCAACACCTGTGAACAGTAGAATAGCTGCACCGATCGCTATTGCTATCACTGATGTTTCACCTATCGAACCCGGAATAAAACCCAGGAACATATCAATTGGCGCCTGAATCTTATCATAATCGCCCACCAGTGCATGCCCGAGGGGTGTTGCTCCTGAATAGGCATCCGCTTTCTCGGCAATCCATACTTTATCTCCCGACATATATTGCGGATAGGCAAAGAACAGGAATGCCCTGGCTGTGAGAGCGGGATTGAGAATGTTCATTCCTGTGCCTCCGAATACCTCTTTTCCGAATATTACAGCAAATGCAACTGACAAAGCAAGCATCCACAGCGGCACATCAGGCGGCATAACCAGCGGAATGAGCATTCCAGTGACGAGGAACCCTTCATTCACCTCATGCCCCCTTACCTGGGCGAATATAAATTCAAGGCCCAGCCCCACAACATAAGAAACAACCACAATAGGGATAACCTTCATGGCTCCGAAACCTACCATCTGCCAGAAAGTCGCATCCACACCCTGTGAAAGGTAATGCTGGTAACCGGCATTATAAATTCCGAAGAGTAAGGCAGGTACCAATGCCAGGATCACGGTCGACATGATCCTCTTCATATCAATGGCATCACGAATGTGGCTTCCCTTCCTTGTAGTATCATTCGGCACGAAAAGGAGTGTTTCAAAGGCATCGAAGGTGGAATGAAGTTTTTCGAACCTGCCTCCTTTTTCGAACTGGGGCTTAACCTTGTCTATGAAATTCCGAAGACCCTTCATTTTAACTATTTGAATTTCTTATTTTTTCAATTTTCTATGAGAACTACGTAGTTTCCTTGCGCATCAGATCAAGGCCCTCCCTCACTATTTGCTGTATATTGGTTTTTGAGGAATCGATGAATTCGCAAAGAGCAAAATCCTCTTCATCCACTTCGTATATTCCGAGTTTTTCCATCTCATCTATATCCTCGTAGAGTATGGATTTGATCAGTTGCATCGGATAAATGTTCCATGGGAATACTTTCTCAAACTCGCCTGTTATCACATAAGCCCTTTCACCACCGTTCATATTCGTATCGAAACGGTATTTCTTTTTGGGCATCAGCCAGGAGAAGTAGGAATGTGATATACTGAATTTATTTAACCTGGGACTGGCCCAGCCCATGAATTCATAATAATCACCTTCAGGCAACACGGTAACCTGTGAATCATAAAAGCTTACGTAGCCGTCTTTATCGATTGCCGAGCCGGTAAGCGGGTTCCCACTTATGTAACGCAGATTTTTCGACACGAGGTTGTCTTGGAATATAGGTTCCGTACAAACACCGATATTCGTTTTAAAGTATCTCGGGCTTTTCACTTCTGAACCGGTAAGAGCGATAACCCGTTCTGTATTAAGCGACCCTTCAAGGAACAGCCGGCCGATCATCATCACCTCCTGAGGGCGCAGGTACCAGATAATCTCCCCTTTATTCAGGGGATCGATATGCGCTATCTGGGTACCGACATTACCCGCCGGGTGCGGACCTTTGAACTGGTTGACCTCAACCCCTTTCGAGTTGGTAAAGACCTTTGAGGCAACGGGATCGGATTTGATGTTCAGGTGGATCTTTCCGCTTGTCAGTTTCCCAAGCACATCCAGGCCGGCCTGGAACTCTTCTCCGTGACCATGAACAATGAGATCATAATCAGGAGCCAGCGGACTGGTGTCGAAAGCAGAGATAAAAATTGCTTTGGGATCATCTTCCGGATCAGCAATAATGGAATACGGCCTTTGACGTATTACCGGCCAAACACCGCTCTTAAGCAGCTTGTCGACGATATCCTTACGGTTGGCCCTGGCCGGGTCAGCTTTACCAAAATCCACCTTTTCACCTTTGCCGTCGTCTTCAATGACGATCTGCAATAACACTCTCTTTGCCCCGCGCTTTATCTCAATTACTTTACCGCTGACCGGGGCAGTAAACTGGATATTATCCCTGTACTTATCATAGAAAAGCGGCGAACCGCATTTAACAGTGTCGCCTTCTTTCACCAGCAATTTTGGAAACACGCCTGTAAAGTCGATGGGCTTTATGGCATATGTTTTGCTGTGAATCTCCGTAATTGTTTTTTCTGCTTCTCCTTTGATGGGAATGTCCAGACCTTTCTTAATTCTAACGACCCTTGACATATGTCGGATTATCTATATTTTTGGAGTTGCAAGTTTACAAATTATTTTCATTTTTTGGGGTCCAATAAGCCTAAAGATTTCCCAAACTGTTATTTTTATAACATTATAATTTAAAAAATGTTTAATGACTCCGCATATGTACTTATTCAGGGAATTAACGCAAAAGCTCACCCTTCTCGCAATAGTTTTTATATCACTCACTTACAGCACTGTACTGAAAGGCCAGCAGGACGAATATTACGAAAAGGGATTTGAGAGGAACCAGGATTTCATATATCAGGAAAACATCAAGACAGTTCTTCTGTTCAGGCAAGGCGATGAACTTTCCCAGCCTATTATAGAACTGGGTACCGGTCAGAAGATCGTACTTGTTTTTGATGACCTGGAAGGCGACGTAAAGGATTACCGCTACACCGTGAAACATTGCGATGCTTTCTGGAATGACTCGGAAATTC
The DNA here is from genome assembly GCA_964567785.1 of uncultured Bacteroidales bacterium. GTDB lineage: Bacteria > Bacteroidota > Bacteroidia > Bacteroidales > JAGOPY01 > CAZMOK01. Next base: position 15,744 of record CAZMOK010000001.1, on the reverse strand, counting down.
AACAACAGGAGTATATCGATGGCTTCCCCGACGATGAGATCAGGGACTACAAGATGTCGTTCAACACCATCCAGCCCTATACCAATTACAGGCTCATTTTTCCGACCGATTACATCAGGCTTAAAAAATCGGGTAATTACATCATTAAAGTTTACGTGGGGAGCGACCCTGACCAGAACATTGCTTTTACCCGTCGGTTCATGGTCCTGGAACAAAAAGCCCTCATTAGTGGCAGAGTGGTAAAAACCTCCGATCTTGACAGCCGATACACAGACCAGCAGCTCGATTTTAAAGTGGATGCATCCAACCTCTATGTTCACAACCTTTATAACGACATCCAGGTTGTTGTAAGGCAGAACACCCGCTGGGACAATGTGGTTCAGAACATCAGGCCGAGGATGGTGATCGGGTCGGAACTGGATTATTCGGTAATGCCCGAAATTACTTTTGAAGCAGGAAATGAATTCAGGTACTTCGATATGAAAACGGTGAGGTATACCACTGACAGGATGCAAAAGCTCAACCTCACAAATGAGGCCTATGAAGTGTACCTTTACCCCGACAGGCCCCGCAATAATATCGATTACGTGTCGGAAGAGGACATCAATGGCAAGAGGCTTATTGCTTCCAACCAGACCGAATACGATTATTCAAGGGGAGAGTATGTATGGGTGAGCTTTCTCCTGCCCTGGTCGAAGCCGTTTATGACCGGGAATGTTTATGTTTTCGGGGAGCTTTCCAACTGGCAGTTCTCAAAGTCTAACCGTATGGTTTACAATTTTAACCTGAATGCCTATGCAGCGACGCTCTACCTCAAGCAGGGGTATTACAATTACTGCTACGCATTCCTCGAAGACGGCAGCAGTGAGGCTACCCTGGCACCCATAGAGGGCAGCCACTGGGAAACAGAGAACCTTTATACTGTGTATGTTTATCAGCGCGAACCAGGCTCGTTCTACGACCGGCTGGTCGGTGTGGCGTATTTCAGTTCAACGTTATGAAGCTTTTAACGTGTTAGGGTGTTAAGGCGTATCGGTGCTGGAGAGTTTAAGTATCTGATTTACTGATAATTTAGGACTAACTAAACTCTAAGCTCCAAGCTCTCACTCGTAGCGTAGGGAGTCAATGGGGTCGAGCCTTGAGGCTTTTCTTGCAGGAAGATAACCCGAAAGGATGGCAACTACAAAGCAAAGGAATACCCCAAGCAATATCCATCTCCAGGGTATGATGAAAGGACTGCCCAGGATAATGGAAAGCATGTTTCCGATAACGATACCGAGCACTATCCCTACAAGTCCTCCAAGCTGGGCAATGACCACCGACTCGAAGAGGAACTGGTTCCGGATGACCCCGCGGTTTGCTCCCATCGCCTTTCGAATACCTATTTCACGGGTGCGTTCCGTTACCGATACAAGCATGATGTTCATCAGGCCGATTGCAGCTCCAAGCAATGTTATGAGGCCGATGAATGTGGCTGCAAGCCGGATATTCCTCATGTCTTCCAGGATCATATTGACAATACTGTCGCTTTGCCTTATGTCGAATGTGTTTTCCGCACCGGGCCTGTCACCTCTTATGATCCTGAAAATTCCCGTGGCCTCGCCTGAAGCTTCATCGAGCATGGTCGGGCTGTCTGTCATTACATTTATGGTAAAACTGCGATTGGGTGCCGAAAAATACTGCCTCACATTCGTGAGGGGCAGGAGGCAGAAGCGGTCGCCCGAAAAGCCCACACTGGAGCCTTTGCTCTCCATTACACCTATGATCTTGTACTTTCCGGGCCCTATTGAAATAATCTTCCCGACAGGGTTTTCACTATCCTTAAAAAGTATGGTCTCGATCTCACTGCCGATAACCACAACATGAGAACCATAAAAAACCTCCTGGGGCGTGAAATTCCTTCCTGCCCTAATCTCCTCGCCCGATGTAGTAATATAATTTTCATCTGTTCCGAGTACAGGGATATTGGGATTTGACTTTTCTTTCCCATACTTTACGGTAGCAGTGCGGGTAGCAAAAGTGTTTACGGATACCACGGCCGGAAAATCATAGGCTTCCTTAAAGGCCATGGCCTGGTCGAGTGTTATTGGCTCGAAACGCTTGGGGTCATTGCTCCTGTTCCCCATTTGCACCCTCATCTGCCGGTTTACGATGGAAAAGGTGTTCGAACCCATCCGGCTGAAATTCTCATTCAGGAAGTAGTTGAGGGTATCAATGGATGTGAGTATCCCTACAAGCGCCATGATCCCGAACGAAATAATGGCTACTGTGAGAATGGTCCTCAGCAGGTGACTCTTTATCGAATCCAGCGACACACGTATGTTTTCCCTAATGTGTAATTTCATCAGTCTTCTGCAATAAAATGGCAGTATTACCGCTTACAGGGGTTTAAAGTTATGATAATTATCTGAGCCATGATTTCAGCTTCCTGCCAAAATTCATCATACTGGAAGCAAAAAACGGCAGCCTGTTGATCGATACCCTGTAATAAAAACATTCCTTGGAGCCAAAGCTTTTATAGAACCTGGCAAGGCTTTCGTTGTTTGAACCGTCAAAATCAAAAGTAAGGTGCTTTCCACTGTTATTTTTGATGAACGAATCGAGCAACAGGGGCATAGCGCCTTTATTCCGGCCTTCTTCGCTCATACCGGAAAAAATGAAAATTGCTTTTTTATTGCTAATCAGGAAAACAACGCCGGCAACCAACTCGTTGGTTTCGTTGTAAGCTGCCAGCAATTGGGCCTTCCTTTTATAAATACTTGTATAGATAAGCCTCTTAAGGGTCAGATAGTCATTCTCTCTCAGATGCCCTATCTCGCTTCCCTTGTTTTCCCTGAAAAGCCTTACGATGCCATCGGGCTTGATGTTTTTCATTATGGTCAGGCCCGCATTGCCGGCTTTTTTGATATTCCTTTTAAGATTGGTAGAATAGTTTTCGTGGATCGTTTTGTAGGAATTGATCAGGTCAAGCTCGTGGTTCAACTGTGGGATATAATCAAATAATTTACCCTCACACTTATTCAGTGTATTAAGATTGAGGTCAATTCTCTTAAAATGAGACGGTATGGCATGGAGGAATTCCCTCACTTTTTCGTTTGAAACCAGGTTACGTGAAAAGAGACCAAGCTGCTGTGTGAAAAAAGGCTGGTAAATATAGCTTATGCCCAGTTTCTTTTTATAGGGAAGCGGGAACACCGATTCATAATCATTTTCAACCAGTGCAGCCCAGTTTTCCGCGACAATGTCGAGGTACCAGGTATATCCGTAGATCATCCCGTTGAAGGAACGTGAAATGCAGTTGTCCCACTTCTGGTCGCTTATTTCGTCTCTTTCCAGGTATTTTATCATTTTCAGCCGGAAGAATATAATTTCAAGACATCTTCAAAAAAACTTCTCCATCCTTCATATCCATGGGTCTCTGAAAGGGCATAATTGTGCCAGATACCGTACGCCACCCCTCCCGACTGCCTGACTTTTGTCAACAATTCACCTGCTCTTTGTGCTGCTGCAGCAGATGATACCTTCAGGTTATCGGAAAAAGCTGTATCCATAAAACAGAACGGATGGATCTGCAAATTTGTTTCGCTCTCCTTTTCGATATCGTAAAAATAATAATTTGAAGAAATGGAAGCCCTGAACCCAACCTTATCAGAATAACCCATCGAATAATCATCTGTTATTCCGTTCTCCAGGAGCAATCTGTAAGTATCAGGTAACTTAAGCCTGAGGAAATGCTGCCGGCTTCTGGTTACTTCTTTTCCGGTAATCACTTTCAACCTGTTGATCTCTTCAGTAAGTAAGGAACTATCCTCGCTGCTCCTGTGGGAAGGATGGATACCGATTGAATAATTATCTGCAAGACTTCTGGTCAGTTGCCTGAACTTTTCATCACGATAATGATTATTCCTGTCGTAAGGCCCCAGGTTACCTATAAGGATGAAATAAACTGGATCCAGATTGAACTCACTGATCTGTTGCGACTGATAATCGAAATTATCATAAGGATCTTTTGCCTTCCCTGACATAACCATTAGCCTGCCTTCCAGTTCTTTCATCTTTCCGTTGAGAAGCAATTTACCCATTCCGAGGATATTCCTTGGAAAACCTTTGGCCAGGTGGGCAAAGGCAATATCAACATCAAACGTTGGAACAAACTCATACCCCGGTCCATCTATTTTGAATGCCGGGTATTGCCTGTTTATCAGGTCTGCAAATTTTCTGCAAAGCATGTTAACCAGCGGCAGTTCCAGGAAGTTATTCTTGCAGGCTATACTGTTGGCGGCAGTATAACGCCCATGTTGGTCTTTTTCATGCGGAAGATATTCCTCATACCGGGATACCAGGTAAAAAACCATTGAAAATATGTCGAACGGAAGATCAGTGCCATTCTTAACATTAAAAAATACAGGAAGACCTTCCCACTTCCCGAAGCGGATCTCCTGCTCTCGTATTTCTCTTTCTGAAAGCAAACCGTGGGGAACAACCCTGGTCCCAGCAACATCCGGGCTGATGCTATAGCTTATAAGGGGACCGTCGTGGTTGTTTGCTTTTTCAATATTCTGTATCAATAGGTGATTTACAGCGAGCACATCCCCGAAAATAACATTGCAGGCATATTTGAGCCTCGGTGTTATCTTATCTGCATAAACCAGTATCATTGCCATATCCTTTCTGATACCGTCTGATACCCGAACACTTTACGAAGCACATACTTCACGATCCCTTTCAACCAAATCCCGGGATTAAAACAGGCTATATTACGCGCCCTGTTTTCCCGGATATCCTCACTTATAAGGTCATACGCTTCCACGAGGCCTATCTTTGAGATACTTACGCCATTATGGGTTTCTTTCCATATCATACCGCGCTGTTCCATCAATTCCTGGAGTTTCCACAGGCACATGGTCCAGCCGGGTTTCTTTGCATAAAGCTTGAAGGACAGGGCAGAAGTCTTCCCTTGCCTGTCGGTATATCTGATCCGGTATTTCTTGTCCCTCCTGTACCTTACCTTTTCAGTAGCCTCAACAAAATGTGCAAAGGTAAATGCCTCTTTCACCGATGTGCCGATAAGCAAAGCGGAGGCATTGTTTTCATAAAGGTAATTAAAGGGTGAATCAGGGTCGAACGATCCGGTATTGGAAAGCATTGAAAGCTTTTCGCTGTGCTTTCCCCACACCATGAAAGAATGCAGGGGATGTTTCGTCCTTTTAAAATCCTTCCTTCCAAAAGCCACCAGGGCCAGCGCTCCCGTTACCGGTCTGGTTTTGCCGATATTGAAGCTGCTGTTTCTTTTCAGGTTATAATTGAATGCCGGGATCACAAGAGTGCCGTTATCACCTACCTTTTCCTGGAGGAGATCGATAAGCCTGTCTGCTGAAAAATTCTTTTCCCTGCGCTTTATGGCCATCGCCAGCCGTGTAAGGTCGGCCGTGACCCAAAGTATTTCACCTTTCATCACAGGCAATTCATCGATGATCTCTTTAAGGGGTTTAGATTTAATGGTCATTAAACTATCTTCCTAAACTTAATGAGTTCTGTATCATAGCCTTTTCCCAGCCAGAAATTCTTTGCCTTTTCATTGGCCGGTAAAACTTCAAGGTCGATCGATGCCACCTTTTTATGCCGGAACCATTCTTCAAGTTTCTCAAGGAGGTCTTCACCAATACCCATACTCCTGAAATCCCTCTCCAGGTAAATGTGAGTGATATTCCCGGTTAGCTCTCCTCCAAGGTATTCGGGCATAAACCGCAATGATCCGTGGGCAAAACCTATGATCTTATCTTCTCTCACGGCCACAAGCAGGTACGACAACTTTCCCAGGGTGGATTCCATCCCGCTTATCCACTTTTCAGCACCTTTTTCAGCAAGACCTGTCATGAGGCCCATTTCCAGCATCTCCCTGTACATTTCCTCAAGCATTGAGGCAACCTCTTTTAGCCTCTTGCTATCGCCTGGCTTAACTGCCAATATTTCTATTTTATTTTTTAAGGTATTCATCAAACAGTCCTGTCAGTCCTCCTATTGTTGTAAATTTCCTTGACTCAAGTACCTTGTCAAAGTCGATCTCCACACCGCACTTCGATTCCAGCTCGGACACAAGGTCTACGAACTCCATGGAATTGACAAATCCTGAAGCTACAAGGTCAAAGTCGTTCCGTAGCTCCCTTTCCCTGACACCAAGCATATCCATCCTGGGCTTTAGCAGGGATATTAATTCCTTTTTTATCTCAGATTTTTTCATCGATCAGACTAACCAGTTTCCGCTTGTCAACCTTTCCGTTGGGGTTCAGCGGAAAATCTTTCACAAAAATAATCTTTTCGGGCACCATATACCACGGCAATCGTTGCCTGCAATATTGAAGTATTTCTGCTTCAAAACCTGTATTTTGCTCTCTGCCCGTCACAAAGCAGATGATCTTCCCGGCAGGGCCGCTGCTGTGCAGCACAGCTACTGCTTTATTTCCGTCCAGGTAAGCACTGATGCAGTGTTCAACCTCAAGAAGGTTGATCCTGTAGCCGTGAAGCTTGATTTCCTGGTCCTTTCTACCCAGGAAAAACATATTTCCGTCCTCATTCTTTTCAACAATATCACCTGTTTTGTAAAAAATCCTGTCATCTTTTTCAGTGAAGGCTGATGCTGTCTGCTCCCGGTCATCATAATAGCCTTTCACAACCTGCGGGCCGTGAACCAGCAATTCACCTTTTCCTGAGGTCTCCTGGCCGAGGATCTTTGCCTCATGACCCCGGAAAATTCGTCCTATTGATACAATCCCGTTTTTTTCGCCTATCGTGTCGTTTGCTTTCAGGTCGTAAAAAGAAATAGCGATGGTTGCTTCCGTGGGGCCGTAGAGATTGATCATGCCGGAGCCCGGCGCTGCCTTCATCCATTTACCGGCCAGGGCAGCAGGCAGGGCCTCACCACAAAAGAGGCTTATTTTCAGGTCGGGATAAACACCGGCCTTAAGAAGCCTCATTTTGTCAAGCAGGTATATGGTAGAAGGCACGGTGAACCATGATGTGATCTTTTTCTTTTTTATGAACTTGTGGAAAAATAAAGGGGACCCCTCTTCCGGAACAACCAGTGTCGCCCCTGAAGTCCATGTAACAAAAAGATCGTGAACGCTGAGGTCGAAGGTGAGGTCGAATGCCTGGGAACACCTGTCGCCTTGCCCAACTTCGATGATCTTCCGTATATTCCCAAGATAGGCAAGCAGGTTGTTCTCCGTCACCGGTACACCTTTTGGCTTACCGGTGCTGCCCGAGGTAAAAAGCAGGTAAAGGATCCTCTCACAGGAGGTATGCACTTCAGCATTTTCAGGCAAGCCCGTATTTCGAATCGCCTCTGTTTGCAGTTTTTCATAACCTGCCGATATAAAGCCCTCCGTATATTTTGATGACTCCTTTCCTGAAAGGAAATACTTATTACCAACCAGTTTAAGTATCCCGAGGTTCCTCGAAAGCGGGAAGGCAGGGTTCAGCGGCACATAACATCTTCCGGCCAATACGATCCCCAGCATTGCAGCATAGCAATAATAGCTCTTATCGGCAACCACCGGCACGAAATGGTGATCTTTACTGACGGTGGCATTTATCCTTTCCGATATATTAAGCGCTTCCGTGAACAGCGCTTCATAGGTATATGATTCATCACCCTTCTCCCAGGCAACTTCCGAAGGTTGGCTCCTGGCAGTATCAAGCAACAAAGTTGCGAGGCTTTTTTTATGATCCGCTTTCATCTTCATGTTCAGTTCCCTGAATCAGCATCAGTGCATCGGCAAAAAATTTTGTGGCCCAGTTAGGGAATGCAAAAGGTTCGTATTTGCCCCAGAGCGGGAAGGAGCCCGGAAGAGCGCCGAGAGTGTTTTCATTGTCAGCGTCCTTCCTGTCCTGTATATATACTAAAAGGTCGATCATACGGCCGGCAGCCTCCAAAAAGTATTTTTCGAGGGTGTGCCCGTAGATCTTCAGCCAGATTATCGCGATCTGGGCCCCGCCTGTGCAGATAAAATGCTCAGAACCTTTCCATTCACAATCGTACCTCCCCCACATCCTACCCACGGAGAAAAAGCTCTTTAAAAGGTTTTCGGCCGCTTTTTTTCCTGCTTTAAAATAGTCATCCCTGCCGAGCATTTCGCCAGCATCTATCAGCCCGTCGATTGTATATGAAATAGTATGCAGTATGGGGCGGTCGTTATGTTTTACGGTATTGTCGCAATCCTCGAACCATCCGTTCCTGAGTTGTTTTTCATTAATGATCCAGTCGAGGTTCCGGGCCGCCGCGTCCCTGTATTTTTTCTCACCCGATAACCTGTAAGTCTCGATCAGGGGCACCGAAACAAAACTGTCGTACACCCTCTCCTCCTCCATCAACGCATGCTTTTTCCAGGAACCGTTATCTTGCTGTACCTTCCAGAGCCAGTCTGCGGCCTTTTTTGCACTTTCCAGGTACTTTTCCTCACCGAAGTACCTGAAGGCTGCATTCATTCCCCTGATCACCTGTCCCGTATTGAAAACCACTTCAGGTTTGTTGTCGGCCATTCTCATACCTTGCCAACCTCCCGATGGTTTTTGAATACTGATAAGCCAGTCGGCCGAACGTTTGGCGGCATTCACTGCCTCCTTTTCCGGGTATTTGGTTCCATATTTGAGCAAGGTAGGAATTATATAACCTGAGGTTTCAGGGTACGATGTGGTCCAGCCCGACCGGAGGTGAAAAGACCCGAAGCCATCATCGTCCATTCTTTCGGTTGCCCTCAGCAGCCACCGGATCGCCTTATGGAGTGCACTTCCGATTTCTTCCTGCGGGTACTCTTTAATCTTGTGAGCCCGTGGTATAGCCCAGGGCCTTCCTGCTTCGTGCAAGAGCACAGGCCTGTTTTCCGAAAGCAGTGTTCCGGTGATGTAGTGCATATAGAGAAGCAGGCTTCTGATCATCTTGAGTAGAAATACATTGCAATATTAATCAAGAAAGGGCTTTATCTGATGCCATCTTTACCATATCCTCAAAGAGCTTCAAATTGTCCTCCCCTTTCACGCCTTTTCGCAGGTAAGTATTTTCCCATACCATAACCAGAGTACCATTAACGCTTTTTACCGCACTGATTATTTCATTTGCAACTCTTAATTTTTCTTCTGAAGGTCGCGGCGAGGTGGATGTAAAAGCAAAGCCGAAGGGATAGACCATCAGGCTTGTCACATGGTCCATGTCGAGATCGTAAAAAGGAAAGGGATCACAGATCCCGGCCCTGAAACCCGGGTGATGCATATAACCCATCGAATAATCATTCCTTATTCCCGAAGTGAGGAAATTGCGGTAGGTGGCCGGTAAGTTGAGCCTTGTGAAATGTTGCCTTACCCTTGTTATTTCCTTGTTCAGCACCTGCGAAAGCTTTTTCACCTCCGTTCTGAGCTTGCCGTGATCGAATGAGGAGTTATAAGAGCTATGAATGCCAACTTCGGCATAATCGCCAAGACTTTTGATCAGCACCTGGAACTTCTTGTTATTTACAGGCAGGTTCTTATCGTTCCTGGCATATTCGGCAAAAAGGATAAAATAAATAAGTTTTAGCTGATATCTCTTTATCACATCGATCTGTTGCCGGTATGTATCGAATGGATCATCTCTGATTCCGGTTATGACACCTGCCCTTTCTGCAAATCCTGATAATTCAAGCCTGAAAAGCGATCTAAAAACCCCTCCTATGTTTCGGACCAGCCCTTTCGCCCTGAAAAACCATGCCGAGTCAATGTCGATAGTCGGAATAAAAGTGTATCTCTTCTCACGGACTGTAATTGATTTATATCTTTCTTGGATCAGTCTGCCTATTTTTTCTGCCCAAATGTTTACCAGCGGCTGTTTGAGGAAGCCTTCCCGGTAAGCTATGCTTTGTGCTGCCTCAAAGCGCCCGTATTCGTCCCTTACATAAGGCAGGTATTCTTCATACCTGGATATAAGATAGAATGAGGCTGCAAAGGGATCGAAAGGTATGGCCGACGCGTCGCCGTGTACCTGGAAAAAAGCTTTATGTCCTTCATATTCAATAAAGGTCAGTTCCTGGCTTTCAATCTCCTTTTGAAAAAGCAGGTCGACTGCCCTGAAAAATAATTCACTTCCCAGGGGATACTTTCCGTAAGAAAGTTTTGCTTTTCTGCTCGATTTGAATTGCTCCCTATCATCGGTGATTGTGAATTCAATTCCCAGCAGCCGGTTGAAGATAACATCGAAAATATAGGTTACTCTGTTAGTAACTTTTTCGGTATAAATCAATAGCATGATAATCACAAATATAGGATATTATAGTTTGGGATGTGTGGATAACTTGGCCATAATGGAGGTAAAAAGTTTGCTATTTTTGAAAGCGATACGAACCAGTAACGGCGCCGGGATGGAAAACTTCATTGTTTCAGCAAGAAAATACAGGCCTTCCACTTTCGATACGGTTGTGGGGCAGGAGTCGATTACCAACACGCTGAAAAATGCCATTAAGAACCGGCAGCTTGCCCAGGCATTCCTGTTTGCAGGGCCGCGGGGGGTAGGTAAAACGACCTGTGCCAGGATCCTGGCCAAGACCATCAACTGTTTCAACCCAACCGAAAACATTGAACCGTGCAACGAATGCGAATCGTGTGTTTCGTTCAACCAGTCGGCCTCTTTCAACATACACGAGCTTGATGCAGCCTCCAACAATTCGGTGGATGATATACGGAACCTGGTCGACCAGGTGAGGATCCCCCCGCAGGTAGGCAGGTACAAGGTCTATATCATCGATGAGGTTCATATGCTATCGCAGGCGGCTTTCAATGCTTTCCTCAAAACACTCGAGGAGCCACCTGATTATGCCAAGTTCATCCTGGCCACCACCGAAAAGCATAAGATCATACCTACCATTTTATCGCGATGCCAGATTTTTGATTTCAGGCGGATCAATGTTCCCGACATTGTCAGCCACCTGAAATACGTTGCTGAAAAGGAGGCCGTTGAAACGTCAGACGAAGCTCTTCATATCATAGCTCAGCGCGCCGACGGCGCCCTCCGGGATGCACTCTCCATCTTCGACCAACTTGTCAGTTTCGGGGGAAAAACCCTTACTTATGATATGGTCATTGAGCACCTGAACGTACTCGACCACACCTATTATTTCAACATAACCGACCAGGTTTTTAAGGGTGACATGAGCGGCGCACTGCTTACGCTCAACGAGATCATTGAAAGGGGGTTCGATGGCCAGTATTTTATCATAGGCCTTGGCGAACACCTCAGGAACCTGCTGGTATGCAAAGACAAGGAAACCATACAGTTGCTCGAGGTGACATCCACCATCAGGGAAAAGTACACTGAACAGTCGGCCGGGTGCTCCGTAAGGTTCCTTGCACAAGCACTTGAAATACAGAACCAGTGCGACATTGAATATAAAAACAGCAATAACAAGAGGCTGCACCTTGAGCTGGCCATTCTCCGGATGTGCTCCATCGAGGAAAACCTTTCAGCATCTCCCGAAAAAAAAAACAGTACCGGTGAGGTAAAAGAGGAAAAAGCGCAACCCCTGCCGGAAAAGCCTTCACCGCCTATAAAAAAAAACCCGGTTAAAGAAACAAAAAAGAAGCCGGCCAACCCGGAACCGTCAACATCATCAACCACTGCAGAGAGTCCGCTTACCATCTCCATAAAACCCGAAAACAATAAAGAAGAGGACTCAGGTCCGCAGACAACTGTTTATCTCAGGGAGGAGAAGGAAGAATTCAACGGTGAACAGCTCAATAAGGTATGGACCTATTTCACTGAAAGCATAGCAAAGCAGTATCCGAATTTCTACAGCACGCTCAAAAAGAGAAAACCTGTATTAAAAGAAGAATTCGTGGTGGAGCTGGTCATCGATAACAAAGTGCAGGAGATGGAAATTAAAGAGCGAAAACCGGAACTGCTCGAATTCCTGCGCAACGAGTTGAGAAATTCTTTCATCCAGGTTGAAACGAGGATCGCTGAAAACCAAGACGATACAACACCCTACCTTCCCGATGAAAAGTTCCTGGCAATGGCCAAAAAGAACCCCCACCTTAAAAAGTTGAAAGACAAGCTTGAGCTGGATCTGGATTACTAAAGATCTGCCCTACTCTCCACTCATCGGATTAACCATGTTCTCCTCCATGTTTTCGGGGAGCAGGACCACCTCCACTACCTGGTCGGTGAAAAACCTGTTTGCGGCTTCGCGCAGGTTTTCAACGGTCAGGTTGTCGATATACTTTTCATATTCAAAGATGACCTCATCGGAAGTGCCGAGAAAATCCTTGTTTTTCATAGCATTGAGCCAGTACTGGTTCCTTTCAAGGTTCTCCTGGTAATTCTTGATCTTGTTTTCCTTCACCCCTTTCAGGTCTTTGAGTTTCGGGCCATCGGTTTTTAGCTTTTCGATCTCATCATAAATAATGGCCTTGAGGTTATCCACGTTTGAAGGGTCGCAATCGAAGTAGATCCTGACGCTGTAATGCTCGTAAGGGTATTTGTTCTGTCCCGGCCTTACCCCTACTCCGTAGGTTCCACCCTGCTCCTCTCTAACAGTTTCCACATACCTGACATCAAGTATGTCGCAGAGGGCCGACAAATTCATTCTGTCCTGGAAATTGTCGAAATCATATTCTCCGTGGAAGGTGATCGAAACAGTACTCTTGGGAACCTCCATCGTGCGGTAAACCGTTTTTTTGACGGTACCTTCGGGGGGCCTGATGCCCCTGTCGATTAAACTTTCATCCCGGGTTATCTTAGGCAGGCTTCCGATGTACTTTTCAAACATTGGCTTTACCTCTTCGGGATCAATATTGCCGACAAAATAGAATGTAAAGCCCGAGGGATCGCCGAAACGTTCTTCAAATATCCACTCGATATCATCCAGGCTGGCCTCCTCGAGCAAATCGACCGACATAGGCCTTACCCTGGGATGATAACTGGCATTGGTAACCAGCACAGTATCCTGCAATGTGCTGGCAGGATTCAGTTCTTTGTTCTCAAGCAGGTCTTTGTACCTCTTCATCAGGGCATTGAAAGCCGTCTCATCAATCCTGGGATCGGTGAAATAGAGATTGATCATTTTCAGCATGGTTTCCAGGTCTGTGGGAGTGACAGAACCATTGAATCCTTCAAAAACGCTGTTCACAGAAGGATATAACTGAACTATTTTGCCTGCAAGCTTTTTCTGCAAAGAAACCTGGTCGAAGGTTCCGAGCCCGCTCTGAAGGGCAATGGTGGCAGAGAAATCGGCCGATATCAGTTCATCAATGTCGTATAACGACGTACCGCCCATACTGAAAGCTGTCATCAGTATTTCATCTTCCTTGAAATCGGTTGGCTTGATGACCACCGTTACATCATTAGGAAAGGTCCATTCCGTTGCCTCGAATTTTTCCATTTCAGTCACAGATGCAACCGGAACGGCTTCAAGCTCTACGGGAATGAGCGGTTCATCGCTGACCTTGTCGTCATATGCTGCGATCTCCTCGTCTTCCACCTCATCCAGTATTCTCAGGACTTCCTCTTTGGTGGGCATTTCAAAATCTTCCTTTTCCGGTCCCATCATCACTACGACACGGTTTTCATCAATGATCCACTCTTTGGCCAGGTTGTTAATTTCTTCGAGGGTAATCCCCGGAAGCAATGACTTTACAAAGGCATAATCGAACTCGATCCCGGGCGCCGGCTCGTCCCTGAGGAAATGGTCATAATATTCCCACACATAGGCCTGCGATTCCTTTTTATCCCTTTCCTTGAATTGTTTCTCGGTCTTTACCATGTAATCTTTCCTGGCCCTCTCCAGCTCAGTTTCAGTAAATCCAAACTTTTTTACCCTTTCGTTCTCAATGAGCAAGGTCCTCAATGCATCTTCGAGCTGTTTTTCGTTAGCCACCGCATAGGCCAGGTAAGCATCTTTGGTCCTAACTATGTTTGTGTATACCGAAGTACCGAATATGAAGGGTGGATTTTCCGATTGCAGCAACTCCTGGAACCGGGCATTGAGCATACTCGAATAGAGTGATTCAAGCATGCCTTGACGGTAGTAAGATGCATCCTTCTTTTTATCTGTATCATGCTTATAGAAAAGCTGTACAACGGCATAGCGGGCTTCCTTGTCGGTCTGGATAGTGACCAGCGTTTCTTCGTGATCAGGCACATTGAAATATTCCCTTTCCCTGGGGTTTTCCCTGGCCGGCTCCTGTCCGAAGATCTCTTTGATCTTTGCTTCGATGATTTCACCGTCGAAATCACCCACCGCCACGATTGCCTGCAGGTCGGGACGGTACCAGTCGAGGTAAAAGCGCTTTATGGTTTCGTACTCGAAATTATCGATGATATCAATATCGCCAATCACATCCCTTTCTGCATATTTTGAACCCTGGTAAAGCACTTCGTTGGCCTTTGTCATCATGCGGAACTCGGCGCCGCGGCGGGTGCGCCATTCCTCGTGGATCACGCCCCTTTCCGCATCGATCTCTTCATCTTCAAAGGCGAGGTTATAAGCCCAGTCGTAAAGCACCATGAGTGAGGTGTCGATGTTTTCCGGTACATCAACAGGCACTTTCTGAAGCATATAGGTAGTGACATCGTGGCTCGTGAAGGCATTGATCTCGGGACCGAACTTCATGCCTATCGACTGCAGGTAGTTGATGATCTCCTTTTTCTTAAAATTCTCTGTCCCGTTAAACGCCATATGCTCCGTAAAATGCGCCAGGCCATCCTGGTCATCGTCTTCAAGGATGGCGCCTGCATTCACAACCAGGTAGAATTCGGCCCTGTTTTCGGGATAGCTGTTTTCGCGTATGTAGTAGGTGAGCCCGTTATCCAGCTTACCATAAGTTGTTTTGGGGTCAAGGGAAATTGCCGCTGATGGATCGTATTCAAAATCCTGGCTGGAGGCAACCAGGGCAATGATCATCAATCCAAGTAGAAAGAATAATTTTTTCATTTGATTGTTTTTTGGTTAATTCCGGAATGTGTTGAATTGTTATACTTCAAAGGACAAAAAAGTACTTTACACAAGGTAAATATCGGTATAAAACGTGAGAATAGCCCTCATGTTTTGCCAAATCCGCATATTAATTCACTTACTTTGCAGGTTGAGCAACAAATGACATTGCCACATGTTCCGTATCATTTCTAAATGGCTTTTGGATCTGGGTGGATGGACCATCAAGGGAGTCATTCCACCTGATTCGAAAAAGGCTGTGATCGTAGCGGCCCCGCATACCAGCATGTGGGATTTCGTGATCGGGCGGCTGGCTTACGGTGTGATCGGGGTGAAGGTGAAATTCCTGATCAAGAAAGAGATCTTTTTCTTCCCCCTGGGCCCCGTGCTGAAATGGCTGGGGGGCCTCCCTGTTGACCGGAGCCGCAGCGGTAACATGGTGCAGCATGTGGCATCGATGTTCGAAAAGTCCGGTTCACTCTTCGTTGTGATCACCCCTGAGGGCACCCGCAGGCCCAATCCACGCTGGAAAAGGGGGTTCTATTACATTGCACAACGCGCCAACCTGCCTGTTGCTTTAGGATACATTGATTACGGCAAGAAAGAGGGCGGCATCGGCAAGGTGATGGAGCTGTCAGGTGATATTGACAAAGACATGGAGGAGATCAAGCGGTTCTACCTGGGTATGACGGCAAAGCACCCGGAAAAGTTTGTTACAGGACTGGAAGATTAGAGTTTAGAGTTGAGAGTTGAGAGTTTGTGGGTGCTGGGAAATCCGTGAAGTGTGAGGCGT